>CAZDNG010000054.1:0-63922 GCA_964506835.1 uncultured Polyangiaceae bacterium
ACTCACCGGTGCCACTGCCATCGCGAACCTGAACAAAATGCGATGAATGCCCAGGCGGGCACGCCCCCCAGGAACAATCACTCGCTGCGCGACCGCTCCCCCTGCCGCTTCGCGGGCTCGCTTTGCGAGCGGCGTACGTCGCGTCGCGGTTACCTTGAGCGAAGCGAATACCAGGGGGACCGCCCGGAACGGGCGAGGGGGGCGGGCACGCCCCCCAGGAACAATCACTCGCTGCGCGACCGCTCCCCCTGCCGCTTCGCGGGCTCGCTTCGCGAGCGGCGTACGTCGCGTCGCGGTTACCTTGAGCGAAGCGAATACCAGGGGGACCGCCCGGAACGGGCGAGGGGGGCGGGCACGCCCCCCAGGAACAATCACTCGCTGCGCGACCGCTCCCCCTGCCGCTTCGCGGGCTCGCTTCGCTCGCGGGGGGCGCCGCAGGCGCCGCGCCCCGGTACTGCGCGGGCCGTAGTAGTGCGATAGCTTCTAAGACGAGATGGTCGAGCCGCCGTCCACGACCAGGTTCTGACCGGTCACGAACGCACCGGCCTTCGATGCCAGAAAGACGACCGCGCCCGCGATGTCGTCCGGTTCGCCGATCCGCCGGAGCGGATACGTCGACACCGCACGCGCGTGGATCTCCGGATTTTCCCAGAGCGCTCGCGCGAAATCGGTGCGGACCAATCCGGGCGAGACGGCGTTCACGCGGACGTTGGACGGACCCCATTCCACCGCGAGGTTCCGCGCCATCTGCATGTCCGCGGCCTTGCTGATGCCGTACGCGCCGAGCGTCGCGCTGCCCTTGAGCCCGCCGATCGACGAAACGAGGATCACCGCGCCGTCTCGTCGGGCGGCCATTTCCGGGATCACCATCTGGCAGAGCCAGTGGTTACTCCGGATGTTCACGTTCATCACCTTGTCGAACGCGGTGTCTGGGATCTCCTGGCTGCTGCCGTAATGAGGGTTGACGGCCGCGTTGCACACCAGGACGTGAATCTCGCCGTACGCGCGCCGCGCCTCGGACACGAGCTGCTCGAGCTCTTCCTTGCGCGAGATGTTGCAGGCGACCGCGGTCGCTTCGCCGCCACGCCCTCGAATCTCGTTCACGACCGCCACGCAGTCGTCGAGGGTCCGGCTCGACACGACGACTCGGCCGCCGTGCTCCGCGGCGCGGACGGCGATGGCTTTGCCGATGCCCTTCGAAGCGCCGGTGACGACGACGGTCTTCCCGGTGAGATCGAACAGCGACGTCATGAGCCGGTCGCCTCGAGGCTCGCGTCGAAGGCGGCGAACGTCTTGCCCTCGCTCGCCAAGCGCTCGAGGAGCGGCGATGGCGTCCACACCTTGCCGTGGCGCTCGCGGAATTCCTTCACCTTGGCGAGCACCTTCGCGAGCCCCACGGTGTCCGCGTAGAACATCGGACCGCCGCGATACCCCGGAAAGCCGTACCCGTTGATCCACACCGTGTCGATGTCCGAGGCGCGGAGCGCGATCTTCTCGTCGAGGATTTTCGCGCCCTCGTTGATCATCGCGTAGAGGCAGCGCTCGAGGATCTCGTCGTTTTCGACCTGGCGCCGGTCGATGCCGAGCTCCTTCGAGACCTCGAGGATGATTTTTTCGACCTCCGGGTCCGGGATCGGTACGCGGCTTCCCGTTTCGTACTTGTAGAACCCTGCGCTCGTCTTCTGGCCGTATCGGCCCATCTCGGCGAGGCGATCGGGCACCGCGCCGCTGTAGCGCTCGCCCGCGGGCGGCTTCGGCTGCGCCTTGCGAATGCGCCAGCCCACGTCGATGCCCGCGAGATCGCTCGTCGCGCAGGGACCCATCGCAAACCCGAACGAGGTGATGACCTTGTCGAGCTGCTCGGGCAAGGCGCCTTCCTGGATCAGGAAATTCGCCTCGCGATAGTACTGGTGCAGCATCCGATTGCCGACGAAGCCGTGGCAAACGCCGACGACCACGCCGACCTTGCCGATGTCCTTCGACAGCTTGAGGGCCGTCGCGACGACCGTCTTCGAGGTCTTCTTGGCGCGCACGATCTCCAGCAGGCGCATCACGTTGGCCGGGCTGAAAAAGTGGAGACCGATGACCTGCTCGGGCCGCGACGTCGCTTCCGCGATGGTGTTCACGTCGAGCGTGGACGTATTGGTCGCCAGGATCGCGTCCTTCTTGCAAAGGGCGTCGAGCTTGCCGAAAATTTCCTTCTTCAGGCCCATCTCCTCGAACACGGCCTCGACGACGAGGTCGACGTCGCGGAGCCCCTCCCAATCCGTCGTGCCGTGGATGCGGCCGACGCGCGCGTCCATGTCGCTCTGCGAGAGCTTCCCCTTCTTCACGGTGGCGCCGTAGTTCTTGCGGATGAGCTCGAGCCCCTTCTCGACGAACGCCGCTTCGCGATCGACGAGCTGTACGTCGATGCCCGCGTTGGCGAACACCATCGCGATGCCGCCGCCCATCGTGCCGGCGCCGAGCACCGCGGCCCGACGAACCGGAAGCGTCGGTGTATCGGAAGCGACGTCCGGAATTTTCGCGGCCTTCCGCTCTGCGAAGAACACGTGCCGCATCGCTGCAGACTCGACCGAGACGATCGCCTCTTCGATGAGCTGGCGCTCCCGCTTGAGTCCCTCGTCGAACGGGAGCTCGAGGGCGGCCATCACCGCCTCGACGCAACGTAGCGGGGCGCGTGCGCCTCGGCCGCGCTGCGCAGCGTCCTTCTTCGCGCGCTCGAACAAGTCCGGTTTCGCTTTCGCGGCCACGACGTGCGCGTCGAGATCGCGAACGCGCGGCAGCGGTTTGCCCACGACGCCTTCGGCGAAGCGGACCGCGAAGGCGAGCAAATCGCCCTCGACGAGCGCGTCGACGACGCCGAGCGACTTGGCCTCGGTCGCGCCGATTGGATCGCCGCCCACGATCATGTCGAGCGCTTTCTCGAATCCGATGAGTCGCGGCAGACGCTGCGTGCCGCCGGCGCCCGGCAAGATCCCGAGCTTCACTTCGGGCAGCCCGCACTTCGCGGTCGGCGATGCGACGCGGTAATTGCATCCGAGCGCCACTTCGAGGCCGCCGCCGAGCGCGGTGCCGAAGATCGCGGCGACCACCGGCTTCGTGCTCGCGTCGAACGCGGCGATCACGTCGCCGAGCGGCGGGCTCTTCGGCGGTTTGCCGAACTCGGTGATGTCGGCGCCCGCGATGAACGTGCGACCTTTGCACGCGAGCACGACGGCCTGGACGGCGTCGTCGGCGAGCGCGGCGTTCAAGCCCTCGACCAGGCCCTGACGAACGGCTTGGCTCAACGCGTTCACCGGTGGGCTGTCCACGGTGATGATTCCCACGGATCCTTGCTTTGCGAACTCGACGACTCGGCTCATGGACGCACCTCGTTGCCCGCGTCGTAGCCGGCCGACAAGCCGGGAGTCAACGGAAGAACCGGGGAGAGCCCAACGGAGTACTAGTCCCCTGAATCATTGATTCAGGGGACTAAGCGAGAAAGTCAGTACCCGGATCAGAACCGTGGCTGAGTGCTGAATTTTCGAGGCCCTTGCCCCGTAGGGGCCTCGAAAATTCTCCGACGAATCTTGGATCCGGGGGACTAGCCGCGAAGCCACTGCGCGAGCGCGGCGCGCAGTTCCCGCGGATCGAGGATCCGATGCAGGGAGCCCACCTGGAGCGCGCGCTCGACGGTATGCACCGCGTCGAACTCGGCGGCCACCTCGGCTTGCTTGTCGAGCATGGCTTCTTCCAGCGCGCGGTTCACCTGCGCGCGCCCGGCGGTTCGAGCCGTCGGGTCGCGCACGCCATCCAAACTGGCGCGCGCGGCAAGGACCCGAGCGTCGGCGCGCGCGCGTTTCTGGACGTCGCGGCCGAACACCACGGCGGCCGCGGCGGCCCCGCCGATGACGGAGGCATACGATCCGGAGAGCGCGATCACCTCCATGCCGTCGTTCAGCTCGCTCGAGAACACGACGTACGCGCCGCCGTGATAGCGCGTGACCACGACGAACGCGATCTTGCCTTGAAACCGCACCACCGCGCGCGCGATCTCCGCGCCCATCTCGAGGACGCCACGCCGCATGGACTCCGGAGAGCCGTCGAAGCCGGACAGGTTCGCGAGGATCACCGCGGGGCGATTGCCGCTCGCGGAGTTCAACGCGCGCGCGACCTTCTTCGACGACGGTGGGAACAACGTCGCTGCCGTCCACGCCGTCGGGCCGTCGTTGGGCGTGTAGCCGATGCGCGGGAGCTGCCGGCTCTCGATGCCGATCAACGTCGTGGGCGTGCCGCCGATGTGGCAATCCCACACGATCGCCGTCTGGGCGTCGGACCAGTCGCGCCACCGCTCGAGCGCGCCGGCGTCGGCGTCGACGACCGCGCGGAGGATCGACCGCATCGAGAACGGCCGTTTGCGCCCGGGGTTCGTTTCCGACGAAAAAATGTCGCCGATCGTTCGATAGCCTTCGTCGCCCTCGTACGAAAACTCGGTGATGTCGCGCGTCGACGGATCGCGCGTCTCGAAGCGGCGCGGACCGCTCTCGCCGGGCGCCTTGTAGCTCACCCCGTAATATTCGAGGAGGATCCAATAGGCATCCGAGAGGTCTCGCGCGCGGTATTGCGCTTGTCCGTTCGGGCCCATGATGCGCTCGTACCCGCCGATGCCCACTTCGTCCTCGGCCGCGACGCCGCCGGAGAACTGAAGCGCGGCGCGCCCGGTGAGCACCATCGACGCGGTCGGAAGCATCACCAGGATGCCCCGCGTGCGAAGGCCCATCGTCGCGAGCGCGTCGAAGTAGCTCTGCGCCCCGACGTTGACGCCCGGCAAGATGAGATTCACCTCGCCACCGCCGTCGGTGAACGTCACGAGACGGCGAACGACCCGCGCGGTCGCGTCGAGGTTCTCGGTGCCGCTGTCCATCGCGATGCGCGCCCCAGAAGAAACGGCGACCCATTCGACGGGAATGGCCTCGTGCTCGGCAAGATCGATGGCGGCGACGATGCGGTCACATTCCGCTCCCGAGAGCGCGCCCATGTCCACCGTCGGGTCGCTCAGAATGAGCACGCGGCGCATGCCTTCGGGATACTTCTTGGTCGGCGTGGAGATGACGCCGATGACGACCGCGCAGGTGTTCCGTCCCGGTTCGCGATTCACCGGCACCGCGCGACGCTCCACGAGGTCGTGCTCGACGAAACCGCCGCGCCCGGTGGGCTGACCGATCCCGAGAAGCCCGGGTTCCGGCGGCCCGGTGAACAGACGGACGATCTCGTACGGGTACGTGAGCCCGCGCGCGCGGGCGAGCGCGACGCGACGCTCGTACGAGCCCGCGGGTTCGAGCGGCCGATCGTGGGGCGCTCGAATCGACCACTCGACACGGCCTCCCGTCGGATTGCCGGCGAGGATCTCGACTTTTTGCGCGCGCGTCGCGGGCTGCTTGCCGTCGATGCGCGCGAGCCGAACGATGACGCGCTCGAGGCCGAGGTGTCCGGTCTCCGGAGCGAGCCGGCGGAGCGCGCCGCCCACGAGTCGTTCGTTCAAGATGACCGCGGGACGCACCAGCAAATAGAGCCGATTCCAGTGGAGCCGCTGCGCGTTCTCTCGCTGGCTCTGAATCGAGCGCATGGCCTCGATCGCCGCATGAAACCGGTGTTCGAAGCTCGCGAGTTCCGGCTGGGTGGGAGCCTTGGGGCCGAGGTCGATCACCTCGGCGAACACGAAGATGCGCTCGTCGCCGCGGCCTTCTCGCGACTTTCCGAACAGCGCGAGGATGCCGTCGAAGCCGGCGAGCTCGATGCGCTCGAGCTCGAAGTTCGACAGACGCCAGAGCTCGTAGCGGCGCGCTTGCTCCGCGGTGAGCCCGAGCGGCTCGGCGATTGCCGCGAGGTCGGTGCCTTCGGGCGGCGGAACGACGGTGAGATCGAGATCGACGCGGCTCGCAGCCGCGAGATCGACCGAGTCGCTTCTGCGATCGAAGAGCACGAAGCGGAGCTGCGCCGCGAGATCGGAGACCGTCGCTTTCACCGTTCCGCGAAGCATCCACACGCGATCGAGCGCGTCGCGAAACGGCATCATGGCGTCGACGTGCTCGCCGGCCTCCGAGAGGTGCATGGCGAGCGACATGAGCGCGCTCAAGAGGCGATTTCTGAGATCGCTGGTCGTGCGCGTCGAATAGAGACGGAGCACCGCGCGCTCGAGGGTGTCGTCCGCCTCGAGTGAATCGATGTTGTAATGCTGGAGCGCTCGCTTGAGGAGCGCGAGAAAGCTCGGATCGATCCCGGCGCCCTGCACGGGAATGCGCCGGAGGTACATCGTCATCCGCGCTTCGTTCGACGGCCCGAGCTCGCCGTTGCCGAGCTGGGTCTGGGCGCGGCTGAACAGCACCTCGAGATCGGCGAAGAGCTCCACGCACGGCGGCACCAGCTCGCCGAGCTGGTTTCGGAACGCGGGCGACAGCTTGCCGACCGGGCTCGAGAGAGCCTGAACGAGGTGCGCGGCGCGTGACGGACTGACGTCGTATCCGAGCAAGATCCGGCGGATCTGACTCTTCAACGCCTGGACCGCCGCGGCGCGCTCGGAGGCGCTCAATGCGTCGACGGGCTCGAGGCTCGCGCGCTGTCGCGAGTCGAGGAAGCAGTCGAGCGGGTGCGGCTCCGCGACGAACTCCACCGCGCCGCTCGCCCTGGTGTCGCCCGACGAGTCGGAGGTGGGCTCGATGACGACGATGATGTCGCCGGCGTTCAGGCGCTCGCCGGGCCGCGCGCGCACTTCGCGGACGATGCCCGACAGTGGCGCGACGAACACCGTCTCGCACTTCATCGCCTCGAAGAGCCCGAGGCGATCGCCGGCGCGCACCACGTCGCCCGCCTTGACGGCGAGCTCGATGAGGAGGGACGGAGCCGGCGCGCGCACCGGACCGCCGACGTCGCATTCGACGCGATGCAAACGGCCGTCGAGCTCGATCCGGATCTCGACGTCGGACGCGCTGACCAGCACTTGGATGCGCCGGTCGCGAGTGATGAGGAGCCGCGCGAACGGCCCTTGCTCGAGCAAGGTGACCTGCATCGCGCGATCCTCGTGGTGGATGCGGTACGTCCATCCACCGAGGGCGAACACGTGCAGGCGGTACGGAGTGCCCGCGTACACCAGATCGATGTCTTCGCCGCTCGACGGCGGGATGTTCATCGGCCGGCCGCGCGACGCCTCGGCGATGAAGTGCGAGCGGGCGACGGCGCGGCCCTTCTGGTACATGTGAATCGCCGCGACGAGCAGCGCTTCGACCACTGGGGTGGTCGGACGAGCGATGCCGGCGCGGTCGAGCCAATCCGTCGCGATGCCCCCCGCGCGGAACGCCGGCTCGCCGAGGACGTCCAGCAAGAACCCCTTGTTGGTCATCCCGCCCTCGATGACGATGCGGGCGTCGAGGACGGCGCGGATCAGCCGGGCACGGGCCTCTTCCCTCGTCGCACCCTGGGCTAGAATTTTCGCGAGCATCGAGTCGAACTCGCTCGGCACGTTCATGCCGGCCGCGATGCCCGAATCGACGCGAATGCCGGGGCCGGCGGGCAAATCGAGGAGCGCGATGTAGCCCGGGCTCGGCGCGAAGCCGGCCGCCGGATCCTCGGCGCAAAGGCGGACTTCCATCGCCGCTCCGCGCTCCTCCGGAGCAACCGCGGGGAGACGTTCACCGCGGGCGATGCGGATCTGCGCCTTCACGATGTCGAGCCCCGTGAGGAGCTCGGTCACGCCGTGCTCGACCTGAAGCCGTGGATTGACCTCGAGGAAGAAAAATTCGTTCCCGCCGGTGACCAGGTACTCGCACGTCGCGACGCCGACGTAGCCCACTTCGCGAAGCAGGCGGACGGACGATTCGCGGATCCGATCGAGGAAGGCGTTCGAGAGCCCCGGCGGCGGGCTCTCTTCGATCACCTTTTGGTGCTTGCGTTGCACCGAGCAATCGCGGACGCCGAGTGCGAGCACGGTGCCGTGCTTGTCGGCGGCCATCTGCACCTCGACGTGGCGAGCGGCGGAGATTCGCGCTTCGACGAAGAGCGTCCCGTTGCCGAACGCGGCGAGCGCCTCGCCGCTCGCGCTGTCGAACGCGGTGAGCAAATCCGCGGGCGTCTCGACGACGCGGATGCCGCGGCCACCGCCGCCCGCGGTCGCCTTCAACACGACCGGGAACCCGACCTCGTGAGCCCATCGCTCGACATCGTCGCGAGTGACCGGGCCACCGCTCCACCGCGACACCGGAACTCCGGCGGCCTCGGCGATGTGCTTCGACATGATCTTGTCGCCGAGCCGCCGCATCGTCGCGCCGCTCGGGCCGAGGAACGTGATCCCTTCGCGCTCGAGCCGCTCGGCGAACTCCGGATGCTCGGCGACGAAGCCCCAACCGGGCCACACCGCGTCGGCGCGGACGCGGCGCAGCGCTTCTACGAGGCGGTCATAGTCGAGGTACGCCGACCGCAACGAGCCGTCCGGCGACACTTGGAACGCAGGACCGAGAGAGAGCGACTCGTCGGCTTCACGTACGAACGGCGCGAGGCGATCCGGATCCGTGAAGAGCGCGATGCCGACCAGGCCCGCCTGCGGTTCTTCGATGCGTAGCTCGCGGATCGCGCGCAAGCACCGCGCAGCGGCCTCGCCTCGATTGACGATCGCAATTCTCGAAACGGTCTCCGAGATTCCCATGTCCGTCGTAAAGTTCCCTCTTTCGGGTGAATGCCGCGCCGGGCGTCGCCCCAGAAACCTTGCCTTTACTCCCAGCCCGCAACTCTGTCATGGGGATCATCGGGCTAGAGGCGCGCACTTTCGAGTCGCGCCCGTTTCGCGACGATTCGGTGCGTAATGTATGTCGCAGCTCGTGAGAAACCGATGCGTCGCGTTATCGCGGCGTCGATGGTGGTCAGACCGGAATCACACCGCGCTTCTTGTATGGACGTTCGACTCGCTTGTGTTCGGCGAGCTCGAGTCCCCAAGCGATGGTGCGACGGGTATCGCGTGGGTCGATCACGTCGTCGACCAGACCCCAGCCACCGACTTTGTAGATGTCGATGTTGTTCTGGATCGCCTGCACCATCGCCTGCTTGACCTGCGGGTCGGGCGGCGCGTCGCCAAACAGCTTTTTTCCGGCGATGCCGATCATCCCCTCGGCGCCCATCACGCTGATTTCCGCGCTCGGCCACGCCACGATCAGGTCGGGCTCGTAGGCTCGTCCGCTCATCACGTAGTACCCCGCGCCGTAGCCCTTGCGGACGACGACGGTGATCTTCGCCACGGTGGCGGCGCTCATCACGTGAAGCATCTTCGCGCCGTGACGGATGATCCCGGCGTGCTCCACCTTCGAGCCGACCATGAAGCCCGGGACGTCCTGCAGAAACACGAGCGGGATGTTGAACGCGTCGCATACCTGAATGAATTTCGCGCCCTTGTCGCTCGCGTCGTTCTCGAGGACGCCGCCGAGATATTTCGGCTGATTCGCGACGATGCCGACCGAACGGCCGCCGATCCGGGCAAGACACGTGATGAGCGAGCGTCCGAACTTCGGCTTGATGTCCAGAATATCCCCGTGGTCGACGACCGCGCGGATGAGCGCGTACATGTCGTACGACTGGCGGCTGCTCTCGGGTAAGAGATGCAGGAGCGATTCGTCGCGTCGCTCGATCGGATCGGAGCACGGAACCACGGGCGGCGCCGCCTCGGCATGCGACGGCATGAACGACAAATATTTCTTCACGAGCGCGATGCACGCCGCGTCGTCCTCGACTTCGACGTCGGCCACGCCGCTGGTCGTGGTGTGGACCTTGGAACCGCCGAGCTCCTGCTCGGAAATGTCCTGGCCGGTGACCGCCTTCACGAGCGGCGGTCCGCCGAGCGCGAGCGAGCCGATGCCCTTCACCATCGGGACGAAATCGGCGAGGCCGGGAATGTACGCCGTACCCGCCGCGCCGGGGCCAACCATGGCCGCGACTTGAGGGACCACACCGCTCATCAGCACCTGCTCGCGGAAAAGGTGTCCGCTGCCGGCGAAGAGCGACAGATGATCCGGGTGGGTGCTTCCTGGATCGATGCGCGCGCCGGCCGAGTCGATGAACCACACGATGGGCCAGCGTCCGCGGAGCGCCATCGCGCGGAGACGCGTGACTTTTTCTTCACCGACTTGGCCGATGCTCCCGCCCTTGACGGTGAAGTCGTAGGCTGCGGCGCAGACCATCCGACCATCGACCTTGCCGAAACCCGAAACCACGGCGTCGGCGGGGACGTCGGTGACGGGCTCGCCGCCCATCGGGCGTCCATGAAGGCCCACCTCGAAGAACACACCGTCGTCGAAGAAGAGCGCGAACCGTTCCCGCGCCGTGAGCTTGCCGCGGGCGTGCTGCTTGTGGACCTTGTCGGGGCCGCCCATCTCGCGAACGCGGCGGCGCCGCTCTTCGAGATCTTTGACGAGGTCTTCCATGTTCATCGAGTCACCGTCCCTGCCACTTCGGCGCGCGCTTCTCGAGAAACGCCGTGAGCCCTTCGCGCGCGTCTTCGGTCCCGAGACACGCCATCAAACGCTCGGAGAGCGCCGGCACTTTTTCGGTCATGCCGAGCCCGTCGGTGTCGCGCAGCGCTTCGAGTCCGAGGCGGAGCGCGATCGGGCTCTTCTCGGCGATTTTCCCGGCGTATTCGGCGACCGTGGCGTCGAGATCCGCGGCGGCGACCGCGATGTTGACGAGGCCGGCAGCGGCCGCTTCGGCACCGGTGAGCTTTTGCCCGAAGAGCACCATCTCGATGAGCCGGCGCCGCGTCATGATGCGCTCGAGGACGGCGAAGATCATGAACGGGAAGAGACCGACGTCGACCTCCGGCGTGCCGAGCTTCGCGTCGGCTACCGCGACGGCGAACGTGCTCGCCGCGACGAGCCCCAGACCGCCGCCCATGGCGTGCCCGTTCACGCGAGCAATCACGGGTTTGTTGGTGCGGAACAGGGCCAGCAATAGGTCTTTGAAGTCGCCTTTGGGCGGCAAGGCCGGCGTGTCGGCGCCGCCCGTCATTTGCCCGAAGTCGCCGCCCGCCGAGAACACCTTGCCCGCGCCGGTGAGCACGATGCTCCGTACCGCGTCGTCCGCGGTCGCGTCGTCGAGCGCCCACAGGAGCTCGTTGACCAACACCGGGCCGAGCGCGTTGCGGCGTTCCGGACGATTCAGGGTGAGCGTGGCCACCCCAGAGGACACCCCGACCAACAATTGTTCGTAAGCCCGCGGCGTCATCGAGTCGTTCCCGGGAAGCGCTCGGCGCGAGCCGAAAGCGCGCGCTTCACGTGTCGTTCCTGACCTGCAGGATCTGCTTCGCTTCTTCCACGGTGGCGGGCCGTCGACCGACGTCGCGACAGAGGCGCGCCGCGACTTCGACCATCTGCGCGTTCGACGTCGCCATCTCGCCGCTCGGCAAGTAGAGATGATCTTCGAGGCCGGTGCGGATGTTGCCGCCGAGCACGAGCGCCGTCGCGAGCATGCGCCAGTGGCAATGCGAGATCCCGATGACTTCCCACTCGGTGTCGGGGACGCGGATCTTCGTCTGGAGTTGCAACGCTTCGACGGTCGGCGGAATGCCGCCGAGGACGTTCATGATGAACGAATATTGAAACGGGGGCTTGAGGACGCCCATGTCGACGAGCGGCCAGAGCCCGTGCGTATGCCCCGAGTCGAAGCACTCGAGCTCCGGATTCACGCCCGCCTCGTTCATCGCCGAGAGCATCCGGATCATTTTTTCGTAGGTGTTCGAAAACACCATATCGAAGACCATGCCCTGCCGCTTCGCGCTGTACTTCGCGTAGTTCATGGTGCCGGAGTTCATCGCCGCGATCTGCGGCTTCACTTCGCGGATGTACGTGCACTGCTCGGTCACGTCGTCGGAGAGCGTGCCGGTCGAGAAGTTGAGCAGGATCGGGCTCCGCTTCCGCACCTCGGCCGCGATGCTTCGAAAAGTCGCGGGTGACGCGGTCGGCGAGCCGTCGTCGTTGCGCGCGTGAATGTGCACGACCGCCGCACCCGCCTCGTACGCGCGCCGGCACTCTTCGCCGATTTCCGCGGGCGTGTACGGAATGCCGGGGTTCTGCGCGCGGTTCGCGAGAACGCCGGTCACCGCACACGTGATCACGCAAATGTCCGGATCTCTTTTTCGCGAATCAGTCATGGCGTGGGTTCTCCTTCGTGAGCCTGGACGACGTCCCGCACGCGGCGGGCGAGCTTCATCAAGATGCGCCGGAGGTCCGCGGAGTCTCGCGGGCCGAGCTCCGCGAGCACGTCGCGAAACATTTGCATCGGTTCCACATCGGTTTCTTCGGCCAACCGGCGGCCTTTCGCCGTCAGCTCGATGTGGACGACGCGTCGATCTTCGTCCGAGCGGCGCCGAACCACCAGACCGTCGCGCTCCATGCGATCGATGATTCCCGTGACGGTGCTGTTCTTCGCGCGGATCCTGCCGGAGAGCGCCGAGAGCGAGAGCTTGCCCACGGGCTCGAGCATTTTGAGGACCACGAGCTGCGGGCCGGTGAGCCCATGCGCGAGCGCGAGCGACTTCGTGATTCGCCGCGACTCCGTGTAGAGATAGACCATCGCCTCGAGGATCGCGTCCAGGTCGGGCTGAGGGTCGATGCGCGGAAAAGCTTGTGCCAACGGGGGGATCGCGTCCTTCGCAGATAGATATTTAGCGTACGAACTATGCGCCCGGCTCGCGCCGGAGTCAAACCACCGGACGACGACCCTTGGCTTCCGTGGTGTGCGCTTTAGGTTACCTGCATGCAGAACGTCCGGAAGCGGCAGTTCCAGTTTTCGTCCGCGTACTTGCTGGTCGCGCTCGCGGTGATGTTTCTGCTGCACTTCTTCGTCCTGAAGCGGGTCGAACCGAAAGAGGTGTCGTACACGGCGCTCGTCGCGGACCTGCGTGAAGGGAAGATCGATCGCGCCGAGATTCGCGCCGACACGATCACCGCGGCGCTCAAGGCGAAACCCAAGGCGGCCCCGGAAATCATCGTCGCCAATCGGCTTCCGAACGTGGACGGCGCGGATCTCGTGCGTGAATTCGACAAGCAGGGCGTCGCGCTCACCGGCGAAATCGAACGCGTGCCGTGGTGGGAGCAGATCCTCGGGTGGATCTTGCCGCTCGCGGTTCTCGCGTTGTTCTGGGGCGTCGTGATGCGCCGGATGACGCGCTCGGTCGGGCCCATGACGATCGGCAAGAGCCAGGCGAAAATTTACAACCTCGACGAGAGCAAGCGCGTCACGTTCGCCGACGTCGCGGGCGTGGACGAAGCCAAGGCGGAGCTCGTCGAGATCGTCGATTTCCTGAAGCACCCCGAGAAGTACTCCACCCTCGGCGCGAAGATCCCGAAGGGCGTGCTCCTCGTCGGACCGCCAGGCACCGGAAAAACCTTGCTCGCCAAGGCGGTCGCCGGCGAGTCCGGGGTTCCGTTCTTCTCGCTCTCGGGCTCGGACTTCGTCGAGATGTTCGTCGGCGTCGGTGCCGCACGCGTCCGCGATTTGTTCCAGCAAGCGATGGAGCGCGCGCCGGTCATCATCTTCATCGACGAGCTCGACGCGATCGGCCGAGCGCGCGGCGGCGCCCGCGCGTTCGCCACCAACGACGAACGCGAGCAAACCCTGAATCAACTCCTCGTGCAGATGGACGGCTTCGACGCGAACGATCGCGTCGTGATCATGGCCGCCACTAATCGACCGGAAATCCTCGACAAAGCGCTGCTGCGCGCCGGTCGCTTCGATCGCCGGGTCGTCGTGGACGCGCCGAACCTCGCCGGCCGCAAAGAGATCCTCGAGGTGCACACCCGCAAAGTGAAGCTCGGCATCGACGTGAATCTCGAGCTCGTCGCGCGGCGGACGCCGGGCATGGTCGGCGCCGATCTCGCGAACCTCGTCAACGAGGCCGCCCTCGCCGCCGCTCGTCGCGGGTCGGAGGTCGTCTCGCTCGCCGACTTCGACGAAGCCATCGACCGCTTGCAGCTCGGGCTGAAGAAGCACGGCCGAGTGATGACCGAAGACGAGAAGCACCGCGTCGCGTTCCACGAAGGCGGCCACGCCCTCGTCGCGCTCTCGGTCGAGCACACCGATCCCGTGCACCGCATCACGATCATTCCGCGGTCCATCGGCGCGCTCGGAGCGACCTTGCAGCTCCCGACCGAAGAGCGCTACCTGATGACTCGCGAAGAGCTCCTCGATCGCCTGTGCGTGCTGCTCGGCGGTCGCGTCGCGGAAGAGATCGCGTGTGGCAGCATCTCGACGGGTGCGTCGAACGATCTCGAGAAAGCGAGCGAGATCGCGCGCCAAATGGTCTGCCGCTTCGGCATGAGCGACGCGCTCGGTCCGCTCACGTACGGCGAGCCGATGGGCTCGAGCTATCTCGAGGGCCCGGTCGCCTTCACCGAAAAGAACTACAGCGACGTCACCGCCCAGCGCATCGACGCCGAGGTGCGCAAAATCATCGACCACGAGCACGAGCGCGCCACCGAGATCCTCAAAGAGCGCCGCGGCGTCCTCGAAGCGCTCGTCGAGAAGCTCATGGCCGTCGAAACGCTCGACGGCGAGGCGCTCCGTCAGCTCGTCGAACAGAACACCCGGAAAGCCGCCGAATGACCGGACACGGCGCTCGCCGTTCGATTCGGGTTTTGTTGGTGCGATTTTGTGGTCGGCGCGTTCGCGCGGGCGCCCCTCGCACACCCTGACCGGCGCCTATTTGCCTTGCTTTTTCCGGAGCTCGGCGAGATCGCTCAAATTCGCCGGGGGGCGCGGATCGTTCGGGTCGAGAGCGGCGGCTTTGCGGAACGCTTTTTCGGCTTCGTCGAGCTTGCCCTGATCGGCGAGGACGTCGCCCAGGTTGATCCACGCCGAACCGAGCTTCGGATCTTTTTCGAGCGCCCTCTTCAACGTCGCGAGCGCGCCCGGCAGATCGACGAGCTGGTGCTCGCAGTAACCCAGGTTCGAGAGATACGTCGCCTTGTCCGGCGCGAGCGCGACCGCGCGCTCGAGCAGCGGGCGCGCGTCGGTGGGGCGATTCGCGGCGAGATACGCGGTCCCGAGATCGGACACGGCCCGCGCTTCGTTGGGTTCGAGATCGACGGCGCGCCGATACGAGACGATCGCTTCCTGCACGCGCCCGCGCATCATGAGCGCCGTCCCGAGATTGGCCAGGCGCTCCGGGTCGTCGGGGTCGAGAGTGGACGCGCGCTGGAGCCGTTCGAGCGCGAGATCGGCCTTGCCCGTCGCGAGCAGCGCGACGCCCAACGCCGATTGCGCTTCCGGGTCGTCCGGCGCGAGCGACGCGCCGCGCTCGAGCTCGGCGAGAGCGGCGTCGGCCTTCCCCTGAACGAGCAGGAGGCGACCGCGCTCGACGTGAGCCGGACCATAGCCGTCGTCCATCTTCAAGATGCGATCCGTCTCGGCGAGGAGCGAGCGGACGCGAGGGTCGTTCGGCGCCGCGCCGTAGTCGGTCGGAACGTCGCCGGCCGCGAAGCGGACCCGAACGGCGCCCACGCGCGGCGCGGGATCTTTCGGCGCGAGCTTCTGTGCCTTGCCGTAGTGCAGCTTCGCGGCCGCGAGATCGCCCGAGCGATACGCCTGATCGCCCTGAGCGAGCTCGAGGTCCGCCGGTTCGCCCGACCCGCGCGCAAGACCACCCGCCACGAGGTTCGGCCCGGTCGTCGCGCCGCCCGAAGCGCCCGCCTCGCCCGGCACCGCGACCGCCCCTTTCGTGCCTGGTCGTCCATGCACGCCGCCGTTCGCCGCCGCGTCGCTGGCTCCCCCTGCACTCGGCGAGGTGCCCGCGGCGCTCGGCGCGCCGGTTGCGTCGGTCGCAACCCTCGTTCCCGCCGCGGTCGCGTTGCCCGCTGCGCTCGTCGCGGCGCCTGCGGCGCTCGGCGAGGTCGCGCTGAGAGGAGGCGCCTCGGGCGGCATTCGACTCACGACGACCGTGTCGGTGTTCTTCGCCGGCGCAGGGGAGCCGCACGCGACGGACTCAACGCCGCCGAGCATCGCGCAGAGTGCCCCCCAACCCAAAAGCCGGTTCATGGATCTATCGCGCCCTCGATCGAAATGCCCATGCGCGCCCCCGCGGCAGACCCACGCTCATCCGTCTTGTTTCACGGTGTGTTCTTTGCCGTCGAAGCGATAAATCGCGACCTTGCCGTCGATCGCCGTTTGCACGCAAACCGGGCGCTTCCACACGCGGACGAGCGACGTGAGCGTCTCTTTTGCGTAGTCGGGCCGCAGATCGACGCCCTGGTGCTGGTGCTTCAAGAGGAGCTCGCCGCGGTTCTGGTAGTTCGCGTCTTCGACGTAAATGTACGGCTGACCGCGGTTCGTGAGCTGGAAGAGGAGCTTCTCTTTGACCTTCCGGAATTCGCGCGTCTCGATCTCGAAGCGGTCCGAGCGATTGGACCATTCGTACGTGAAGAGCTTGTGCCGGATCGCGAACTCCGGCGTGAGAAACTCGTCGATGAAGGTGACGTCGTTGTAGAGCGAGCGCACCTCGAAGAGCTTTTGTTTGCCGAGGCCGAGCCGGAGATCCCAGTGCTTCTTCACCTCGAGATCGTCGCACTCTTCCCACTCGCGGCCGAATTGGCCCTTGTCCCATCGCTCTTCGATGTCGCGGAAGAGCTCGACCCCGAGCTTGTACGGATTGATCTGACCCGGGCTCGTCGCCATGACGGCCGCGTTGTTGTCGGCGTAGTCGAGGATCTCGCTCGCGTCGCAAACCCGCTCGGTCATGAGGCGCGAGTGCCAGTAACTCGCCCAGCCCTCGTTCATGATCTTCGTCTGGATCTGCGGCAAGAAGTAATACGACTCCTCGCGCACCACCTCGAGGATGGCCCGCTCCCAGCGATCGAGCGGCGCGTGCTGCGTCAAGAACGAGAGCACGTCTTGTGACGCTTCCTTGGGGAATTTTCCCTTCGACCGGTCGCGCTCGGCGAGGATCTTCTTCTTCTGCTCCTCGAGATACTCCTCGGGGTTGATGAACTTATCCATGTACTCCTTCGCCTTCAGGCGAGGGACGTCGACCTCTGCCGGATCTTCGTCTTCGGTCTCCGGCTTGTGCCGAACGACGAAGGGCATCCAGGGGTCGATCAGGTTCTCGAGCGACAGGCAATGATCGACGAAGGTCTCCACCTTCTCGATGCCGTGTCGATCGACGAGGCGGCGGACGATGGCGCCGTGGTTCGCCATCTTGTCGATCCATTTGCGGTTCGGATCGTACTCGGGACCGGAGCGCTTCGACGGGTCGATCACGACGCCCGAAGCGTCCAGATCGGTCGACCGGAACGTGAAGTTGTTCCGAAAAAAATCGACGTGCCCGAGCACGTGGCACATGACGAGCTTCTGATCGGTGAGGCTATTGCCCTCGAGCAGATAGGCGACGGACGGGTTGTTGTTGATGACGAGCTCGTAGATTTTCGAGAGCCCGTATTCGGTGCTCTTCGCGAGGCGCTCGTACTCCATGCCGAAGCGCCAGTGCGGATAGCGGTTCGGAAAGCCGCCATACGCCGCGATCTCGTTCATCTGGTCGTAGGAGACCATCTCGAAGATCACCGGGAAGAAATCGAGACCGTACTCGGCCGCGACCTCCTCGATCTTCCGTTGTTCGGCGCGGAGATACCGCGGGATGCGTGACGCCGCGAACGAAGCCATCCGGCCTATTTCCCCTTTCCGAGGAAGTCTTTGATGCTCCCGACGATGCCGTCCTTGTCGCGGATTTCGCTGGTGACGACCTGCTCGTCTTTGCCGAAGTGCTCCCGCAGATCCTTGATGAACTGCCCGGAGCCGTACGGGCTCTCGACCTGGCCGTACGCAAACATGTTCGCGCGCGGCAAGATGTTCTTCTTCAAGAGCTCCATGCACGTGAGCGTATCGTCCATGCTCCAGTTGTCTCCGTCCGAGAAGTGGAACGGGTACACGTTCCACTCGTCCGGCGTGTAGTGATCGTCCATGATTTGCGAGCAGAGACGGTACGCGCTCGAAATCATGGTGCCGCCCGATTCACGGGTGTGAAAGAACGTATCGCGGTCGACTTCGCGCGCGACGGCGTCGTGAATGATGTAGCGGCTCTCGAGGCCCTGGTAGTGCTTTCGGAGCCAGGTATCGATCCAGAAGCTCTCGATGCGGACGATTTCTTTTTGGTCGTCGCCCATCGAACCGGAGACGTCCATCATGTAAATGATGACGGCATTCGCGACCGGCTCGGTGTTTTCTTTCCAGGATCGATAGCGGCGATCTTCGTGTTGCGGCACGACGATCGGATTGGCCGGATCGTAGATACCGTTCGAGATCGCGCGCTTCAACGCCTCGCGATACGTCCGCTTGAAGTGCCGGAGCGACTCCGGTCCGGCGCGGCGGATGCCCGTGTAGCGATCCTTCGCGCTCAGGATCTTGTTGCGTCCCTTGTTCTCGATCGCGGGAAGCTCGAGCTCTTCGCCGAGAATGTCGGCGAGCTCGTCGAGCGTGATGTCGACCTCGAGCACGTGCTCGCCGGCGCCCTCACCTGCTTTGCCCGCACCGCCCTCTGCCTCTTGACCCTGCCCGTTCACCGGATCGCCGGCCTGGCCCTCGCCTTCGCCGACACCACCGCTCTGTTTCGAGCCGTAGATGAACCGAGGAATATCGATCTGCGGGACCGGGATCGAGACGAGGTCTCGACCCTTCCGGCCAATCATCTCGCCCTGGGAAATGTAGCGCCGCAGATTCTGCCGGATCTTCCCCCGAACGATGTTTCGAAACCGCGAGTGATCCTGGTCGATCTTGAGGGACATCCGATCTTCCCATCGACCATAGCGCTTCCTCGCTTCCAGACCAAACGGCGCGTGGTTCTCAGCGCGCGCGGGCCCTCAAAATCCTGCCGCCCACTCGAAGGACGAGCGCCCGTAACGCCGCTCTGATATGAACGAGGCTCCGTATGAAGACGGTTCCGGGGTCTCGATACCTCCGCTTCCGGTGCACAGGGTGCGGCAATTGCTGCAAGGAGCCCCTTCTGCCCTTGACGGACGAGGACGTGAAACGCATCGCCCGGCACACGGGCGACAGCGCCACGGAAATCGTTCGCTGGGTCGATCGGCACGGCATCGATATGGACGATGAACCGGAAGCGTTCGTCCGGCTCCGGCAAGGGAAACGCGTCATGGTGCTGCGGCATCAGGGCGGCGGCTGCCGCTACTTGGGCGACGACGACCGCTGCACCATCTACGAAAGTCGCCCGCTCGGTTGTCGAGTCTATCCGCTCGACCCCGAATACAACTCGAAGGGGAAGCTCCGCCGCTTGACGATCGTGCGTGCGACCGAGTGCCCCTACGAGCTCGACGGCAACAACGACGTCGAAGAGCTTCGCGTCCTCCACCGGCGTTACTCGGACGCGCACGAAGCCTTCAATCGACGCATCGCCGATTGGAATCGCGAACAGGAAGCACGCCGCCGGAAAGGCCGCTCGGCTCAAACGAGCCGCGAGTTCCTGTCGTTTCTGGGACTCGACTAGACTCGACTTCGGCGGTCTTGGCGGACCAGGACTAACCGGAGCCCGATTTCGAAGGGGGGGCACTTACCGCGGCGAGCGTCGACGAGGAGGCGCGACGGCGCGACACTGCGCGAAGCCGCGCGCCGATTTCTTCGAAGTCGATGTCCTGCTTGACGACGTAGTCGTCCGCGCCGGCATCGAACGCGCGAAGCCGATCGCGTGGCTCGTCGCGTGCAGTGAGCATGAGCACGTGCGCCATCGGTTGCCTCGAACGAATGACCGGGCAGAGTTCGATGCCGCTGCCGTCCGGGAGCTGCCAGTCGAGCAAGACCGCGTCGTATTGCTGGGCGTCGAGCATGTCTCGCGCCTCGGCGAGATTCCCCGCCATGTCCATCAGGAAACCGCGCTTCGAGAGCACACGCGCGACGTTGACGCGAATTCTCACTTCGTCATCGACGATTAGCACCCTCAAATTTCGCATGACATCGAAAGCGTACCCTCAAAGCCCGCGACGTCTAGGGCGGGGGGCCCGAGTCGGTGAGAACCACATCGGCCCTATTGCCGAGCCTCTTGCGATGGCGCGACGCCAGGTTCAGCCATTTTTGTGGTTTTTTGGCTCGACTCCGTGGTTCGGAGAGGTCGCTCGGGCGGCGCGGGGACTGCAGGTAGTTCGAAAAACGAGCGACAGGCGACACCTCGAGTCTTCGTCAGGCGCGCGCGGGAGGGATCGATGCCGCCGTCGCGAGGCCGTCCCGTCGCGGTCGGCCGGTCGGCGGCGCGACGTCACTCGTCGATGATCTTGAGGCCCTTGGCGACCAGCGGGGAGAGCACGGGTTTGTCCTCGATCGGTGCGCCGCTCACGTACAGGAACTTCAGCTTCGTCATGTCCTTCAACGGCGCGAGGCTCTTCACGGCCGTGCGCTGGATGCTCAGTCGCTCGAGATTTTTACAGTTCGCGAGCGGCGTGAGGTCGCCCACGAGCGTGTCGTCGATTTGCAGATCGGTGAGCCCCGCCATGTCCTTCAGCGGCGTGAGATCGGTGATCATCGTGTGGCCGAGATCGAGGCGATCCATCTTCGTCATTTGTGCGAGCGGCTTCACGTCGGCGACGTGATTCAACGAGGCGCGCAGCGATTCGATGTTGTGGAGCCCGGCGATCGGCGTCAAATCGTCGAGCTTGCCCGCTCCCAGGAAGAGCTCTTTCAGTCCGGTGAAGTGCGGGTAGATGCACACGTCGAGCTCGTCGGTCTTCGCTTGCGAGACGTTCACCGAACGCACCTTCGCGAGATCGGAGACCATGATGTCGCCCTCTGGCTTGGTGAGCTTCAAGCGGACGTTCGCCTCGAGCGCCGTGTTGCCGTCGAAGTCGACCACCTTGCCGGGCTTGCAGTCCTTGAGCTCGTGTTTCTTCGGTGCTTCGTCCGGCGCCGCGGACGCGCTCGGCGCCGGAGGCGGCGTGGGCGCGACGGTCGCCGCGGCCGTGGCGGAAGGCTCCGTGTTCTCGGCGCTGTCCGTTTTCTTGTCGTCGCACGCGACGAGAGCGAGCGCGCTCGTCGCGACCGCGCCGATCACGACGAGCTCACGCCACACCCCGACCGCCGACGTTGCCTTCCGTTCGTCTTTCATGGCGAGGTAGGGTAGTCGCAAGCCGCGTTCAAAGCGCCTGGAATCACCCCCAGCGCACTTTGTCGATCCGACTGAAATCGAGAACCTCGGTGCTCCTTCCCTTGCTCGGTTTGCTCGTCATCCTCGGAGGGGCGTTCGCGGCCATCTGGGGGCGGCTTCTTCGCTCGCGAACGACGACGGCGTCCGAACCGCTGCTCCCGACGCCGTTCTTGCTCCTGATCGGATTCGTCACGGATTTCCTCGATACGCTCGGCGTCGGCTCGTTCGCGACGACCACACCCGCGTTTCGCCTCTCGCGGCGGGTCGACGATCGGCTCATCCCGGGGACGATGAACGTCGGTCATGCGTTGCCGACCATCGTGCAAGCACTCATCTACGTGACCATCGTCAAGGTCGAGATGACGACGTTGCTCATTCTCATCGGTGTGGCAGTGGCCGGCGCGTGGCTCGGTTCCGGGTTCGTGGTGCGCTGGCCGCGGCGCGCGATTCAAGTCTTCGTCGGCACCGCGCTACTCGTCGCCGCAACGATCATGGGAGCGACGGCGCTCGGTGTGTTGCCGAAGGGCGGCGACGCCGTGTTCCTTCGAGGCCCCGCCCTCGCCGTCGCCGCGTCGGGCAACTTCGCGCTCGGTGCCCTCATGAGCGCCGGAGTCGGACTCTACGGCCCGTGCATGATCCTCGTCAGCGTGCTCGGGATGAGTCCCAAGGCGGCTTTTCCGATCATGATGGGTTCGTGCGCGTTCCTCATGCCGGTGAGCAGCATCCGATTCGTGCGCGGTGGCGCCTACGACCCTCGCGCCGCCCTCGGGCTCGCCATCGGCGGCATTCCCGCCGTGCTCATCGCCGCCTTCGTCGTCAAATCGCTCTCACTCGACGCCGTGCGGTGGCTCGTCGTCGCGATCGCCGGTTATACGGCCGCGACATTGCTATTTTCGAGCGAGTGAGGGCCTCGGAATCGCGCCGAGCTGGGTGAGAAATTCGCGAGCGTTCGAGTAGCTGTTCGCGGACGAATATCGCTTGTCCTGGAATTCGTCCACGTCGAGGCCGTGCAAGGTGAACTTCTTTCCCGTCGGCTTCAGCGGCCCGAGCGGTCCTTTTTGCGTGCCCCCGAAAGTGAACTCGAGGATCGCGAAGTTTCCCGCCGTGAAGATGCGGTCGACGCTGACCGACATGTCCGGCACCGACCCGGCGTACATGTCGTACTCGGCCATCAGCGCCTTCTTGCCGGCAAAGTCGTTCGGCGACGCGATCTCGCGATGCACGGCGTCGGGCGTGAACGCGTTTTCGTAGCCCGCCGCGTCCTTCTTCGACCACATGGCTGGCCAGTTGTTCTTCGTGATATCGACGAGCGCCGCCTCCTCGGGCGTGCCGCCGGCGACCGTCCACACCGGGTCGGTCGTCGGTATCATCGGCATCGTCCGCGCCTTCCCTTTCGCTTTCCCGAGCTGTATCGCCACGGTCACTTCGTCCATGTACACGCGGTCGCTCACGAAGAGGCCGTCCGCATCGAAAGTCAGGAGCGACGCCGCCGAGAGCCCGAACCGCTTTCCGGTCGCCGCCCCGCCCATCCACGCGCCGTCGTTCCTGCCGCTCGCGACCCACTCGATGGCGACGGTATCGCCGTTGGCGAAGGCGCGCGTCACCGCGAAGTCGAGGTCCGGAAAGGCCGCGAACAGCCCCGCGTGCCTCGCCTCGATGTCGCTTCGCCCCTTCGTTTCGTCCCATCCGTCGGGCCCCGGAGACTGCATGCTCGCGCCTTCTTCGTAGAGCGCGGCAACCGCCTTCGGGTCATGGCTCTTGAAGGCCGCGATCAGCTTGGCAATGGACTCCTTCTCGAGCTCGATGAGCGACGGTTTCGGCGACGCCGTGGGAGCCGGAGCGGCAACAGCGTTCGCGCTCGGAGCGTCATGGGCGAGCGCCGGAGCCGCCGACGTCGCGATCGGCTGCGCCGGAGGCTCGGCGCTCGGTGAACTGCCGCCGCAGGCGACCAGAGACAATGGAATGGCCAGAACCGATATTCGCTGTGTGAGCATGTGTTTTCACCCTCGGCCCACCACTACGCCGACGACGCGGCGACGGATTTTGCGGCGCCGCACGAAGCGGCCGGGCCGCGGGGTCGGTCACCGAATGGGTGACGGCCGACGGTACGGGATTGCTCGACGACCCGACGCTTTCCTTGCCCGCCCCCGCCAGCCTCCGCTTCTCAGGGATCCGTGCCCGGCGTTCCTGCGGCAAACGTGGTTGCCGGAAGTTCCTGCGACAGGGTGTAGACGAGGAAGTTCGACGACTGTTGCCCCGATTGGCACGTGCCATTCTGAATCCGAAAGAGCGGCATGGTGGCCGTGCTGACGAAGGCTCCCACGGTATAGACGTGCGTGGGCGTTTGCCCCGACGCCGTCGGACAATACGGCTGCGCGTCGTTGGTGAAGACGTATTTCGGCGGAGCCGGTGTGCACCCGGACGGCGGCGGATTGATCAGCGCAATCGGATCCTCGCACTTCGAGTCCGTGTATTCGACGAACGTCGCGATGGAGGCCGGCGAGATCGTCGGCAAGCACCGCGTCGTCGAATCGGAAGCCAGGCCGAACGCGCAATCCACACCGAGCTCGGAGTCGCTGAGCACCTCGGGGTCGTAGAGTTTCGATCCGTCGGAACCGGCCGTGTACTTCGCCTTGAGGCGCGTGCCACTGACTTCCGCGTGAGCGGGCTCCACCGGATGCGCGATGCGCTCGACGACCTTGGCCGCGAAGTGACGCGTCGGTTCCGTGGAGCTCGCGGCGACCGCGACGTAGACGGCGGCTCCGCCGAGGAGGGCGATGAGGGCGTGATTCGTGTTCATGGCGCATCTCCCGAGACGAGGCGTTCGCGCGAGGAATCGTGTTCTAGCTTCATGGGTCGACGCTCCGAGTGCCCTCGACGAACGTCGTGGGCGAAAGTTCCGGATCCACCGTGACCGCGACGAGGCCGGTGTAAGTCACGTTCTGGGCCGCGCAATCAGACGGCGTCCCCACGTAGATCTGAGGACTTCCGAGGAGATGGCCAGTTACCGGATAGACGTGCTTTTGGTCGACTGGTGCCTCGCAAACGTCGGACGAGTTCGAGTCGGTGACCACGTACTTCGGATACCCGGTGCACCCGAACTGCGAAGGATTCAGCCACGCGACAAGCTGGGTGCAATGGGGGTCGGCGTACGTGATGTTGGGGCCGTTGACCGCACCGGGTTCGCGACTCGGGAAACACCGAAGTGAACCGTCGCCGGCCGACGCGTACGAACATTCGACGCCCAGGAGCGAGTCGAAGAAGACGCCGCGCCGGAACACCTTCGCGCCATCGGCGCCTTTCACGAACTCACCCTTGAGGCGAGTGCCGCTGACGACCGGAGGGTTGTCGGCGGCGCCGCGTCCCGCGTCCCGTGTTCCGGCTTCGTTCGCGCCGCCGTCCTGGACGCCCGGTGCTCCACCCGATCCGCCGTTTCCAACGGCTCCGCCCGAACCGCTCGACGAAGTGCCGCCGCTGCCGAGCGCTGCGCCGCCACTGCCCGCACTGCCGCCGTTCGGTATCGAGGCGTCGCTGCCACCGGTCGAGGTCGTCGTTCCACCGCTGCCGACGACGCCGCCGGTCGCACCGATCGACCCGCCCGTGCCGGAGCTTCCGCCGCCCGACGACGTCGCCGCGGCACCGCCCGCCGCTCCGTCTCTCCCGGCGCTGCCGCCGTTCGACGACGCGCCGCCCGTGCCGCCTCCGCTTCCGCCATCTCCGTTACATCCGGTCACGCACAAGGCGAACCCAAGGAGCGCTCGGACCATGCGCGCGCAACGCATCTTCGGCGGGCCCCCCCGCAAACGGTTCCGCACCGAGCTACGGTATCACCGACGGCTAGCCCCATTGAAGAATCAACGCGGCCTTTACCCTGACGAGTCACGCTGGGCGGTGACACAGTCCGGCACAGCAACGACGTTCGTTGCTCTTTTCCCGCTGAATCAACGACGGCACGTAGCTTGCTGCCCTCGGGTTCATGCGAGCATCATGGGCCGCTGTGTGCCTCCTTGGCGCGTGCGCGTGCTCGTCGGGCGATGGCGGCACGGCTAACGGCGTTCTTCGCGGCTCGGGAACCGAAGCGGGCGCGAAGAGCCCAGGTGACGGAAGCAACGCCGACGTCGCGAGCGGCGGGGGCCGCGCTTCATACGACGACTCCGGTGTCGGCACGGGCGGCGGGAGCGGGCCGCTCGAAGGTCCGAATGGCTGCGGGGTCGGAGGCGCGATTGGATACGCGCTTCGTATCCCTGAGATGCAGGTGTCGCTTGGAACCGATTGGACGAAAGTGGCCGGCGGCTCGGTGAGCGCGTGCTTGAACGACGTTTGTGCGGAATTCGGAATTCCGGGCGGGTCGGCGCCGCAGTCGTTGGCCACGCTCTCGCCATCGTCCTCGACGTCACCGCCGAACGCCGGCGTAGTCGTCAGCCTTCACGACGAAGCCCCAGAGCTCCTCGTCACTGCCGACTGGTCCCTTTACGGACGCGCAAACTCGGACGCCGACATCTACTCGATCGTCGTCACGAACTTCGAACACCAGGTCGTCGCGACCGACCGCGAGCGCGCGACGTATTACGTCCCACCTGTCTGCCCCTGCACGGGACCTTGCGGTTCCGCGACGCTCACTGAATTGTCACCTGAATCGGACGCGGGGGCCCACGACGCCAGCGCCGATCACGACTTCTGACGCGCGACGAGCGCAGACACGCGACGCGAGCGAGCTCGCCGTCAGGTTTCGACACTTCTCCGACCGAGTCTTTTCGCGCACTCGTGCGGACAAAGTCGCAATCGATATTTCGCGAGTAAGACTCGGTCGCGACGGGACAGGCCGCTTGCTTCATGAGACCCTGCTCGGCGGACGAACGAACGACGGAGGAACGATCCCATGACTATCTGCCCCATTGCTCTCGCGGTTGGCTGCAAGAAATGTCCGGCATTCAGCGTCTGTCCGTTGAAGACCGTGCTCGGTGATCAAAAAGCAGAACCGCCGAGCGTCACCACATCGCCGACGACGCCACCGAAGTAACGCGCTCGGATTTCGCCGGCCGGCGAGTGCCTAAACAGGCCGATGTTTTTCGCCGCGAAGGAGCCGCGCCGCATCGAGGGCGCCGTACGTGAAAATGACGTCGGCGCCCGCGCGACGGATCGAGAGAAGGCTCTCGAGGAGGCAGGCATCGTAGTCGAGCCAACCTTTTTCGTGAGCGGCCTTGAGCATCGCGTACTCACCGCTCACGTGATAGGCGGCGACGGGGAGGCTCGAGTGTTCGCGGACGAAGCGAACGACGTCGAGGTACGGGAGCGCGGGCTTCACCATGACCCAATCGGCGCCTTCGTCTTCGTCGGCGTGGAGCTCGCGGAGCGCCTCGCGAACGTTCGCGGGATCCATCTGATACGTCTTCTTGTCGCCGCCGCGCGGGGCGGAGTCGAGCGCCTCGCGAAACGGACCGTAGAAGGCCGAGGCATACTTCACCGAGTAGCTGCAGATGCCGACCTGATTGAACCCTGCGTCGTCGAGAGCGCCACGGATCGCGCCGACGCGGCCGTCCATCATGTCGCTCGGCGCGACGATGTCGGCGCCGGCGCGCGCTTGAGCAACCGCCATTGCGGCGAGGATCGGCACGGTGACGTCGTTGTCGATCCGTCCTTCGACGAGCACGCCGTCGTGACCGTCGGAGCTGTAAGGGTCGAGCGCGACGTCGGTGATCACGAGGAGCCCCGGCACTTGCGCTTTGAGCTGCGACACGGCGCGCTGGAGCAAGCCTTTCGGATTTTCACTCTCACGTCCGCGAGGATCCTTCAGCGAGTCGTCGATGGCCGGGAAGAGCGCGACGGCGGGGACGCCGAGATCGCGCGCCGCTTTCCCGCGTTCGACGAGCAAATCGATGCTCAGGCGCGATTGCCCGGGCATCGAGGAAATCGGCGTGTCTTTGCGCTGCCCTTCCTGCACGAAGAGCGGCAAGACGAGGTGGTCCGGCGCGAGCGTCGTCTCTCGAACGAGGCCTCGGATCTCCTTGTTGACGCGATTGCGGCGAGGTCGGCTCAGCATGCCGGGAGCGTAGCATCCCCTGAATTTCAGGACACGCCGAGAACCTCGAGGTACGTGCGCCGGACGACCTCGGTCGTGTCGCGGTAGACCTCGAGCAGGGCTTCGGCTTCGTTTTGCGTGGGCGTCGCGGGAATCCCCATGCGGCGCGCGAGCTTCGCGAGGCCGCCCGCGCTCTCGTCGAGGCGCGTCGCGCTGGTGCCGTGCACGATGCGGATGCGCTGTTCGAGCCGCCGCAGAAAGACGTAGCCGTCGCGGAGCGACTCGAAGGCCTCGCGCGACAGGTAGCCCGAGTCGTGAAGGACGTGGAGCGCGCCGACCGTGTCGGTCGTTCGAACCCGACGATCTTTGCCGTGCCGCATCTGAAGCCACTGCGCGGCGAACTCGACGTCGAGGAGGCCGCCTCGGCCGGTCTTCAAGTCGTGGCGTCCCGCGCGTTCGCGCGCGAGCTCGGTTTCCATGCGCATCCGGAGGTGATGGATTTCTTCGGCGGGGGGCGCGCCGCCTTCGTAGGCCGCGGCGTGTGCCACCTCGACGACACGCGCGCCGAGCTCGAGGTCGCCCGCGGCGGCACGCGCACGGAGCAAGGCTTGCCGCTCCCACGCGGCCCCCGACGACAGCACCGTGAGCCGATCGGCGTCGCTCTCGCGGTCGCTGGACGGCACGCCGTGATAGCGCGCAAATTGCTCGATCGACGTGACGAGGAGGCCGTGCGACCCCGACGGCCTCAGCCGCGTGTCGAGCTCGTAGCCGGTGCCGTCGGAGTGGGCTTCGGAGATCAGACGCACGATGCGCTGTGCGACCCGTGAAAACCAATCGGCGGGATAAGGCACGTCGGGAACGGCGGCTCGATCGTAAACGAACAATACGTCGAGGTCGGAGCCGTAGCCGATGTCGCCGCCCCCGAGCTTGCCGACGCCGATCAGCGCGAGCCCCTTCGGATCGTCTCCGGTCTCGAACCTCGCCGCCTGCCGGAGCACGCTGTCCGCGAGATCGGAGAGCACGCGCGTCACGGCTCGAGTCGGAAGCGCGCCGGCGAGATCGGCGATCGCGACCTCCAAGGTGACGCGCCGTTGCGCTCTGCGGAGCGCGCCGATGAACGCGTCGCGACGATCCTGAGGATCGGTCAGCGTGACCGAGTCGCGCGCGTACGTCGCGAGCTCGTCTTCGACGACCGTGTCGGCTTTTCCGATCGGAAACGAGCCTTCGGCGAAGAGCAAAATCTCGGCGAGATCCGGATGAGCGACGATGGAATCGCCGACGAACGCGCTCGCGCCGAGCACGGTGATGAACCGCGAGAGCGCGTGGGGATCGGCGGCGAGCGCAGCCACGTACGAGTCGGAGGTGAGAAAGCGCCCGAAAAACGAGCGCAGGTATCGCGCCGCTTGCTCGGGATCCGACGAGCTCTGCAACGCTTCGAACACCTGCTCGGCGAACTCCGGAAAGCGGTCGCGAGTACGACCGCCGAGCAGATCGTCGGGGCCGCGCGCGAGCGCGAACAGGTGCTCGCCGACCTCCGCGTTTTCGAACCGCTCCTTTGCGGCCTCCTCGACGTCTTGGCGGCCCAGCTCGAACCCGGCGAGGAGCGCCGTGTATTGCGTGTGGGGGCGCGCTCCGCCGGGCGAGAGCGACGCGAACAGCTCGGCGACCGCGAGACGACTCTTGCGGAGCGCGGCGAGAAAGCTCCGCCCATCGGGGAACCCGACGATGCGGGCGAGCACTTCGATCTCGCCGTCGTCGCGAGGGAGCGCATGCGTCTGCAAGCCGGAGCGCCACTGCACGGCGTGCTCGGCTCGCCGGAGCAAGAGATACGCATCGGTGACCTCGCGTGCTTCGCGATCGGTGACGAGCCCCTTGATGTAGAGGCGCTCGAGCGCCGCGAGCGTTCCCGTGACGCGGAGGGTGGGTTCGTTGCCGCCCCAGATGAGCTGGAGCGCCTGGACGAAGAACTCTGCTTCGCGAATGCCGCCGCGTCCGAGCTTCAAGTCGCGCTCGCCGTCGACCTTGAGCTCCGTGCGCGAGCGCCGGACCAGCTCGGCGAGCGAGGTGGCAACCTTCGGGTCGACCTCGCGCCGGTACACGAACGGCATCACCACTTCGCGCCGGAACGTCGCGCCGAAGTCGAGGTTCCCCGCGATCGGACGCGCCCGCAGGAGCGCGACGCGTTCCCAGAGACGCCCCCAGGTTTCGTAGTAACGCTCGGCCGCGGCGGCCGAATAGACGATGGGGCCCTGCGAACCCTCGGGGCGCAAGCGGAGATCGACGCGCCAGACGAACCCGTCCTCGGTGGGCGCGTCGATGGTCGCGACTGCTCGGCGCGCCACCTCGGTCCAGAACTGATGCAGCGTGACGTCGCCGGCCGCGCCGTCGTCCGTGTCGTAGATGAGGATCAAATCGACGTCGGAGCCCGCGTTCAACTCGTGGCCGCCGAGCTTGCCCATGCCAAAAACGGAGAGCACCGAGGGCAATCCATCGGCGCGACGCGGCGCGCCGAATTTCTGGCTCGCGAAGAGGTACGCCTCGGCGAGCGCGACTTCGAAGGCGGCCTCGGCGAGGTTCGAGAGCTCGAGCGCGGTGACGTCGACGGGCGCGCCGCCGAGCGAGCGCGGGAGCGCTTCGCGGAGCGCGATCCGCGCGCGTTGAACCCAGGTTCTTCGGCGAAGCGCGATCTTTACTTGTTCCAGATCGTCGAGGTCGACCTTGCGGAGCACGGTGCCGAGGATGAATTGACGGCTCCGCGGCGAGCGCACGCCGCTTCGTTCGATGCGGTCGAGCGCCTCGAATTGCCAATCGTGCACCGGGCGAAGCGGGGGAAATGCCGTACCGAGAAGCACGCCGAGCTCGAGACCGCCTTGCCTGCCGAGATCGCCGAGAAGGTCCTCCGCCCGTCGTTCGTCGATGGCCCGGGCTCTCGCGAGCGGGCTCTCCGGGGCGCTCTTCACGACGTTTAATTACCACGTGACACGATTTCCACGTTTGGCGGAACGCACCGACCAATGGCAAGGTGTCGGCGAATGTCGCTTCGACGCCTTCAAGGCGCCTTTGCCCTCGCCCTGACCGCTTGCGCGGCGGCACCACGACCCGCGGTGGGGAGCGCTCATGCCGCCGCGCCGGCGATCGCTCCACGAACGCCGGGCGAAGCGCCAGCGACGGCGAGCGACGCCACGCCGACGTCCGCGCCGACGACGGAGCCCCCACAAGAAGCCGATGAAAACGACGAAGAGGGCGACGACGAGAGCGGCGACGAGAATAGCGAGGGCGAGCGCGCCGCCGACGCGACGCCGCTCGCGGCCCATCCGCTGTCACACGTCAGCGACGCGGAGCTCGATCATCGCGTCGTGGACGACCCTGCGGCGCTCGGGTCGATGTCGATCGGCAAGCCGAACGGGGGTCTCCTCTTCAACGGTGTGCAGATGCCCGAGGGCGCCGGCTGGACGCGCGTCGATCCGTCGCACGAGTGGGGAACCGAAGAGACGGTGCAGTACCTGGAAGCGGCGATCGCCGCGGTCGACGCCGCCTTTCCGGATTCGCCGAAGCTCGCCATCGGCCACATCAGCGGGAAGAACGGCGGGTATCTCACGCCGCACGTCTCGCATCAGGCCGGTCGCGACGTCGACATCAGCTATTTCTACAACGGTGAGACGCAGTGGTATCGGCGCGCCGACGCAAACAACCTCGACGCGGCGAGGACCTGGGCGTTCGTGCGGGCGCTGGTGACTCAAACCGACGTCGAAATGCTGCTCATCGATCAGTCGATCCAGAAGCTCCTTCGCGCGTACGCCGAGAGCATCCGCGAGGATCCGGCGTGGCTCGACACATTGTTTCATGGACGCGCCGGCATCCCGTCCGTCATCCGTCATGCGCCGGGCCACGCGACGCACATGCACATCCGATTCTACAATCCGATCGCCGAAGAGACCGGACGTCGATGCTACGTCGCGCTGGTCCGGCACGGCTTGGTTCACGCCGGCCCGCAGTACGTGGTGCACGTCGCCAAGAAAGGCGAGACCCTCGTTCAGATGGCGAAGCATTTCGGAACCACCGTCCGAGCGATCCGGCGCGCCAACGGCATGAGGTCGACGGTCATTCAGGTCAAGAAGGCGTACCGAATTCCGGAGTCCGGGCGCGCCCCGCCGCGCATCGCTCCGAGCGGACCCATCGCGATTCCACCGCGACGGTTGCCCCCATCGGCCGGCGTGGCGGTCGGCGGTTCACGGAAGGCTCCCGGGTAGCACGGTTCCGGTCGGTCCATTCGGCGCGCTGTGCTACATCGGCCGGAGGCCATGAGATTTTTGTGCGTCTCCGATATCCACGGGCACGCGGCTGCGCTGCGCGCCGTGATCGAAGAGGGGAAGGCGCGAGATTTTTCTCAGATGATCGCTTGCGGCGATCTCTTGTTTCCGGGCCCCGATCCGCTGGAAACCTGGAAGATTCTGGTCGAGCAGCGAGCGGTGTGCGTGCAAGGGCTCGTCGACCGGGCGATCGCGACGATCGATCCGACACGCATTCGCGCGGCGACGGAAGAACAGCGCGTGCGCATCGCGCATCTCATCCGCGTGCGGCAAGAGCTGGGCGAGCTCATCGTGGCGCGCCTCGGTAAGCTCGCGCCCACGGCGCGCTTGCCACTCGAGTCGGGCGACGAGCTGGTCGCGGTGCACGGCTCGCCGGCTGACCCTTCCGAACCGTTCACGGCCGACATGACGGATCAGGAGATGCTGGCGCTCATCGGGGACGACCCCGCCGACATCATCGTCTGCGGGGGTTCTCACGTGCCGTTTCATCGCCAGATCGACGGGGTCCACATCATCAACGTCGGCTCCGTCGGCGAAGCGCCGGGCGGCAACGTCGCGCACGGGACGCTCCTCGACGCCGGACGGTTCGGCGTGACGCTCGACCAATTCGAAGTCGAGCTCCCCGAGGCCATCAGATAGCGTCGCGCGGCGACTATTTGAAGGGTTCCAGGTCGTCCGCTACGGCGCGGGCGATACGGATGAAAGCGCGGACGTCGTCGGAGCGGTGCGGCGTTCCGCGATCGATGAACGGTTTCATCGCGACGCGCGCCGCGGCGAGCGCCGATTCGAACCGAACCGGGTCCGTGCCGCCTCGCGTTCGTCGCGCTCGACCGAGGTGAAGAAACGCGCGCGCGAGCTCGACGGCTTCGACGACCGTCGAATCGGCGCGAGCCGCGAGCCGACCGGCGCGCGCGAACCGCATTTCGGCATCGGACGATTTACCGAGGAGGGCGAGCGTCGCTCCCACGCGGGCGAGGCAGAGCGCCTGCGAGCGTGCGTCCTCCGAGCCGGCGAGGAGCGCGCGGCCCCGTTCGTGGAGCGCCAGCGCCGCGTCGTACGCGCCCACTTCGAGCTCGAGCACGCCGAGATTGCCGAGCGCGATGGCCAGGAGCCGCGAATCGCGAATCGGCTCGAGTAACGAGATGGAGAGGTCGAACAGCTCACGCGCCTCGGCGAATTTGCCGAGCTCTTGCTCGAGCACGGCCAGGTTCGACGCGAGGTTACCGCGGTGACGCGCCTCGCCGGCTTCTTCGAGCTCGACGATGGCTTCGCGGTAGTAGCGCGCGGCCCCGGCGAGGTCGCCTTCGTCGTGACAGAGCGCGCCGCGATTGCCGAGACAGCGCGCTTCGGCGACGAGATCGCCCGATTCGCGGAGCAGCGGGAGCGCGGCGTCGTAGCGCGCACGCGCTTCGGCGAGCGCCCCCGCGTGGTGATGAACCACGCCCAGGTCGAGCAAGACCGTTCCTTCACGGCCCCGATCGCCCGAGGTGCGCGCATTGTCGAGGCAGAGCTCGAGATCGGCCTCGGCGCGCGCGATGCGGCTCGCCGGCGCGTCGATGCGCGCACGGATCTGGCGAACGCCCGCGACGAGCGCATCGTCGCGACGCTCCGGCGCGAGCTTTTCGTGCCGGAGAATGGCGCGGTCGAGCAGGCTCGTGAAGCTCGCGAGTGCGCCGCGCGCGTAGATCGCGGGCTCGAGCGCGATCAGCGCGCGCATGCCGTCGGCGAGCGACGCGCCCTCGTCGTAAAGCGAGAACTCGGCCGCGGCGAGGAGATTCTCGGCCTCGGGCTCGAGTCGCCCGAGGCGTTCGTCCTCGCGTTCCGGTCGCTTCGCGTCGAGCGACGCGAAGTGGGCGGCGTGCCGAGCGAGCGCCCCTGACGCTGCCACCGCGTCGAGTTTTTCCCAGGCGTACTCGCGGACGGCCGCGAACATCGAGAGGCGGACCTCGCCGGCCGCGTCGAAGGCGTCCGATTTCAGGAGCGAATGGTCGCGGAGCGACTGAACGACGGCGAGCACCGGCTCGCGGGGCGTCGTTTGCACGATCGCCTCCGCCGAGGCCGCCGAAAAGCCCCCACGAAAGACGGCGCATTGTCCGAGCGTCGCGCGTTCGGCGAGCGTGAGCGATTGGTACGATTGGTCGAGTGCCGCCCGCATCGGGCCCTCGAGCATCCCTTTCGCCGACCCGGGTGACACTGATTCGGGCGCCGTGCGCGCGAGGACGCCCTCGAGGCCGAGCACGTGGACGCTCGACGCCGACAGCTCGAGGGCGAGCGGGACGCCGTCGAGCGCTCGAGCGATCCGCTCCGCGCGTTCGGACAACGTCGAGGCCGGGCCGGTCCGCTCGGCGTCGATGGCCGGCAAGTATTCTCGCGCGCGTTCGACGAACAACTGCGCGGCGGGCGAGAGCTTGGTTCCGACAACAGAGGTGGACAAGGGACCGAGCTCCACGCCGATCGCACCCGGCGGAGCCCACCGCCGGCGCGACGTGGCGATCACTTGAAGCAGCGGCGCGACGCGCGCGAACGCCGACAACGTCGTCGCGAGCGGCGTCGCGACGTGCTCGACCGAATCGGCGATGACGAGCGCGCGGCCGAGCTTGCCGAGGGCGCGACCGACGGCCATTTCCGGGGCTGACGACGATTCCACGGTGAGGCCCGCTTCGCGCGCGAGCACGCGCACGATGTCGTCGGCGCCCTCCGCTGCGGCGAGGTCGGCAAAGACGACGGCGTCCCACCGGGCCGGGTCTTCGCGGGCGATATGCTTCACGACTTCGAGGGCGAGGCGCGTCTTGCCGATCCCGGGGCCGCCCCACACGACGACGATCGGGCACCCGGTGCGAAGGAGCGAAACGACGTGCGCTTCCTCATCGGCGCGTCCGATGAACGACCCGCGCGTCCGCGGTAGCCCGCGCTCGACGGCGACGATGAGCGCGTTTTCGCCGAGTCGCAACGACGGCACGAGCTCGACGTCGTCCTCGACGTCGACCGAACGCGGGTCGTCGAGCGTGGCGGCATGCCGCGCCGTACTCGACGATGTCGCCGCGGGCGGGTTCCCGGGGTCGTCACCGAGCCGCGCGAGCGCGGCCTGGACCAGTTCGCGGGCCGCGGTCGCCGTCGGACGTGCGCTGGTGTCGCGGTCGAGCAACCGATGAAGAAGCGCGTCGAGCCGCTCCGGTAAATCCCCGCGCACGCGAGTCGGAACCGGCAGCGGCTCGAACAACACCCGCGCCAGGATGCCGACCGGGTCTTCACCTTCGAAACAAGGTCGCCCGGTCAGGGCTTCGAACAAGATGCACCCGAGCGCGAACACGTCGGCCCGACCGTCGACGGTTCGCGCATTGCGGATCTGTTCGGGCGCCATGTAGCGCGGTGTTCCGACGTTCGCCCCCTGCGCCGTGAGATCGCTCGGACCGGCGAGGCGCGCGACGCCGAAGTCGACGATCACCGGGCGCGCGAGGTCGCGATCGGCGAGCATGACGTTGCTCGGTTTCAGATCGCGATGCACGACGTCCGCGGCGTGAGAAGCTGCCAGGCCCGACGCCAGTCGCTCGGAGAGCCGGAGCGCCTCGGCCGGCGTCAGCGGTGCGCGCTCGAGTCGTTCGGCGAGATTTTCCCCCTCCACCCACTCCATCACGAGGAAGGGCTGGCCGCCGTCGGCCTCGCCATGGTCGACGTACCGGACGACGCCCGCATGACGGATCTCCGACAAGGCAGCCGCTTCACGACGGAGGCGCGACGCGCTGCGCTCGCCCCACGCCGCGTCCCCGCGCAGGGTCTTCAACGCGACGTCGATTCCGCTCCGCATGTCGGCGGCCTGGAACACCGTTCCCATGCCGCCCGCGCCCGCTTGCGCGACAATGCGATATCGCCCGGCGATGACGTCTCCCTCACGCATGGGCCCTTCCGACGTACGACGTTGGACCGGTATTTGCTAGTCTCTGCCCGGGAAGCACCAGAGACTTCACACAAATCCGGACCGACAACCCTGCTCGAGGCTGCTCTTTTTTCATGTCCATTCCGAGAACTCCGCCACCAGCGCTCGCGCTCTTCCTTGCCGTGACCGCGGTCGGATGCGGCTCGTCGGGAACGGCGCCGGCGCCGGCACCGCGTCTGGTGTTCACGGGCGAAGTCGCGGGAACCGACGCGCGCCTGGCGGTGGTGGCGACCGCCGGCCATGCACGATTTTATTTTTGTGGGGGTGCGACTTCGTACCCGACGATGACGACGTGGTTCGCGACGACGCGGCACCCCGACGGCGCGATCGATCTGCCGGACGGCTCGACGCCGGGGTTCGTGCTCTCGGGAGACGTGGGACAAGATTCGGTGAGCGGAAGCATCACCCGGACCGGCGACTTGCCGAAGACGTTCACGGCGAGCCGCATTCCTTCGAGGAGCATCGCCGGCTTGTACGAAGGCACGTCGGGATGCGGACACGTCGGCGTGATCGTCGCGGACGAATCGCCGCCTGCGCCGCCCGTGGTCCAGGGCGCGTGCATCGGGAGTTCGTCATCGGCGCCGAGCATCGAACAAGTCAATCCTCTCGGCGCACTCGAGCTGACCGCGAGCGGCACCCTCCGCGTCGTCGTGGCAGGCTCCAACGAAGAAGCCGAAATCGCCGCCGCCGCCGCGCCCGCGCTCTAAGTCGGTAGGGCTAGGGCTAGAGCTAGAGCTTGGGGGCCAGGGCGAGGGCCTCTAGCTCTCTCAGCTCTCCTCGTCGGGAGGCAGGGTCGAAGCGCCGGACACTTTTTCGCCCTCGCCGCGCTTGTCGAGCCAGCGACGGAGCTGGTTTCGATGCATGCCGAGCGCGCGCGCCGTTCCACGGACGTTGCCGCCATTTTCGGCGAGGGCGCGAAGAATTTCGTCGTCGGAAAGGCGCGCCGCCGCAGCCTTCGCGTCGCTGCCCGGCGGCGATGAACCGAGCGAAGCGCCGGCCTCCTCGGAGAGATGTTCGGCTTCGACGACCGTCGCGCCCGCGCCGAGCGCGCGGTGTCCGGCGCGCCGCACTTCGCGGAGGAGCTCGCGAATGTTCCCGGGCCAGGGCCGGAGCGCGACGGCCTCGACGAAGGTGACCGAAGGCGTGAGCTCGCTACCCACCGCGGCGAGCTCCCGCGCGACGAACTCCGGAATTTCGTCGAGACGCTCGCGGAGCGGCGGCAGCGCGACCTCCGGTCTGCCGACTCGAAAATACAGGTCTTCGCGGAAGCGATTGGCGGCGACCTCGTCGCGCAATCGCTTGTGGCTCGCGACGCAGATCGCGAGGGTAACCTTCTTCGGACGCGACGCACCGAGTGGCAGCACTTCGCGGGTTTCGAGGACTCGGAGGAGCTTCGCTTGCACGAGCAGATCGAGCTCCGCGATTTCGTCGAGAAAGAGCGTCCCTTGATCGGCCGACTGAATGTATCCGTCGGCGTCGGTCGCCGCGCCCGAGTAGGCGCCCTTGCGCGCGCCGAAGAGCAGACGCTCGGCGAGGCCCTCCGGAATCGCCGCGCAGTTCAAGGCGACGAAGGGCGCCACGCCGGACGTGCCGTACCGCGCCTCGTGGAAGGCGCGCGCCGCGAGCTCTTTCCCCGAGCCGCTCTCGCCGACTACGCACAACGTGTCGCCGGCGCGACTGGCGAGGGCAATCTCGCCGTAGGCGCGGGCGAGCAGTGCACCCATGACCATGTCACTGGACGCTTCGCCTCCTTTTCTCCGATCCAGGAACGGCCGTACGTCCGTGGACACCCAGAGGAGACTCCTCCCGATTCGAACCAGCACCCGCGACTCGAACACGCCGCTTCCGTCGAGCTTCACCCCATCGACGAATACGCCGTTGCGGCTCCCCAGATCTTCGACGTGCCAGAAAGAACCGCGGCGAGCGATGCGGACGTGTCGTCGCGAGACGCGCTCGTCGTCCTCGAGGATGCCATCCGGCGTGCCGCGACCGATCTCGAGCCCCGCGCCGACCTCGAACGCGGACATGGCCGGGCGACCCGCCGAAAACAGCACGACGACGCCGGGCTCGGCCCGAAGCGGCAGGTCCGGAACCCGCTGGCTGTCGTCGTGCGTCTCGTCGTCCCGCGCCATCGCCTCCGTACGATACCGCTTTTCGCGCCAGCTGAGCGAATGCGCGAGGAGGGTCGGAAGTGGCGACACGACGGCCCACTTTCGTGAGCCGCCGTGTCCGGCGCGTCGAGGGAGGGACGTCGCCACGTGACTACTTCAGGGGTCGCATTGGGCGGGCGTAACCGACGTATCCGGCTTGGTGCAGAGTGGGCCGAGACCGGTTTTCGCGTCCGGGAGCGAAATCATCGCCATCGGGCCCGCATGATGTTCGCCGTTGAAGGGCGTGAACTTCGTCACGTCGAAGCCGCAGCCCTTGGCGTCGTCCGGGTTGTTGAACCAAAACCCGACGTTGAACGTGTTCGTGGGGGCGAGCCCCGTCGCCGCGTCGAAGCCGAAGATCTGGTCGAGCAAGATGGTACGGATAGACGTGTACGATCTCCCGTCCTGGTTCGCTTCGATGTCGCTCTGGTACCAGGCCATTCCGAAGTTCTGGAAGTTCGGATCGACCGTACCGTCCGAGAGGAGCTGACTGTTCTGCACGGTGAACAGGTCGAATTGCAGGCCCGGCTTGATGTTCCTGCCGCGAAGGAACATGCCGTCGTTCTGGTCGCCGCGCACGACGTCCACGGCCATGATCGGGGGGTTCTTCGGATCGCTCGGGTTCTGCGCGAGGCAGCCGGCGAACTTCGGGTTCGCGGTGAGCTTGAAGTGGAAAATGTCGGTCGGCGCCGGGGGAGTGACGCCGGGCGCGACGTCCATGAGCTGCTCGAGCGCGATGGTGACCTGCCCTTCGGAACTGTCGGTCTGCGCGCGTTGACCCCAGGCCGTTCCGTCGAGGGCCCACACCTTCACCTCGTCGTCGAATCGGTCTTGATCGGACACCGCGCTCTCGTCGAACGGCAAGGTCAACGTCGCCGGGACCGCGAGCTGGAGGCCAGCGGGTTCGATCGAGAACAGCGAGCCGCACTGGACCGCCGTCGCCGGAAGCGCCGTGCTGCTCGTCGCCGTCGAGACGGAGATCTTCGTGTCCGCGGAGAGTGCGCCCGCGGGGATCACCAGGGAGAGCCCCTGGAACGCGCTGCCGGTCTGTCCGACGAGCTGGCCACCCTTCGGACCGATCGTCGCTTCGAGGCGGTCCGCGTCCGCAGACGTCGCTCCCGGCTCGTCGCCGCTACCACCGCCGCCGCCGCAGCCCGTCGCCATCGCGACGGAGGCGAGGCAGCACGCGCCGAGAGCGATGCGTCCAATGCCAGAAAGAGGGTTGCCGATAAGCTTGCCGATGCGATTCATGGGATTCTCCTCGTCGGCGGGAGGGCGAAGTTTCCGACTTCGCGTCGCCGACGGGAGTCCCTTCAGCAACGGCCATGCCGTCGCGCAAACCGGGGTTTTTGCCTTGAAAATCGCAAAAAAAGCGTCGTGGGCCCGGACACGTGCCCGCCCCGTGCCCGGGCCCGGCATGTGAGTACGGCAACGACGCGGACCGCGCGCGCCGCGCCGGACGCGGGCCTCGAGGTAAGTCGACCCGACTACTTCAAGACGCGCTTCGGCGTCTTCGCGGTCGACGCCGGCAAGGTCGGCGCCTTCGCCAACGCGGGAGACACTTCGGCGCTCAGCGTGTCGAGCCAGGTGACGATCGACTTCGCGTCGTCGTCGGAGAGGGTCTTCGCGAGTTGATACGTCGCCATGTCTTTTACGGCTTCGTCGAGGGCCTTCGCGGAAGCGTCGTGGAAGTAAGGCCCCGTGTGCTCGATGTTCCGGAGCGACGGGACCCTGAACATCATGTCGTCGGAGCCGGACTTCGTGACGGTGCTGCGGCCCTTGTCCGTTTGATTGGGCCACGGCTTCTCTTTACCGAGCTTCTGATACATCGTGCCACCGACCAACGGCCCGACGTGGCACGTCGGACAACCGGTATCGACGAACTTAAGAAACCCCTGCTTCTCGGGATCGTTCAGCGCCGTCGCGTCTCCGGCGACGAACTTGTCCCACTTCGAGGGCGTCACGAGCTGCCGCGTGAACACGGCGAGCGCGAGCGTCGTGTTCTTCACGCTCACCGCATCGGCGTCGTCGGGGAACGCCTTCTTGAACGCGTCCACGTACGCCGGCATGGAGGTCAACGTGTCGGTGATGGTCTTGTCGCTCGGTGCGCCCATCACCGGGGGCTTCTTCAGGACGGCCGCGATGGCGTCCTCCGTCGTCTCCGCCGCGCCATCCCAGAACTGCACGAACGCGACCGCCGAGTCGTAGATCGTCGGCGTGTTCCGTCCGAGCTTCGCGCCAGCGAAACCCGTCGAGAAATCCTTCCCATCCATGCCGTTTTGGCCGAGCACGTGGCAGGTGTTGCAAGAGATGTCTTGGCTCTTCGAGAGCCGCGTCTCCGAGAACAACATCTGACCGAGCGCTATTTTCTCGGGACTGCTCGGATTCGTCTTCACGTCGGCCGTCGCGGGAAGAGCCGCGTAGAGGGCGACCTTCGCCGAATCCACCTGCACGCCCGTCGGAGCGGCCGGGGTTTCAGACTCGCGGTGATGATGACGCGGAGGCTCCTCTTTCTCGCAGCTCGCCACGGTCATCGAAAGGACGCTCAGGCCGAGAACCGTTCGCCATTTCATGGGCATTCTCCTCAGTTGTTGTCGCCGAGCGACATACGGGCAGATGCTTTGAACGTCAAGTATCGAGGCCGGCGCGGAGCTCGCGAATGAGTCGTTCGACGGCACGGACTCTCTCGTCCGTGGTTTTTCCACCGGCGATCGCCTTCACGATCGCCGTCCCGACGGCGACGCCGGACACCCCCTGTTCGTGCGCGGCGCGCGCTTTTTCGCGCGAGTCGATGCCGAAGCCGATCACGACGGGGAGCTTTGCCTCGCTCCGCAGCTCGTTGGCTCGTCGAGAGGCGTCGCTCACCGACACGCCGGCAGAACCCGTCACCCCGAGCATCGACACGTAATAGACGAAACCGCTCGCGCCCTCGAACGCCCTGGCCGCGCGCTCCGCGTCGCTCGTCGGCGCGAGGAGCGGAATGAACGCGAGCCCGGCCGCACGTGCGGCGCGCCGCAGCTCGTGCCCTTCTTCGGGGGGCAGATCGACGACGAGCAGCGCGTCGATGCCCGCGTCGAGAGCGCTGGCCGGAAGGCGATCTTCGCCGAACGCGACGATCGGGTTGTAGTAGGTGAACAGCACGAGCGGCGCCTCGGACCGCTGCCGGATCGCGCGCGCCACGTCGAGAGCGGCGCGCAGGGAACCCCCGTTGTGGATCGCACGGTAGCTCGCTGCCGCGATGACCGGACCGTCCGCGGTCGGGTCGCTGAACGGCACCCCGATCTCGACGATGTCCGCGCCTGCGGCGACCGCGGCGATGGCGCACGCCTTCGAGTCTTCGACGGTCGGATCGCCGACGCAGAGATAAGCGACGAGCGCGGTCCGCTTCTCGGAGGCGAGCTTCGCGAAACAAGCGTCGATGCGTTCGACGGTCACGTTCGGCCCGCTTCGTAGGCGGTGAGTGTCGCGAGATCTTTGTCGCCGCGACCCGACAAACACAACGCGAGCCGTGCGGGACGGCCCTTCTTCTTCCGTTCGAGCGCGGCGATATCGGCCACACGCGCGAAGGCGTGCGCGGTCTCGAGCGCGACGATGATTCCTTCGGTGCGCGCCACGGTGTGCACCGCGCGGAGAGCGTCGTCGTCGGTCGCCGTCAGATACGTCGCCCTCCCGCTCTGGCGGAGATAGGCGTGCTCGGGTCCCACGCCGGGATAGTCGAGCCCGGCGCTCACCGAATGCGCTTCGAGGATCTGACCGTCGTCGTCGGAGAGCACCATCGTACGCGCGCCGTGGAGCACGCCGACTCTGCCCGCGGTCAACGTCGCCGCGTGCTTGCCGGTATCGATCCCCTCGCCTGCCGCCTCGATGCCGTAGAGTGCGACGTTCTCGGGAACGAACGCGCGGAACATGCCGATGGCGTTCGAGCCGCCGCCGACGCACGCCACCACGGCATCGGGGAGCGCGCCGGATTGCTTGACGCTCTGCTCCTTCGCTTCGTCGCCGATCACGCGCTGAAGCTCGGACACCAACGTCGGGTAAGGGTGCGGGCCCGCCGCGGAGCCGACGCAGTAGTGCGTGGTGCGCACGCTCGCGACCCAGTCGCGGAGCGCTTCGTTCATGGCGTCCTTCAAGGTGCGCGAGCCGGATTCGACGGGAACGACGCGCGCGCCGAGCAGGTTCATTCGAAGCACGTTCGGTGCTTGCCGTTCGACGTCGATGGCGCCCATGTAGACTTCGCAGGGGAGCCCCATCATCGCCGCGGCCGTCGCGGTCGCGACGCCGTGCTGCCCTGCGCCGGTCTCGGCGATGATCCGGGTCTTGCCGAGCTTCTTCGCGAGCAGGACCTGGCCGAGCGCGTTGTTGATCTTGTGCGCGCCGGTATGGCAGAGGTCTTCTCGCTTCAGCCAGAGCTCGCCGAGCGATTCACCGGAGGGATCGAGTGCTGCCGCGAGACGGTTCGCGCGATAGAGCGGCGTCGGGCGACCGACGTAGTGGTCGAGGAGATCGTGCCACTCCTTCTGAAAGGGCGCGCGGAGGACGATGTCGTGAAGCGCGCGCTCGAGCTCGGCGAGCGCCGGAACCAGCGTTTCAGCGACGAAACGGCCTCCGTACTCGCCGAAGTAACCCGGGCGCCGCGCCTCGGCCACGATGACTTGGGTCATGACGGCGCGCACTATACTTCGTGAACCCCGGCCGCGCCCGTTTCGTGGATCGCCGAAATCACGCCGTTTTCCGGCGCTCGGCGACCGACTCAACTGGCCGAGGGCTGCACCGAAGATCGCCTGGACCGCGAACCACGGCGCTTCTCGAGGGCGGGTGCCGGAGCAGCCGCCTCGTCGCAGCGGCGTTGTACCTCCGCGAACCGCTTCGTCAGATACGCGACGAGGAGATCGCGAACGAGCCCGACTCGGGCGGGCACGTGCCGCGAGCTCGGCAGAACGACGTTCACCGACGTTCCGGTGTGCTGCCACTCCGGAAGCACGAGCTCGAGCCTCCCGGCGCGCGCCGCGTCTTCCGCGATGTGAATCGGCAAGAGCGCGATCCCGGCTCCGGCCTCGGCGGCGGCGCGACAGAACGTGAGCTCGTCGGCGATCATCGCTCCCTTCGCGTCGACGGAAACCGATTCGCCTTCTCTGGCAAGCTTGATGGTCGCACGACCCGCGTGCGCGCGATAGAGCACCCAGTCGTGCTCGCCGAGGTCGGCGATGGTTTCCGGGCGCCCGCGGCGACGGAGGTACGCGGGAGCGGCGAACAAGTAACCGACGCTCATCCCGATGCGGCGGGCGACGAGCGTCGAGTCCTCGAGCTTGCCCGCGCGGATCGCGAGATCGAACCCCTCGGCGACGAGATCCACGGCTCGCGTGCTGAACGACAGCTCGACACAGATACCGGGATACTTCCGATTGAACTCCGTCAACAAGGCGGCGAGATCCGGTGTTCCCAGGTCGGGTGGGGCAGTAATGCGCACTGGCCCGCGAGGTTCAGCGCCGAGCTCCTTCACGGCGGCGTCCGCTTCGTCGATCCCGAGCACGGCGGGGCGTACTGCATCGTAGTAAGCCTGTCCTGCCTCGGTGAGCCCGATCTTCCGCGTCGTACGTTGAAGAAGACGCACTCCGAGCTCTTTCTCGAGGTGCATTACGCCACGGCTGACCGACGATTTCGGAAGCCCGAGTTCGAGAGCGGCCGCGGTGAAACTGCCGGCCCCGACGACGCGTATGAACAGAGCGACGCGGTTGTAATCCATTGTTGCTACCCTAACAACAATGTGTTTTCCGGTCGACCCCTAGCAACGTCGTTTCGTCGTTCCCACATTTACTGGACCAATGGAGGTTTCGTCATGAGCGAAATAGCGCTGAATTCCCCGAAACATCAATTTGCGAGCACCGACGTATCCCGAGTGACGGCCTACGGAGTGCCGGTCGGTCGCGCACTGTTCTCCGCCATCTTCATCGCGGCGGCGTTCGGTCACTTCTCCCAGCAGACAATCGGGTATGCGGCGAGCGAGGGCGTTCCACTCGCCAGCATCGCGGTGCCGCTCTCCGGCATCATCTCGCTCGTCGGCGGGCTCAGCATTCTCCTGGGCTACCGCACGAAGATCGGTGCGCTGCTCATCGCGCTCTTCCTGATCCCCGTTACCTTGATGATGCACAAATTCTGGGCCGCCACCGACCCGATGATGGCAAAGATGCAGATGGCGATGTTCATGAAGAACCTCGGTCTGCTCGGCGGCGCGCTCCTGATCCTGCACTTCGGTCCGGGGCCTTACAGCCTGGACAACCGACGCCACTGAGAGCCGCTCACTTGCGATCGTCGAACACGCTGCCGGTCGACACCGGCGGCGGCGCGTCCGGCGGTCGCACTGCGGCGGAAGCGTGAGGTCGCGAAGGCCGGGGTCCATGCGGCGCTCCGACGTGGGGTTGGGGCAACTCCCCCTCCGCGCTCGGAGCAGCCGACGGCGCGGCGCTGATCACCGGCTCGACCTCGGTCGTGGCAACCGACGCCGCCGCGGACGCCAGCGCCGGCGGGCTGCTCGACGCCGTCGGTGCCTGATTTTTCTCCACCGACGCGACGCCCGGAGTCGTCTTCTCCGGCACGCGACGTAAGAACATGATGGCGATGACGGCGATGACGACGAAGAGAGCCACTGCCGCGCCGATCCATGTCCGTTTCCCGGATCCTCGCGCACCGGTCCCGCCCCACGAGGCGCCCGTTCCCGCCGGAACCGGAAACCCGCCGGAGAGCGGCGTGACCGCGAGATTGCCGGACGAGGCGCCCGCGCCTCGAAGCACGCCCGAGATCCGTTCGATCGATAACCTAGCGCTCGCGGGCGCGAAATCCGAGAGCGCGATCGCGAGCTCGCCGACGGTCGCGTAGCGGCCGTCGCGCTCCTTGTTCAAGCATCGAAGGACCACGCGCTCGATGCCCACCGAAACGTCGGGGCGCTTGCCCCGGAGCGGTGGCGGCGCTTCCGAGAGGACCTTCATGACGAGCTCCGGAAGGTTCTCGGCGAAGAACGGCGATTCCGCGGTGAGGAGTTCGTAGAGAATGACGCCGAGCGACCAGATGTCGCTCCGCGCGTCGGCGTCCCGCGACGAACGCATCTGTTCCGGCGACATGTAGAGAGGCGAGCCCATCACCGACGACGCGCTCGTCACATCCATGGACGCACCACCGGCCATTTTCGAGATCCCGAAGTCGAGCACTTTCACGGAGAGCGCGCCGTGTGGGTCGCGAATGACGAACAGGTTCGCCGGCTTCAGATCGCGATGAACGATCCCGAGCGAGTGCGCCTCTGCAAGGGCTTCACAGGCCTGGAGCACGAACTCGACGGCTTGCACGACCGAGAGGGTGCCGTGGAGCTTCACCCAGTGCGCGAGATCGACGCCGTCCAGGTACTCCATGACCATGTACGGAGCGCCGGTCTCGAGCGTGCCGACGTCGATGACACGCGCGACGTGCTCGCTCTTGATCTTCACGGCCGCCCGCGCCTCACGCGCGAATCGACTCACGGTCTCGCGATTCGTCAGCGCGGCGGGCAGGAGAAACTTGATCGCGACGCGCTGGTCGAGTTGGAGATGATGCGCGGCGACGACGACGCCCATTCCCCCGGTGCCGAGAATACGGTCGATACGGTACTTTCCGGCGAGTACGTCCCCTTCGTTGACGCCGCTGGCTAGTTGATTTCGCTCCATCCTCGGGACCAGCTGGAGCGACCGCCAGCACGCGGAGCCTCCATCGTCGTGTTTTTCATATGGCCCGCTGGCGCCCGGGGCGTCAAGGAGGGCCGGCTTCGACCGGTTCGCTCACGATCGAACGCGCACGGCGGCAGGCGGTCAGACCAGGGGCGCGACCAGCCGGGCCACTTCGCCGATGGCGGCCCGAGCGGAACTCACGGGAACCGGGCCTTCGGCGGCCAGCGCGAACGTCGCTTGGAACCACTCGGCGAGTCGAGAAACCTCCCCAGCGCCGGAAAATAGAAGCGCGATTTCGTAGTTCAGGAAGAGACTTCGCATGTCGAAGTTGGCCGAACCGATGACGGCGAGGGCGTCGTCGACGAGCACCGCTTTGGCGTGGAGCATGTTCGGGAACACGCGAACGGTGGCGCCTTGTCGCGACAGGTCGCGAAGGTTCGGCTCGCCGATGAGATTCGCGAGCGCGTGGTTCGACTTGACCGGGACGACGACGCGAACGTCCACGCCTCGCCGCACCGCGATCGCCAGGGCGCGCATGAGGGGGTCGTCGGGGACGAAGTACGGCGTCGAGATCCAGACGCGTCGCGACGCTCGAAAGACGGCCGTGAGCAACGTATCGTAAATCGGATCGCTCGCCGCGTCGGGGCCGCTCGGAACGACGGTCACCGGCCTTTCACCCGCGCCTCGCAGAGGTTCGAGTGTCCCGAGACGTTCGCGCGTCGCGAACTCCCAATCGGCTCGAAAAATGGCGTCGAGCGCGCCGACCGCGGCCCCCGACACGAGCACCGAGAGATCACGCCACCGCGTCGCTTCGGGGGCCGGACCCATGTACTCCGTCGCGAGATTCATTCCGCCGACGATCGCCCTCTCGCCGTCGAAGAGAGCTATTTTTCGGTGATTTCTCAGATTGTCCTGCCCCCGAAACGGGAGATGCACGAGCGGCATGAAGCGCCCGAGACGGCCTCCGGCCGCCTTGAGCCGGGCGAGGTTTCGCGCGGGGGCGTGAAAGCGGAGGAGGTCGTCGAGGAGAAGCCGAACCTCGACGCCCGCGGAAGCGCGCTCCACGAGCGCGTCGACGAGGCCGTTTCCCGTCGCATCGTCTCCGATGACGAACGTGACGATGCGGATCGAGCGCGTGGCGTTCCGGATCTCGCGAAGAAACGTCTCGTAGGCGACCACGCCGTCGTCGAGCCACTCGACGGCGTCGAGGGTCGACTCGAGCCCGAGGGCTCGCTTCGCGCCTTCGGGTGCGCGCTCGCCGAGGCGCAAGTGCCCCTTCTCGCTCGCGCGTCGCTTGAATTTGCGGCCGCCGAAGGCCAGGTAGAGCGGGATTCCGGCGTAAGGGACCAGAATGATGGAAAGAAGCCAGGCAAAGGCGCTCCCCGTCGGTTGACGCTGCCGGATCACCAGGGCCACGAACAAGAGGACGAGCGCGTCCATGACGATGGTCGTGACGTGCTGCGTGAAGATCCATCCGACCAGGTTCATGCGATCCTCTCGAGAGCGACTCGACTCGTGTCGGTCGCGCGCCGTCGCTCGGCGCGGACGCACTGTAGCGGAGTCGGGAGCTCGTCTACCCGCTTCGTGTTAGGCTGGCCCGGTGTCGCGCCGCCTCAAATGGCCGTTCCCACGAGGTTCGCGCGAGAATTCGTTTCCGGCGACCGACGTGCCCGAACGCAGCGCCTACGGGTACGCGGCCGCTCTGGCCGTCGTCTCCATTTGCACGGCCGTGTCGCTCGCCGGTGAGGGCGTGCTCGACGTCGCAGACCGGGTTCTGTTGTTCCCGCTCGGCGTCCTCTTGGTGTCGGCCCGTTTCGGGATCGGCCCCGGCATCTTCGCGGCCGTGACCGGCATCGTGGTGTTCGACTACCTCTTCGTCCCGCCCACCCTCACCTTGGCGGTCGGCAGCAAGAAGAGCGCGGTCACCCTGGGCATCACCTGGACCGTGACGATGATCATCGGCGTGCTCACCGATCGACTCCGGCGTCAGGCCGAGCGAGCGCGACGTCACGCGGAGCTCGAGCGCCTTCGGAATGCGCTCCTCAGCTCGATGTCGCACGACCTTCGCGGGCCCCTGACGGCGATCGTCGGCGCGAGTGCCGCGCTGCACGACGACCATCTGGAACCGATCGAACGCCGCGCGCTTTCGCGCATGGTGTTCGAGGAGGCACAACGGCTGAGCGGCCTCGTCGGCAACCTGCTCGAACTGACGCGGCTCGAATCGGGAACGGTGCGCGTGAAGGGGTCGCTGCAAGCCATCGACGAGGTCATCGGCTCCGCGCTTCATCGGCTCGACGCGAAGCTGGTCGGGCGAACCGTGCGCACCGACGTCCCGGAGGAGATCCCCCTGGCGACGTTCGATCCCGTATTGGTCGAGCAAGTGTTGGTGAACCTGATGGACAACGCCTTGCGATACACGCCCCAAGGTTCTCCCATCGACGTCGTGGTCCGCGCGCGCGATCGACGGATCGTCGTCGAGATCGCCGACCGCGGACCGGGGGTGCCCCGCGGCGACGAGGAGAAGGTGTTCGAGCGCCTGCATCGCGGCGAGCGTCGCAGTGACGGCGGAGTCGGGCTCGGCCTGACCATCTGCCGCGCGATCGTCACCGCGCACGAGGGGCGGATCTGGCTCGAAAATCGATCGGAAGGGGGAGCTTCGGTGAAGTTCACCTTGCCAGCCGACGACCGTGCTCACGCGGAGGCCAACGCGCTCGCGCGCGGTGAGCTCGCCGGAGAGGGTCCATTGTCGGAGATCACCCGCCCATGACCGAGTCACCCGCCATTCTCGTCATCGATGACGAACCCCACGCTCGCACGCTCCTTCATGGCGCCCTCGAGCGACAGGGCTACCGGTGCCTCGAGGCCGCGACGGGCGCGGACGGCATTTCCGCCGCTCTCGAGACGTCGCCGAGCACGGTGCTCTTGGACCTCGGCCTTCCCGACATGGACGGGCTCGAGGTCGCTCGAAGGATTCGCGAGCGCAGCTCGGTTCCGATCATCGTCGTCTCGGCGCGAGTCGACGAAGCGGACAAGATCGACGCCCTCGACGGCGGCGCGAACGATTACGTCGTGAAGCCGTTCGGCGAAGGTGAGCTGCTCGCGCGGATCCGCGCCGCCCTCCGCAACGGGGGCGCCGACGCGGAGAGCCTCGACAGCGGCTCGATCACCATCGGCGACCTCACGATGGACTTCGACCTTCGCAAGGTGACCGCGTCGGGGCGCGAAGTCCGCCTCACGCCGACCGAGTATCGGCTCTTGCGCCTGATGGTCCGCTCCGCGGGCCGCGTGCTCACTCACCGTCAGATCTTGAAGGCCGTGTGGGGCCCGAACTTCACGAGCGAGGTCCAGTACCTGCGCGTCTACATGAAAAAACTCAGGTACAAGCTCGAAGCGGAGCCCGCGCGCCCGAAATACCTCATCAACGAGGCCGGCGTCGGCTATCGGCTGCGCGTGCCGTCCTGAAAATTACCAGCGTCGAGCGCGGCCGCTCTTCGACTCGGTGACGACCTGTTGATCCTGCTCTTTTTTGAGCAGAACGCCGGTGAACGGAAGCTCCGCGCGGATGCGGTCCGCGCCGACCCCGGCCGATGCGAGCACCGCGATCCAATCGACCAGCTCGCTGGTCGAAGGGCGCTTTCGCACCCGAGGAATACCGCGAACCTCGTAGAACGCGGCGATCGCCTGCTCGACGATCTGCTCGTCGATCGCGGGGTGATGTACGCGCACGATGCGCTTCATGAGCTCCGGCTCCGGGAAGTCGATGAAGTGGAACACGCAGCGCCGCAGGAACGCGTCCGGGAGCTCCTTCTCGTTGTTGCTCGTGATGATGACGACCGGGCGTTCTTTGGCCACGACCTCGTCACCGGTCTCGCTCACGACGAATCGCATCCGGTCGATCTCGTGCAGGAGGTCGTTCGGAAACTCGAGATCGGCTTTGTCGACCTCGTCGATCAGGAGGACGATGCGCTTTTCCGCCTTCAGCGCGCGACCGAGGGGCCCGAGCTTGATGTAGCGCCGGATGTCTTTGACGCCCTCGGCGCCGACGTCACCGAAGCGTGCGTCGTAGAGGCGCTGCACGGTGTCGTAGACGTAGAGACCGTCCTGCGCGCGAGTCGTCGATTTCACGGGCCAGTGAATCAGCTCGAGGCCGAGCGCCTCGGCGATCGCCGTCGCGAGCAGGGTCTTCCCGGTTCCGGGCTCGCCCTTCACGAGGAGGGGACGCTCGAGGACCAAGGCCGCGTTGACGGCAGCCTCCAGCCCCGGATCGGTCAAGTAGCTTCGAGTTCCCTTGAATGGTGTCGGCGCAGTCATCTCCGGCTCGCCTCGTAGCACGGGTAAAGCCGCCCCGCTGCCCCAACTTGCGCCGGTTTTCGGCCTGGTCCTCGGCGGGCGAGCCACGTAGCGTCAAAATGAAAAGCCGATGACGAGGTACGAAATCCGCGGCGCAACGCCCGAGGACGAAGGGCCGCTGCTCGGGCTCGCGCGGAACCTGAACACGGTGAATTTACCGAACGATCGGGAGCACGTGCGGCGATTGCTCCTGCACTCGGCGAAGAGTTTCGCCGGGGACATGGCCCCGAAACTTCGCAAGTACGTGTTCGTGCTGTGGGACCTGGAAACGAGGACCGCCGCAGGCACCTCGATGATCGTCGCCCAGCTCGGACGACGCGGTGCGCCCTACATCTACTTCGACGTGCTCGGTGAAGAGAAATACGCGGCGAGCGTCGACAAGCATTTTCACCAGCGGCTCCTCCGGATCGGGTTTTCCTACGACGGCCCGACCGAGCTCGGCGGACTCGTCGTCGCCCCCGAGTACCGCAAGGCGCCAGAGCGACTCGGGTTGCTGATCTCGTACGTGCGCTTCTTGTTCATCGCGGCGCACCGCTCGTTCTTTCGCGACCAGCTCCTCGCCGAGTTGCTGCCTCCACTCGAAGCGGACGGGACGAGTCACCTCTGGGAAGCCATCGGACGTCACTTCACCGACATGAGCTATCGCGAGGCGGATCTGCTCTCGAGCGAGAACAAGGACTTCGTGCGCGACCTTTTCCCGCGCGACGCGATCTACGTCACGCTCCTCGCGCGCGACGCGCAGAACGTCATCGGTCAAGTCGGCGCGCAGACCAAAGGCGTCGAGAAGATCCTGCGTCGAATCGGTTTCGAGTACGCGGATCGCGTCGACCCCTTCGACGGCGGCCCACATTTCATCGCGGCGACGGACACGGTCGTACCGGTTATCGGGACTCGGTCGCTCCCGCTCGGTGACCCCTCTCCATCGAGCGAACGCGGGGCACGTTGCCTCGTTGCTCGCGACCTCTCGGGTGCACCATTTTTTCGCGCCGTCGAGAGCCGAGGCGTCGTCGTCGACGGCTCGCTACGACTGCCGGCAGAGATCGCGTCCGAGCTCGGCGTGACCGCCGGAGACGCCGTGTACTTCCTTCCGCTCCCTTGACGCGCGCGGGTATGGCGACGGAAGCGGCAAACGCGGCAACCATGACCACTCCACTTGGCGTGTGAACCTTCAGCGCCGCTGCACCAGGGCCGCGTCGCAGCTGGAAATCGCGTCGAAGCGTCGATTTTTTGTCGACCGCGACGCCTCGAAAGACACACTCACCCAACGGAGCACGCGGAGGCCGAAAAGCGCTAGGGTCCGTGTCTGACATCCGTCCTAAGGATCATGATCTTGCACAAACTTCATCGAAGGTTCGGTCGCTCGGCTCGGGGCGCGGCGTTGGGCGCGGCTCTCGCGGCGTGCGGTTTCGCGGGAAACGCGGGCGCTCACGGCGGCAATCCCCGTGCGTACAACATCTTGTTCGATCCGATGGATCCGAACAACGCGTACCTTCACCTCGATTTTTGGGGCTCCTTCTACTCCACGGACGCCAAGAAAACGTGGTCCTACGGCTGCTCGGAGCTCTGGGGCGTTCACTCCACCGACACGGTGCCGACCAATCAAGTGCTGAACGGAGGCCGCTTGCTCGTGGCCGCCGGGTTCCAAGGCCTCCTCGTCACCGAGGATCACTGCACGTGGACGCGGTTCGCGGCGCTCAAGGGCCAGGTGCCGGACGTCGAGATGACCAAGCAGGGCACTCTGGTGGCGCTCACCGTGTCCAACGAAGACGGCGGCGAGACGACCAACGGCGGAGTGTACCAATCGACGGACAACGGCGACACTTGGAAAGCGCTCGGCAGCAGCCTGCCCCACGATTTCTCCGGCGTGAGCGTCGCGGTCGCACCGTCGGATCCGACGCGGATCTACGTGAGCGGCGCCGTCATCAGCGGTAGCGCGATCGTGTTCGAGCGTTCGTCGGACACCGGCGCCACGTGGACGCGCACCGTGATCGACGTGCCGAACCTCGATCCGAATACCTTCTGGGATCCGCGGATTCGACTCGTTCAGCCGACGAACCCGGACGTCATCTTTCTCTGGATCGACGGCGAAGAAGGGCTCGGCACGTACTACTCCGATCAGATCTGGCTTTCGACCGACGGCGGTCAGCATTTCGCGTCGTTCTTCCTCGGCACCGGCGATCTGCCGGGGTTCGCGCTGTCGCCCGACGGCACCACGCTAGCGATCTCGGGGCCGGGAAGCCCGGATCCGACCACGGGCTTGACCAACCCCGACGGGTTGAACACTGCCAGCTTCACCGACGCTCTCGCGCACGGTCAGAGCGCCTTCCAAAAAGTCTACGACCAGCAAGTGTGGGGCCTGAATTGGACGGCGAGCGGACTCTACGCCGGCAACAACGACTTCACGAACGGGGGCATCCCCGAGCCGTTCACGTTCGGCGTCTCGCAAGACGGCGGGCACTCGTTCAAGAAGATCATGAACCTGTGCGAGGTGAAGTTTCCGACGTGCCCCGCGAGCTCGACGGCGAACGTCTGCGTCACCCCGGTGGACTCGCAGAGCACCGGTCAGGGCGGCTACCAATACGACTTCATCGGCAGCGATCGCTGCACGAACCCGCCGCCCTCGGCGCGCGGTGACGGGGGCGGGGTACCCACTGGCGGGACTCCTCACCCCGACGCCGGCTCGGCCCCTACGCCGCCCGCAGGTGGCGGCGGAAGCAGCAAGAGCAGCGGCTGCGCCGTTTCGACCCCCGGGAGCAGCCTCGGCACCGGATGGCTCGCGGCGTTCGGGCTCGGCATGGTCGGCCTCTTCGCGCTGCGCTCCCGGCGTCGGCGCTGAACCGGCGCTCGCGTTGATACCGTCCGTGGCGGCGGACTAGACTCCTCGGTTCATGAACGAGGGCGAACCGCGTTCGCCCCTCACGACCTCAGGCGCTCACCGGGTGTCGGTCGCCCTGTGCGCAGCGTCGATCGCCACGGCGGGGTGGCAACTCGTCCAGTTCCTGCGCGTCGCGATCGGACGTGCCGGCTACCCGATGGACATCGATTGGATGGAGGGCGGCGCCCTCTATCACGCCACCCGCTTGCTCCGCGGGCAGCCGATCTACGGACCACCGGAAAGCGGCTTCGCGCCGTTCCCCTACCCGCCGCTGCACGCCGTCGCGCTCGCGGTCGTCGGGAAAATCACGACCCTCGACTACGCGGGGGGACGCGCGCTGTCGGCGGGTTGCTTCGTCCTGACGCTCGCGCTCCTCGGGTTCGTCGCATCCGAGCCGCGCGCGGGGCGCGTCCATCGCGTGACGTTCGGGCTCGTTGCCGCGGGCCTCGCCGCGTCGAGTTATCCCTTCGTCGAGACGCGATTCGATTTGATTCGCAACGACTCGCTCGCGTTGCTCCTCGCCATCGCAGCCGCGCGAACGCTCGTGAGCGACGCGTTGACGTTGCCCCGTATCGTGCTCGGCGCCGTGCTCTCGACGGCCGCCGTTTTCACGCGACAGACCGACGTCTTTTTCGTTGGATGGCTCCTCGCCTTCACCCTCGTTCGAAATCCGCGACGAGGGCTCGTCCTCGCCGGCGCGACGGCACTCCTCGCCGGCGCGAGTCTCGGGTGGGCGATGGTCGCGACGCACGGCTGGTTCTGGACGTGGACGTTCACGAATCTCGGCGCGCAACCCGTGCGCTGGGAACGACTCGCGCGATGGTCGGTGCTATTGGCCGCAGCGCCGGCGTTTCCCGTGGCCGTCGCATTGATCGTCGTCGTTCGGGTGCGGCGCGCCGGTTCCTGGGACTTGCTCGCGTGGATCGGCGTGCTCGGCGCGGCGTTCGTCGCGTCGCTCTTGCCGTTCGCCAAGGTCGCCGGCGGCGCGTCGGATCTGACGCCGCTCGCGGTGGTGAGCCCCGCCGTCGCCCTGCGTCTGGCAAGTTCGCTGGTCGAACAATGAACGGATCGCGCGCTTCGGCGCCGCGCCACCGCGGGCATCGCGGCGCTCGCCGCGGTCGCGATGCTCCTCCGCGCTCGGGCTCCGGGCGATTTCCTGCCGTCCGCGGAGCGACGCAAACAAGCCGACGCGCTCAACGACACCGTGCGGGTGCTCGACGGCGGCGTCGTCATTCCCAACCATCCGTTCATCGCCGTCCGCAACGGCCACCAGAACGAACAATTTCACGACGAGGGCTATCAGGACGCGATGATCGCCGGGATGCCGGCGCTCGATCTCCCCGGTTTTCTCCGCCGAATCGGCGCCAAGTGGCTCATCTTGAGCGGCTCGGAGAGCGCGCCGACCCGCGGCTGGGTATTCCAGGTGTACGAACCGTCGCGCCCGCTCGCCGACATGCCGGAGACCTTGGTCGGCTATCGTTCGCGACCGATGGAAATTCTCCGGCGCCGCGCCGAGTTCGGAAAAAAGAACGTGCGCGTCCTGTTCGATTTCGACGGCGACGCCGAAGGCTGGGAACTTCAAGACACCGCCTTCGCGCACCCTCCGTCGGGCCCGCCCGGACATCGGTATCTGACGAGCGCACCACCGCCGCTCGGCGACCGCGCCACGGGACGCGCGCTGTCGCCGACGTTCATCGTCGATCGCGATCACCTCGGGTTTCTCATCGGCGGCGGCGTGAACGCGGCGCTCTCGGTGTCGCTTCGCGTGGAGGGTCACGTCGTCAAGCAATCGCACGGCGTCGAGAGCGACGTGCTCTTCGAGAAAGACTGGGACGTGCACGCATTCGCGGGCAAGGAGGCGCGTCTCGTGCTGACCGATCTCGACGAAGGCGACTTCGGGAGACTTCTCGTCGCGCGCGTACACCTCTTCGACGAAGTGCCGAAACTCGACGGCGATCCCCTGCCGACCTCCCTGGTCGGCAACGTCGGACCGGAACGCCCCGTGCGAAAGTGACGCTCAAGGTGGACGCAGACGGACGCCGCGTTCGTCTGCCAAGATTTGGAACCGCGCGCGACACGCGGCGTACTCGTCGCTCCGCCCGCGGAGTCGATGCACGACGGCGGCGAGGTATTCGGCGCGCAGGGAATCGGGCACCTCGGCGACGTAGCGGAGCACGTCCGCTTCGAGCCGGTCGGCGTCGGGGTCGTCGAGCAAATGACGGACGCGCCGGACCGCGTCGTCGGCGTGCAGTGCCGGGTAGCCGAATCGACGAACGTAGTCCACGTTGCGCGGATCGCGCTTCGCGAGGACGAGCGCGCGGTCGTCCCAGTGCACGAGCGTCCACTCCGAGCGTTCGGCGAGCCACGGCTTCGGCCTGCACTCGAGCTCCTTGCATTCCACGACGACGAACGTGACGTCGAAGCGCCGGACCTGGTCGTCGAACGCGGCCACGTCGCGCCCGGCTCGCATCGTCTCTTCGAAGTGCGCGAGCGAGTAGACGGTGTCGTTTCGACCATCGATGAACACCTTCTGTTCCGGACCGAGCGCGTCGAGCAGGTATCCCCCAAAATTAAAGCTGTTCCACATGCGTCCGGGCGGCGGGTGCGCGGCGAGGAATGCGCTCGCGCGAACCGGAAGCTTCCACGTGAGGACGCCCACCCCCGCTTCCGGCGGGGGCACCGAGACCGCGTAGTCGCCGAGGACGATCGCGAGCGCGAGCGCCGCGGCCGCGAGCTCGCCGAGGGGCGCACGCACGCCGCCGAACGACGAACGGGCGAGTCGCGCCGCGAGCGCCCCCACCGTCTTCACCGCGAGCGGAGCGAGCGCGAGGGCCGCGAACGGCGCGAAGCGCACGCAGTATACGGCAAGAGCGGTGGTCAGAACTGCGATGAGCTTCAGGGGCTCGAGCGGCCGCTTCCGATCCGCCACGAGCCACAGGGCTGCAAGGACGACGAGGAGCGAGAATGCCGGCGCGACGCGGAACAAAAACGACGCCTGCATCGGCGCCCACTCGGGAAACTCCGCGCGAAAGGCGGCGCGTGTCGACACGTCGAAGGCCGCGGTGAGATATCGCGCGCCGACCGGATTCGCGATCGTCGCCAGGGAAACGGCGAGCGTCGCCAGCACCGCGCGGGGCGCGAGCGGACGCGTCGTTTTCGACGCGAAGAAAGCACACGTCGCGACGCCGAGCGCGACGAGGCCGAAGGTGCCACCGCGGTGAGCGTTCGCCCAGAGAACGAAGACGGGAACGAGCAGAAATAGGGGGCGCGCGCTTCGTCGCGCTCCGGCGCGGGAAACGGCGAGGAGGGTGACGGCGAAGAAGAGAAACGAAAACCAGTCCGCTTTCGGCCCCACGCGAAAGCTCACCGCGGCGCCCCAGATCGCGAGCGTGACGGCGCTCGCCGCGTCGAGCATTCGCGGCGACGGCGCGGTTTCGGTTCCCTCCTCGCGAAGGAGTCCGAGCAATACCAATGCCGTCGTACCGACGAGGAGCGCCGTCGCAATCTCGACGCCCGGCACGCCGCCGAGCGCGCTCGACGCGTAGAAATAGAGGCTCGCGAGCGTGTCCGAGTAATCCCAGTGACCGTTCGACGTGTACGAAAATGGATCGGCTCGAGGGATCGCGTGGTGCGCGGCGATCCAGCGCCCCGTCGCGAGGTGCCAGTAGAGGTCGGGGTCGAATAGTTTGCGCACGCTCGCGCCCGCGATCGTCAGAGTCGCGACGAGGCCGACGCGGGCGCGCAGAGGGGTACTCACACGCGTTCGAGGATCGTCGCGATGCCCTGACCGCCGCCGATGCACATGGCGATGAGCGCCGTCGCTTTGCCGGTTCGCTCGAGTTCGTCGAGTGCCGTGCCGAGCAGCATCGCGCCGGTGGCGCCGAGCGGATGCCCGAGGGCGATCGAGCCGCCATTGACGTTGACGCGTTCGGGGTCGATTCCGAGCCGCCGGATCGCCTGAAGGACGACCGCGGCGAACGCCTCGTTGATCTCCCACAAATCGATGTCGCGGGGAGACATGCCCGCGGCGCGCAGCGCTTTCTGACTCACCGCGGCCGGCGCGGTGAGCATGAGGATCGGATCGCTCCCGATCGCGGCCATCGCCCGGATGCGTGCCCGCGGGCGCAGGGCGTGATCGCGGACGTACGACTCGGACGCGAGGAGCACCGCCGCGGCTCCGTCCGCAATGCCGCTCGAATTGCCCGCGGTGTGCAAATGGCGAATCGATTCCGGCCCCGGATGCTGAGCGAGCGCGAGCTCGTCGAGCGTCTCACCTCGGGGCCCGACGACCATCTGGCCCATGCCGACGAACGCGGGCGCGAGGGCGGCGAGCCCCTCCGCGGTGGTGTCGGCGCGCGGATACTCTTCGTGATCGAGGACGACCTTGCCGGTGAACGGATCCGGCACCGGGACGAGGGATTTCGAAAACCGCCCGTCGCGGAGCGCCTGCGCCGCGTTTCGCTGCGAACGGAGCGCGAGCGCGTCGAGGTCCGCGCGCGAGAACCCTTCCTCGGTCGCGATCAGGTCTGCGCTGATCCCCTGCGGTACCTGGAAGAACCGCTCTCGCAAATGGACGTTGTTCCCGTCGGTGCCGCCGCCGTCGGAGCCCATCGGGACCCGCGACATGCTCTCGACGCCACCGGCCACCACGAGCTCCATCGCGCCCGAGGCAACGCCCATGGACGCGAAGTGCACCGACTGCAGCCCCGATCCACAGAAACGATTCAGGGTCACACCGGGGACTTCGATCGGCCAACCGGCGGCGAGCACCGCGTTCCGCGCGAGTTCCGCTCCCTGTTCGCCGACTTCGGAGACACAGCCCACCAACGCGTCGTTCACATCGCGAGGGTCGAAGGCATTGCGTGCGGCGAGCGCCTTCAACGTCGTCGCGAACAATTCCTGGGGATGAATCCCCGAAAGGGCACCCTTGCCCGCTTTTCCGCGCCCGCGCGGCGTTCGAACGGCATCGATCACGTAGCTCGTCGACATCGGGGTTCTCCTTTCATCGCTTCCTGGTGGCCGATCCTGCGTCGGCCTTTGCATACATTACGTTCATAATGTGAACTCGGTTACGATTTTGTCAATCGCATCACTACGCAAGGATTGCGCGCTCGCGGGGCTTTTCCTGGCACATGCCGGCACAACGCGGAAACGGCCCTCGAGTCGAATGATCGGTTTTCGACGTCAGCAAGCTCGCACGCGGCCGTCACGGCGTCCGTGCGTCGGATGCGTCGCCTCTCGAAGGAGACACGACTGTGTCCATGTTCGCGACGGCGATGAGTGGACTCGAGTCCACTCGCCGTTCGCACCGCGCGGCGACGCGGCGTTTCGTTGGCAACCCCGTTGGCGCCACGCTTCGCTCGCACCGAGCGAAGCGTGCACAGTGTCGTCGCGCGGCGACAGCGTCGAGCTTCGACGTGCCGCGCGGCCGCGTCGCACGCTCGAGAAAATGCTTTCGACGTCAGGGTGAGTGCCTGTCGCAAGCACGTGCGATCGCTGGCAAGCGATTTGCTTATGGGGGCACGCGCCGCAGTGGGTGGCGTGGGTGGACGCACGAGGGAGCGTCTGCCGGCAGTGGTGTGGGGTTCGAAAAAACGACGGAGGAGGACTGCTCATGAAGAAGATCGTCTCGTACGTGGCGATGGGGCTTGCATTTGGTTGCGCGGTGGATCTCGGAGGTTGCTCGGACGACGGCGCGCAAAAGGCGCCCGCGGCCGTCGCGCAGACGGGCACCTTGAAGATGAACCTCGAAACCGTGTCGGCTTCGGGCAAAGTGTACCGTCTCCGAAACGCGTTCTTCGAAGTCAATCCGTCCTTCTTCTTCGAAGCCAAAGGCGAAGTCGGCGCGACCGGGTCGGCGTCGGCATCTCCCGACGGGGGCCCGATCAGCGCCGGCGGTTCGCCCGGTTTTCCGTTCACCGATAGTGGCGTTGCCGGCTCGACGGGCACCGGCGGCTTCGGCGGGTTCCCGATCGAAGACGGTGGCATCATTTTCGGCGGATCCCCTGGGTTCGGAGGCGCCTTCCCAGCCGGCGGAACCCCGAGCGATACGGGCGGGTTCGCGGGCGCGGGCGCCTTCGGCGGTGGCACCGGCAGCGGCACCATCGAGCTGAGCAGCGAAAACAATCCGGACGATCCCGTGATCGAGACGTTCCTCTCGCCGTCGAGCTACACCATTCAGCTCTTCGACGGGTGGTTCATGGAGCAAGTCGACAACTTGCTCGGCACTGCGACGCCAGTGCAAGCGTCGCTGCTCTCGGATACGTTCCAGTTCTTCGACATTCAGTCGAACCAAGAGACGTTCGTCCAGTATCAGTTCCTGGTGAACGGCGAGCGCGTCGGATTCGGTCCACCCGGTCGACTCATCGTCGGCATCGGCGTCACCGAAACGAACGGAACGTGCGGCAACGGCGTCCTCGATCCCGGCGAGGTCTGCGATGGCGCGAACTTCGGCGGCGAAACCTGCGCGAGCGCGACGCTCGGCTCCGCTCCGTTCGGCACGCTGTTCTGCAGCTCGGATTGCTTGTCGTTCGACACGACGTTCTGCTTCGGCCAAGGAACGGTCGACGGCGGCGGCGGCACCTTCGGCGGCGGCGGCTTCGGCGGTGGTTTCCCGGTCACCGACGGCGGCTTCGGCGGCGCAGGCGGCGCGGCGGGCGCGCCGACCACGGGCGGCTCGACGAGCACGGGCGGCGCCGAAGGCAGCGCTGCGCCGGACGCCGGCCTGACCTTCAACGCCGCGAAGTCGCCTCGTCGCTGAGCGCCGAGAAAGGCATCTCACCATGAGAACGCTCATCTCGATTGGGAAGGCGGTCGTTTGTCTAGCGGCCGCCCCGCTCATCGCGGCTTGCTCCACTCACTCGCCCGAAAAACCGACGACGGCGACGGCGGCGGTCGGAAAAGTGGGCATGGACCTTCGCACGGTCTCGGCCTCCGGCAAGGTGTACCGGCTCCGACAAGCCGTGTTGCCGGTAACCGCTCTCGACACCCTGAGCAACGTCGTCACCCTGAACAGCGAGGATAACCCCGACGCGCCGGTCGCCGAGGCGTTCCTCGCGCCGAACGGCTACCAGATCCAGCTCCTCGACGGCTGGTTTCTCGAAGAGGTCGACCCGCTCCTCAACGAGACGGCACAGGTTCAGGCCACGCTCGTCAGCGGACAGTTTCAGTTTTTCCAGATCCAGTCGAACCAGGAGACGTTCATCCAGTTTCAGTTCCAGGTGAACGGCGAGACCGTCACGTTCGCGCCGCCGGGTCGGCTCATCGTCGGCATCGGCGTTCAGGAGCAGGAAGGGGGAACATCGCCGTCGGGGCTCAACGCGCGCCGCGTGCTGCTCGAATCGAACCAGAAGGCACTGAACGGGTTCACGCTCGAGCAGGCGCTGCAAGCGGCGCAGACCAACTCCGGCGTCACGCCGGACCCGGTGTCTTTCTATCAACAGATCATCGACACCTACGCGTCGAAGCCGAACGCGACGCTTCCGGGCGGCGAGCACTGCGGCGACGAGCAGACGAACGGCGCACCGTCGCTGAACGGCTACCCGCTCCGCTGCGATCGCCTCGAGCACCAGCAAATCGACAACATCGGGCAGTGGTTTCCCATCGCTGCGGTCAATCGCCTCGATCTCGCGCCGCAAGATGGCGAAAATTGCGGCGAACAGCGCATGATCTTCGCGAACAACGCGCCGATCGGGAACAGCCGCATGTTCATGATCCTGGAGGCCCAGATCCCGAATCCGAACCCAGCTTGTGGGGTGCAAGCGTGCCGGCCCATCGCGGATTTTTGGGCGGCACAGAACACCGTCGCCGACCCGGCCACGCGCGGCGCAAGCATCATGGCGGCGTTCGAGACGGGCTCGCCGACGCTCTCGGCAGCGGGGTTCAAGCCGTTTCTCTCGATCGAAAACATGAGCATCGGCGCGGGCAGCATTCGGACGAACAACTTCGACGACGACGAGTGGACCCTGCGCGAATTCAAGCCCATGACCGATCCGCTGGGGCAAACGCGCGCCGTCGAGTTCCCCGACGATCAGGCGCCACACGGCGAGCTCTGGAACGACACGAGCACCTTGCCCGAAGGCGCCGGGTGCCGGCAGAGCTTCCTCGACGCGCTGAGCGGACTCTTGTCCGACAACCCCGCGGAGATGGCGTTCGTCGTCGACCAGACGTGTCTCGACTCGGAGAGCCCGAACGACTTCACGACGGAGAATTATCCGCAGCATCTCGCGAACGGATCCGGCACCTTCCGCTCGCAACTCGTCGCGAAGCTCGCGGGCACCGGGCTGACGCCGGAGAACATCGCGGCACGGGCGCAGTTCGCCGGATCGTGCATGGGCTGCCACGAAGAGGCGAACGGAGTCGATCTCGGACACGGCGTGACGTCACCGAGCTCGAACGGTTTCGTTCAGGTGGACGAACAATTCACCGAAGACTGCGGCGACGGAACCCAATGTTTCGCGGCGTCGCCGGCACTCACGCAGGTGTTCTTGCCGCGTCGCATGACGGCGCTGAACGACCTCTTGTCGTTGCCGGCGACGTGCGGCACCGTGGACGGGGGCACCGCGCCGCCCCCGACGTCGGGTGACGCCGGCGTCGCCCCCGCTCCGCCGATCTCGACAGCGGGGGACGGTGGTTTGACGGTGCTGACGCCCAACGAAACCTTGGGGACCCTCGTGAAGCAGGATCAAGCGTCGCGCGCCGGCTTGCAGGGGCAAACCTTGGGCGGTCAACCCGCCAAGGCGACGCACTGACACAATCGTGTAGAATCGCCCGGGTGACGGCGCTCCAAGTCGACTCCGCGGCGTTGGTCGACGTGCTCCGGGAAGCACGTCGACCGGGGGCGACCGGAATGGCCTTCGACGCCGACGGCACCTTGTGGTCGGGTGACGTCGGCGAAGACGTGTTCGACGTTTCGACGAGCCGGAATTTCCTTCGCGACGAGGCGCTGCCGGCCCTGAAGGAACTCGCGCGCGCGCACGGCCTCGACGACGACGGCACGCCGGCCGTCGTCGCGAAGCGGATCTACGACGGCTATCGCCGCGGCGACGTCGCCGAGTTGACCGCGTGCGAAATGATGACGTGGGGCTACGCGGGGCACACGGTGGACGAGCTCCGGGATCACGCGCGCGCGGTCTTCGAAGAGCGGCACCTCGCCGATCGCGCCCGTCGCGTGCTCGGTCCGGTGCTCGACTGGGCGACGCGCGAGCACGTCCGGGTCATCGTCGTCTCGGCGTCCCCGCGGATCATCGTGACCGAGGGTCTCCGCGCGGCCGGGATCGCGTTCGCGGAGATGGCCGGGGCCGAGCCGGAAATCGCCGACGGCGTGATCCAGCCGCGCATGGCGGGTCCGCTGCCGTACGCGGGGCAGAAACGAATCGTCGGGACGCGACTTCTCGCGGGAATGGACTGGCTCGCGAGCTTCGGCGACAGCGCCTTCGACATCGAGATGCTCGCATCGGCCAGGGTGGGCGTCGCCGTCTGTCCGAAGCCGGCCCTCCGCGCTCGGCTCTCGGAGCTCGCGAACCCGGTGCTCATCGAATAGCGACCGCGCTATGCTGAAGATTGATGGACTTCGAGCCCGACCCTGAAGCGACCTCCGCGGTCCACGCGGTTCGAACCTGGGCCGACGGGGCGCTCTCGACCCTTCCCCACGCGCCGTCGGATTTCGCGCGTGCGGCCGACGCTGGTCTTGCGGCGATCGGCCCGTTCGCGACGAGCTCGCTCGGAGCCGCCGCGGCGGCGATCGCCGAGCTCGCGGTCGCAAGCTCCGCGCTCGCGGGCGTCGCGTTCACCCGATGGCTCGTCACGCGAGCCGAGCGCGACGGCTTCTTCGACGGCGCGCCGGACGGCGACCTGTTCAAGAGCGGGCTCGGTACGGTAGCTCTCGCCTCGCCGTCGTTTCACGCCGGGGCTTCCGTTGGCAGTGTAACGCTCGATGGGGCGACCGGCGCAGTGCCGCTCGCGCCGGTGGCGACCTACACCATCGTGCTGTTCGGCGATCGCCACGCGCCGCGCGCAGCCGTCGCGTCGCTCACTGGGGTCATGGCAACCCCAGTAGCCATGGCCGGACTCGGGCTCGGTGAGATCCCCTGGGCAAGTCTCGCGTTTGCCGGCAGAGGCGCCGTTCGAGCGACGCTCGTCGACGACCGAGGGTCGCGGGTCGCGCGCCTCTTCGACGCCCACCGGATCCTGTGCGGCGCCTGGGCGCTCGGGCTCGCGCAGCGATGTTTCGAGATGGCCCGCGCGGACGTCGTTCGACGCGACCAAGCTTCGCAGAGTGCGGAATTTTCAATCAGCGACGTAGCGACCGACGTCGACGCCGCCGCCCTCGCCGTTTCCCGGGCGGCGTGGCTCTCGGACCGCGGCGGCGCCTATCCGGTCGATTCTGCGGCGGCCAAGGCATTTTCCACTGCGGCGGCCGTTCGCGCGGCGCACGCGACGCTGTCGATTCACGGCGAACAGGGCGATGCAGACGCCATCCGTCGATGCTACCTGGATGCCCAATTCCTCGAGCTGTTCGGCGGCGGCCGGGCCGAGCAAGAGGACGCGATCGCGAGCGTGATGCTCGAGGAGTGACAGCATGAGACGGATTGGTTCGGTAAAGCCGGCGATGCTCATCGTCGTCGGTGCGGCGTTGTTTTCGACGGGTGCGTGCGGCGGCGATCCTCCGGAGGCGAAATCGCCCGCGAACGAACACGCCACCCACGACGACACGGACGACCGCCCGAAGATGGCGGCCTCAGCGGAGATCGGCGCCCTCGACGAAGGCAAGGTGACCGACACGTTCCGCGGTGCACTCGGCGACCTTCAGGCTTGCCTCGCGAGCGGGGCTCAGCGCAACGAGCTCGAGGGCGGCGGCATCGCCTTCTTCATCAAGGTGGGCGGCGACGGGCGCATCGTCGCAACCCACGCGGAGAAATCCACGCTCGGCGATCGCGATACGGAAAAATGCATGCTGTCGGCGCTCCGTCATCGAAACTGGCCGGAGCCGCAAGGCGGCGACGTCGGTCTTGCGCACAACTCCTTCGATTTCGACATGCCGAACGACGTCAGGCCGCCGACCGATTGGGACGAGAGTCGCGTCCGCGACGTCGTGACGTCGCTGTCCCACAAGCTCGACGAGTGCAAGCACGGCGCGCGCGGCGATTTCACGGCGACCGTCTACGTCGATCCCGACGGCGCCGCGCTCTCGGCCGGCATCGCCGAGAGCGACGAGTCCGGCGAGGACGCCGCCGATTGCCTCGTGAAGGCGCTGAAGAGCGCGAAGTACCCCTCGCCGGGAAGCTGGCCGGCGAAGGTGACGTTCTCGCTCTGAGTTGATGGCCGCGACGACGCTTCTCAGTCGGTCGCCGCGACCCGAGCGGCGTCCGACGGTTTCACGTCGATGACGATCTCGACGCTTCCCGGGCCGTCGAGCCACGAGCCCTCGTCGCCCGGCGTCGCTGGGGGGGC
>CAZDNG010000055.1:0-63199 GCA_964506835.1 uncultured Polyangiaceae bacterium
AAGTGACACCCTTTCGTTCGGCGCGGCGCTATCACGCGAAAAGAGGACGTCGCCACGCGCCGTGAGCGTGGCGTGGTACGTCGCTGCCGGCCCTCGGGCGTCGTAGTGTCGCACCGCGAGTACCGCCATGGCCGCGGCAGCGAGCGCGAATCCCGACGCGACGACCGCGCTCGAACGACGCCGTTGCCGCTCCTTCTCGCGTACGGCGGCGAGGACGCGAGCGCGAACGGCGTCCACTACGACGGGTTCGGGGCCGGCGAATGGGAGCGCGCGAGCGAGTGCACGGAGCCGCGTCGCCCCCTCCCAGTCAGGAGCGCACGTCGCGCAGGTCGTCAGATGTTCGGCAAGCGGCGCATCTCCGCCGAGCGAGACCGACCGCGCAAAATCCTCGGGGCTGGGACAGGGCAGCGACGTCATGCGGGATCTCCTTCGATGAAGGCTCGAACTTTTTTCCTCGCGTCGTGCAAGCGGCGCCACAGCGTGCCCTCCGGGATGCCGAGCTGACGCGCGACTTCCGCGCCGGGAAGATCTTCCACCTCGCAAGCGACGAACGCTTCTCGAAGCGGGAGCGGTAGCGCGTCGATGGCTCGAGCGAGCCGTTCGAGGAGCTCGTTGCGTTCCGCGGTCTCGTCCGGGCGATCGACGCCAGGCACTTGCGAAGGTCGCTCACGACCGAAATCGCCGATGACGCGACGCCGGCGCGTGCGACTTCTCGCGTCGTGCCTCGCGACGTTGACCGCAATGCCGAAGAGCCAGGTCCGCACGGCGGCCGCTCCTCGAAACTGGCTCGCGCGACGCGCCACCTCCACGAACGTTTGCTGCACGAGATCGTCCAGGTCGGCGCGGTCGGTGCTCGTGAGGCGTGCCACGAACCGATACACGGCGGCGTGGTGGCGATCGAACAATTCGCCGAGTGCTTGCGTCTCGCCGCGAGCGAAATCTTCGAGCAAGCTCGCGTCGGATCGAGCGACGTCCGCGCCGTCCGGCAACGGTAGAGATGGCGCGACGCGGATCAAAAGAAAACCCGTGCGCCGAGGGCGCCCCACGGAATGGAGAGGTTCTCGCCGGTCGACTCGACGTCGCGCTGGAAATTGATCGACGCCCAGACCCTCCAGGCATCGTTGACCTTGACCTGCGCTTTCAAGCCAACCGCGACGTTCCAGCCCAGCTCGTCCACGTAGTGACCGTATTGGAAAAAACCGATCAACTTGACCGGTCCGAGACGCTGCTCGACGCTCGGACGCAACGACCAACGCAGGGGCTCGAGAGGGAGCCCCTCGCCGACGGCTTCGCGACCGAACACCGAAGCTCCGAAGTATCCCGTTCCACCAGGGTCCGTCGAGTAAGCGTAGTAGCTCGCGAACACTCGGCCTTCGGTTTCTCGAAAGAAGATCTCCGTGACGCCGAGCGACGCACGCCATTGGAGGAGCGACGAGGGTGAGCCTTTGGTGCTCGAACGTGCTTTCTGAGTGGTGGAGTACGATGTCAGCCCGACGTAGCTCTCCGCGATGGTCTCGAAATCTCCGTCGCCCGCGGTGTCGTATTCCGCACTCGCCCCCGCGCCGACGAGCGACGTGCGCGACTTCACCGAACCCGTCGCGGTTGGCGTGACGGCCGTGCTCGGCGGCGACCCGCGCAGGTCCAGGCCGAAGGACAGGTGATCGCTGATCTCGTAGTCGGCCGCTCCCAGGAATTGAAATATGTTCTCCCCAGGAACGTGGTTCGCTCTGAAGTACCGCGTGTACGTTCCGTCGGCGGACAGCGACAACGCTTTGGTGGCATCGGCGCCCGTGCCGAGTCGGTCGGACAGGTACGGCGAGGTCGAACGTTGCAAGTTCGACGACAGAGCGCCCGCGGTGAGCTCGTCCGATACGTCGATCGCAGAAGCTCGCGCGGAAAATGAGAGGATGATGAGCGGCGCGAGGCGGCACGCTCGCGCCGCAACCGCGATCTTCATCCTCCCGCGCATACCTCAGCGCTTGCCGTGCCGCTCCTCACGACGCTCTTGTCGTTCCTCGCGACGTTCGGCGCGATCTTCCCTGCGGTCCGCCTTGTCCGCACGAAACTCGCGGCGCGCGTCGCGACGCACGACTCGATCCGTCTTCACGGTCGCCTTGTCGGCACGCACGGCCGCGCGATCGGTGTGGACCTCGGCGGAGGGCGCCCCCTTGCTCTTGTCCGCGGCGAGCTTCGCTCGAGCCGCTTCGAGCACGGCCTTGTCGGTGTGCGTCTTGGCGTTGTCGGTCTTGATGTCCGCCTTGTCGGCGTGAATGTCGGCGGTGTCCCGGCGGATGTCGGCGCGGAGCTTCGCGTCGCCCGGAGCGGGCGGCGTCGCCGTCGTCGGCGTGGCGACCGGAGGCGTGTTCGGTGCCCCTTCCGCGCGCGCGTTCCCCGCACTCAGGGCGGCAACGAGAAGGGACCCAACCCATACGACCTCGGAAATCTTCATCTGACGTCACTCCCTGGTGCCGAGAACGCGGGCACCGGACGATGAGTGCCCGAAGGCCGAAGAACCTTCGCAGAAAGTGTCCTCGCCGAGCGCCTTTGGCATCGCTTTCGACCTGTCCGGGGGCGCCAGACTGGTGTTATGGTCCAACCATCAAATATGCTAGTGAAGCCAGCATTGGACCAACGCACCGCGCAATTCACCTCTCGTCGCTCGAAGTGGGGGCTTCGGATTCTTCCTCTGCTCGGCGCAGCGGCCCTCGGGTGCTCGAGCAATCCTAAGTCGGCAGCGACGTCGAGCCGCGATCCGGACGGATCCACCGGGCCGTCGCAACCGCTCACCGGGTGCACCGCGCACGCCACGGCGCACGCTGCAGCGGCCAAGGTCGAAAGCCCGCAGCCGTCCGACGCGCCGCTCGCTTGCACCGTCGAAACCGGCTTACCCGCGATCAACACAGCGCTCGTGATCGACGACGCGGGGGCGATCCTCTTCGCTCCCGCGGGCGGCAATACGCTCGCGCTCTCTCGCGACAACGGGGCGTCGTGGGAGACCGAGCTTCCCGAGGGAGGCGACGCCGGCGCGGGCCTCTGGCTTCACCCTTTCATCTCGCGCGATCGAGACACGGGGAGAATCTTCTTCAACGCGTTCGCGATCGGCGTGGGAGCGAACGGCTGCAAGGCGCCGACCGGCGCCGATCTCTGGTTCGGCGATCACGTGGACGGCACGCTCGAACATCGCTCGGTCGGCTGCGACAGCTACGACTGGGGGAAGACCGTCACCGGACCCCCCGTCACGGACGCGAGCAAGCAAGCCCTGCAGGCGAGCGGGTACCCGAACGTCGTCTACTACTGCGCCACGGGTCCCACGTTGATCGTCGGTCCCAACCGGATGTGTTATCGCTCCGTCGACGGAGGGAACACGTTCACGCGCACGGCGAGCGACGCGATCGACAGCGCACGCGGGCAGCGCGGGTACCCGAACCAGGGCGCGGTCGCCCCGGACGGCACGATCTACGAGGCGCATCCCTCCGACCAAGGTCTCGCCATTTCGACGAGCCACGACGAGGGCGACAGCTGGGCGGACGTCTACGTCACCGGCTCGGTGATGACCGGGCCGTCGTCGAGCTGGCTCGGCAGCAACGTCGCCACCGACCGCGAAGGCAACCTCTACGCCGTCTGGGTCGACGATCGTGATCGCCTTCCGTACGTATCGGTGTCGAAGGATCGAGGCACGACGTGGACGACCCCGTTGATGATCTCGATACCCGAGGTCGCGGTGTCGAATTACCCGAACATCGCGGTCAAGGAACCCGGGTACCTCGCCGTCGCGTATTACGGGAGTTCCGACAAGAACGGGAATGGCAACGACGGCTACCTCAACGAAGATGGCCGCGCCTGGAACGCCTACCTGGTCGTCACCACGAACGTCCTCGCTGACGCACCGCGCTTTTGGACCGCCACGCTCACGACCACGCAGAGCCCCGCTATCGACAGCCTGGCCTGGACCAAGAGCGAATACGTCGGACCTCCCGCGTTTGCTCCCGACGGTTCGATCTGGGCGGCGTTCGTGCACGCCGAGCACGGTCTGGCCGCGCGCATCATTGCTCCGCCGTGAGGCTCGAACGAGGGGCGCGCGCGCGATGCGCTCGATCTTGGCTTTGCCCGAGCCGATGTAAGGCCTACGCTTGCACTGCATGGGCCGACGCAAGCTCGCCAGGTCGGGAGCACTCGGTCGGCAAGGAACAGGACGATGACGCCGTCGCACGCAGGTCGAAAAGTCGGGCCGGAACACCGAAGCACACGGAGCTCGCGACGGAAGCGCGGTCGCCTCGTCGACCACGCCGTCCGGCTCGCCGCTGTGGCGGCACTCGCTTCGATGATCGTCAGTCCGCGCTCGGCGCGGGCGGCGGACAAGACCATCCGGCTCGCCACGATCGCGCCGCGGGCGTCCTCGTGGGGCAAGGTCTACGACGTCTGGCAAAAGGCGCTCACCAACAAGACCGGTGGAAGGCTCGACCTCCAAGTCTATTTCAACGGCGTTCAAGGCAACGAAGACGCCATGGTGAGCAAGATCCGGACGGGGCAGCTCGACGGCGCGGCGATCACCGCGACCGGTCTCTCGTTGATCTACAAGAACGTCCTCGTCCTCCAGATCCCCGGCGTGCTCACGACCTGGGACCAGCTCGACAGCGTGCGCAAGGAAGTGCAACCCGATCTCGACGCGGGGATCCGGGCCGCCGGATTCGACATCATCGGCTGGGGCGACGTCGGGCTCGTGCGGCAGTTCACGAAGGGCTTCGAAATCCATCGCCCCGCCGACGTGAAGGGCAAGCACCCCGCGGTCTGGCGCAACGAGCCGACCGGGCCGGCTCTCTACGCCGCCATTGGCGGCGTGGTTCCGGTACCGGTCGACGCGATGGAGATGCTCCCGGCGCTGCGCGCTGGAACTGTGGATCTCATCGCGGCGCCTGCCCTCGCCGCCGAGCAGCTCCAGTGGACGCCTTATCTCGACCACGTGAATGACGACGTCATCGTCTGCGCCGTGGGCGCGCTCATCCTCAAGACCGGTGTCCTCGAGTCGCTCCCGGCCGACCTGAAGGCGACCTGGGATGAAGTGGAAAAGCGCGCGACCGAGAGCATGCAGGGTCGCGTCCGGAAGCTCGACGACGACTCCTACGGGCGCATTGCTCAACGCATGACCGTCATTCACTCGACGGAGTCGGAGCGCGACGAATGGAAGAAGCTCCTGCGCAAAGTCGTGACCGGGCTGTCGCACGGCACCTACGACAAGGCGCTCGTCAACCGCGTGCTTCAGATTCGGGGCATGGAGCCCATCGACTGAGCCGTCGACGCGTGCGTTCGCCCCCTCCAAGGCGACCGAAGCTATGAAATCGATGACCCCCGAACGCGTCGTCGACTCACTGGGCCGACGTGAATGACGTTCCCGTCTCCTTTCATCGCCTCCCGCTGTTCGTCTGCACCGTTACTGCATTGTGGCTCGGCCTCGCCGGGAGGGCGTCCGCGGCGACGCTCGCCAACGGCACGTTCGACGTCGAGGTCGGCGAAAACGGCGAGATCTCTTCCCTCGAGCTGGTCGGAGACGCGTTCCCCACCAACTACGTGCTGAACGCTGGGAACGCTCCGGGTCAGGACACGAGCGACCACGAATGGGTGGGCGAGCTCATGTTCAGCTACCGCTTCGGGACGGGCGCGTTCCAGACGGCACTCACGCAATCGTCCGCCGACGCGCGTCAGGTGCAGAGCGACGCGACGAGCGTCACGGTCACGTACGCGAACTCCGCGAGCGACAACGGCATCAAGAATTTCCAGGTCGGCGAACGCTACGCCCTCGTCGACGACTATCTGTCCTGGGAGATCACGCTCACCAACACGTCGAGCCAGACCCTCGAGCTCGGCGACGTCGGTCTGCCGCTCCCGTTCAACGAATACTGGGCGCAAACGAACGACGTGATCTACGAGACGAGGACCGTCTATCACTCGTTCACGGGGCAAGATAGCTCGTACATCACGGTGCAACGTCCGAGCGGCGTCGGACCGTTCTTGCTCATGACCCCGGACTCGAGCACGAGTGCCGGATTCGAGTACATGGACAATTGGATCGCGAGCGAGCACCCGGGCAGCGCTTGGGCGGCGAAGGGCGGGACGCCCGCGTGGTCGAACGGGCTCGATGTGTTCTACATCCACTCGAACGCGATCAAGAAAACGAACCGCGGATATTTGCCCAATACGAGCCTCATGCTCGCCGCAGGCGCGAGCCAAACCTACGCCTTCAAGTTCTTCAAGGTGGCGACCCAGGATGACGTGAAGAGTCGGCTCTACCAAGAGGGGCTCCTCGACGTCACGGTCGTTCCCGGGATGATGTTCTCGAGCGATATGACGGCGAAGATCGATCTGCACTCGGCGCAGAAAATCAATTCGCTCACTGCGCAGTTTCCGAGTGAGTCCGTGATCACGCCGCTCGCCGTCGCTCCAGGAGACCACGATATCTACGAGCTTCGACTGAGTCATCTGGGTCAGAACGACGTGACCGTGAGCTACGGAGCCGGCAAATCCACGACGCTCCAGTTCTATGTCCTCGAGCCCATCGACGCCGCGTTCACGCGCCACGCCACGTTCATGGTGAAGAACACCGTCGCGGCCACCGGCGGCCTCGCCCACGTGTTCGACGATTGGATGATGGACGCGAAATCGGTGCGCGGAGCCGTCGGCGGCGGAGGTTGGGGAGACGATTGGGGTTGGACCAAGGCCGAGTTCCTCGCCGAAAAGGACGCGCAGACGCCAGTCGCCGGCGAAATAGCGACGCTCGATGGCTACCTCGACGCCGTCTGGCAGAACGCGATCGATCCGAATACCTTCGTCGTGCAGGACTGGTGGTGTCCTGCGGGGACGAGCGCGTTCAATCCGAATGACTGCTTCTACAACCGCCCCTACGCCTATCCGCACGCGTTCAACACCTATTTCTCGATGTACAAGATCGCGAGTCTCTATCCGAACCTCGCGACGTTTCACAACTCCCCGGATACGTACTTGATGCGTGCCTACGGCATTCTTCACTCGCTCTATTCGGGAGGACCCCCTCCGCCCATGGCGCCCGCGACGATCGCCGGCACCGGCTACATGGGCGAGCAGACCTTGCCGGACATCATGCGCGCCCTCGCTGAGGCGGGACACTCGAGCGAATCGGCATTCGTCAAGACGACGATCGACGGGTTGCATGCTGCCTTCAGCGGCAACCCTTACCCGTATGGGTCCGAATATAAATACGACAACACGGGGGAAGAGGCCGTCTACATGGCCGCGAAAGAAGACGGCGACACCGCGATCTTGAGCAAGGTGAACGCGAAGACACGAGCCTGCCGCGGTCACGAGCCCGTCTGGTACTACTACGCCGATCCGGTCACCTTGAACGGCGAAAACTGGTGGCAATTTCAGTACACCGCGTCTCTCGCCGGGTATTGCATGGACGACTTTCTCAGGCACCAATCGACGACGCCCGAGCTCGACGAAAGGCTCTCGTACGCGGCCAAGATCGCGAACGTCGGCGCGATCAATTCCGGGCAGATCGACCCGGACCCCGCGAACCTCGGCACCGTCGCGTGGACGTACCAGGCGATGAAAGGAAACACTTACGTCAACAGCTTCGATCCGGCGGGCAGCACGCTTCACAACGGCTGGCGGCAGATGGCCGGTGAGGCCGACCTTGGTTTATTTGGTGCCTTGCGCATCCTGAGTACCGATGTCGCCGTCGATCCCGTCTTTGGTCTGTACGCCTACGGCGGGGATGTGTCCGAAGCGGGGGGTTGCTATTCGATCACGCCGCGAGACGGCGTCTTCAAGCGCTTGAATCTCATCACGGAGAAGTTTCATCTCGAGCTCTCGCGCGATCGCTACAGCGGCGCAACCGTCAGCAAAGCGCGAGACTACGTGGGCTTCACGCTGCAGAACCAAACCGGCGACGCGCACACCACGAACCTCACGCTCGAAGGCCTCGCGCCCGGAACGTACTCGGTGAACGTCGACGGGACGGCGGCCCCCGCGATCACTGCTCAGGCTGGGGTGGTCGCGACCGTGGCCCTGGCGGTTACCGGTGCAGCGTCGCAGGCGGTGACGATCGCCGCTTCTACGGCGAGCTGCACGGGCGTCGGGGGTGCCACGTCGAGCGGTGGTGCGCCGAGCGTCGGAGGCAGCGCGGGTGCCGGCGCCATCGCCGGCAACGGCGGTCAAGGTACCGCGACGACCGGAGGCGGCAACGGCACGGCCGGCGCAACCAGCTCGCCGCCGATGGGTTCCGGCGGAACCGGCGTGAGCGGCGCAGGCGGGACGCTCGGCGACGGAACGACATCCGTCGGCGGCGCCAACTCCAACGACGCGCCGAGCGGTTCACGTTCGAACTGCGCGTGTCGCGCCGCGAGCAGCACGAGCTCGTCGCGCGCCGCATGGTTCACCATCGCGGCGTTCGGGGTCGGCACGAGCCGGCGTCGACGCGCGCCACGCCGACGTCGCCAACCGAAGACCTGCTCGCAGCGATGACCACGTCATTTCGCGAGCCCGATCGAAAAATCGGGAAGCTTCGACGTTCTCGCGCACCGGATCCGATGAGGTTCGGAGCGGCGGCGACCCCGACGACCCCGGCGCACAAACGTCGAAAATCCGCGGGGTTCGAGCTCGCAATATACTGGTCAAATGAACAGTATATTCTGCCCGTGCGATGGCTCTCGCTGCGCCGCGGATCTGCTGCTTGGACCTCGACACGTTCTTCGTTTCCGTCGAGCGATTGCTCGACCCGTCGCTGATCGGAAAGCCCGTCGTCGTCGGTGGCCGGCCCGGTCAGCGCGGCGTCGTGACTTCCGCGAGCTACGAAGTTCGCGCCCTCGGCGTGCGGTCGGGCATGTCGCTCACGCGCGCGGTCGAGCTCGCGCCTCGCGCGATCTATCTCCCGACGCGTCACGGCGTGTACGGCGACTACGCGGCGCGCGTCCGCCGGATCGCGGAGAGCTACACGCCCGCGTCGCAGGTCGCGAGCATCGACGAGATGTTCCTCGATTTTTCTGGATGCGAAAATCTCTACTTCGCTGCCGGCGATGCGGGACCGGACGCGACCATCGAGCGCGTCGTGAGGCGGCTGACCGACGACATCGAGGAGCAAGTCGGCTTGCCGTCGAGCGCCGGCATCGCGACGAGTCGCTCGGTCGCGAAAGTCGCGAGCGGGCTCGCGAAGCCGCGCGGCGTGTTGCTCGTCCCTGCGCGTGAAGAGCTCACGTTTCTCGGCCCGCTCGCCGTGCGGAAGTTACCGGGCATCGGACCGGTCGGCGAGCAAAAGCTTCACGCGATCGGATTGACCACCCTCTCGGACGTCGCGTCGGCGCCGCTCTCCGCTCTACGAGGGATCTTCGGCGCCTGGGCCGAGCCAATCCAGCGAAGCTGCCGGGGCAACGGTCCTCACGAACTCGGACGTGAACGACCGGCGTTTCAGGAGCACGACCCCAGCGGCAGCGCGGTCGGCACGATCTCGAACGAACGCACGTTTCGCGAGGACGTTCGCGACCCTTCATGCATCGAGTCCATGCTGTGCTCGCTAACGGAACGGGTGTGCTGGCGAGCGCGCAAGCGAGGAGTGAAGGCGCGAACGGTCACCCTAAAACTGCGCTACGCCGACTTCCAGACGCTGCTCCGGTCCCGCACCATCACCCCGACGTGCTCCGAGCTCGAGCTGTATCCGGTCGTCACCGAGCTTTACGAGCGCACGCGTCAGCGTCGCACGGCGATTCGCCTTCTCGGTATCTGCCTATCGAATCTGCGGCCGTGGGGCGAGCAATTGTCGCTGTTCGAGCACACCGAACCGCTCCACCGCGCCGTCGACGGCGTCCGCAAGCGGTACGGCTACGACGCGCTCCGCATCGCCCTCGCCGAAGCGCGTCGCGACAATGAGTGACGTCATGGCGAACTCTGGCTGGACCTAGAGCAAGAACGACGCGCCGACGGACAAGTACGGCCACCCGATGCGCGCCGTGATGCCGAAGCTCTTGGCGACGAGAAAGCGAGCGCCGCCGAAGAACAGCGGTTCGACGCCGAGGTCGTGACCCGTGGGGCGGCAGATCGCATTGCCGCAGGGATAGTCGGCGGACCAGGAGCTGTATCGAATGGCGAAGCCCGCCTCGCCGAACACGCTGATCACCGGCGTGAGAAAGAAGTTCCACTGCGCGACCGCCGGGAACCAGAAATTGTCGCCCGAGCAGTCATAACCGTTCGGGAACGGCCCGCGCGGAACTGGACCTGGCTGTCCCACGTAGACCGTCCCCCAATCCCAGCAATTGCCGCCGAAATGCGCCCAGTCGAAGCCGAAGCCGATGGCGAGGTTGTTGTTGATGGTGCGAATCGGACCGTTGTCGATCACCGGGATCGAGACGCGACCGCCAATACCGATGCCGTCGCCGCCCCAGAACTCGTCCGACCAATCGACGAGCAAGTGCGGCTCGAGCTCGACCGAGTACGCCGGATGGTTGCCGGGTTCCTTGATCTGCGCGAACGACGTCGCTGACGCGAGCACGAGACCGAGGATCACGGCGAGAGCAGCGCCTACGCGGGAGATGCATCGTGGGAGCGTCGCGAGACTTGGACGGGTCATACTGAGGAAGTAACCAGATCCCTTGCATTCTCTGCACGTCATTTGCGAAAACCGCCGATGCGCGAAGTGTGCCGACTCGCGGGGAAGCTGCATGAGACCCGCCGGCCGAGTCAATGGCGTGGTGCTCACGAAGCGTCGTTTGCGAGCGCGGCGCGGGAAAAGTCTCTATTCTTCGGGTGACCGAGGAACGGGTGTCCTCATGAACAAGCCCCCTCCCCCGCCCTTTCGGGCTCGGCCCAGGACGTCCCCCGGCGTAGCAAACCAACCGCCGGCGCCGGAGAACGAACAGGCTCGCCTCGAGTTCGACGATTTTGTCCCACTCGACGACATTTCGATCACGCCCGTGGACTCTCTGGTGCCGGTGCGCATGCTCGACTTGGCCGACGACCTCACGGACGACGCGGAAGATGCGGATCCCGACGTCGACGCGACGCGCCGGCGTCGAGATCGGCAAATGATGGGCATCGGAGCGCTCACTGCGGCGCTCGTGTTCGGAACGACGGCGTGGTGGCTCGGAGGACGCGCCGCGCGTTCGGCTTCGACCGAAGCGCATCCGACAACTGAAGTGGTCGCATCGCGTCGGGCCGCGCCGGTCGCCGCTGCTGTCGTCCTCGCCGTCGCGACCACCGCGAGCGTCGCGCCCGCGCGTGCAACTTCGCCCGAGCGGAGCGCCCCTGTGACTCCTGCCGAGCCGAGTGCGCCCGCGACGGTCGTTCCCACGCCGCCGATGACCGCCGCAAGCGCGACGACGATGGCGTCACCGGTCGATTCCGCAAGTCCAGTGATCCCGGCACCGCGGCGCCCCAAGCGAAAACACCCCGATCACGTGCCGCCGACGGCATCCTTTCCCGACTGACGTCCGAGGCGTCGTTCGGCGTGCTCGCGCCTTTCGATGCGAGGGCGTCTGAATCTGCTGCGCGGAAACGTCGAATCGCAGCCTTAGCGCGTATTCGGCATGACCCACCAGAAGCGCGGCTGATGTGCGCAGAGTTACTCGATACGCCAACTCCCTTGCCTACTCCGCCGCTTCGTTCGTCGCGGCGGTGAGCTATCGTTCGTATTGTGGTGACGACTCGTTTTGGTCGATGGTCCGCGGGTGTGTTGTTGGTCGCGTGCACCGGATGCACGACGTCGGGGTTGGACGCGCTCTCGTCGGGCTCGCACGGTGCGCACGGCCCGGGCACGGGTTCGGTGTCGAGCGGCGGTGGCGACGACGATGCCTCGGCGACCGGCGGCGTGAACGGCACGGGCGGCGTGAACGGCACGGGTGGCGCGAACGGCTCGAGCGGCACGACGGCGAGTTCCGGCGGCACGACGACCGGCACCGGTGGCGACGGGAGCGGGGGAGCCAGCACCGGCGGCGCGGACGAAGACGCGGGCGCTATTCCGCCCGGCGACGGCACGGCGATCGGCACGCTCGGAAAGCGGTGCCCGGAAGAGGGCGCGTATGGCTGCGCCGGACATGCACAAAAGGGTCAGCTCATTTGCTCGGAAGGCAGATGGCACCCGAACGGAAATTGCAGCGGCGACAACAACTGCGACACGACCCCCGGAGGGAGCGCCGGCTCGTGTCAGCCGGTCGCCCCGAGCTGTGTCGGCAAGTTGCCCGGCGACCGCGTCTGCCAAGGGACGTCCGTTCTCGAGTGCGGGATGGACCTAGTCTCGACCACTCAAGTGGACACATGCAAGTACCTCTGCACCGACGGAGTTTGCTCGGGAGAGTGCACCCCGAAGACGCGGCAATGCGAAGTCCTGACGCCCGAAACCTGCGGCGACGGTGGCACCTGGATCGACGGGACCGGATGCATGAACCTCTGCAGCGGCGGAGCCTGCTCGGGAACGTGCGTGCCGAACTCGCACCAGTGCAACGGCCTCGTCGTCCAGACCTGCGATTCCACGGGGACGTGGCAAGACGACAGCGCGTGCGTCAATCAAGCGTGCGTCGGCGGCACGTGCACGGGAGTCTGCACGCCGGGGACGAAGCAGTGCTCGAACAACGGCGTCGAGACGTGTTCGTCGAGCGGCGCGTGGAGCGCGCCGGTGACTTGCAACGGGCAAGCGTGCGTGAACGGCGCATGCACCGGGGTCTGCACCCCGACTACGAAGCAATGTTCGGGTGACGCGGTTCAAACGTGCGGGACGAGCGGGCAGTGGAGCACCACGACGACCTGCACCCCGCACACCCAGACCTGCACGAGCGGCGCGTGCGTCGCGTGCGGCACCGGCCTCCTCGAGTGCGACGGGAATCCGTCGAACGGTTGTGAGACCGACCCGAACACCAGTGCGTCGAATTGCGGTGCGTGCGGCGTCTCGTGCGGCAACGGAGCTTGCACGAGCGGCGCCTGTTACACGACGTTCGGGTACACGCCCACGAACTTCGACCCCACCGGCCTCCAGCCGATCGTCACCAGCGCGACCACGGTCTTGAACTGCGGCGTCTCTACGTTCGATTCGACGTCCCTCACTTTTGGCAACTGGTGTGGACAGAGCCTGCCGGTCCCCGTGACTCGCACTCAGGCGAGCGGCCCGAGCGTCGTCGTCGTGCCGGTTCGCAATTTCACCTTGGCGTCCGGTTCGACGTTGAAGCTCACCGGAGGCAATCCGGTGATTTTCGCCGTATTCGGCGACGCGGCGCTCTCGGGCATCGTCGACGCCAGCGCGACGGGCACGACGCCGGGCGCGGGCGGCAATTGGAGTTGCGGCTCGAGTCAGGGAGCCAACGGCAACGGCAACACGGCGCGGAACAAGGGCGCGAGCGGCGGCGGCGGCGGTGGTTTCGGCACGGCCGGCGGCAGTAGCGGCACCGCCGACACCGACCACAGCGATGGCGTCAACCCGGCGGCAGGAGGGGGCGTCGCGCGCGGCACCAGCACCGAGAGTCCTCTCCTCGGCGGTTGCGCAGGCGGCGAAGGCGGCGATTGCTCGACGGCCGGCGGCGCAGGAGGAGGCGCGGTCCAATTCTCGGTGGCCGGGACGCTGACCGTGAATGGGACCGTGCGCTCGAACGGCGGCGCCGGCGCGACGCCATGCGGCGCGAGTGACGAAGGCGGCGGCACCGGCGGCGGTTCCGGAGGTGGGATCTTGCTCGAAGGGAGCACGCTGGTGACGACCGGCGCGACGATTCAAGCGAACGGCGGTCCCGGCGGCGCGAACGGGAGCTACGCGGGCATCTTCAATTGCGGCGGCAAGGCCGGCGGCGCGGGCTCGACTAGCGCCGCCAAGGCCGGCACGAACGGGATCGACTGCCAAGGCGGAAGCCCCGGCGGCGGCGGTGGCTACGGCCGTGTCGTCACGTTGGACCGGTAGCCGCGTTCACGCGGACGGCGGGGCGCGTCGTCGCTACGGCGTGGACGACGGATCGCAATAGGTCCCGGACGGAGGTGCGCTCGCCCAAAGCAGCGTTCCATCCGATTGCGTGACGACGGCTAGCCCGACGGCAGTGCCCCCAATGTTGTTCGCGACATAGGCTACGGGCGCCGTCGCATCCGGCGTCGCCGTGTTGGAAGCATGGGGGATGAGATAGGTCGCACCTATGATCCCCAATACGTTCATCGCGCCAGCGGCCGTGACTTCGGCGGTTGTGAGATATGCCTTGTCGGTGCGTGTTTTCGTCCACAGCGTCGCGCGCGTCTCGCCGTTTTGAAGCGCAAACCACACCGACTGATCTTCCATGACCCCGCTGATACCCAGCCACTGAGATCGTGCTCGCACCGAGTCGATCCTCCGGCCGCTCGGGGGTCGCCACGTCCCGAGGACGTCGAATTGAGCGTTCTGATACTGGATGTAGTCAGCCGGCTTGTCGGAGTTGGACTGGAACGCGAGTGCGATCGTTCCGTCGTCGAGGAGAGCCGCGTCGACAGGAAGGTCGGGGACACCCGACACCTTTCGCTCCGCGAGGATCGCCCGCGACGGGGACAACCATCGTTCGATGATGTAGGGCGTCACCGTCCCGTCCGCCGAGAGGTCTTCGTCGTTGCTCACCACGAAGACGTTCCCATTCGGCGCAACGTCCATGACGTCCAAGATCCGCGACGGCGCAGTCGCGGAATCGACCCACTCCGCGCCGTTCACGAAAGCGACGTTGCCGCAAAAGAACCTTTCGACGCATTCCGTCAGCACCGCGACCGTGCCGCCCCTCGACACGGCGCGACGCACGCCCCTCAGTCCGCGAAGGGACGCGACCGGCGGAGAGAGAAATTCACTGCAGCCACCCGTCGTCGGCACCTTCAACACGTAGGCGTCGTAGTCGGCGGTGGATAGGTCCCCGTATGCAAACAGGGCGGCAAATCCGTCGTCCCCCTCGATGGGTCCGGCATGGAGGTAGGTCCACGGGCCTGTCGTCGCGCGCGGTATCCATGGGGAGAGCACGCCACAGGTCGTCGGCGGATCGACCACGAAACAGGGCGGCTTCGTCGGCGGCACCAAGTGGTCCGCCGTCGCGTCGGTGACGTGATCGACGCGGGCATCGACCGAAACGCCGGTTCCATCGAGCGACGCGTCGACGGACCGAACCGGCGCGCCGACATCGACGCTCCCGTCCTTGCTTCCGGGCGTCTGAGTTCGCCCTCCGCTACCCAACGACGACCTTCGGCCGCCGGCTCCACCCGTCACGCCGCCCTGTCCCACGCCGCCAGCTCCGGTCGAAATGGGGACGCAGTGGCCAGCGCTGCACGTGGTCCCCGCGGCGCACGCATTCGACGACCCACATTCCGGAACTTGGGAATCTCCAGCGCGCACCTCGCCGCAGCCGAATATCCCCGTCGGGGCCAGCGCGAGCATCGCGCACCCCATCGCTTGACTCCTCATGCTCACCCTCCGAGCACGCCCAATCTACGGCCGATCCCGAAGCCACGAAAGTGACCAAAAACTGCGCACACAAATCGGCGTGGCAGTCACCCGCGAATGAGCAACTCACAACGGAACCGGCGAGGTGTGAGGCATTTTTCCCGCGCGCTTTTTCCGTAACTCCGCGCGACGATGTCGCATAACGCACGGTCACCGCGGAAACCCGGAAGTCCGTCGCAACCTCGTAACCGATGAATACCAAGAACAGGCCCGTTCTCACGTGGGCCGGTAACAGCGAGCGCGGGATCGTCGATACCTTCCGCACGACGGCGGCGCCCCTCGCGCTCCTGCTCATCACGCCCCCCGCGGTCGTTCTGTTCTGGATCACCTGCACGTATCTCGATGGATCGCTGTTACGGCTGCTGAGCGTGCAGGGCCTCGAGACCGTCGTACACCACTTTCCGCGACCCTCCCTCGCCGCTCTCTGGATCATCGTCGTCTTTGCGGCATTCGAGCTCGCGCTCCTCCAATTTCTCCCCGGGCCGACGTTCGACGGACCACCGACGCCGACGGGTTATCGGCCCCAATACAAGCTAAACGGGGTTTCGTCGTGGGTGCTGACTCACGTCGCCTTTCTGGGTGCCTCTTATGGGCTCGGATGGTTCTCGCCGAGCATCGTTTACGATCACTTCGGCGAGCTCCTGATCACGTTGTGCGCGTCCGCGTTCGTCTTCTGTTGGTTCTTGTATTTCAAAGGGATCTACGCTCCCTCGACGCCCGACGCGGGTAGATCCAAAAACGTCATTTTCGACTACTTTTGGGGCATCGAGCTTCATCCGTCGCTGTTCGGCGTGAACCTCAAACAGCTCTTCAATTGCCGTATCGGCATGATGGGCTGGAGCTTGACGGTCATTTCGTTCGCGGCTCGGCAGTTCCAAGATATCGGGACCCTGTCGAGCTCCCTGTTCGTGAGCGTCGTGCTTCAAGTGGTCTATCTGTTGGTATTTTTTTCCTGGGAGCGCGGCTACTTCACGACCATCGACGTCGCGCACGATCGCTTTGGGTACTATATTTGTTGGGGCGTCATTGTGTGGGTCCCCGGCGTCTACACCATCACGGCCCAATACCTGGTGAAGCATCCTCGCAACCTGGGAACGCCGCTCACGCTGGCCCTGCTCGTCATGGGCTTGGGCGCCATCTGGGTCAACGATGCCGTCGATGCTCAGCGCCAGCGAGTCCGGAACACGGGCGGACAGACCCTGATCTGGGGGAAACGCCCCGAGGTCATTCACGCCGAATACGAGACCGCGGACGGCAAGACCCACCAGAGCCTTCTTCTCGTTTCGGGCTATTGGTCATTGTCGCGCCACTTTCACTACGTGCCCGAGCTGATCCTCGCACTCGCGTGGAGCTTGCCCGCGGGCGGCAGCAGGTTCCTTCCGTATTTCTACCTGACGTTTCTGACCATCCTGCTCGTCGATCGCGCCGGCCGCGTCGACCTGCGATGCCGCACGAAGTACGGCCTCTTCTGGGACGAATATTGCCGGCGAGTGCCTCGTAAGATCCTCCCCTGGGTTTACTAGTGTCGCGCCGTTCATCTGCACCTGGAGTTCGTAGACCGCCTCGGAGTTCATGAAAGCGACTGTCCGGGATCGGCGTCGTTGGGTCCATGAAACATGTGTGAACGCGGGCGTGGCGTTTCTGCGTTCCGAGCGCCGTCGAAATTCCGCGACCGACGGAACCCGTTGGCTCGTGAGCGTGCCGCGTCGCAAACACTTGCTCCGCCGTCGGAGAAGGCGTTGACACCCCACGCTCATCGACGTTGCATCGGGTGGTCGTGGCGTTTTTCGTCCTCCGCATTCGCACGCTCGTCTTCGTCGCCGCAGCGCTCATTTTCGGAGCACTGATGCTGTCGGCGTCGAAAGCGGGCGCGTACCCCGGCCCGGTGAACGTCGACGGGAGCTCCGGTGCGGGATACATCACCACTTCGGTGATCGGCGGCGTCGCGTCCGGGAGCTGCCTCGGGTGCCATTTCGGATCGACGAACCCCCCAACGGGGCTGTCGATCAACGGCTTGGGGTTGGGCACCTTCTCCGTCCCGAACGACCGAGCGACGACGTTCACGCTCTCGTACAACGTCGGCTCGGGCAAGCCGTACGGCGGCTTTCTGATCGCGCACAACGACGGGACCTCGAACGACGCGGGCGGGACGCTCGGCGTCGGAAGCGACGGGAGCGAGCACGCCTGCGGCCCGCTCGACGGATTCCCCTGCAACGCGACCTCCGACGGCAACACCGAGGTCATGCACGCGGCGCCGAAGGCAAACTCCGGCGGCGTGGTATCGTTTCAGTTCTCGTTCTTGCCGCCTGCTGGAAGCTGCGCGACGTACGGGTTCAACGTCTGGGCCAACAACGTAAACGGCGACGCCAACTGTGACGGCAGCGACGTGCCCATCGAAGGGAGCTTCGCGATCGCCGTCACGTGCCCGCCCTCGAACGACCCGTGCAAGTCGTCGACCTGTAATGGCAGCACGTGCGGAACGGCGCTTCTCACGGGTAACCCGTGCAACGACGGCCAACTCTGCACGTACAACGACACGTGCACCGCGGGCTCGTGCGCGGGAACGGCGATCACCTGCACGAGCGACGACTGCAACACGCGAAGTTGCAACGGCACTTCGTCCTGCTCGGTGTCGTCGCTCAACGGAACGACGTGCGATGACGGCCAGCCCTGCACGGTCAACGACACGTGCACTTCAGGAACGTGCGTCGGAACTCCGACCGGTTCTTGCTCGACGCAGCGCCCGAACGGCAGCGCGTGCACGGGAGCGTCGCAGTGCGCGTCGGGTCTCTGCGTCGACGAGGTCTGCTGCAATTCGAGCTGCACCGGCCAATGTCAGGCGTGCAACCTGCCGAATTCGAAGGGCACGTGCACCGCCGTCACGGGACAACCGGTCGCGCCGCGGACGGCTTGCGCGGGGGACGGCACTTCGTGCTCCGGCAAGTGCAACGGCGGCGCGACGTCGTGCACATTTCCGCCCGCGTCCACGGTCTGCCGCACCGCCGGTTGCACGAACGACGTCGCGACGCTCGCCGCCAACTGCGACGGAAAGGGAACTTGCCCCACGGCGGCCACACAGAAATGCGCGCCGTACGTGTGCGGCCCAACCCAATGCGATGGCGCATGCACGGTGACGGCGGAGTGCAACCCGGGGTTCTACTGCTCGGCGGGGAAGTGCATTTCACTCGTCGCGGGAGGCGCCGCTTGCACCTCCGACCAGCAATGCTCGACCGGCCATTGCGTGGACGACGTTTGCTGCGACACGCGCTGTTCCGGAGAATGCGAAGCTTGTAACGTTGCCGGCGCGGTCGGCACGTGTTCGCCGCTCGTCAATGTGCAGCCGCACCCCCCGAAGGTCCCTTGCGTCACCGACGGCTCGCCGTGTGGCGGGATCTGCGACGGCACGAGTCGCGTCGGCTGCGTCTACCCCGGTCCGTCCGTTTCGTGCCGCGCGGCGAGTTGCACGGACGGCGTGGCGACGGTGGGCGCCGCCTGCAACGGCACCGGAACCTGTCCGGCGCTCGAGCAAGTCACGTGCGGCAAGGCCTGCGTCGGCAAGCTGTGCGGCACGGAGTGCGTGACGGCGGGACAATGCAACCAGGGCCAATTTTGCCAGGCGGGCAGGTGCGCCCCTCAGCTCGAAAACGGTGGAAAGTGCACGAATTCGAGCGAATGCATCTCGTCCTTCTGTGTCGACGGCGTGTGCTGCGACTCCTCGTGCAGCGCTCAATGCGAAGCGTGCGACAACAACGGCAACGAGGGAACCTGCTCGGCGATCACTGGCGTGCCGCACGGTGACCGCCCGATTTGCGTCGGCGGCACGGCGGCGTGCGCGGGAAAGTGCGATGGAAAAAACCTCACGTCGTGCACCTATCCCGCCGCCAACAAGGTCTGCGCGACCGGGAAATGCAGCGGAGACGTCGCGACGCTCCCGCGGGTGTGCACGGGAGAGGGAACCTGCGGCGTCACGCAACAGCAGCTGTGCTCGCCGTTCACCTGCGGCGCGACGCAATGCAACGGCAATTGCACGCTCGACACGGATTGCCCGAGTGGAAACTACTGCTCGGCGGGCGTGTGCCGGCCGAAAAATCCGCTCGGCGCTCCGTGTGCCGGACCGAACCAATGCTCGAGTGCGTTTTGCGTCGACGGCTTGTGCTGCAATCGAGCCTGTGCCGGTCAATGCGAGGCCTGCGACAGTCCGACTAGCACCGGCATGTGCACGGCCATCGCGGGAGCTCCGCACAACGCGCGCACGCCTTGCGGCGGCACCGGCCTCTGCGCAGGCGCCTGCGACGGCTCCAATGCGAACGGGTGCCACTTTCCGACTCAGACGGCAACCTGTGGAAATCCGGCGTGCAACGGCGGCATCGTGGCGGACGCACCGCTCTGCAACGGTGTCGGCAATTGCATCGCGAGCGCGACGGTCACCGATTGCTTTCCGCTCGGGTGCGGCCCCGACGGTCAGTCGTGCCTCGCCGAATGCGCGACGAACACCGATTGTGCGCCCGGTCTGTCGTGCAGCCAGGGCTCGTGCATCGGCGCATCGGCCGACGGCGGCAAAGGCCCGGTGGCGCCGGACGGGAGCGCCGGCCCGGCCAATGGCGGCGCGACCAGCCACGTGGACGGAGGCGGCGGAAACGCCGGCTCGGGCGGCTCGACGGGCGCAGGCGGCGCACTCGGCGGCGACACGCCACGCGATGCCGGCGTGAGCGATGCCGGCGTGAGCGATGCCGGAGCGATCAAGAGCGGCTCGAAAGGGAAGACCGACCAAGGCTGCGGCTGCCGCGTCTCGACCACGACCAGCGGCGATGCGCGCGCGCTCTTCGCCGGGCTAGCCGCGCTCTCGTTCATCGCGCGACGCCGAACGCAGAAGCGAGCACCACCGATGGCACGTGAAGCACGCCCGTCCTCCATCGGCTGACATTCGCGGCTCCTCGAGGCAGATCATGACCATCGACGACGACAGACTCAGCGTAGGCAACGGCGAGAAGTACCGGCGAGCAAGCGACGCGGCGCAGGTCTTCTACGAAGAACCACGCTGCGTAATGGGTGCGTTCAAGAATCTCGCGATCGTCATCTGGGGGACGCAGGCGACGCTGCCGCTCGCGGAAAAGCTCGAGGCATTCTCGGAGGACCTGGTTCGTCGACACCCGGAGGGCGTCTCGCTCGTCCAGATCATCGCCAATCAGGCGCGCCTGCCGGAGTCGACGACGCGCCACAAGCTCGACAAAATGACCGAGCGTTTCGCGCCGCATCTCGCCTGTGTCGGCACGGTCGTCGAGGGCTCGGGCTTCTGGGCGAGCGCCATGCAAAGCTTCATCACCAGCTTGCACTGGGTGTCGCGGCGGCCGTTCAAGGTGAAGATCACCTCGAGCCTCATCGAGCTGTCGACGTGGCTTCCGAAGGCCCACGAAGAGCGCACGCGCGTCCGCTTCACGAGCCCGCAATTTCTATCCGCCGCTTACTCGCTCCGCGAACGCATTCAATGACGCGACGGTTTTGCACGTAACACGGCGCGAGCCGTAGCGGGTCGCTTACCGGACAGGTGCGACAAGACGCTCCGCACCGTGCGCTCGAGCGACTCCGGAGTCTTGAGCGCGTTCAGATAGCGCAGGATTTCTTTACGACGCGACGGCGTGAGTGCGTCGAAGGCGCGCCGGCACGACGGGTGGTCATCGAAGGCCCGCGCGAGCGCCGGATTCATCGGCGTCGTCCGCGGACGGCCATCGAAGTCGAGAACGACGGTGGCCTCGTCACCGACGTCGATCCCGGCGGCCGTTCGCATCGGCGTGTTGAGATAGAGCCGCCACACGGCTCGATACTTCACGAGCGTCTGCAAGAACGGCTTTCCGTTGAGCGTCCCCTCAACCGGGATCGGACTCTGCGACCGCTGCGCGTGCTCGAAAATCCGATCGAGGACGTCCTTCGGGACGCGCACGTACGGGTTGATCCCGATTTTTTGAATCTTCGCCACGAAGGCGCTCGGGCGCGCGCGGCGGCGTGATCCGGCCATTTTTTCGGGATGAATCGTACGGTGGAAATGTTCGAGGCCGCCAGGCGAAAGACCGGTCCCCGGGTGGCGCAGTCGCGCTTGCAGAAGTCGCCGACTTCGGGCACGAGGAAGCGAGGGAGCGCTTTCGCGCCGAGGTGACCATCGCGACGTCCGTTTCCGTCCAAGCCGTCCGTCACCACTTCGACGACAAGCCGATCCTCGACGGCATCGATCTCGACGTCGAAGGCGGCGCGTTCGTCGCATTGCTCGGGCCGTCGGGATGCGGAAAATCGACTCTCCTGCGGCTCATCGCCGGGCTCGACACGCCGAGCGAAGGCTCGATCCGCGTCGAGCACGACGGCGCATCGGGAGGGCCGGGGCGAACGGCGTTCGTGTTTCAGGACGCCCATCTCTTGCCGTGGCGAACCGTGCTCGACAACGTCGCGTTGCCGCTCGAGCTCCGCGGCGTGGACCGCGACGAAGCACGACGGCAAGCGCGCGCGCCGCTCGCCGAAGTGGAGCTCGCCGACGAGGTCTCGGCGTTCCCCGACCAGCTCTCGGGCGGCATGCGGATGCGCGTCTCGATCGCCCGCGCGCTCGTCACCGAACCGAGCTTGCTCCTCCTGGACGAACCCTTCGCGGCGCTCGACGAGCTCACGCGCTTTCGCCTGGACGAACGGCTCCGTGCACTCTGGGAACGCCGACGCATGACGGTGCTGTTCGTGACGCACTCGCTCTCCGAGGCGGCGTTCCTGTCGAACCGGGCCGTCGTCATGTCGAAGCGCCCGGCGAAGATCGTGCTCGATCGAGTGCTGGCCCTGCCGAACGACCGAGCCGCGGCGCTCCGCGCGACGCCGGCGTTCGCGCACGAAGTGGCCACGCTCTACGACGCGCTCGCGAAGCACGGAGGGCTCGATGATCGCCCCGTTTCGTAGCGCGATCCCCCCGCTCGTGACCTTGGTCGTCGTAGGCGGCGTCTGGGAAATCGCCGTTCGCGCGCTTGCGGTGCCGGCGTATCTCGTTCCGCCCCCCTCCGCGATCTTCGCGACGCTCTTCGCCGAGCGTGCGACGCTCTTTTCGTCGATGTTGACCACGGGTGCCGGCGCGGTCATCGGTCTTGGGCTCAGCCTCGTCGTCGGCAGCGCGGTCGGGCTCGTGCTGTCCTTGTCGCGTACGCTCGAGCGCGCCGTCTATCCGTACGCGGTGTTCCTGCAAACGGTGCCGATCGTCGCGATCGCGCCGCTCATCGTGCTCTGGTTCGGCCCCGGGCTTCGCGCCGTTTCGGTGTCGGCGTTCATCGTCTCCGTTTTTCCGATCATCGTCAGCACGCTCGCGGGCCTTCGCGGGGTCGATTCGCGGCTCGGCGATCTGTTCCGCCTCTACGACGCCTCGCTGTTCGCGACGCTCGCGAAACTCCGTCTCCCATCGGCAGTGCCGAGCATGGTGACCGGGTGGCGCGTCGCGGCGGGTCTGTCCGTCATCGGCGCGATCGTCGGCGAGTTCGTGGCGGGCTTCTCGGAAGGGCACGCCGGCCTCGGCATCATCGTGCTCTCCGCGTATCGGCAATTGCGCACCGATTTGCTGTTCTCCGCGGTCATTTTGGCGGCAACGCTCGGTCTGTTGCTCTTCGGCGCCGCGAGCGTCGCGGGCGTGCTCCTCTTGCGCCGACTCCGCATGCCGGGATAGGAGCGAGGCTTGTCGACGATGCACACGATCGGGACGCGCACGGTACTGGCGTCGATCGCCGTATTTTCCGCGCTCTCGACGCTCGCGTGCGGACGAAAAGACGCGCCGTCCGAAGGCGCGCCCGCGGCGTCGTCATCGGCGGCACCCGCGAACACGCACGTGACGCTCGCGCTCAACTGGGTTCCGGAACCCGAGTTCGGCGGGTTCTACGCCGCGCGCGAGAGCGGCGCGTACGCGAAGAACGGCCTCGACGTTGCGGTGCGGGGCGGCAGCGCGGATGTTCCCGTCGTGCAAATGGTGGCGACGGGCCGCGTCGAATTCGCGACGGTCGGCGGCGACGAACTCGTCATTGCACAGGCCCGCGGCGCCGACGTGGTCGCCGTGTTCGCGACGTTCCAGACGTCGCCCCAATGCATCATGGTGCACGCCGAGCGCCACCTCACGAAGATCGAGGACGTGTTTCAATCGGGCACGGTTGCGCTCGAAACCGGTCTCTCGTTCACCAAATTCCTCAAAACGAAGTTCAAATGGGGCGCCGCGACCGTCGTGCCCTACGACGGCGGCATCGCGCACTTTCTGATCGATCCGAACTTCGCGCAGCAAGGCTACGCGACGTCCGAGCCCATCGCCGCGAAGCGAGCGGGACAAAACCCGCAGGTCTTTCTCGTCTCCGACGCCGGCTTCAATCCGTACGACACGGTCGTCGTCACCGGGCGCAAGTTCGCGGAGAAGAATCCGGACCTCGTCCGTAAATTCGTGCTCGCGACGCGCGCCGGTTGGCGGAGCTATCTCGACGATCCCGCGCCGACCAACGCCGTGCTCGGCAAGCTCAACAAGACGATGGACGCCGGCACCTTCTCGGCGATCGCCGAGGCGCAAAAGCCCTTCATCGAGACGCCGGAGACGAAGACACTCGGCCTCGGCGGCATGACGGCCGAGCGATGGAAAGCGCTGTCGCAAACGTTGCTCGACCTGTCGCTCGTCCCGAGCGCGCCGAACCCCGCCACGTTGTTCATCGCGCCGCCGCCGTGATCCGTTGCCGGCCCGTGCGCGCGACGCTACCTCTGCGGCATGTACACGCCCGCACCCGGAACGCCGCCTTACGCTCCCCCGCCCGCGCCGTATGGGTCCCCCGCGCCGCAACTGGTCCGCGTCGTCGACGTGGACATGCCGTTCATGTCGCTGGTCGGGTTCCTCATCAAGCTCGCGCTCGCCGCGATCCCGGCGATGTTCATCGTCAGCATGTTCTTCGGGTTCATCGCACTCATGAGCGCGCTCTTGTTCGGCAGCCTACTCGGCAGTCTGTTCACGCCGCATGGCATCCACTTCTGATTCTTTGATTTGGGGGGCGCCTTCGTCGTCGCTGGGCGTCTTAGACTCTGGCGCGTAGCCACGGAGGGCGACCGTCAACACGCCGGGCAATACGACGAGCGACAGCGCCGTGCTCACGAGCATCCCGATGACCACGGCGGTCGCGAGCGGACGCTGAACTTCCGCCCCCGCGCCGGTCGCGATGGCCATGGGCAAAAACCCCAAAGACGCGACCATCGCCGTGGTCAGGACGGCGCGCACCACAGCGTGCGCGCCATGCTGGACCGCGAGCTCCGGCGGTTCCCCGGCGAGGATACGACGGCGAGCCTCGTTGGCGACGACGACGCCGTTCAAGACGCCGATGCCGCCGAGAGCGATGAACCCGACCGCGGCGGGCAAGCTGAACGACAGACCCCGGAACAGAAGCCCCATCATGCCGCCGGTGAGCGAGAGGGGCACCAGGGTGAAGACGGCAAGCGCGAAGCGAGCGCTCTGGAACATCCAGAGCAACATGCCGAAGATGATCGCGAGCTTCGGCCTGAGACGCGAGCTCTCGCTCGCTGAGTTGGTGCTCGCGAACGTCGATCAAGGCCCTGGCTTCGGCGATGCGCGTGCGCCGCTGACCGGCGATCTCGAACGGAAGCCACAAGGTACCGTCGACGGTGAGTGTGCGCGACGCTCCCGCGGTCGGCGCGACGCCGACGACCTCGAGATACGGATTGCCGAGCGGCGGCAAGCTCGCGCCGACGAGCGTCGAGCGCGCGGTCCCAATGTCCGCACGACCGAGGACCACCGACGGCGCGTAAGCGCGAGCCCGCGCGAGGACGCGAGCCAGCGACGGGACTGCCCTTCCGTCGGCTCCGGGCTCGGCGCCGCGAACCGTCGAGACCCAAAGAATGAAAACCAGCGAGGCGACGAAAGGAAATCGCCACGGTGCAATTGCGAGAGACATCGCACGGACTCCACACGACGCTCGGCGACCGCCGAGCCGATTGACTTGGAACAGGAACGGCGCACGCCGAGCGAGCGCAGGATGACGCCGAGGCCGGACGTTCGGCGTCGACGGCGCAACGACTCGCCGCCGGTTACGGCGGCGCTAGATTTCGCCCACTCAGGTGGACAGAGGGGCCGATCACGGCGAGCTCAGGCGAGTGGAGGGTCGCCCGCGTCCATGCGTGGCCGACGCCTGAGGACGCGGACGACGGCGCTTCCCGCACCTTCTGGGGATTCGCCGATCGGGCGCAAATAACGCTGGAACCGCGCGTCCGACGCGCTTCGGGCCGCGGGCGAAAGTGGCGGAGGGTCACGTCGAAACGGCGGGGCCGGCGCGACGTGCGCGACCGAACGACCGCTCACGAGCACCGCGTCGCGGAGCACGTGATGATGCGACGCGACAACATGTGGGACGGTCCCCGCCGCGTAGGCCGGAGCCGGGCCGTGCTGCACCACGACCACTGCGATCGCCATCGCGAGCAGTCTCAAGAGCGAGACGACGAGTGGATTGTGGATTCGACGCATACCGGCGCGACGTGAACGTCTCCTCATCATTAGGACGGAGGATCGCTTTCGGCAACCGGAGTCCAATTTTCCACACGTGCTGCTTGACGTTTCTCACTTCGCGGGCGCCTCAAACGCGTATCAAGATTTTCTCAAGATTCGCAGGGCTGCTTTCGACGAAAATCAGTCGAAACAATCAGGCCCCTACGTTGCGCTTAATTCGCATCACACACGATTGCGATTCGAGAGCGGATGTTTGCTCTTCTCTCGCAAATCGTGATGAGCGCTTCATTCGCTAATTCTGGGAGGTATTCGATCATGGCTGAACCAGCTCAAAGCGCAGACACGTCCGCGCAGACCTCGTCGCGGGCGACCTTGGGCCTCACCGGTCTCACTATCAACGCCATGGCGCTCATCGCGCCCGGAGCCTTCCTCTGGCTCACGTTCCAGATCCAGGCGCTCTACGGCGCGCCAATGGCTGGACAGGCGATGTGGTTCGGCATTGTCGCGGCGCTCCTTCTGTGTTTCGCGACCGCCATCAGTTACGCAGAGCTCTCGAAGCTCTACCCCGGTGCGGGCTCGTCGTACTTCTTCGCCGAGCAAGCGTTCCTATCGAAGACCAAGGCGTTCCGCCTCGCTCGCCTCATGAAGTTCGTTACCGGCTGGGCGAGCCATCTCTACTACTGGGTCTACCCCGGCTGCATGGTAGGCGTGACCGCGCTCATCAGCGGTTACCTGCTGAATCAGTTCTTCCCGGACACGTTCAGCGGCGGCTTCAATAGCCCCGTCTTCATGCTGCTCTTCTGCATCGCCTTCCCCTTCGGCGTCGCGTACATCGCCTTCCGTGGCGTGACCGGCACGACGGCCGTGAACATGGCGATCAACATCGTGCAGATCAGCGCGCTCATCGTCTTCAGTGTGATGGCGATCGGCTACCGCTTGAACCACGGCGAGGGCGCGACGGGTTATCAGCTCGTGAACGGCATGCCCGTCGCCTACCAGGTGGCGCAGGAGCCGGTGATCGAGAACGGCAAGCCAAAGGTCGACTCCACCGGCGCACCCGTGCTTCAGAACAAGATGGACGCGAGCGGCAACCCGGTGCCGGAGATGAAGGACGGCAAGCCGGTTCCCTTCACCCTGACCTACACGGACGCCGCCGCCACGACGATGGAGCCGTCCGACGCGGACCATCCGAAGGATCTCACGCCGCACTTCAAGCTGCATTCGAGCGGCGGTTCGGTCGTCGCGCCGCACTCGCTCTCTCTCATCTTCATCCAAGCTTGCGTTGCGATTCTGATCCTCGTCGGATTCGAATCGGTGACGTCGATGGGCGAAGAGGCGAAGAACGCGAAGCGGGACATTCCGCGCGCCGTGCTCCTGTCGCTCGGGATCCAGGGGCTCCTCTGCTACCTCTTCGAATACTTCGCCGCGAATTACTTCCTGAACTCCGGCTACACGCTGGCGAACGCCGCGGGGTCTGGCGCGCCCATCGGCGACATGATGGTGATCGTCGGCACGGCAGCGTTCGGTAGCTATGCCGCCGGTCGCGCCTTCATGCTCATCGAGGCGTTCACGGTGTTCCTCGCGCTCATTGGCACGACGCTCGCCTGCCTCAATACCGGCGCGCGCGTGACGTACGCGATGGGTCGCGACGAGGAAGTGCCGGAGCACTTCGGCATGCTCCACGGCGATAAGCTCACGCCGCACCGGGCTATCTGGACGTTGGCTGGCATCTCGGCGTTCATCGGCATCCTCACGGTGTCGGTTTACCTCGGCGGAACGACGCCGGCGCCGCTCGACGCGAAATATCACAACTTCTGGTACAGCTTCGGGCTCTTCGACCCGGATACGATCAGCAAGCTGCCGAACACGCTCGTCATCGTGACGCTGGTCAGCAACTTCGGGACGTTCCTGCTCTACATGGTGACGTGCATCGTCGCGATGGTGGCGTTCCACGAGCACCACAGCTTCAGCGGCTTCAAGCACTTCGTCGTTCCGGTGTTCGGACTCGTGGCCAACCTGCTCTGCATGCTCTTTTACTTGGTCGGTCCGTTCCTGGTGTCCGGCATGAGCGTGAAGGAGCCGTTCATCGCGCTCGGGATCTGTGGAGCGTGGGGCCTCTACGGCGCCGTGTACTTCCTGAGGTCGAGCAAAGCGAAGGGCAAAGCGGTCTTCATCGAGAAGAAGCCCGTGGCAGCGTGAATCGGAATCGATCCGTGTCGCACATGTAGGACCTGAGCAGCCATCCCCCTCCCTGGTTGAGGGGGATGGTCTCCCCAGCGCTGGGCCCGGAGTGCGCGCCGTGGAATGCTGAGCACGGCACACGTGGCGAAATTCAAAGGCACCGTCTTCACCTCGACTCGAGCGTTCACCGAACACAAGTACGGACCTCTCGCCGTCGAGCAGTGCCTGGCCACCCTGGAACCGGCGGATCGCATCTTGCTCGACGGCATCACCGCGGTCGGGTGGTACCCGGTCGAGCCGATCCTCAAATATCACCGGGCGCTCGAGCAGCTCTACGGCAAGGGAAGCGGTTACAAGGTTTGTGAGGAGGCCGGACGATTCAGCGCGGAGTGGTCGCTGAACAGCGTGCTCAAGATGTTCCTCCGCCTGCGCTCGCCGCACTGGCTCATCCAGAAGCACGGGAGTGTGTGGAACAGGTATCACGACAGCGGACGGTGGGAAGCGTCGCCGGAAAAGCAGGGAAGCCTCTGGGGTCGCCTCTCCGACTTCGAGGTGCGAGATCCTGCGTTTTGCGCGCGCCTTTCCGGCTGGCTGCGCGGCGCGATCGAAGCCACCGGCGGCAAGAACGTCCGGGTCGTGGAATCGACGTGTCGATCGCGCGACGGCGAGTTCTGTCAGTTCGACTGCACGTGGAAATAGCCGGTTCGTCGAGAGCGCCGGGGCTCAGCGCCCGACCCAGCCCTTCAATAGATCGCGGAAACCGCTCTTCGGGCGCACGACGGGCTCCGACGTTTGCCGAAAGACGGCCGCGGTGAGGTTATCCATCGTGCCCTTCTCGTTCGCTCGATCGACGAGCGCCCGGCACGCGACGGCGCTCGATCCATTCGTCGCAAGCGCGACGAGCTCGGCGTCGTCGAGCGTCGCGTAGAGCCCGTCGCTCGCGACGACGAGCACGTCGCCCTTCGCGAGCGGGCGCGTGATGCGATCGACCGCGACGATGAGCTCCGAACCGACGCTGCGGGTCAAAGTACCGCGTTCGGGGTGGGTACGGAGCTTCTCCTTGCTCAAGAGACCGAGGCGTGTTCGGCCGGCTGCGACGGTGTGGTCCTTCGTGAGCTGGAGCAGCTGTCCGTCGTGGATGAGATAGAGACGGCAATCGCCGACGTGAGCGGCGGTGAGCGCGCCGCCGTCGACGGACACCGCGGTCAGGGTCGTGGCCATGCGGCTCAGCTCCGTCACGATCATCGCGCGGTCACGAATCTCGATGTTGGCGCTCTGCACCGCGCGACTGAGCCGCTTGTCCGCCGACCACTCGCGCGGGGAGTTACGATACGCAGCGAGCGCGACGTCGATGGCCATCTCGCTCGCGAGCTCGCCGCCTTCGTAGCCTCCGACCCCGTCGGCGACCGCGAACACGACCGAGGCATCTCCTTCGGTGAAGAAGCCGTAGCAATCTTCGTTGTTCGAGCGCTCGTTCCCGAGGTCGGTCAGGAGCGCAAGATCGAAACCCCAGCTTTGCCCGGGCTCGAGGGTCTGAAGGCCCTCGCGTCGAGCCAAGGGTTCTCGCGGTGCCTTCGAGTCCATGGCGTACTTCCCGTCTCGTCCTACACGTGCGGATAGGCGTCGGAGCCCATTTCCATGGTGTCGAGGCCCACCGATTCCGCTTCGGCTCCGACTCGATTCCCGAGGAGCCGTTCGACGGCCAGGAAGAATCCGAACGAAAGCCCGAACACCACGACGGCGTTCACGACGACCCCGATGCTCTGCGCCACGAGCTGACTCGCGTCGCCGAAGAGGAGTCCTCGCACCGGCCCATCGACGCCGTTCCAGCCGGCGCCGTACGTCCCGTCGGCGAACAGGCCGACCGAGAGTCCGCCCCATGCGCCACAAACCCCGTGCACGCTGACCGCGCCGACCGGATCGTCGATGCGGAACTTCTCTTCGAGGGCGGACACCGAGTAGACGACGAGCAACCCGGCGATCGTTCCGATGAGGACGGCGGCGGCCGGCGGTACGAACGCGCACGGCGCCGTGATCGCGACGAGCCCGCCGATGAGCCCGTTGCACGCCATCCCGATGTCGGGCCGACGGTGCCGTTGCCACACGTAAAAAAGCGCGGAGATCGCGCCTGCCGCCGACGACAACAGCGTGTTGACCGCGACGAGCGCGACGCGCCGGTCGGCGCCGGCGAGTGTCGACCCCGTGTTGAACCCAAACCAACCAAACGCGAGCACCAGCGTGCCGACGACGGCGAACGGCAGGTTGTGTCCCGGCATCTGGACGATGGTGCCGTCACGACGAAACTTGCCGGCGCGAGGACCGAGCACGATGGCGCCCGCGAGGCCGGTCACGCCACCGGTCATGTGAACGACGGTCGAGCCCGCGAAGTCGACGTGACCGTGTCCGAGCCCGAAATTTCGCCCCATCGACGCCAGAAAGCCGCCGCCCCACACCCAGTTTCCATAGAGCGGATACAGGACCGCCGAGATGAAGACGCCGTAGAGAATGAACGCCGCAAATCTCCACCGTTCGGCCATCGCGCCGGTCGGAATGGTCGCCGCGGTGTCCATGAAGACGACCGCGAAGAGAAACATCGCGAGCGCCGCGGGGTCGGTGCTCGCAGAGACCAGCGCGAACTTGGCGAACCCGAGGAGACCGAGCGCGTGGCCTCCGACATGGACGGAGAGCTCGGTGACCTCCGACGGGAGCCCGCCGAGCGACGACCACGTCGGCGTGCCCCCGAACATGAACCCATACCCGACCAGCCAGAAGCACAGGGTGCCGAGCGGATAGATGATGAAGTTCATGCCCATCGTGTGAACGGCGTTTTTCGAACGCGTGAAGCCGGTCTCGACGAGCGCGAACCCGACCTGCATGAACATCACCAGAAACGCACAGAGAAGAACCCAGACCAGGTTCAACGCGGGCTCCGTCGCCGACGGAGTCACTGCCGCGCCCCCGATTGACCCGGAGGCGGTCCGTGCTGGCGAGCGTTCCGCGCCGTCATCCGCACCAAGAGCAAGAGGAACACGATGACGAGCGCGATAGACACCTTGAACACCGTCCTCCGCGAGATCCGTGTGCTCGTGCCGGCGTGGTGCGTCGTGAGGCTACCGGGCGTCACGCGCGACGGGTCCTCGAGATCGGCGAGAAACTCCGTCGCGTTCTTGTACCGATCGCGCGGAGAGCGCGCGATCGCGTGCAAGATGATCTCCTCGAGCGACGGGTTCAGGCCCGACACGTAGCGCGACGGCGGGTCCGGCTCCGACGTCGTCTTGGCGCGCATCATCGCTTGTGCGTTGGGCGCCGAGTACGGGATCTGCTTGGTGAGGAGCTCGTAGAAGATCGTGCCGAGCGCGTACACGTCGGTGCGCACGTCACCGCGGCGGCCCCCGATCTGCTCGGGCGCCATGTAGTCCGGCGTCCCGATCGTCGACGAGAGTCCGGCCCAGGTGAGTCGCCTCGCGGCTTCGTCCATGGCGATCCCGAAATCCAGAATTTTCACCGCGCCGTCGGGCGTGATGAGGATATTTTCCGGCTTCAGATCGCGGTGTACCACGCCGTTCGCGTGCATGTAGACGACCGCCTCGGTGATCTGCCTGATGATCCCGAGGGCGCGCTCTTCGGGGAGCGGGCTCTCCTTTTCGATCACCGCGCGCAGCGACGTCCCGTCCACGAACTCCATGGCGAGATACATCCGGCTCTTCTTCTTCGGAGTGAGCACCCGGACGATGTTTGGGTGCTCGAGCCGCTTGCCGATGTTCTCTTCGCGATTGAAGCGCTCGTGAAAGACGAGGTCGCTCTCGAGCTGCATGTACGGGATCTTCAGAGCGACCGCCGCCCCGGACTCCCGATCGACGGCTTTGAAGATCGACGCCATGCCGCTCCGAGCAAGGAGATCGGTGAGGCCGTATTGGTCGAGCTCGTCGCCGACGACGATTTCACGCATGGGTTTCGCGAGACCGAGTCTCGCTCCATCCTACCCCGATCTCGGAGCGCGCCGCGGCTCGAACCGGAGGGCCGCGTACGGCCTACCTGACCGGTGCGGCTTCGTTCACCAGGAGCCAAAAAAGGCCGAGGGTCTTCGCCGCAATGACGAAATCGTCGAAATCCACGGGCTTTCGGACGAAAGCGTTCGCGCCGAGCGAGTAGCTCCGGAGCACGTCCTCCTCTTCCTTCGACGCGGTCAAGACCACGACGGGCAAGAGCCGCGTCCTTTCGTCGGCGCGGATCCGGCGAAGCACCTCGATCCCGGCGACGACGGGAAGATTCAGCTCGAGTAACACCAACGAAGGAAGTGCCCGGACCTCGCTTCCGTCTCCGCCAGCCTTGCCGAACAAGTAGTCGAGAGCGACGGCGCCGTCTCGCACGACGTTGATTTCGTTCGCGACGTTCGCCTCGCGGAGAGCGCGCAGAGTGAGTTTTGCATCATCCGCGTTGTCTTCGACCAGGAGAATCACTTTGTTCATGCGGCGGCTCTGAGCGATCTACCCGGCAACGTGAAATAGAAAGCGGCACCGGCTCCCACGTTCCCCTCCGCCCAGATTCGACCTTGGTGACGGTGAACGATTCGCTGCACCGTCGCTAGGCCGATCCCCGTGCCCGGAAACTCCGTGCTCGGGTGCAGTCGCTGAAAGGGAGCAAACAATTTGTCAGCGAACGCCATATCGAATCCCGCGCCGTTGTCTCGGATGAAGAACGCCGGAGCACCGTCTTTCGAAGTCACGCCGAACTCGACGCGTGCGCTCGCTTCCTGACTCGTGAACTTCCAGGCGTTGCCGAGAAGGTTTTCGAACAGCACCCGCGCGAGGCGCGGATCCATCACCGCTTCCAGATCGTCTTGGACGAGCAGATCGACGACGCGTCCAGGGTTCGCGGAGGCGAGCTCCGCCGCGACTGCTCGAGCGAGGGCCGTCAGGTTCACGGGACCGGCGTGCAGCTCGCTCCGAGAAACCCGGGAGAGCGCGAGGAGCGCGTCGATGAGCTCCGCCATTTTTGCCGCATTGCTGTGGATCCCGCGGAGATACTTCTGACCACTCTCGTCGATCTCGTTCGGAAAATCGTCGAGCAAGATCTCGGCAAAGCCGCCCATCGCGCGGAGCGGCGCCCGTAAATCGTGCGCGACCGAATAGCTGAACGCCTCGAGCTCGTGATTGGCGGTCTTCAACGCGGCCTCGACGCGTTTCCGCTCGCTGATGTCGCGAATCGCGCTCGACACGAGCACGCCCTCGTCGGTCTTGAGCGGACTCAGGCTGATCTCGATGGGAAACTCCGAGCCGTCCTTCCGGCGTCCGAACAGCTCGAACCCCGAACCCATCGGACGCACTTTGGAATCAGCGAAGTAGCCCGCGCGGTGCCCCGTGTGCCGCCCGCGAAACCGTTCGGGAACCAAGGTCTCGACGGTCTGCCCTACGAGCTCGTCACGACCGTAGCCAAATAGGTTTTCGGTCTGCGCGTTCACCAGCACGATCCGGCCACTCCGATCGACGATGACCATCGCGTCGGGCGCCGACTCGAGAAGCCCGCGGAACTTCTCCTCGCTTCGCTGGAGTTTTTCCACCGCGATTTTCATCGCCTCGGGGCTCGGAATCGCCAGGGCGTTCGGAACCATGCGGATCAGCAGCACCGCCGTCGGAACGGACGCCAGCGCCGTCACGGCTTTGATGGACCCGGACAGCCGATACACCGGCGTCCAGAGCGTCCAGATCTCCATGTAGTGAGTCGCTCCGCACGCGACGATGAAGAGCGCGAAGCAGAGGAACATCCAGTTGAACGGCAGATCTTTTCGCTTCTTGACGATGTAATAGAGCGTGAACGGGATGGTCGTGTACGACAGGCCGATGAGCGCATCCGAGATCACGTGGAGCCAGACGATCTCCGGCTTCCACAAATAGCAATGTCCGTGCGGCATGAACCCATCGGACGAGAACAGATGTCTCAAGAACTCGAGCATCGGCGACCCCTCCCGCGCGGGACGCGGAACTTGAACGAAAGAGCGTACCTGAATTGCGCGCCCGGCCCCAACTTGGCCCTCGGTGCCGCGATCGGGAGCGTTGCTTGACCGATCGAACGACCCGGCGCTACGGAGCGCCCAGAACTGTGAGGCTTTCTTCAACGCGATCGCGACTTTACCGCTCAGCGTGCGTTGTTTTTTTTGGGGGGGCACTCGTTCCGGCGCGTGCCGTCGCCGACACGTCGGTGACGGTCGTCGGCGAACGCGGGCTCCACGCTTCGAGTCGCGATGCGACCGCGGCCTCCACGGTCGTCGACGGAGAAGAACTCCACGGCGCAGGGCAATCGTCCACGGACGTGCTCGCGCGGGTGCCCGGAGTGCAAGTCGCTCGCACCGGTGCGCAATCGGACCTCGCGACCGCGTCGATCCGCGGCTCGAACGGCAATCAAGTGCCGGTCTACGTCGCCGGCATCCGCGTGAACGACGACGTCAGCGGCACCGCGGACCTCTCGACGATCCCCATTTGGATGATGGATCGCGTCGAAGTGTTTCGAGGCAACGCCCCCGCCGGCTCCGATCAGCTCGGCCTCGCGGGCGCCGTGTTCTTCTGGCCGCGACTCCCGCGAACGACGCGGCTCGGCGCGGGTGCGTCCCTCGGCTCCTTCGGCTCGCGCGGCGGCTGGCTCGCCGGCGAAGTCGGCTCGGAACGCGCCGGCGCGCTGGTCGCGATCCGTCGCGACCAAGCCGACAACGATTACCCGTTCTTGAACGACCAGGGCCAGCGCTTCCAGCTCGACGAACACGAGGAATTGCGGAAAAACGCCGATTTTCGCTCGACCGACGCCTGGGCCGTCGGACGCCTCCGCCTCGGCAAGGACACGCGAGTAACGACCGTCGTGAACGCCTTCGATCGCGAGCAGGGTGTCACCGGGCTCAGCGTGATCCCGGCTCTCGACGCGCGCGCGACGGTGCGCCGTTTCCTGTCCGGCGTCTCGGTGCGCACGCCGTGCGCAGCAACGGCCGAGAAGTGCGCGCTCGACTTCGAGGGCTCGCTCCTCGACGCCGGCCTCACGCTCGAAGATCCGAAGCTCGAGCTTCCCGCATTGCAGTCGCCGCTGGTGCACGACGGCGGCGTCCGAGGAACGGCGCGCGCCGCCGCGACGGTCGCCGTCGTCCCGACGGTGTCGGTCGGCGCGAGTCTCTCGCAAGCATTCGAAACCGTGCACGTCGATCGGATGGACAATTTGCCGCGACACGGCCGTCGCTCGACGACCGAGGGCGCCGTGAACGGAACGTGGCGTCCGGTCGAGCCGGTGACCGTGTACGCGCTCGGCGCGCTCGAATGCGACACGACCGAAGGCGTCACCGACACCTTCGGACGCACGTCGACCCAGGACGGCCCCGCCTGCGACGTGTTCGAACCCGTCGGACGACTCGGCGCGGCGTATCGCGTGCTCGACGGGGTCACCGTGCTCGCGAACGTCGGTCGCTACGTCCGCGTTCCCACGCTCGCCGAACTCTACGGCAGCTCGCCGCTCGTCCAGGGCAACGCGACGTTGTCGCCCGAGCACGGCGTCACCGCGGATCTCGGCGTGCGCGCGTCGGCATCACTCCGCGACGGCTCGGCCTACTCACTCGACACCTTCGGGTTCGTGCGCGGCGCGACGAACCTCATCCGCTTTCGCACCACGAGCCAGAAAAGCGCCGCACCGTACAACGTCGGCACGGCGCGCTTCCTCGGCGTCGAAGCGCTCCTGTCCGCACGCTGGTTCGACCACCTGCGCGTCGAATCGGCGCTCACCGCGCTCGACCCCGAAGACACGACGCACGACCCCGCCGTCGCGGACACGGTGAATCGCATCTTGCCGCTCACGCCGCGTTTCGTCGCTTCGACCCGCGTCGAGGTGTTCGCCGCACCGGGCCTCGGCGCGCTCAAACAAAGCCGCGCCTCGCTCGCACTTTTGCATCTGTACCGCGCCTCGCGCTATCAAGACCCCGCGGGTCAAATCGTCTTGCCCGCCGAAAACACCCTCGACCTCGAAGCAACGTCCGCTCATTTAGACGACGAGATCGTCGCCCGCTTCGCCGTGCGTAACCTCCTCGACTCCCGCCAACTCGACTTCATCGGATTGCCCATCCCAGGCCGAAGTCTGCATGCAGAAGTAGAGGCATGGTGGTGAGTAAGGGTTTGTTGGTGCGGATTTGGAACGGCCCTCTCGCCGTTCTCGTCCTTGCGACTTCCTGCGGCGTCAATCCCGTCGGCCAACCCACCGGCGGCATCACGTTGCCCCGGCCCGATGCGTCGACCGCCGTCGCATCGGACGCCGGCGATGCGGGACGCGCGGGCGATGCCGAACCGCACGGCGACGCCGGAATGCTCGTCGGTCCCACGACGCGTGGCTACGTCGTGATCGACACCGACTACCAATCCACGAACGTGAGCCTCGTCTCGAACGACGACCAGGTCGCGAGCAGCTCGTTCATTTCGTCGTCGAGCGCGAAACCCGGATTGTCCGCGCCCCTCGGCGGCGACGTCGTGCCGCCCACGATGCTCGTTCCCGGCAACGAGATCGTGCTCATCGATCGATATCCGGCTTCGGTGCTCACCTGGGTCAACCTCGATACGGCGAGCGTGCGCGGACAACTCTCCGTTGCGACGGGGTTTTCTTCGAACCCGCACGATTACGTTCCCTACACGGCGAACAAAGCCTTCGTCCCGCGCTACGAACCGAACCTCGCGTCGGGAAAGCAGCCCTTCGACGGCGGCAACGACGTGCTCGTCATCGACCCGTCGGTACCGAAGATCACCGGGCGCATCGACATGACTCCGGTGCTCGCCGGCGAACCCGCCGGGTTCTACCCACACGCGGATCGCGCGGTCATCGCCGGCGGCAAGCTCCGCGTCACCGCCGACGGATTCAACGTCGGCTACACGAAGCACGTCGATGCACGCATCGTCACGATCGACCCGGACACCAACGCCATCACGCAAACGCTGGTGTTCGCGGGAATGACGAGCTGCGCGAACATCGCCGTCTCGCCGAACGGCCGTGAGCTCGCCCTCGGTTGCAACGGCGACTACGAGGAGGACCCCGCGGACGGTTTTCCCGACGCGGGGATCATCGTCGTCTCGGTCGGCGACGCTTTGACGGAAACGAAGCGACTCACCTCGAAGGCGCTCGGCATCGATCAGGTGTACACGCTCGAGTGGAGCGGCCCGGAGACGCTCGTCGTGGTCACCAGCGGAATTCTCGCGAGCGACCGGACGACGGTGCTCGCGCCCGATCGCGTGCAAACAGTGAACGTGCGCACGGGCGTCGCGAGCGCGGCGGTGTTCGAGACCAAAACGACGGCATTTTCGCTCGGCGACGTCCGTTGCGAACTGTCCAATCGCACCTGTCTCGTCACCGACGCCGAGACCGACGGCGGCGTGCTCGAGCAATTCACCGTCGCGAGCGACGGCACCGTTTCGCTCGCGCGTCGCTTCAAAGTCGACCCGGCCATCGGCTTGCCCCCCAGAAATCTGGGTCGGTACTAGTGCGATCGTGCTATGGCCGGCGAATGAGGTAGCCCCCGCTCCAAAAAAAGGCCGTTCGCTGTCCATCAGGACATAAAAGGGAAGTCCGGTGAAAAACCGGCGCGGTCCCGCCACTGTGAATGGGATTGGGTGACCCGATGCCACTCGAAGACGAGTTCGGGGAAGGCGGTCACTCTCGAGGAAACTCGAAACCCATCAGCCAGGAGACCTAGCGAAGCGGTCAGGCAGCTCGACCCGCGAGGAAACGGGTGGACGCCAGAGCTCGTCGAGCTTCTGCGCCCCTCGTTCCTTTTTGGTCGAGGGGTTTTTCGTCTTGGGAGACGAAGCCCGGGTCCTCCAGCGCCGCCGTGGAAAGCGGCAAAAGGAGACTGACATGGCAATCGTACGATCCGCATTTCTTCACTCGTTCGCAAATTCGCTGATTCGCTTCGCGGTTCCGACAACGTTGCTGGTCGCTGCCGCGGCGCTTCCGGCCTGCAGCAGCGACAACTCGTCATCGTCTTCGGACGGCGGAGTCGACGCGGGCACGGGCGGCACGACCGGCACCGGCGGCGCCAATACCGGCGGCGCGACCAACACCGGTGGCACGACGAGCACCGGCGGCGCGACCAACACCGGGGGAACCACGACGAGCACGGGCGGCGGCGCGGCGACCGGCGGGACCGCCGGCAGCGGCGGCGCGATCAACACCGGCGGCGCGACCAACACCGGCGGCATGGCAAACACCGGCGGCAAGGACGGCGGCACCCCCGACGCGAGCAACGACGCCGGCCCAGTTCCGCCGGCATGTCCGGTTCGCGCGGACGGCGGCGCGGCGTCCCGCGTCGCCCTCGCCGGCTTGACCGATTTCGCGACGGCGGCCGAGTTCGTGGCCGTCGATCTCGGCAACGGCAGCGTCTTGAGCGACACCGTCTACCCCGATCAGGACTCGATCCCGGTCAGCCACGGCGGTCTCGGTTTCATTCTCGAACAAACGCGGGGCCGCGTGAACACGCTGTGCGGAGACGGCAGCATTCATTTTCCCATCGAGCTCGACCACGCGGACGGCGGCATCGGCTCGAATCCCCACGACGTCGTGCCCGTCCCCGGGACGACGAAGGCGTACGTGTCGCTTTACGGCGCGAACCGGATCGCGATCCTCGATCTTTCGACGGGAGCGGTGACCGGCTCCGTCGACGTCGGTCGGTTTCTCGACCCGAGCGACCACGACGGGCTCGTCGAGACGGACGTCGGCGTCTACGATCCGACGACGAAGCTCGTCTACTTCGCGCTTCAACGCCTCTCGAGCTTTGCTTGTCCCGAGGTCCCGAGCTTGCTCATCGGGATCGATCCGGCGACGGACTCGGTCGTCGATCTTCCTGGGGGGCCTGCCACGGGGCGCGCGGACGGCGGGAAGAGCGACGCGGGCAAAGGTAGCGGCGCGATCGCGCTTCACTTCGTCAGCCCGTCGAGCCTGGCGCTCGACGGCGGACGGCTCTTCGTTCTCGCGAGTGGTTGCCAATTCAAGGAGGAGGACGGAGGCGAGAAGCAAGTGCGGCACGGCATCGAAGTCGTGACGCTCGCCACGGGAACGACCACGCCGGTCTACACGCCGACGACGCAAAATTTCTTGACCGGCGTTTCGCTCATCGGCGACGGCGCCCTCGTGAGCCGCTACAGCGTCGACTTCTCGAGCATCCTTTGGAACCGCTGGGACCTGTCGTCGCCGGATCTCGGCGCGGCGCTCAGCGGCGTTCCGGACGCCGCTGTCGTCGAAACGGCGAACACGCTCGTCGGCACCGAGATGATTTCGAGCACCGACGGCGGCTCCGCCGAAGCGGTGGTTCGGTACGACGTCACGTCCGGCAATTCGACCCTCGTCGCAAAGAATCCCTGGTATCTCGGGTTCACGAACGCCGCGGGCGTGGTGATCGTCCCGTGACGGCGACCCTTCACGCCGCTCTGGCTGGCCGCGCGCTCGTCGTCGCGCTCGCCGTTTCGTCCTTCGGAACGGCGGCGTGCTCGACGGATGGAGCGAAGAGCCACCCGCCCGCTTCGCCGTCGAGCGGCGGCGCGGGCATCGTCACCGACGCGGGCGCGCGCGACGACAAGGACGCGAATGCGGACGCGATGGAAACGGGTTCCGGCGGAGCCGGCGGCGCGCCGAACGGCGCCGACAGCGGAACGCCGAGCGGCGGCGGCGCGAACAGCGGCGGCGCGAACAGCGGCGGCGCGAACAGCGGCGATGCTGCGGTTCAGGACTCCGGCGCGTTCGACGCGGGCTACGTCGACGGCTCGATCGGACCGCTCGTCTGTGAAGGACCGGGCCCCCGCTTCGCGACGCGCGTCGTCGCGGAGCACTTCGGGCCCGGTCAGAACTTCGGACAGAACGAGCTTCCGGAGATCGTCCTCGGCCCGCCGAAAGGGGGCGGCGCGGAGACCGGCTCGCTCGACGTCGCCTCGCTCGGTAACGGCGGGTCGATCACGCTCGCATTCGACGGCAATGCGATTGTCGATGGCCCGGGCCCCGACTTCATCGTCTTCGAAAATCCGTTCGCCATCGGCGGTAACCTGACCGATCCGTACGCGGAGCCCGGCACGGTCGCGGTCAGCGACGATGGAAAAACCTGGACGTCGTTCCCGTGTACCGCGACGGCGTATCCGTACGGCAGCTGCGCGGGCTGGCACTACGTGTACGCGAATGCCACCGTCGACGGCGGCGTCGCGGAGGCAACGGACCCAAACGCGGCCGGCGGGGACCAGTTCGATCTTCACGACCTCGGAGTGACGGAAGCACGCTTCGTCCGCATCACCGATCGGCCCGATCTATCGAGCGTGTTCGACCTCGACGCGGTCTCGATCGTGAACGGCTATTGCAACTGAGTCCGCGCCGCGAACGCTGCTCAATCGCCGAAATCGTGATGGACGCGCAGGTCTTCGGTGAGGCGCACCACGGAGCCCGCGTGCTTCCGGCGAAATTCGGGGAACGCGGCCGGGTGCACCGCGCCCGCGAGAATCTCGAGCGACTCGACGATGCGCGGCCCCGGTCGATTGAAGTAGGCATTGCCGTCGGCGACGAACACGCGGCCGTCGCGAACGGCGTGCCATTGAACCCATGGCAGCGACGCGCGAAGCGTTTCGAGCTCCGCGAGCGTGCGCGACAGCGGGAACCCACACGGTTTGACGACCACGACGTCGGGCGAGAGCCTGGCGAGCTCGCCCGGCGACAAGGTCGGCGCGTGCTCACCCGGAGCGGTGACCTGGGCCGCACCGCCAGCCAGCTCGATGAGCTCGGGCATCCACATGCCGCCGATCATCACCGGAGCGATCCACTCGATGGTGAGCACGCGCGGTCGTTCGGAAAGGGCCCGCGCGCGCTCGGCGATCGCCGCGACGCGGGCGCGAAGCTCGGCGACGACGCGTTCCCCCGCCGCGACCACGCCGAGCGCTTCGGCGACGTGGCGAATGTCGGCCCAGATGTCGGCGAGACGAGTGGGGTGCAAGTTGACGATGCGAACGTCTTGCCGCGCGAGCCGAGCAACGGCGGAGCGAACGTCGTCGAGCGACACCGCGCACACGTCGCAAAGGTCCTGCGTGACGATGACGTCGGGCCGCGCCGCCTCGAGTCGCTCGAGCTCGATGTCGTAGACGGCGAGCGAATTCTCGAGGATCGCGCGCACTTCGCGGTCGATTTCGAGGCTCGTGCGCACCGGGCGAAGCCGCGCGCGCGTGAGCACCGGCAATGTCTCGACGCCTTCCGGAAAGTCGCATTCGTGCGACACGCCGACGAGCGCCTCGCGACCGCCCACGGCGCACACGATTTCGGTCGCGGACGGCAAGAGCGAAGCGACGCGGAGTGCCATGACCGCGCAGTCTATCATCGGAGAATGAGGCAATGACGGCGCGTACCTTGATGATCCAGGGCACCGCGTCGCACGTCGGCAAGAGCCTGCTCGTCGCCGCGCTGTGCCGCATTTTCCGCGACGAAGGGCTCAGCGTGGCGCCGTTCAAGGCGCAAAATATGTCGCTGAACGCGTTCGTGACCGCGGAAGGCTTGGAGATGGGGCGCGCCCAGGCGTCTCAAGCGGCGGCGGCACGGCTCGCTCCGTCGGTCGACATGAATCCGATTCTGCTCAAGCCGGAGGGCGGCGCACGAGTGCAAGTCGTCGTGCGCGGCCAATTGGTGGCGCGCGAGCAAGTTCCGTCGTTGAGCGAGCTCCGGAACGTCGTCGAGGGAGCGCTCGATCGCCTCCGCGCGTCGCACGACCTCGTCGTGATCGAGGGCGCCGGAAGCCCGGTCGAGCTGAACCTCAAACCGAACGACCTGGTGAACATGTTCGTCGCCAAGCTCGCGGACGCGCCGGTCTTGCTCGTCGGGGACATCGACCGCGGCGGCGTGTTCGCGTCGCTGCTCGGCACGCTCGCGTTGTTCGAACCGGCGGAGCGGGCTCGCATACGCGGGCTCGTCGTGAACAAGTTTCGCGGCGACCTCGCCGGGTTCGCGCCGGGCGTCGACGCGCTACGCGAACGGAGCGGGCTCCCCGTCGTGGGCGTCGTGCCGTTTCTGCACGACCACGACATCCCCGACGAGGATTCCGTCGCGCTCGACGAACGGCGCGGCGGCCGGCGCGCGCGTCCCGACGAAATCGAGATCGCGATCGTCCGGCTTCCCGCGCTCTCGAACCACGACGACTTCCAGCCGCTCGAACGCGAACCGGGCGCGGTCGTGCGCTACGTCGAAACACCGCGCGACCTGGAAGGCGCGGATCTCGTCGTGATCCCCGGGACGAAATCGACGATTTCCGATCTGAGCTGGCTCGAGCAATCCGGTTTCGCGACGGCCATCGCCGCGCGCGCACGCCGCGAGGAGCCGGTGCTCGGCATTTGCGGCGGATGCCAGATGCTGGGCACGGCGCTCCACGATCCGGACGGCGTGGAATCGAGCGTCGGGACGGCGGACGGCCTCGGTCTCTTGCCGCTGGTTACTCGATTCGGACGAACGAAGCGCACCGCGCAAGCGCGGCTCCGGCTCGCCGGGCCGTCGTTTTTCGGCGCCCCTTCGAACGCGACGTTCACGGGTTACGAGATCCACCTGGGCCGCGTCGAGCGGTCAGCGTCCGTTCGACCCTTGTTCGCCGTGCTGTCGCGGAACGGGGTCGACGCCGCCGACGGCGCGGCGTTACTGAACGACGGCGCGAACGACGCGCTCGACGGCGCGGTTTCGCGCGACGGAAGCGTCGTCGGAACGATGATGCACGGGCTCTTCGAGAACAGCGCGCTGCGCCAAGCGCTATTGAATCACCTGCGTACGCGGCGCGGTCTTCCGGCTAGCAGACCCGGCGAAACGCGGACCCTTTCGGACCCCTACGATCGGCTCGCGTCCGCGGTCCGAAAGCATCTCGACCTTCCGCTCATTCGTAGCTGGCTCCGGATCCCCCACTGATAGACTCGTCCCATGACCCAGGCCGAGCCCGCACCCCGTCGCTTCGATTACGCCATCGTCGGATCGGGATTTGGCGGCAGTGTGTCGGCGCTCCGACTCGTCGAGAAGGGCTACGACGTGGTCATGCTCGAAAAGGGCATGGAGCTCACCGCGAAGGATTTTCCCGAGACGAACTGGAACGTGAAGCGCTGGCTGTGGGCGCCGCTTCTCGGTTTTCGCGGGCTCTTCATGATGCGGCCGTTCCGTCACGTGTCGGTGCTCGCAGGCGCCGGGGTCGGCGGAGGGTCGCTCACGTATGCCAACACGTTGCCGATCCCGAAGCGGGGTTTCTTCGAGAGCCCGGCGTGGGCGAAGCTCGCCGACTGGGAGACGGAGCTCGCGCCGCACTACCAGACCGCGCGACGCATGCTCGGCGCGGCCCCGACGAATTTTCTCACCCCCGCCGACGCCCTCCTCAAATCCATCGCCGAAGAGCGCGGTACGCCCGAGGCGTTCGAGAAGCCGCACGTCGCGGTGTACATCGGCGAGCCCGGAGTGACGGCGCCGGATCCGTATTTCGGCGGCGAAGGTCCGGAACGCACCGGGTGCCTCCGTTGCGGTGCGTGCATGACCGGCTGCCGTCACGGCGCAAAAAATACTCTCGACAAGAACTACCTCTACTTCGCGCGCAAACGCGGACTCACGCTGCACGCCGACACCGAGGTCGTGCACGTCGCACCGCTGCCGCACGGCGGCTATCGCATCACCGCGCGACAAGGGCGGACGTGGTTCGGACGCAGGGTGGTCGTTTACGAAGCGAACAACGTCGTTTTTTCCGGCGGCGCGCTGGGCACCAACTCGCTCCTGTTGCGCCTGAAATCGGACCCCACGTCTTTGCCGCGAATCTCCGACGAGCTCGGACGCCGAGTGCGCACCAACTCTGAATCGCTCATCATCGTCACCGTCCCCGGAACGACGGTCGATCACTCGACGGGGATCGCCATCAATTCCCTTTTGCAAACCGACGACCATTCGCACCTCGAGATGGTGCGCTACGGGTCCGGTTCGGGGTTCTTCCGGCTCATCATGGTGCCGCACGTCGCGGGCGCGCCCGGCATCTTGCAGCTCCTCCGCATCTTCGTGGCGATGCTCGTGCATCCGTGGCTCACGCTCCGCGCGTTCTTCGTCTCGAACTGGGCGCGCGCCACGATGATCCTCCTCTACATGCGCTCGGACGAGGGCACTTTGCGGTTCGTGCGCGGCGCGTTCGGCTTCATGAACACCGAGGTCGAGCAAGGCGAACGCCCCGAGGCCGCCATTCCGGAAGCGACGGAGCTCGCGCTCCTCATCGCGAAGAAGTCCGGCGGCATCGCGATGTCGCCGTACTACGAGCCGCTCCTCAACGTTCCGACCACGGCGCATATCCTCGGCGGGTGCGCCATGGGCGATTCGGCGACCACGGGCGTCATCGACACCCAGCATCGCGTCTTCGGGTACGAGGGGCTCTACGTCATCGACGGCAGCTCCATTTCCGCGAACCCCGGGGTGAATCCGTCGCTCACGATCACCGCGCTCGCCGAGCGGGCGATGTCGTTCATTCCGGCGCGAAATCAGCTCGCCGCACCGAGTCGAAGCACCGCTCGAACCCCGGCGGGCGGCATGACGACCGAGACCTGATCGGCTGTCCCGTAGTCGAGTCCGGAAAACGCCCGTATTTCTGGGCCGCGTCGACAGTCCTTTACATGGCGAGCGGATGGCCCCATCTCCCCCGTGTGCGGCGGCTCATCATCGATGTCGTCTCGGACGTCATTTGTCCGTGGTGCCTGATCGGCTCTCGACGCCTGGATCAGGCGCTCGAGACGTTGCCCGACGTGCACGCCGAGGTGACGTATCACCCGTTTTTGCTCGACTCGAGCACGCCGGTCGAAGGCGTCGACCTCCGCGAGCGGCTCGCGAAGAAGTACGGCATCCCGCCGGAGCGGATGTTCGCCCGCGTCGAAGCCGCGGCGCGCGAAAGCGGCATCCCCCTCGATTTCGCGAAGATCACGAAAGTGGCGTCGACGGTCGGGTCGCACACGCTCTTGCGGCACGCCGTCGCGAAAGGCACTCAACGGGCGCTCGTGCGGGGGCTCTACGAAGCCTATTTCTTCGAGGGCAAGAACATCGGCGACAAGGGCGAGCTCGCCGCGATCGCCGCCGAGCACGGGTTCACCCGCGACGAAGCCCTCGCGCTCCTCGACGACGCCGAAGAGCTCCGCGCAACGCTCGGCGAAGCGGAGACCACGGCGCGACAGGGCATCACCGGCGTACCGTTCTTCATCTTCGATCAAAAGCTCGCGCTGAGCGGCGCGCAACCGGTGAGCGTGATGCAGCAGGCGATCTCGCAAGCGCTCGACGAAGAACCCGCCGCGGCGGGCTGACCTCGCCCTTTTCCCCGCGCTCGGCCGTCGCCCGTGTTGGCCCTCCTCGACTACGCCCTCGCCGCGATCCACGTCGCGTTCGTCCTGTCGTTTTTGCTCCTCTGGATCCCGCGCTCGACGGCGCGCGCGCACGGCTACGTCGTGCTCCTCACGGCGCTGTCGTGGTTCGGCATCGGGCTCTTCAAGGGGTTCGGCTATTGCGTGCTCACCGACCTCGAATGGCGAGTGAAGCGAGCCCGCGGCATCCGGCACATTCCGGGTTCGTTCTTGAAGTACGCAGGCGACTTCATCACGGGAAAGGACTTGTCCCCCGCCGTCGTGGATGCCGTGGCCGCCACGACGTTCCTCTTCGGCTGCGCCGTCGCCGTGTTTCGCCTCGTGCAGCGGCGGCGCGAGCAATCCTCGAGCGGCGCGTGAACCGATCGGTCGCGAGCGCCGTTCTGGCGATTTTTGTTGGGGGGCACCCGGCACATCGCGGGCGCCGCGTGTTCGCTGATTTGCCCGATCGCCGCCCCCGAACTAAACCCCGGCATGCCGATTCGCACCGCCGACGACTACATCGCGAGCCTCCGTGATCGGAACCTGACGGTCTATCTGTTCGGCGAGAAGATCGCGGAACCGGTGGATCACCCGGTGATTCGCCCGTCGATCAACGCCGTCGCCGAGACGTACCGGCTCGCCGAGGAGCGCCCCGAGCTGGCGACGGCCGAGTCGTCGCTCAGCGGCCAGCGCGTGAACCGCTTTCTCCACGTGACCGAGAGCGTCGACGACGTCGTGTCGCAAAACAAGATGCAGCGTGCGCTCGGGCAGCGCACCGGCACCTGTTTTCAGCGCTGTGTCGGCATGGACGCGCTGAACTCCGTGTTCTCGGTGACCTTCGACGTCGATCGCGCGCGCGGCACGAAGTACCACGAGCGCTTCACGGCGTTCGTGCGGCACATGCAGGACGAAAACTTCGTCGTCGGTGGTGCGATGACCGACCCGAAGGGCGACCGCGGCAAGGGGCCCGCGGATCAATCCGACCCGGATCTATTCGTGCGCGTCGTCGAACGCCGCGCGGACGGCGTCGTGCTCCGCGGCGCGAAGATGCATCAAACCGGGTGCCTCAATTCGCACTGGCTCGTCGTCATGCCGACGATGCGCCTCACCGAAGCCGACAAAGACTGGGCGATCGTCGCGGCGATGCCGGTGAACGCCAAGGGCATTTCCTACATCTACGGCCGTCAGAGTTGCGACACGCGCGCGCTCGAAGGCGGCGCGACCGACGCCGGCAACGTCATGTACGGCGGCCAGGAAGCGATGATCGTCTTCGACGACGTCTTCGTTCCGACGTCACACATTTTCCTCGACGGCGAGTACGACTACGCCGCGTCGCTCGTCGAGCGATTCACGGCGTATCACCGCCGGAGCTACGTCTGCAAGACCGGCGTGGGTGACGTCCTCATCGGCGCCGCGGCGACGATCGCCGACTACAACGGCGTCGCGAAAGCGTCGCACGTGAAGGACAAGCTCGTCGAAATGGCGCACCTCAATGAAACGATCTACGGCGCCGGCATCGCGTCGTCTCACGAGTCGAAAAAAACCGCCGCCGGCAATTACCAATGCGACGACATGCTCGCGAACGTGTGCAAACACAACGTCACGCGATTCCCTTACGAAATGGCACGCCTCGCGCAAGATCTCGCCGGCGGTCTCATGGTCACCTTGCCGTCGGATCAGGACTTCGAAAATCCGGAGACCGGTCCGCTCCTGCAAAAATACTTGAAGGGACGTGACGGCGTCAGCGTGAACTCGCGACGCCGCGTACTCCGCCTCATCGAAAACATGACGCTCGGCCGGAACGCGGTCGGCTACCTCACCGAATCGCTCCACGGCGCGGGCTCGCCGCAAGCGCAGCGCGTCCAGATCCAGCGCCTCATGAACCTCGACGAAAAAAAGGCGATGGCCAAGCGTCTCGCCGGCATCACCTCCGACGATGCCGAACCCGGGCCCACCGCCGCGCCTCCGCCCCCGAAAAAGTAGAGGGCGTCGTGACCCGTGCTACCGTGATCGTGTGACCGCGGCTCCGAAGCTTCACTTCAGCTTCTCGGACTATCGCGATCCGTTGACGGCGTGATCGCACGAGGCCGCCCATCGGGCGCGGCGAGTCTCCCTTGCTCGATATGGCTCAGTGCGCGTCGGGCTTCGCGTCCGGACCTCCATCAGTCGGACCCCCGTCGGGTGTGCCGCCGTCGCTCGTCGTGTTCCCCGTGCACAGCGTGCCGACGTACGTCGTCGTGTAGCCAGCCACGACGCGCGTCGTGGTCGTGCCGCACGTCAGGCTCGGATGCGTGATGGTCACGGTGTAGTCCCCGGGAGCGGCCGTGAAAACGCCCCAACCGACCGTGTCCGCCTTGGTAAGGGAAGCATCGGGTTGCCAGGAATCGGAGACGTAGACGGGGCCCTGCTTCGCCGCCGGCGTCACCGTCGCCTGGGAGCCCGGCAGGTAGTAGAGCTTCGTTGTGCCGAAGTCCACGGAGTAGGGATTCGTCGTGAGCGTGGTCGCACCGAACTGTACCGTCCCCACCGTTGCGTCTCGCGTGATCCCACCCTTCGCGAGAAAGGAAGTGCCGAAGGCAGCGGTCGTGGCGAGGATGGCTGGCGCGTTCACCGCTGATCCACTGGGAGTGACCCCGTAAAGGATGGGGTCGTACGTGGCTTTCGAATACGAGACGTACGTCGTACCCGTCCCCGGAACGCCTGGAAGAGCGTACTTCCCGTCCGCACCGGTGGTGACGCACGTGACGGAAGCGTCGTCGTAGTCGCACACCTTCACGCCGGCGAGCGTCGGATACTTGGCGAGGTCGAAGTTGGTGGCGGCGGTGCCGTTCGTCGCGTCCACGACGAGACCGCTCACGGTCACCGTCGGGCCGCTCGGGCCGCCGTCCTTGCCGCCGTCCGTGCCACCCGTCGCGGTACCGCCCCCAGCGCCGCCCGTGGTAGTCGCGCCGCCCGTGCCCGTCGTCCCGCCGGTGCCGCCGCTCGTGCTCGCGTCGCCGGAGCCCGGGCCGTTGTCGCTCGAGCACGCGGCGAGCAGTGAGCTCAGGAGCGCGACACAAGAGAAGATGGAAGATCGCGTGTTCATAAGTTTACTCCGTCCGTTCCGGGCCTCACAGCCGGCGCTTCCGCACCGCTCCGGCCACACACATAGCCGCGAGTGCACGCAGCCGTCTATGGTCATTTCGGCCGCCGAGTCACCGACTACCGTAGTGGTCACATTCGTTTCACGAGCGTTGCGGGACGCGCGCACACGCGCCGCCGCGCCCCGGAATCAACGATCTCCGCCGCTTCAGTGCACGGTCAGCGTCGTCGTGAGCGGAAGATCCCGCGAGCTCGTTCCGACCGAGACCGTGTAGTCCGTGGGCTCGACCACCCAGGCGCTCGTCGTGACGTCGTAGTAGGCGAGGTCCCGCGCGCGGAGCGTGAACGAGACGGTCTTGGTCTGACCCGCCTCGAGGTGGATACGCTGAAAGCCTTTCAGATCGCGCACGGCACGCTCGACGGCGGAATGGTTCGCGCCGACGTAGAGCTCGGCGATCTCGTCGCCCGCGACGGATCCGCTGTTCCGGACCTCGGCGTTGACCGTGACGCTGCCGTCCAGGGCCGGCGCGAGCGTCGTGCTCGAGAGCTTCAAGTTCTCGTACGAGAACGTCGTGTAGCTGAGGCCGAACCCGAAGGGAAAGCGTGGCGTCGTGCCGTCGTGATCGACGTAGCGATAGCCGTGGAAGAAGCCGTAGGTCACCTGGGCGCTCGTGTTGTCGAACGGAGGTAGATCGGCTTCGGCAACGGGGACCGTGACCGGTAGCTTGCCGGAAGGATTCACGTCGCCGAAGAGGATCCCCGCGAGCGCCGTGCCACCCTGGACGCCGGGGTAGAACGCATGCAGCAAGCCCTTCACGCCATCGATCCAGCCTTCGACGGTGATCGCCGAACTGCCCTCGAGAACGACGATGGTGCGCGGATTCGCCGCGGACACGGCCTGAACGAGCGCGATATGCGCCGGCGACAGCGTGAGGCTCGTCCGATCGCCAGGGGAAGTCCCCGGAATGAATTCGCCTTCGTCGGCCCAGGTGAGCCCGACGACGACCACCGCGGCGTCCGCCGCCGCAACGCTCGCCGTGTCGGCGGTAGATAGCGTGTCGGTCGGGACGGACGCGATGGCGACCTTGCCCGCCGCTTGCTGGATGCCCTGAAGCGGCGTGACGGTGATGGACGGCGTGACGTTGCTGCTGCCGTGATCGCCGAGGTTCGCGGTCGCCGACAGCGCCCCGACGACGGCGAGGGAACGCACCTTCGAGCGATCGAGCGGCAAAGCCGCCGCGTCGTTCTTCAAGAGCACGATTCCCTCCTCGGCGACCTGTTGTGCGAGCGCCTCGTGCGCAGGACTCTCGACGACGCTCGACGGGGGGCGCGGAGCCGGCGCGTCGAGGTGGTATTCGAACTGGCGCCGGAGAATTCGACGCACCGACGCGTCGATGACGTCGAGAGGCACCGCGCCGACCCCCGCGTCGACTCCGGCGTCGAGTCCTGCGTCGACATCGACGGCAGCGAGGAGCGGTGCGCCGAAGAAGTTCGCGTACGGCATCTCGATGTCGAGCCCCGCGAGCGCGGACGGAACCGTGCTCTGCGTGCCGAACAGCCAGTCCGACTCGACGAACCCCAGAAACCCCCACTCGCCCTTCAAGATGTCGTGCAAGAGGTGTTCGTTCTGCGCCGAATACGACCCGTTCACCTGGTTGTACGAGGTCATGATGGACGCGACGTTCGCTTCGTCGACGACGGCTTGGAAATGCGGCAAGTACTGCTCGCGAAGCGTGCGCTCATCCACCACGACGTTCACGCCGAAGCGCGAATTCTCGATGCTATAGGCGGCGTAGTGCTTCGCGTTGGCGAGCACGTGCTCCTGAACGCCCCGCACGAAGCCCACGCCCATCCTTGCCATGTGGAACGTGTCTTCGCCGTAGGTCTCCTGCGCGCGGCCCCAGCGCGGGTGATGGAGGATGTTGAGGACCGGCGCGAGGAGCACGTTTCCACTCTTCGCAGCGACCTCGAGCCCGATGGCCTCGCCGACGCGCTCCTCGAGCGCGGGATCCCACGTGGCGCCGCGGAGGCTCGCGACCGGGAACGCCGTCGCGTAGCCCGTGCCCGAGCTCACGCCGCGGGCTCCGTCGACCATGCGGTATCCCGGGATCCCCAGCCGATCGAGCTCCGACGCGACCCAGAGCCCATTCACGCTCGTCGTGCCGTGCTTCTCGGCGATCTTCTCGTCGAGCGTCATCTGCGCGATGAGCCCATCGATGCGCGCTTCGATCGCCGCATTGAGCGGGCACGGTCCGTCGCACCCGGCGTCGGCGACGGCTGCGTCCACGTTCGAACCCCCGGCGTCTGGGTGCGAAGTTCCCGCGTCCTTCGCGGAGTGCCGTTGCGTGGGACTGGGCGAGCTACTGCACGCCAGGAGAACGAGCGCGAGCGGAGAGACGCCGAGCGGCGAAGCCCCTCGACGAGAAGACCCGGCACGAATCGGCGTCAGCACAAGCAGAGTGTAGAGCGAGCGGGACGGAGCTTGAATAGTATGTTTTCCGTCACACGCACCGTCACCCGGACGTTCCGTTGCGTCTCCTCCGCGGCCGCGCGGAGCCCCGCGAGATGCGACTCGTTGCGGCACGACGGCGGGCGAGCACGGACGCCGGGGGGAGACCGCCGCGCGGCTCGGCGCGCGGCGAGTGGGGGCATCCATCCCCTCAATCCGTCGCGGCATCGTGCGCGTCGGTCGGTGACGCGTCTTGAACCAACCCCGCGTCGATCACCGGCGGAGGGCCGTCGCTCGAGGGCTCGGCGTCGGAACTTCCGTCCAGTTGCGTGGTCGTATCGATCGCGGCGTCAGTTCCGCCGTCACCCAGCGCCGCAGTGCTCCTGCACGTCGCGGCGTCATAGTGCACTCCGGCAAATTCGGCGGGGAAGATGCGCTGAGTGACGAAATCGGCCTCGGTTTGCGAGAGCGGCGCAGAGCCTCCGCAGCGGCCCGTGAAGCGCGCGTCGGAGACGGCGATGTGCAGTGTGTCGCCACGGTTCACCGAAAGCGGCGCTTTGGACTCGACGGCGACGAACTGCGTCGGGGCGGTCGCGGACGACGGAGCCCAGCCCGGGGCGAGCACGGCGTATGCCGTGGCACTGCCGAGCTCGGTGCGCTCGGACTCGCTTTCGCCGCCGGGCGCAACCGGGAAACGGAACAAGGTCGCCCCGTACCAGACCTTGTACACGGTGACTTCGCCGGCGTTCGACGCGCCGTCGGGGACGGACGGATAGGCATTGTCGACGATCGCCGTCGTGGGCGTCTCCGTCGAGCACGCCGCAAGCCACGGCGTGAGTAACCCGAATGCGAATCGTGCCGCTTTCATGCCGCCCTCAATCGAGGAACACCGTCGCCATGACGCGAGCGGTGATGGGATAAGCCGGCGTGTAGTCGACGCCCTCGCAGCCGTAGAAGCGACCCCCTGCGGGGCCACCGTTCGGCCCTGCGGCGAGCCGCGAGTTCGCGCCGCAGGAAAACCCGGCGGGAACCAGGCTGCCGATCGCGGGCTCGGTACGAAGCCGGCTCACGGTGTCGAACTGGGCCGAACGGAACTGGCCGTTGAACAGGTTCTCGATGTCGAAGGCGACGTCGAAGCGACGATGCCGGTAGCCGAGGTGCAGATCGAATTGCGTGAACCCCGGCGCGACGATCACGCCGTCGTCGGACGCCGGACGGTCGCCGATGCCATAAAACCGAAAGCCGGCGCGCGCGACGCCGGGTCCGAGCTCGTGGCGCGCCGAAACCCCGCCGGACCACGTCTGCTTCGGCGCGAGTGCGAGTCCCCCGCCGTTCTCACGGTCGGTGCTGAACTGGGAATGAGAGAACGTCAGGTCGAGATCCGCGGCGAGCCACGGCGTCACTTCGTATCGCGACTCGAACTCGACGCCCTTTCGATACGTGGCGCCGCTCACCGTGGTCGTGCCGTCGTCGCCGTTCCAGACGGTTTCGCTGTCGAGGTAGAGCTGCCAGAGCGCCGCGGCAACGTCCCAGCGATCGAAGAGGCGCGCGCGTGAGCCCACTTCTTCCCCGGTCGCGCGGGTGAGCGGCGTGACGGACGGCGTCGAGAACACGCCGCGCACGTCGTTCGAGTGAAACCCCTGGCCGAAGTTCAGATACACGTCGACGTTGGCCGTTTTCGTTTCGACCGGCGTCACGACCGCGCTCGCCTTGGGACTGAACTGATGCGCGCCGTCGGTCCCGCTCTTCGGCGCGGCGGGGTCGCTGCTCGGGAGCTGATTGTCGACGGCGAACGTCAAGAGATCGGCCCTCCCGCCGAGGTCGAGCCGAAACCATTTGATCGGCGTCACCTCTTCGTTGACGTAGGCGCCGATGAACGTCTCGTGCACGTCGTTGGCGCGCTCTTCGTTCAGTTGCTGGCGCTCGGCGGTGTGCCAGAGCTCCTCGTGGATGTCGTCGCTCCGCGTGTCGGCGCCGAGGGTCGTGTCGAAGCGCCATCCGCGGACCTCGTGCACGATCCGATAGCTCAACTTCCCGCCGTAAAACGTGCGCCGGTCGATCTGTTCGATCTCGTCGCCGTTCTCGGGATCGTCGAGAAAGAGCGTGAAGTTCGAGAACAAGTTGAACCGATACGTCCCGAGATAAGCGAGCGCCTTGAGCTCGCTGTTCTCGTTCGGCCGGAGGGTGTACTGCGCATAGATCTGATGGCGCGCGGTGCTCCCGCCCTCGTCGGGGTCGATCGATCCGAAGCGTGAGATGAGGCCTTGGTCGACGGCGCGCGACGGGATCTGACCGGAGCCGTGCCAGTTTCCTCCGTAGCTCATCTCGCCGATGCTGAACGACGAGGCCTTCGACAACTCGAAGGTGACTTTGTTGAAGAGCTTGTACTTGTCCCAGTTCTCGGGGTTGTCGAATGGACCGTTCTGCCGCCCGACCTCGGCAGCGAACGTCGTCTTGATGTTGTCGAACTTGGGGCTCGCGATGAGAAGCCCGCGGTACCCCAGCGCGCCGTGGCCCGGCGATCCTCCGAATCCGAACCCGATCGAGCTGTGCTCGAAGTCGTTTCGAGTCAACATGTTCACGGCACCTGCCGTCGCGAAGTCACCCTGACTCGCGAAGTAGGGCCCCTTCGTGACTTCGACGCGCTCCACCGCTTCCGGGATGATGAAGTTGGTGTCGGAGAACCCTTGGCCATGGGCGTGCGAGACGAGATTGATCGGCACGCCGTCGATGGAGAGCGCGAGATCCGTGCCGTGATCCGCGTCGAAGCCGCGCAAGAAATATTGGTTCGCTTTTCCGCCGCCCGAGTGCTGCACGAGCACGAGCCCCGGCGTGACGCGCAGAATGTCCTGCACGCTGCCGATCGGACGAAGCGCAAAGTCGCGATCGCGCACCGAAAATGACGACGCGGCGCTGAGCGGTCGCGACGCGAGCACCAACGTCGATTGGTTCGGTCCGGTCTGCGTGACTTCGGTTTTCGGAGCAGGCGGCGGCGTCACGGGCGCCGCAGGAACGGGCGGCGTGATGGGAGGCGGAGCCGGCAGGTGAAACTCGTACGTGAATTCGACGACCGAGCGCACCGGCGCGCCGTTCTGCATCGCGGGCGTGAACGTGAACCGTCGCGCGGCGTCCATCGCCGCCTCGTCGAAGCCGTGACCAGCGGGCGCGGTGACTCTTGCGTCCGCGACGTTGCCCGATTCGTCGATCGTCAACTCGAGCGCGACGTTTCCCTCGACGCGATCGCGGAGCGCATCGGGCGGGTAGCCCGCTTCGAATCGCGTCTTCAACTCCGGCGCACTCACGGCCACCGGAGCCGTGCTTACGTGAGCAGAAGCAGAAGCGGAAGCAGCGGGTGCACTCGACGTTGCAGCGGGAGGCGCCGTGGTTTGTGACAGCGCCGGTCTCACGCCAGCGAGCATGGAGGCGCCACCGAGGAGCGACGCGACGGACCACCGAGACGCCCGCGTCACGACGACCTCGTACCACGACTCACGCGACACGTGCCACGAAGATAACACGAACTTGACCGTACGTGGCACGACGACAGGAGTCTCCCGGCATCCCCTTGGGCGTATGCCCTCAGTTCAATCGAAACACGACGGCCCAGCGCATCCGAACGCGCACCGGACGTCCGCCGCGAAGCGCGGGGCTGAACCGATATCCGAAGATGGCGTTCGTTGCGGCTTGATCGAGACCGTAACCGACGTGCAAGGCGGCGCGCGCCTCGACGACCTTGCCGGTGGTGTCGACGACGATGTCGAGCGGCACGTCGGCCTCTATCTCGGCGAGACGCGCGGCGTCCGGATATGACAGCTGTCCGCGCGAAACGAGCCGCGCAGGAACGTCGACCGCTGATTCGCCGAACGTCGTCGTCGTCGATGAAGCGCCGGCCTCCCCGCCTGAAGTGCCTGTCGGCGATGGAGCCCCGGCGCTGGAGGCGGTCACCGTTGCCGGAGCGAGTGCGAAATGCGGCAATGCCGCGGCCGTCGCGGCGATCACCGGCGGGTCGTCGGTCGATGCTGCGGCGGTCTCGACGACCGGCAAATGCGTGAGTTTCGCCGATGACGTCGCTGGGTTCGCCTGAGCGACGGCGGGTGTTCGAGTCGCAGGAGGCGGCGTGCTCGGTTCGCTCGCCTTCTCCGGTTCATCGAGAGCCTGCGCACCGAGCGAGGGCGCTTCCGTGACGATCTCGTCGACGGGGATCGGAGCCGCGGAAACCGGACTCGGCACGGGAGCCGGAGCTGGGGCCTGACTCGCCGCGACGAAGACCCCTAAATGGAGCGCCGCGGAAAAACCGAGCATCAACCTTCCGGGTGTCATCGTCGTCGTCCGGTCGTAAGTAAGCGCCAGCGCAAGGGTCGCGCCGTGAAGAGCCGCCTCCGTCGTATCAGGAAAACGGGTTCCGACCACCACTCGTACGCGTTTTTGAACGAGCCCTGCGCGGCCGCACAGCGGGCGCGGCGCTCGGAAGGCATACGCACGATCGAGCGCGGCGGTTTTCGGCCGCCGCGATTTTCTCGCGACGAGTCCGGTCACCACGGACAACGGCGCGATGAGGGGATGCGGTACAACGTGAGGGAGTGCGGGCGCAAAATCCGATCCCTGCCGGCATTTGGGTCGCGATCCTCGCGGCCGTCACGTTCGGCGCGACGACCCCCTTCATCAAGCGGGCGGCGGGTCACACTGGTGCATTTTTCACCGCCGCGTTCCTTTATGCGGGAGCCGCGGCGGCGTCCGCCGTGTTCTCGTTGCGATCGGCGGAGCACGAGGCACCGGTCAGAAGACGCCACGTACCGCGGCTCGTCGCGGTCGCGTTGGTAGGCGCCGTGTTCGCGCCCGCGTGCTTCGCGTGGGGGCTCGCGCGGACGAGCGCGACCGAAGCGTCCCTGCTCCTCAATTTCGAAGCGCCGTTCACCGTCGCCTGCGCCGCGCTCTTGTACCGCGAGCACGTCGATCGCAAAGTCGCGGCCGGCATCGCTTGCATCACGCTCGGCGGCGTCGTTCTGGTGCTCGGCGGCGGCTCGGCGGGAGCGGTTTCGATCGCAGGGACGCTCGCGATCGTCGCCGCGACGCTGGGTTGGGCGCTCGACAACACGCTGACGCGTCCGCTCGCCGATCTGAACCCGTCGACGGTCGTGCTCGGCAAGGCCCTGGTCGGCGCGACGCTCTCGCTCGTCGTGGGGGCGGTCGCGATGGAGTCGCTCCCGAGCGGACCGAGCGGACTCGTACTGCTCGCGTGCGGCGCGGCGGGGTACGGATTGAGCCTTCGGCTCTACCTACTGGCGCAACGACGGATCGGCGCGGCGCGGACGGCCTCTATCTTCGCGGGAGCGCCTCTCGTCGGCGCCCTGTCGTCGTGGGCGTTCGGCGAGCCGGCGCCGACGGCGTTCACGCTCGCCGCGGCGGCGCTGTTCTTGATCGGCGCGCGCCTCCACATCGGCGAAGATCACGACCACGAGCACACCCACGCTGCGCTCGAGCATGAACACGCGCACTCGCACGACGACGGCCACCACGACCACCTGCACGCCGAGGGCCTTTCACCTGGCGCCGGCGAGCACAGTCACGCGCATCGACATGACGAAACGACGCACGCCCATCCGCACGCGCCGGATGCTCATCACCGGCACGTGCACCGCTGAAGCGGACTCCTAGGCGCGCGCTTCGTGGCTCGGGCGGGGCGGCGGCGACGTATGCACGCCGCGCTCGTACTCCTGGAAGAGGCGACCCCACTTGGTGTTCGCGCGCCACCCTTCGAACACGTCGCGGTCGCGACGCGGCCAACGATAAAAATCGTGATAGAGCTCGCTGCCGAAGATGAACGCGTTGACGAGTGGGGTGTGGAAGAAGAGCTTCTGAAAGCGCTTCATCGGCCCGAACCACATCACGTCGCCGACCTTGCTGGCGGCGTTGTCACCGACGCTGAACCCCCAGCTCTCCTTCGAAATGTCCGCGCCGACCACCTCGATGTCGCGCGGATCGCCCACGCCGAGGCCGTCGTCGTGCGCGACCTTGATGAACTCGAGGCTCATCGGGTCGAAGCCCATCATCTTCGCGGCGACCGCGTCGATGGCGACCTGATCTTCGCTCGCGAGCATGTAGTCCTTGATGACCGGGAACATGGTGCGGGGGCCCGGCCCGTTGCCGCACGTCGTCCCGTCCATGAGAGCGAAGAGGCCGGAGTGGATCTCCTTTTGGATGGCGAGGAGGTCGACCAGGGTTCGATGAATCCACGAGTGCGTGTAGTGGCGCTTCGTGCTGAGGAGGCCGCCGAAGGCGTTCTTCATCGCGCCGGTCGTCGTCGTGTAGATGTGACACTTCACGGTCGGCAGGTGGACGATGTTCTTGCCGAAGAAGTAGTCCGGGATGCGAATCCCTTCGGGGAAGATGTTCTGGAGCACGTGGAGCTTCGCCTTCGGGCGATACTCGATCCACTTCATGTCCTCGTCGCGAAAGTTGTAGAGGACCGGGATCCGCTCGCTCTCGAAGATCGGGACGTACTTGTTCAAGTCTTCGCCCTTGAACGCGTTGGTGACGACCGTCTTATTCTGGACGCACGTGACGTCCGAAAAGCCGGCGTTACGGAGCGCGCGCGTCGCGCCTTGGAGCTGCCACGGCGTGCTGTTGGCTCCCGGAAACGGAAAATGCCAAGAAATGTTGTCCTTGAGGATCGTCGTGGCGCCCGCGGCGAGGGCCTGCTTCATGCCCGCGAGTTCGCACACGCGCTCGATGTCCTCCAGAATCGTCTCCGGGGTGACCTTGATGACTGCGACTTTTCCTTTGGCCATGCTTTCCATTTCTCCGAGGGGAGCGAGCTCCCGAGTGCCCGTTTCATAGCGCGAGCGCCCGCGCGCGGACGGGGATTGTGCATGAAGGTTTCGTGGAGATCACGTTCAGGACGGGCGAAAAGTCCGGACGGCCACGGGCCAGTTTCCGGCGTCGGCCGCCGACTTACGCCCCTTCGAGCATCACCAGCAAGGCTTCGAACGAGCCGGAAATGCCGCTTTCGAACCCCTGGAAGACGACATAGAGGACGTCGCCCGACTTCACGGGCACGGAGACCGTGTCCAGATTGCAGGCAAGCTCGGTGGTCGCATCGCCACAGGCCTTGCGCACCGAGATGCCGATGAAGTCCCCCTGCTCGATGGTCACCTGCAGGGTTCCGTCGGACGGCGCGGTGATCTGGTATGCCTGCCCCGGACCGGCGCCGTCCGGCGTGCACGACGGCGTGCCGAGCTCCGAGAGACCACGCGTGTCGCCGGTAACGTCCATGGGCAACGTGATCGCGGTCGGGGCGGAGCACGAGTCGAGACAGCTCGCCGTGCAATCCGGGTCGTCGCAATCGATGAGCCCGTCTCCGTCGTTGTCCACGCCGTCGTTGCAAATCTCATTGCCGACGCAACCCGAGGTGTCGACCGTGCACTGATGCGTGCACGCGAGCGTCCCAGACTCGAACCCGTAGTCGGCGCAGGTCGCTTTGGAAAACTCCGTTCGGTCGCAGTCCTCTCCGGCCTGGAGCTCGCCATCGCCGCAGATCGCCATCGGGACGATCGACACGCCGCCGGCACCCCCACCGCCGCCACCGTCGGCTCCGCCCCCACCATCCAAGGACGTTGGCGGAGGAGGAGGCCGGAAGGTCTGTTCGCCGGGATCGCCGGGAGTGGTGCGTACCGAGTCGGTAAGGTTGCAACCCGCGAGCACGCCGACGGCTACGAGAGCACTCGCCGCGCCGAGGCCACTCTGCATGCGCGGAGTATACATCTCGTCACTGGCCCGGCACGCACGAGAAGCTGAGGTACCAGTTGTTGGCGACCGGGGCTTCGTTCCCTTTGCCCGGAGTGAGCTCGATGTCGAGCTGAAGCACCGGTTGGTATTGGGCCGGATTTCCGAGCTGGTCGAACACGCTGACCGGGCACGTTCCAGTCGGGGGCACGAGAGGACAATGCGACGTCCCGTCAGCGGTGTCGGCGATCGCGAGCGGAACGAATGCGGCGGTCGCGAGGTCCGCCGTGTTGTCCGCGGTGCGCGCGGAAAAGACCACCCTGGAGTCCGCGGGCGTGGTCGTGTCATACGCCATGAAGTCCCACTGCGTGCGCTCTTCCGGCGTGCACGTCGAGACGTACGTCTCCTGGCGACTGGTCTGCACGGGCACCCTGCCCTGGATGGTGCCGCCGTAGCTGATCTGCGACGGCGGCTTGCACGCGACGCTCACCGATACTTGCGACCCGCGCGCGGCCTTCACGCGATCGCACGTCGCGGGGCAAAGGGTCGCGGTCGACGGCGCCGCGGGGTCGGTGAAATACCACTGATCGTTCCCGGTGCAGGCATCGGGAACTCCGTCGCCGTTCGCGTCGGTGTTCGATACTTGGGTGAGCGGCGTGCCCGGCGGGGGCGCCGGAGGGCCCGTCGTCGGGAACGGGCCGGTGCAAAGATAGGGCATCGGCGTCGTGCAATCGCTCACGAGGGTGCCGTTGTCTTGAAGAACGGGGCACGCCAGACCCGACGGGCTGTACGTCGATCCGACGAGGGCATTCGAGCACTTCACGAGCCCATTCGCGAAGTCGATGTTCGACGCGGTCAACGACGCGAGCGTCCATCCCGGCGTGGACTTGCACGCGGTCGCGGCGTCGGCGAAGTCGAGCGGAGCCGTCACGAGCTGGAAGCACGTGCTCCCGGGCCCCTCGAATTGACCCGCGCCGCAGCGTCCTTGCGGTTGGACGAGCGGCCCCTCGCAGAGCGCACCCATCGCGAGGAAGTTCGGCTCGGTGCAGGCCACGTCGGACCAGCGTCCGCTCCCCCCCTGGTTCATGTCGACGCAGTCCTCGCCGCCCGGGCCCGCGTTGTCGGGCTGGCCCGTGTTCCAGTTCTGGTAGGCGTTGCACTGGCCGTTCGACCAGACGAACGAACCCTCGGTCGCACGATCGTCGTAGCCGATCCACGCGGCGGCACTCGAGCGAAGCCCGCTCACGTACGTGTTCTCGCCCGGCGAGTCGATCGCGACGAGATCCCAGCCCGCCCCGAACGCCTGACAATCGGTCTGGGCCGCGGTCCACGACGTTTCACGCACCTGCGAGTAGAGGTAACACGAGTCGCCGAATTGCTGCGCGTTCCCGGAACAATAGGGCCCGATCGCGGCGGCAGGAGCGGTGCCTTGAACGAAGTCGACCACGGCTGTGGTCGGATCGATGTTGTTCGCGTTCGGCAAATCGAAACTGCACGAGGTGGCCTTCCCCGCGATTTGTTCCATCGCCTGGACGAGCTGCTCGGTGAACGGCACCGCGGTCGTCCCCCCGTCGGCCGCGGGCGCCGCGCCGCACGTGTCGGTCGCGCACACGAAGAACGAGCAATGGGGAGCGAGCGACGGGACGCAGTTCGACGGACCGCCGACGCCGGCCGCCGCAATCTGATCGAGATCGCCGACGCTGACGTCCTCGATGCCGATCGTGTAAGTGCGAATACCGTCGTTCGCGTACGCTCCCTGGGCAAGCGACGTGATGCCGGAAATGCTGTTCTTAGTCGGGTCACAACCCTGCGGTTCACCGTCGGTGACGAGCACGACGACGTAGGCGTCGCCCGGAAACTTCGTCTGTTGCTGGGTAGCCCATACGTAGGCGCCTTGAAGCGCCGACGACGTGGGCGTCCCACCGGTGGGAGAGTGCGCCGCGAGCGCGGAGAGCAGCTTTTGCTCTTGGACGTCGGTGGGAGCGAAGTCGACCGTGAGCGGCGCTTCGTCCACCGACGGAGTGACGCACGCTTGCGAATTGCATCCGCTCCCCGTCGGCTCGCCGCAACCGTCGCTCGGATCGGGAAAAACTCGAAGCGCGACGTAGAGACCGGCGGAATCGGGGTCCGAGAAGAACGCGCGGAGGGCGTCGGTCGCCTGCTGCCAGCGCGTGGGCGTTCCGGACATCGGCCCCATCGAGCCCGACTCGTCGAGCACGACCATCAAATGAACGGCCTTCAGATCCGAGCGACTCGAATTTCCCGAGCAGGTCGGGGTCTGGCAAGAACCGTTGTAGAAGACCGACCAGTTGTCGTCGTAGTGGCACTCGGCGACCGCCGAGCTGACGTTGGGGTTCACCATGATCTCGGTGCCCGGCGTGATGCCCGGACACGTGGAACCAGGTACGTCGACGCAGAAGCCGGCTTGCAGCGTGCTCGCGAGGGTCACCGAACAGGTCGTCGTCGCCCCGGTCGGGTTCGTTTGACCAAACTGGGCCGAGCCCGACGGGAAGCCGAGCAACGTGAGCGCGGTACCGGCGGGAAGCGACGCGCCGCCGTGATTGCAGATCGGGATCAGATCGTTCGTGCCGTCGTTGCAGGTGAACCCGATTCCGAGATCGACGCCCGTCGGGCAGCTCGGATCGGTTTGCTCGGGGAACCACGGCGTGCACGTTCCGTCGGTGTTCGGCGGATCGTCGTTCGAGCACGTCGAGCCGCACACGTCGGGCACGTCCTGGACGCAACGCTGACTCCAGGCGACGGGGTTCGGTGGACTCGCCGAAAGCGTCGTCGGAGGGCCTTCACACAACGACGCGTTCGGCGTCACGCAATCATCGTCGTTCCAGGTGCCGTTGGTGTTGAAGAGGATCTCGCCGCAGTCCTCGTTGTTGCGAGCGTTGTCGGGCGAGAATGAGCCCCAGTTGTTGTACAGACCGCCGACCGGATGACCCGTGTAGTTCCCCGACCAGAACTGCGTCGTACCGTCGGGCCACATCCACTTGCCTTCGATCTGGATGTCGTTGTGCCCAATCCAGGTGACGTCCGTCGTGAGGCTCCGGGCGAAAGTATTTTCCGCGGCGCTGCTGATCGTCGCGAGATCCCAGGCCGTCCGAACGCCGCCTTCGAGTCCCGCGCCGAGCGACCGGCAATTGGCGCGAGCCGACGCCCAATTCTGCATCGTGCTCACGTACTCGTAGCAGTCGTTTCCGTTGCTCACTTGCCCGGACGCGCAGTGGCACGTGCGCGGCGCGCAGCTCGAGCCGACGAGCGCGATGCAGCTCGAATCCCAGAGCGTCGTGCAACACGAGGGTTTCTGCGCGCACACCGTCGCGACGCAGGGATCGCACGCGGTCGGCGACGCCGCGAGCGCACCGCCTTCGACACAGGGATCATGAGCGCACGTGCTCGTCGAGGCCGTTTGACAACAACTCGGGTCGGCCGCGCAGATCTCGGTCGCGCAGGAATCGCAGCCGCTGGTGAGTGAACTGCCGATCACGCAAAGCCCGTGAGCGCAGCTCCCGGACGACGGCCCCACGCAGTGCATGTCGAACTGGCAGTCGGCGCGGACCGAACACGGCTGATTCACCCCGTCGCCGAGCAAGGCGGGCGGATACCCGAACGACGACCCTGTCTTCCAGGCGAAGCCGTTGGGGCCCGCATCGGGAACGAGGGAAGCATCGATGTAGTTCGGTCCGAGACCACCCCCTTCGGGGACCTCGGTGAACTGACGACAATAGGGGTTGCAAGGATTGTCGCGGCACGCTTGGGCGCTACTGAACGAGAGCGCACGAACGCCGCCGGCCTTCGCCGGCAACGCCGCGGTCTGGAAGAGATCGCCGCCTCCACACGAGGACCAACTTCCGTTCACGCAGGCGGCTTGGCCCTTGTAACAAGTGAGCACGCCGCCGTGGTTGCCGACGGTCTCGTAACAGGGCTCGGTCGTTCCACTCGTGCATGGCGCGCCGACGGACGGATTGCGCCCAGTCGCGCCGCCGCCCACGTTCGGCAACGGCTCACCGCTCGAACAGGCCGCAGCCCAGACGAGGACGCCGAGGACGGTGCAGATCCACACCCTCGCCCAGAAAACGCGACGCGACTCCGACAGGGATCGACCCGCCGTCATGAGCCTCCCCGAGTGCTCTCGCGTTCGCGCGGTCCGGCCATGTTACGAAAGAGAGTAGCATGGGCCGCGATTGTGTCGGCACCTGCGGCCGAGATTTGCCCGAAATTCGAGCTCTCTCACCCAGCCCCAGGATCTTTGGAAAGATTCCGGAGCGTCCCTCGACCTTGCTCCTAGCGCCGCGCGAAGGGCGCCCGACCGGCGTAGACGCCCCCTTCACCGAGCTCGTCGGCGATGCGAAGGAGTTGATTGTACTTCGCGACCCGATCGCTCCGGCAGAGGCTCCCGGTCTTGATTTGACCGGCGTTCGTCGCAACGGCGAGATCGGCGATGAAGGTATCTTCGGTTTCGCCGGAGCGGTGCGAAATGA
>CAZDNG010000056.1:0-62254 GCA_964506835.1 uncultured Polyangiaceae bacterium
TGCTCGACTGGTTCGGAAATCGAATCGCCGCCGAGCTTCGCCTTTGGGACGCCATCGACCAGCATCGGCTGTCCCCGTTTGCGTACTACGGCATTCACGACGGGCTCGACCTGCGCGACGTGCCGTGGCGACGCGGTCGTGGGTACGACGTCGACGGGCTCACGAACCTTCTGACCGCAAACGACGCTTGGGCGAAGAATGTTCTGAAGCAGCTCGTGGAGCGGGTCGATGATCCTCGCCGCATGCGGGCTCTCGGATTCTGCGTCAGCATCGAACACGCGCAGTTCATGGCGCGCGTATTCCGAGAGGCAGGCATCGCGGCTCGAGCCATCTGGGCAGACAGTCGCGAGGACGAGCGGCGAGCATCCCTGCGTGACCTCGCAAGCGGTGCGCTCCACATCCTCTTCTCGGTCGATCTCTTCAACGAGGGGGTCGACGTACCCGCCGTGGATACGGTCCTGTTCCTGCGCCCCACCGACAGTCCGACGCTCTTTCTGCAGCAACTCGGCCGCGGTCTCAGGAAGACCTTCGGCAAGAGGGTCTGCACGGTCCTCGATTTCGTTGGCCACCAGCGTGCCGAGTTCCGGTTCGACCGTCGATTTCGAGCCCTTCTCGGCGGCACGCGCAAGGATCTGATCGAACAAGTTGAGAAGGGGTTCCCGTTCCTGCCCGCGGGCTGCCACATGGAGCTCGACCCGGTCGCGGCGGACATCGTGCTGCGGAACATTCGCGAATCCCTTCCGTCGCGCTGGACGGCGAAGGTCGACGAGCTCCGCGCGTTCGCTCGCGCCGGCGGCGAGGTTACCCTTTCGCGATACCTGGAGGAGACCGGGCTCGAGGTGGAGGACGTGTATGACGGAGGCCGCTCCTGGTCGGAGCTTCGTGCCGATGCAGGCATTCCGTTCTCGGCGCCCGGACCCAATGAACAGACACTGCGCCGCGCGTGCGGTCGACTTCTACACGTCGATGATCCGGCCCGTCTCGATGCCTACGCTGGCTTCCTACGCAACGACGCGCCGCCGATTCCGGACAACCTCGCCGCTCGCGAGCGACGGCTACTTCGGATGTTGGCTGCGCCGCTCATGGATAAAGCAGTGACGAAAGCAACCAGTCTTACCGCCGGATGCGAGCTGCTGTGGCGGCACTCTGGAGTACGTCAAGAGGTCCTCGAGCTTCTTGATGCACTCCAGGCGCGCGTCGCGCATCTGCACCACCCGCTCGAGACGAACCCGGAGGTGCCGCTCCGCGTTCACGCGCGCTACTCGCGGATCGAGATCTTGGCCGCGTTCGGAATCGGCGCGGGCGCGAAGGTGTCTCCCTGGCAGACCGGGGTGTATTGGGCAGAGGAGAGCCGAGCGGACCTCCTCGCCTTCACGCTCGACAAGACGAGCGGACAGTTCTCACCGACAACCCGTTACCGTGACTACGCGATCAGCAGCGACCTGATCCACTGGGAGAGTCAGTCGGTCACTCGTGCCAACAGCGAAACAGGCAGGCGCTACCGGAAGCACGCCGAGCAAGGGTCTACTGTGCAGCTCTTCGCGCGCCTTCGCAGCGACGACCGCGCGTTCTGGTTTCTCGGACCCGCCGACTATGTGAGCCACGAAGGGGAACTGCCGATGGCAGTGACCTGGCGTCTGCAGCGACCGCTCCCCGGGGACCTCTTCGCGACGTTCGCAGCCGCGGTGGCGTAGCCTCGGAGTTGCGGAGAAACGGCGCGGCGCTCGACCAGCGTAGGCGCCGTTCGACGACCAGCACGCCAGGCACCCGGAGAGGTCGGAGGCCGAGCCGGAACTTGACTGTCTCCTGCCTGTCGCGTTGGGGCGATGTATCCATCGCCCACAACAGCGCGCCAATTGGGTTCCTAGTATGACCGTGCGGTCGGCACTCGTAATCGACCTCGGAAAGGAACGAAAGCGAAGGCGTTCCGCGCCGTTGGACGTCCCACTCGTGAGTCGCTTACTGGCGAAGGCCGAGCAGTGGCAACGCGAGATCGACCGCGGAGACGTGTGAAGCCGTGCGGCACTCGCCCGGCGGGAAGGTCTTTCGCGCATCTACGTAGGTCACTTACTTGGGCTTGTTCGGCTGCATCCAGACATCCGCACGGCGATCGCGGCGTTGCCACCTGGAACGTCACGGCGGGTGATCTCGGAGCGAAAGCTCCGGCCGCTGACAAGGCTACCGTGGGACCGGCAGCTCGCGGAGCTCGACTGGTTGTTGAGACGTCGGGAGCGAGCCTGAGCGGCGCTCTCCTAGGCGAAGGCTTCGCAGCGGGGCGAGGAGTCGGAGGTTGAAATCGCGGGGGCGATATGCGCGCTTGAGCACGCTGATTTCCTGGGACTTCCGAGTCGCGCAGGTGGCGTAGCGGTCCGCGGTCAGGAACGCTAAATTTGGTGGCGGGTCACGGCGCTGTCGGTCGTCCTCCTTTCCCACTGTTTCCCAAGGCGAACCTGGAGCCGCGGCTTGTTTCCCACAGGCCGCGGTCACTTGCCGGCGTCCCGGTAATCCATTCGGACTCCGACGTCGCCCAGCTGCACGATGCGGCGGGTTCTGCTCTGGCGCGCGAGCTCACTACAGTGGCACCCGTCATTCCGACGGCCCTCGATGCGTCGCTTCTGAGGCGCGCCATCGTCGCGCTGATGCGGTCGGTCTTGAGAACATTCGATGAGCCACGCGAGACAAGGAAACTCAGTGGCGGCAGCGCCACGAATCACTGTTCCTCGCCCCGCAAGGCTGGTAGAGATCAGCCCCGGGGGGCAACGGTGCCGCCCGCGATCCGCGAGCGGGCAAAGAGGTGGGGCTACCGTGTCACTCAAGGAAATGTTGGAAGGCGCTCGGGAGCAAGTCGCGCGGACTGTCTTGCTCATTCGGGACCTTACCCAAGTCGCAACTGAACTCGGGATGCAGGAAGTGGCCGCGCAGCTCCACCAGTTCGAGACCTCCGTCACGAGCGAAACGTTCCGAATCGGCGTGGTCGGTCGATTCAAGAACGGTAAGTCGACGATCACGAACGCCCTCCTCGGAAAGGTCACGCATCCCGTGCCCGAGCTGCCGCCGGGCAACGGTCCGATGCCGACGGATGACTTGCCGTGCACTGCAACGCTCGTTCGCGTTTGCTACGCCGAGCGCCCGCACGTGCACGCCAAGCTGAAGAACGGTGACGTCGAGCCGTGGACGTTGAGCGATTTTCTGGAACGGAGCACCATCAAGGAAACAGAGACCGAGACGAGGAGGTTCTTCGACCGTATCCGAGAATTCGAGCTCGCGTTCCCCGCTGAAATCTGTACCTGCAATGTATCGGTTATCGATTCGCCTGGGCTCGATGATGTTGCGGAACGCACGGCGATCACGCGGGACGCGATTGCGGATTGTGACGCGGCAGTGGTGGTGTATCGACACGAACCCTTCGCCGGGGAAGGCGAGCGAGAGTTCGTGCAGCGACAGGTCACGGACACGGGCACTCGCATGTTCACGATCGTGAACCGTTGGAACGGCCGGAAGGTCGACCGAAGGCTCGAGGCGCTCGTGTGGGGGCGCTTGGTCGAGGAGCCCGGCGGACACCCATTCCGAGACCAAGCCCTCGCATCGAAGGATATCTACTTTGTCGATGGCTTGTCCGCTGAACGTGGGAAACTCACGGGCGACGCGCGGCTCGTGGAAGAGTCCGGATTCGGCGTATTCGAACGGCGGCTCGGGGCGTTCCTTTTGAAGGAGCGCCAGAAGACGAAACTGGACAAGTGGATCCGTGTGACCATCCAACGGGCGGAGGTTATGAAGCAGCAGAACGCGCGACTCCGCCAGACCCATCAGGCAGAAATCCGAAACAGCGAAGAGCAAATCCGCGCGATCCGGTCGACGCTGGGCGCCGCGCATACCCAAAGGGACCGTCTGCCGAATCTCTTTGACCGTTGCGAGCGGCAATGCCAGCGGGAACTGCGGACCAGCTTTCGCGCCACGATCGACCACCTGCGGTCGAGCCTGCCCGAGGCGCTTTCGGCTGCGACCTTGCCGAGCATGCAGACGAAGATGGACCTCGTTTTCGGTCAGTTCCAGCAAGAGAAGGTCACCCGCGAGGCGCTCGAGTTCTGCAACAGAGTCGTCTCGACCCGCGTGGACGAATGGTCGAGGGATCCTTGCGACATCAACGGCGCGCAGCAGGCGCTCCGGCCCGTTCTGGAGGACCTCTTCGAAGAAGTCCGCCACGAGGTCTCGGAGATCGAGCGTGCGCTTGAGGAGGTGCAGTTCGCCCTGACGGGCTGGGCGCCGCGGACGGGCCCAATCGGGAGCCTGACGAGCATGACCGAGCGTGTCCTCACAGGTGCGGCAGGCCTCGCGTTCGGCGACTTCGCAACACTCCTGGGCGGCGGTGGCGGCGGCTGGCGAGCCATGGCTGGTAGCTTTGCAGCGCAGATCGGGACAGGCATCGGTCTCTCGATCCTCGGGCTCGCTGGAACGGTCGTCTTCTGGCCTGCGATTTTCGTCGCGGCCATCGTCGGGAGCCTTTTCGGGGGCAGCCTCGGCCTTGAGGAGCGTATCAAGCGAACTGCCCTCGTGGCAGTCGATCGTGGGGTCGACGGCAAGGAGAAACCCCTTTTGAACGACGCGGGGGAGCGTGTTCGGGGGCTGATCCACGCGGCGGACGACGCCGCCCCGATGATCGATCGTCACGTGACTCGGCTCTTCCAGAAGCTGAAGAAGGACGTCATGGAGAAGCTGGCGCAGGAGATCGCTATCGAGGAGCGAAATATCCAGCAGAGCATCGAGTTCGCACAGAGCACCGCTGCCGAACGGTCGCGGTGGCTCGCTAAACTCGACGCGGCTGACGAAAGGATCGTCCGCGACCGCGCGGAGTTGAACCAGGTGCTGGACGACGTAGCGATAGCCTCGCCGTGATGACCCCCGGTCGTCTCCCGCTGGCGCCGGTTCCCGCGGAGGAATACCAAATTTGGCTCTCGCGGCTCCGCAGACTTCGCAAAGACCTAGCGGCCGCCACGCCGCGCAAGAAAACGGCGAGTCACGCGCAAATCGCGGAACGAGCGGAGCGCATCTGGATGGAACGCGGTCGCCGTCCGGGAACTCAAGAGGAGGATTGGCTCGCCGCCGAGGCGCAGCTCGACCGCGAACGAAATTCGTTACCGCAAGCCGTTCGCGACATCGAAACGGCGCTCGGCTCGCAAGCGGTGACGGTCACGTTCGGCGGCAATCAGAAGGCTGGCAAATCCACACTGGCGAACGGCGCAATGGGCCGCACGGTCCTCGCGGTAGACGACCTGCCCGAGACGGGGGTCATTTGCCAGGTCTCGCCGGGTGATTGTGACGAGGCCATGGTCGTCTGGGACGTCGACGGCCTCTCAATCGAGCGTATCTCGTGCACACCCGACGCGCTGCGAGAGCTCACGGCGCTGCAACCGAAGGACGTTCGCCGGCACAACGCGGTCCTCCCAGAGAGGCTCGAGGTCACGCTCTCTGGGACAAGGATCCCCACCGGGACGCGCTGGATCGATTTGCCCGGTCTCGACGATACGCCCGAGACGAGCGCGCGAGCGAGGCGGGGCATCGACTCTGGTGACGTGCTCGTGTTCGTGTCGTCGTCTCGGCAGTTCTTGAGCGAAGGCGAGACTGTATGTCTCGCCGAGCATGTGGCCCGTCATGGGCCGGCGTCCGTCCTCATAGTGATCAACGCGTTCTTGCGAGGTGCGACGACTGAGACGTGGGAGGCTTTCCGGCGCCGCAACTTGAAGGCCATGCTCGCCCGTGCGCGAGAGCGCGAAGCCCAGATGGGATTCACGGACGAAGTTCCGCTCGCCGTTCACACAGTCGTTGCGTCCGCACTCATGGCGGGGAACCCCGCCCCGTACACAGGAGCCGAGCTGATAGAAGAGCTGCTTGCACTGACGTGTCCGGATCACCCGCGCGTTCGGCGCACTAGGCTCTACCGAGCAGCCGAACGTCTGAAGTGGATCGCAGAACGAATCGAGACACGGCGGAACGCGTTGCACGATGTCCTCGAGGACCAGAGAAGCCGCGCCGCGGCCGTAGACCGATTCCGAGATCAGGTGCACCGCCTAGTGCGCGCTCTCGTCGAGCTCGTGTCGAGACGCGTGATTGAGGCCGGAGCGGCGGTCGAGGCAAGCGTGACGGACTCATGGGATGCATTGACGATCTCCGCGACCTGCCGGTACGACCGCGCGCTCGCGGCGGCCGCAGCTGCCGCAGTGGACGAAGGGATGGCGTCGTTCCTCGAGAAGCTTCAGAGAAGCGCGCGCGACAGCGGTCAAGACGCACTGCCGGAGCATGTCCGCGGCACCATTCGGAAGGAGCTGTCAAAGATAACCTTCGACGTGCGGGGCGGGGCCGATATCTCGAAGGTCGCGGAGGGTGTCGAGCTCGCGACAGCAGTGGCGACCGGAGCAGCCGGGGTGCTGCTTGGGGCCTTCACGATCGGACTCGGCACGCTAGTGGTTGCGGGTGTTGCAGCCGCTGCCAGCCACACCGCACGCCAGGGCGCTCAGCGAGAGGCTGCAGTGCACACGCGGAGCAACATCCTTTCGAGCATCCGTTCGGAGACGAGCCGGGTCAGTCGTGATCTCCTCGGTCTGCAGGGCGAGTTGGTCCAACAGGTGCTGCTCCATGCGTGCCTGCGCACGAACGGCCGGTGCGGTCCGGATCCCGGTCAAGTCGCCGAATTCGAAGCGCTTGGACGGCTCCTTACGGAGGCGCGCGCGCTCGAACGGGCGGCCAGGCGTTTCGCCTTGTATGGAGGACACAAGTGAGTCCGCGCCAAGCGCGCCGGTGTGGCGACGGCTCCCGTCAGGACGATCTGAGCGTGGCTCATCCTCACGGGCAACTATCGATCCCTCGCCTCGCTGTTGTCGCGCAACCCCCATGCAACACGTTTGGGCGACCACATGTTGGGCATTAAGAAGGCGGCGCGAGTGGACGTCGCCCTCGAACCGCTCTTTCATGACCACGCGTGATGGGTCCCCTCAATTCTCGGAAACTTGTAGCACGTTGGCATGACGCAAACAGCGACGATGTAGACTCAGCAACGAGAGAGGGCGAAGGTGCGAAAGCACTTGGCGAAGACCTGAACACAGCGAGCATCCAGCAGTTTCTTGCTGACCTGTTGAGGTTGACCGGCACGCGGCAACGTGCGCTCGATATCCCGGGACGCTCGGCGTACTGCACGCGAGGCCCCTGCGCATTCACATGATCGGTCGCGGGCGACGTGGGCGCGTGACAAGGGCCCGAAGCACACGGTCGAGCGGATCGACAGGCTACTCCGCAACGAGAACGTCACATGGCCATCCAAATATGCGGAAAGAGCGACTCTCGATTCTCATGCTGGCCTACGCCGAAGCATTCCGCGAACACGACTTTCTCAGCGACATCTTCGGGGTGACTTGAGGGGATGGCCCAGAAGGATTCGACGAGAGCAACCCTCGGGATTCCCTAGCGTACAATAGCATCTCTACGCCCCGAACTTGGAACGTGCTGCATGGTAGTGAAAGGCTCAGATCTCCTCGATTCATCGCGCGCTGCGGCTGTACACTCACCAGCACCATGTCGCGTCGTCGCAGTTTTGTGTCACGAAAAAGCCGACTTGTAATGTTCTTGGTAGAACCGGCTCGCAGCGCTCTCCCTGTCGGGCTTTTTGGTCCGACGTCAACTTGCGCAGAAATTCCGATGCCGCGCGGACGCACGAATTCCTGAAGGGTTCGTTGTCCACGGCTTCCGCGGGCGTGCGACTCGGCGGAACGCCTTTCCACGGTCCACGAGGCGAAGGCGGCCCAGCGTCGGACGAAGCCTCCGGACCGAAGGTCCGACGGGGCGCAATAGGCATTTCTACGGCAAGGGCACTTCGGAAAGCTGCACGGGCTTGCTGCGCGTAATCGTCGCGAGGGATTTTCGAAACAAATCCGCGTAATACATCAGAGCCATCGAGCGCCGCCATCGCGCGCCCAGTTCACTTGACGCTCCTTCACGCCTCGTCTCTACTAGACACGGTCGAACCTGAGGAGCTTTCGGTGGAAAACAATCCTATTTTCGAAGAGCTTCTCAAATACGCTGATGCGCTCCAGGATGGACACTTTCTCCTCGCTAGTGGTCGTCACAGCCGACACTACCTGCAATGCGCCAAGCTCCTTCAGCAGCCGCGACTCGCCGAACCGATAATTGATTCGTTGGCGACGCAGGTCCGAGACCTCGGCATCACGGCCATCTTGGGCTTTGGTGAAACGGGGGGCATTTTGGCGTACGAACTGAGCAGGCGGCTGGATGCCCGGGCGTTCCTTGGGCGCCGCGTCCCCGGCACCGAGCACATTTCGCTATTGCCGGGTATCATCCCTCCGAAGACGGGAAATCTCCTTCTCGCCGACGACGTCACTACCACTGGTTCGAGCATTCGCGAGCTCGCCAAGCTTGTGCCTTCGCCCGACGTTACCGCTCGAGGCGTCGCTCTTCTCGCGACAAAAGGCACCACCGACTTCTCCGGATTTCCGGGACGCTTGGCAGTCGGGGTTCGGCTGGCGGCGTTTCCGATCTACCTTCCTGCGGACTGCCCTCTCTGCCGTGACGGAGTGCCTCTGTCCAATCCCCCCGCGTAGCCGACTCTGGGGGGTAGGGGCACGGATTGAAGGAACTGTCAAGACGAGGACATATGCCCCGGTCTAGTCGCCCGTCCAATTCCAATAGGCACAATTCAGAGCCGCCCGCCTCGGCCAACTTGAAATTCCTCTACTATACTGTCGCATCATCATTGATTGCATGGGTGCTGGCCGCATCCGGCCTTTTTGAACAGTTGGGGCTCCAATATCGCCAAGAGGTCGCCTGGCTGAGCTTTGGGCTCACGTTTTGGGCGTTGGTTTCATTCGCGCTGCTCATCGTGAACATCTGGGGGGCTGCAACGGGTCGCGACTTGCCCGACACGAAGCTCAGCGAATTCCTGGTCGGCATCGTGCCTGCCATCGTGGTCCTGATCCTCAACCTCGGGGTGGCGCACCGCGCCTTCCTCCTTGGCGCCGTATCGACGCTATCCGAGCGCGTCGCATGGGTCGGTGCAGCGTCCTTCGCTGGCTGCGTCCTATTCTTACTCGTGGGGTTACTGGGTGGCTGGAGTTCGTGGAAACAGGTGATCAGCTCCGAAACGCCTAAGCTCTTGATCTCGTCGATCACGCTACCGAGCATCCTGTACGAAGCGCCCGAGCGTCACAATCCTCAGATTAAGTTGAAGGTCTCCTACCGACCCGGCCCTTTCTCCTCGTCGAATGCTGTCACGCTGAGCGTCAAACTTAGACTCGACCCCGACATCCTTACGTGGCCGAGGGACGAGATATCAATTGTCGTCCCGGATCCTGCCCGCCCTTTCGACGAAGAGGTAGCGATCGACGCGCCGCGCGAGACGACGCTCGAGAAGCTCTTCGGAACCCTCACTCACCAAGACCTTCCGTGGGATCACAATGGGACTGTCCAATGCAGCCTCAAGATCGTCGTCAGCACAGTGATCCCGCGCAGCGGCCTGTTCTCCCGCGAGCACATTCTCAGTTCTGAGCACGAAAGTCCCCTTCCCTACCAGCTTGTCGACCGACACGACGTCTTTCGATTGCTCTGCTACGGTTACATCAAGAGCATCCCCAATAGCCTCCAGTGCAATCCGGTCCTCACTGCATCGATCGACCCAAGCCTCGGGACGAACGTTTGTTTCTTGGCCCGAAGGCTGCACGCGCATATGAACGAGTCAAGTTCTGCTGCGGTGGCCACTGTGCTCGTACACGCGCTCGTCCGGATGTTCTTCCACTCGACCTACGAACGGTTCGAAGGAGACCTTTCGACGGTCGAATTCGATTATCTAAAGCAAGCTCCTTCCGACCGTGAGTCCGTCGAAGAAAGGCTGGCACGAATTCCCAACGCGCCCTGCCTGTTCGAGCACATTGCAGCCGAGCTGAACAACGTATTGAAACGCTATCGTCGGCTGCCACCCTCGGCGACTCGCAGGGTGGTAAGTCCTGGGAGAACCTGCGTGGTCGTCGGAGGCCAGCAAACACCCCGGAGCGATCCAATGCCGCGCGATAACACGTACGTCGTCTTGTACACAGTGTTGGGGTTCGAGCATTCCCCTCGGTGCGTGTCTCTCTTCAGATTTTCCACCGACTCGGCGAGGGGAGTTTACGATATGCTCTCGGAGGACTGCGTCGAGCATCTGTTCGTTTCGACGATCGCAGAGCACTTTCCCGAACTCGCTACGACCTGAGCTGGCTTTTCCACGGAGTTTGAACCGTATGCTTCTCCCCTCTGCAGATGCCCTGAGGTCGGGCCTTGCCGAACTTGCGTACGCTGTTCAGCGGAGCCGTGCCGTCACCAAAGGCCTGTATATCCAGCCGGAACCACGTAAAGATCAGCACTGGGTGGATCTTACAAAGGCATGCGCCGGCCTCGATCGGGAGCGGGTAGTCTCAACTTGTCGTGATTTCGTGAAGGCATGCGTCGCCACGTACCGGGCCGCGCCGAAACAATGGCGCGTGCTGAATGTGTGTAATCCCAAGACCTCCCTATCGGACAATCGATTCAGCTTGCTCCACGACTTCGACCCAGACGATGTGAATGTCGACAATGTGGTCTACACTGCGTCGGGCGATTGGGAGATTCCCGGCCACAACGTTGATAACATCGTGCTTTGTGCCCTTCCCAACGCAGCCCACGCCTATCGGCTACTGTTCGATCAGGTGCGCTCGCATACCGGACTGTGCATTCTAGTGCCCATCTTCGGGAGGCCCCGCTGGCGGACGGAGAGCGCACACTCGTCCAACGACTATGACGTGGACGTGATCCCTATGCTGTGCTGGGACGGCTCGAAATACGTTTCTCTTTTCGACGCGCCGAGCTTTCGAAACCAGTCCTGTCTCATCGAGCGGACACTGCGTCTTTCGGCGCCGCCACACGACCCCACTGCCGGGGTTCGGGAGGTCGGATGACGACCGGCGCGCGAGGTGCTTTTGAACTCCACATAGGGTTTCCATCGACCCAGAGCGACGTCGCCAAAAACGTCGGTGGCTGCTCGCCGTGCCGCTGGAAGCTCACCTCGATCCTCCCGCCGCACAACCTGCGTCCGAAGCGCTTCGCGACGCACGACGTCCCGAGTGGCGCGGGCATCATCGCGACGGTCGCGTTCGACCGCCTGGACGCGGTTGTCGAAGTCGTGTTCGCCTGTGCAGATAAGTTCGCCAGCTTGCCTTGGGTGCGAATCGAGGTCGAACAAATCCTCATTGCAGATCCGGCTGATCCGGACGCGCCTAGCTTATCCACGGCGGACACGGCTTTGCTCCTGGCCTTGCGAGAGAGCATGAGGGGAAGGCTCCTCGATGCGCCTCCGTTCGAGAGTCACTTCTCGGTGTTCGACAAGACTCCGACGCCGGATTTCTCGCTCGACCTGGTGGTCGAGCTCGTCCGCAAAATTGATCTCCCGGCGGACCAGGCGCTCCAGGTCAAGGGCGTGAACAAGGTCATATTGACAAGCTTTTACGACACGCAGCGTGAGGCGTTGGTGCAGACAGCGAACACCGCACGAGCGCTCGAACGCGAGCTCGCGGCGACCGCACCGAATCTAAGTCTGAAGGTCGTTTCTGAGCGCGTCCTTTTCTGCGCAAGTCCCTGAGTATAGGGAGGACATCCATGGAGCTTGCCATCATTGGCCTGGGCAACGTCGGTTCGGCACTCGTCACCTATGCGGCCCTCAATCCGCGCATCGAGCGCATCGCGCTCATCGGTCGTTCATCGGTCGTTGGCGAAGCGACGGCGATGGACGTCATGAGCGCGCTTCCGGACCACGGTCGGAAGCTTGTCGTGGGCGCGCCCGAGCGCGTCGCCGACGCCGACATTGTAGTCCTGACATCCGGCGTCCTTCTAGGGGCGGCGGGTGGGATCCCGGAGATGCTCGCCATCAACGAGCAGATCGCCGTAACCTCCCTTGGCCAGTACCCGCTCAAGAGGACGGCGGTAGTAATCATGGTATCTTCCCCGGTCGACGATGTGACGCCGCTGGCTCAACGCATTACCTCGCTGCCGCGATCTCAGGTCATTGGCTTCGGCGGTGACCTCGACCGAAATCGACTGATCGCGGTGCTCCGCGCGCGGGGTATCGATTCGCGCGATGCGATGATCGTCGGCGAGCACGGTCCGCGGGCTATTCCAGTTTACCCGTCGGAAGCGGACTACGACGCGGTCGCTCACGCGGTGCGAAATTATCTGGGCGCCATTAAGGACAAGGCTGGCAAGCCGCGCAACCTGGCAAGCGGCTTCTTGTTGGCGGAGCTGATAGAGACAATCCTGAGCGGCCGCGGCCAAGTTCACTTCGTGTGCGGTTTTCACCCCGAGCACGCCAGATACCTCACTTGGCCGTTCCTCATCGGCGCCGCCGGGATCCTCGGGCCCGCTCCTATCAAGTTGGGACCACATGCCGAAGCGGCGCTGGCGTCACTACTTCCCCTTCGAGGACGCGATACGCGTGATATCGTTGTGCCGTGAAGCCTCCCGCGATCGAACCAAATCGTTTGACCAGACGATTGGCGCCTCTTGGCGTGCTTCTTATCGGTAGCACGGTCGCCCTGTGGCTGGTGTTTCACTCGACGAGAGTTCACACCCCGTCTCGATCCGGGAGTGACAGCGAGGCGCAACTACGTCCCGTTCGGGTTACGTTGGATTGGAAATATCAAGGGCCGACTGCCTTCTTCGCGCTGGCCCTACGAAAGGGCTATTACACGCAGGAGGGTCTCGCTGTGACGATCGACCCATCAGGGGGGTCCGCGGAAGCTGTCGCGCGCGTCGCGAGCGGCAGCTACGAGATTGGGTTCGCCGACATCAACGCGCTCATCGAGTACGACGCCAACACTCGTGACGAGCCCATCTCGGCGGTCATGATGGTCTACGATACCCCGCCGTTCTCGGTTTTTGCCCTCAGATCAAGTGGCATCAAGGTACCGAAAGATCTCGAGGGGCGAGTTCTTGGCGGCGCGATCTTCGACGCTTCCTACCGGCTCTTCACGGCCTTCGCAAAAGCCAACGGTGTCAGTACGAGCAAGATCCAAAGAAAGAACATGGATCCCGCGTTGCGCGAGACGATGTTGGTGCGAAAAGACGTCGAGTTCACGTGCGGAAACTATTTCTCGTCGCTACTGGACCTTCAGTCGAAGGGCGTCGGCCTAGATGAACTCGTCATCATGCGCTATGCCGATTACGGCCTCGATATATATGGCAACGCAGTCATCGCGTCTGCTCGGCTCGTCAAACCAGGCGCCACCGAGCTCGCCGGCTTCCTCCGGGCGACGCTGCGCGGGCTCAAGGCCACGATCGCCAATCCTGGAGACGCCATCGCAGCTGTCAAAGTGCTCGACCCTTTGCTTGACGAGCGGCTTGAACTCCAGCGCTTGCAGCTTGCGATCGCTTCCAACATCGTTACAACGTACACGCGCATCCACGGCCTTGGCGACGTCGATATGGATCGTCTTTCCCGCTCGATAGGCACGGTCGCTGAAGCCTATGGGATCACGCACCCTCCATCGGCCACACAGCTTTTCAGGGCCGAGTTTTTGCCGCCGAAAGATGCTCGAGCGCTCAAATGATCTTTAAGCGATCGTCGCCGCGAGTCATCGAGGTGGACCACGTCGATTTGCGCTACGAAGGCAACGGCGGCGGGCACGTCGAAGCGCTGCGCTGCCTAACACTGCACGTCGAAGAGCGCGAATTTCTCAGCTTGGTCGGTCCCTCCGGCTGCGGAAAGTCGTCCCTTCTCAAACTGCTCGCCGGAATCCTGGCACCCACGGCGGGAAACATCGTCGTCTCCGGAAGTGCTGTACGGGGGCCGATAGCCGGCGTCGGCATGGCGTTCCAGAACGCTGTTACCTTGCCCTGGCGTTCGGTCCTCGACAACGTCTTGCTTCCGCTCGAAATCGTCGAGCCTTATCGGAGAGACTTCGCACAGCGAAGGGGGCGGCACGAAGCCCGAGCGCGCGAACTGCTTGGGGCGGTCGGGCTCGGCGGCTCCGAAAATCGCTATCCGTCGGAATTGTCGGGTGGCATGTTGCAGAGGGTGTCGCTTTGCCGAGCGCTCATCCACCACCCCAAGGTCGTCTTGCTCGACGAGCCGTTCGGGGCACTCGATCCCTTCACGCGAGAGGAGCTCTGGAACGTGATGCAGGGGCTCGCGACAAAGGAAAACTTCACCGCCGTCCTGGTCACGCATGACCTCCGCGAGGCGGTGTACCTCGCCGACACCGTGTACGTGATGTCTGCGCGCCCGGGTACCATCATTGCTCGTCACGAGATCGACGTAGCCCGTCCGCGGCGGCTCCAGGATACGTATGACGGTCGTCTGAACGACGCTGTGCGCGTGCTCCGCGCAGACGTCGATAGGGCCCACAATGCGTAGCACGGGCTCAGTCTGGCTTTTGAGTCTGCTTCCGCCAGCGACGGCGGTTCTACTCTGCATCGCAGTCTGGGGCGCGATACCGCTCCTCTTCCAGGTCGATAGCTTCATCCTACCATCCCCAGCGGCTACGCTCGCCGCCGCGATCGAGTATCGCCAGCCGCTGTTTTTGAACGCCGTTCAAACACTGTCCACGACGCTGGCGGGGTTCGGCATCGCGCTGCTCGGAGGCGTCGGGCTCGGGGCCGCAATCGGAAGCTCCCGCATCGCGGCGCGAGCCCTCAATCCGCTACTGATAGGATTCAACTCAGTGCCGAAGGTAGCCCTCGCACCCCTATTGGTCCTGTGGTTCGGCATCGGTACGGTCCCTGCGATCCTCATGGCATTCCTGTTGTCCTTTTTCCCTATCGTCGTGAATGTTTCGGTGGGCATCGGCACGATAGAGCCAGAGTTGATGGATCTCCTTCGTTCCCTGCGCGCCACCAAGCTCGACATCGTGCGCAAGGTCGGACTCCCGCGATCGGTGCCCTATCTATTCGCCTCGCTCAAGGTGGCGCTGACGTTGGCGCTCGTCGGCTCGATCGTCTCCGAAACGGTCGGTGCGAACGCCGGGCTGGGCCACCTAGTGCTTGAGGCGAGCGCCTCGTTCCGGGTTCCTCTTCTATTCGCTGCTCTCATCATCGCAGCCGTCATGGGTGTGGGGCTGTACGCCAGCGCATCGCTCGTGGAGAGGTGGGTCTCGGTGCCCGTCAAGCGATAAGGATCTCGGCAAGACACAGTTCCCCGAATCGTCCCTCCCAGAGCAAGCATGCGAACTTGCAACTTCTCGCGCCGCGCTCACAGTATTCGGCCGAGGGGCACAGCGCGCTGACGAAGCCGGGCGAGAACGCTCACTGAGCGGATTCGTCGTCCGTAACTCCACAACTCTTGGACGTTCCCCGTTGACAGCGGCGTCGCTGAGCGGCGAATGATCGGCGTCGCCGAGCTGCGCTGCGATGCGCTCTGTTGCCCTCGTGAATCCGGTCGGCTATCTGAAAAGAGAAGGGAGACTGAGTCATGTCGAACGATGATATCGTCACGCAGAGACTCCTCATGCACGCTCAAAGACTGCTGAACGAAGGGGTGGACTTGAAGGTGTTCGGATGGGCGGACCAGCTCAGCAAGGTGGAGAAATGGATCCCCGCTACCGTCCGAATTGCGAGGGAACTCGGGTGGACCGGCGAAACGCAGGTAAAGGAAGCTCTCGACCAGATAAAACGGATGCGCGCCGATGTTGACGCGATCGCGATCGCAGGTTGGGCTCTTAGACAAATGGGAATTCTTGACGATACTGACCATATACAAAACGTTATCGGTGAAATGGTCGAAGTTCTGAAGAATATCATCCGCGCCTCTGCAACTGAATAGCTTTCTTGGGCGCACCGGTGGTGGACAGCCAGGAGCAACGCGTCGGCACCTATGCCGAACGGTCGCCTCCGTCGGTTTATGCGTCCGACGAGGACAAGCGGAACTTCGCAACGAGCCGGCCGAGATCCTGATGACCACGCCGGAATCGCTGGTGGTGGTGCTCGCGTCTCAGCGCTCGCCCATACCAAGGCTATTCTCCGACCTCCGCATGATCGTGATCGATGCCGCGCGTCGAGTACTGCTCTTGGTCGACGAGCTCGGCACGGAGGGTGGCCCTATCTTCCTGCTGCCCCGTCCGTGACGACGTCGAGCGACGGCTCGCACGCTGGTACGAACGCATCGAAAGCGACGACGGGCTCGAGGACGCGGCGGCTGACCGGATCCGCGAACTGAAGGCCCGCCAGACTGAGCTAGTGAACTCCCTGAAGAAGGCGTCTGCCCCGTGCGTCGTCCCGCCGTACCTCTACACGCGGGACACAATCGAGCGGTTCCGGTCGAAGCTCCGTGAGACGTTCACGAACGGTGACCGCGGCGTGGCTCGCGTATATCTCCGCCAGCTCGTCGAGCGGATCGTCGTCGGGCCCGAGGAGATCGTCGTCGAGGCGAAGGCGGCGGAGGTCATCGCGATGATGGCCGGACCAGGCTCGACAGGCCTCGCCGCCCAGTCTGGAGCCGGTAAGCGACTCGAGCCCGTATCCGTAGAGGAACGCCGTTCATACGGACGTCCCGGGTTGGCGCGCCAGGCAGGAGTCGAACCTGCGACCTACGGCTCCGGAGGCCGTCGCTCTATCCAGCTGAGCTACTGGCGCGTCCCGAAAAACGGGACCGGGTCATACCACGATGCGGAGGGTTTTGAAGGGCGCCCCCCGCTCTCCGTCGTCCTGCAGCGCTTTTGAAGCGCGCCCGCCCGAATCGTCCCTCAGTCGTATCGATACGCGACGAGCAGTTCGACCAGTGCTGGGAGGCCGGACAAGAGGGCGTGGTTGAAGGCGAGGCCGGCGTGGGCTGAGGCGCGGCCTTCCCAGCGGATCCATGCGACGGTGGCGGGGACGACGAGGGGGTCCCAGAGGTTCGGTGCGTTGACCTGGAGGGTGACGACACTGCCGACGTCGAGGCCGGCCGAGACGGAAACGCAGGCGCCGCCGAGGCCTAGATTGACGAGGCGAGCGGGCTTCGGGCCGTCGGCGGGGGTGGAGACGGTCGCGGGGAGCTGGATGGCCCGGCGCGCAAAGGCTCGGAAGTGGCGCTCGGACGGCACATCGCTCACGCTACCACGACGAAAAACGGGGAAGCGTGCCAGGTGTTTCGATAAGCGACGGGCCGGGCGGACCCGGGGGCCGCGAAGGTACTTGGGGATCTCCCGGGGACGCGGCTACGATGCGTAGTTGGGCTTTTTTTCACCGCTTTGCACCGGTGAAGACGCTCTCGAGCCGAGCATGATCCAAGACACTCGAAAAGACCCGCGCGCGAAAGTGCTGTCGATGACCGTCCGCTACAAGAGCGCGACGCTCGACGAGTTCATCGAGCATCACTCGCACGACGTGAGCCGCGGGGGGATGTACATCAAGACCCCTTCACCGTTCCCGCCGGGGACGCTCCTGAAGTTCGAGGTGCGCATCGCCGACGAGCAACGCGTGATGCAGGGGGTCGGGCGCGTCGTCTGGAAACGCGAGACGGTCGCGTCGGGGCCGGAGACGCCGGCGGGAATGGGCGTGAAGTTCATCAAGCTCGACGACGAGTCGAAGAAGGTGATCGATCAGCTCGTGACGTCGCGCGGTGAACGCGAAGGCGCCTTCGATCACGGCGATCGACCCCCGGTGGCCGCGAACCCGCAGTCTGCGGGCGCCGCGCCGGAGCAACGGCAGATCCCGATTCGCAAGGGCACGATGATCGGGCTCGGGACGATGAAGGCTGCGGAAACGCCGTCTCCAGGCGACGCCGCGCCGTTCTTCCCCGAAGGGCCGCCCGTCGTGCAGCCGGCTCCCGAAGATCAGACGGTGATGCGGCAAGCCGCGGAGCTCCTCCGCGACGCACTCCGCGAAGCGGGCGGTTCGATCGACGAAGTGATGGGGCCCGCGCCGACGACTGCGGCCGCCGCGCCCCCGTCGGAAAAACCCGTGTCGACGAAGCCGGCGCCGACGAGCAATTCGCCGGTGCAAGCGACGGAGTCGCCTGCCGGAGCGCGACGACCGAGTCCGATGGCGCCGCCGCCGAGCTCGCGCTCGCCCGCACCGAGAGCGTCCGTGCGCGCGCCGGTGTCGCGACCGCCGTACAGTTCGGCGCCGCCACCCGCGAAGAAATCGGGAGGCTCGGCGGTGGGCATGGTGCTCGGCGTCGCCGCCGTCGGAGGATTGATCTTCTACTTCGCACAGCGGGGCAAACCCGCGGACGAGACGCCCGCAGCCACGGCGAGCGCGACGCCCGTCGCGGCGAGCGCCGCCCCGTCCGCGACGGACGAGACGCCCGCGGTCTCGGCCTCGGCGAGCGCGGAGCCGGCGATGAGCGCCGCGCCGTCCGCGAGCGCCGCGCCGGACGAAACACCGGCGCAAAAAGCCGCACGTTTGAAGGCGGAAGCCGACGCCGAGAAGCAGGCCGCAGCAGACGCGAAGAAAGCGGCCGCCGATGCGAAGAAGGCCGCTGCCGACGAGGCCAAGAAAGCCGCGGACGAAGAACGCAAAGCGGCCGCCGATGCGAAGAAGGCCGCTGCCGACGAGGCGCGCCGCCAAGCTGCGCTCGCCGCCGCCGCGCATCCGGCACCGAGGCCCGCGGCGCCGAAGCCTGCACCGATGCAGGCCGCCCCCGCGCCGACGGAAGCACCGGCCGCACCCACTTCGGCCCCGCCGGACACACCGCCCGTCGCCGCTGCACCCACTTCGGCTCCTGCGGAGAAACCGGCGGCGCCCGTGACGGTGGCGAAACCGACCCCGGCGCCCCAACCGGCGCCCCCGAAAACCACCCCGAAAAAGTCCGACGACAGCGACAATCCGTACTGACGGCCAGCGTCGAATTCGGTCGGGCGTGCGGCGGCGCGAGGTTTGCGGAAAATAGAACCGCGAGCATGACCAAGCCCAAGGATCAGCGCATCTCTCCCGACGCTCGCGTCGGCAAGGTGGTCGCGGAGCGCTATCGCATCGACGCGCTCGTCGATCGCGGTGCGATGGGCCAGGTCTACGTGGGCGAGCACGTGCTGATGCGGAAACGCGTCGCGATCAAGGTGCTGCATCCCGAGCTCAGCGCGGTGCCGGCGTTCATCGCGCGCTTCGAACGCGAAGCGATGGCCGCGGCGAACATCGACAACGAACACGTCGTGGCCGCGACGGACTTCGGCACGTTCTCGGACGGCGCGGTGTTCCTGGTGCTCGAGTACGTCGAGGGCAAAAACCTCCGCGACGAGATGTCGCCGGGACCGATGCCGCTGGTCCGCGCGCTGCACATCGCCCGGCAGATCGCCTACGCGCTCCGGAGCGCGCACGCGCTCGGCATCGTGCACCGCGATCTGAAGCCCGAGAACGTCATGCTCGTCGAAAAATCGGGCGACCCGGATTTCGTGAAGGTCCTCGACTTCGGCATCGCCAAGGTGCCCATCGGCGAACGCACCGACGACGCGCCGTCGAGCAAGCCGATCACCAAGGTCGGCATGGTGTTCGGCACGCCGGAATACATGCCGCCCGAGCAAGCCCTCGGCCAGGACGTCGACGAGCGCGCGGATCTCTACGCGCTCGGCGTCATGCTCTACGAGATGCTCGCGGGGTGTCGCCCGTTCACCGCGACGTCGCAGGTCGGCGTGCTGGGGCAGCAGCTCGCGCAACCGGCGCCGCGCATCGTGGAGCGCGCGCCCGGAGTCACGGTGCCGGGCATCGTCGAACGGTTCGTCCACAAGCTGCTCGAGCGCGACGCGGAGAATCGCTATCCGACCGCGGACGCGGTCCTCGACGCGATCGATCGGCATCTCGGCTACTTGCCGGGACGCCTGCGCGTGCCGACGCTCAACGACGGTAGCTTCGTGAGCTCGGTGCCGCCGTCGACCTTGCGCGATCCGGCGTTGATCCAGAGCTACCTGAACAGGTCGGCGTCGAAGCACAGCTCCGACACCGACACCGGTGCGCCCGACGCGCTCGCGCAGCTCACGGAGTGGCTCGACGCGCACCGCCACCGCTTGCCGCGCCTGCTCCGCGGTCTTCCGGGACCGGTGCTCTTCAGCATGCCGTTCGCAGTGTGCGGCATGGTCGTCGGATTTTCCGTCTTCGGCGCGATGACTCGCCCCGAAAAGGAGAAATCGGCGGATCGCGTGCTCGCGACGGACAGCGCGGCTCCCCGCGCATCGAACGCGACGCCGGCGACGTCGGCGCCCTCGAACACGAACGCGACGCGTGCGAGCGATCAGGAGCTCGCGACGGCCACCGCTTCCGGCGACACGGCGCTCGAATCGCTCGCCGCGAAGTACCCCGAAGACGCACGGGTCGAGCTCGCGCTCGCGAACGCGTCGTTCAAACAAAAAGACGTCGCGAAGGCGCTCACCCGGATCCGCTCCGCGCTCGCGCTCGATCCGAACCTCAAAGGCGACTCCCAGATCGCCAGCGCTCTCTGGATCGCGTCGCAGAACAAGGCGACCTCCGACGACGCCTTCGCGCTCCTCGAAGGCCCCATGGGCGATCGCGGCGCGTCGATCTTGCACGATCTCGCGACGACCGCCGGCGTGCGCCCCGCCGTCAAAGAGAAAGCCAAGAAGGCGCTCCGCGCCGATAGAGCATCGCAATGAGCCGCGCATGCCGCGCAACGTCCGTCTTATCGGCCCTACGAGGAGCCGTGGAGTTGCAAGGCACCTTCGACGACCTGATCGAAGAGATCCGAAGGCTTCGTGAGGCATCTGGTGGCCGCACGCCGCGCGTCCCCACTTCGACGCAATGCCCCGCGTCGCGTGCCCCCAAACAAAAAGAAAAAGCGCGACGCCAGTGACGACGCCGCGCTCTCTCTAGTTCGAAACTAGATCTACTTGGCTTCCTTCAAAGCCAACTTGATCATCTTGTCGAACTGCTGGAACGGCTGCGCGCCGCTCACGAAGTAGCCGTTGATCGTGAAGCCGGGGGTGCCGCGGATGCCGGCCTTGTCGCCGATTTCCTTGTCCTTGTCGACGGCGGCTTTGTTGGTGTGGTTGTCGAGTGCGGCCTTGAACTTGGTCATGTCGAGGCCGACCTCTTGCGCGATTTCCTCGAGCTGCGGCCGCTTGATGTCGGGCTGCTTGTCGAAGAGCTTGTCGTGGAACTTCCAGAATCCGTCACTGCCCTTCTCGACGAAGGCTTCGTACGCCGCTTCGGCCGCGAGGGGTGCGTCGGCGTGGAACTCGAGCGGCAGGTTACGCCACACGACCTTCACTTTGCCGCCGTACTCTTGCATGACCTGCGCGATGGTCGGTTCCACGCGCTTGCAGAACGGGCACTGGAAATCCGAGAACTGCTGAATGACGACCTTCGCTCCGGGGGCGCCCTTGACGGGGTTTTCCTTGCCGGGCGCGGGGACGTCCTTCTTCTCGGGGGGCGGCGGACCTTTCGCGTCCTTCATGATCTCGTCGTAGATCTTCGCGCGAGGAACGCCCTTGGCGACCAGGGCTTTGCCCTTGGCGACCTCGTCGTCGATGATCTTCTTGAAGTTCTCGAACGGCTGCGCGCCGCTCAAGCGACGGCCGTTGATGAAGAAGTGCGGCGTGCCGCGGGCGTTGAGGTCGGACGCGAGATCGCCGCTGGCACCGAACAAGTCCTTGTACTTGTCGCTGTCGATGGCGCTCTTCACCGCGGTCCACGAGAGCCCGACCGACGTCGCGATCTTCTGGAGGCCGTCGTCTTCGAGGTTCGCTTGTCCCTCGTAGAGCGCGTCATGCGCCGCCCAGAATCCCTTGTCGCCCTTGGAGTCGTACGCCATGCGAGCGAGCGTCGCCGCCGGCTTCGCGCGCTGATGGAAGGGCAAAGGGTTGTCCTTCCACACGACGCGAACGTCCGCGCCGTACGTGTCGGTGATCTGCTTGATCGTCGGTTCGACGCGCTTGCAGAACGGGCACTGGAAGTCGGACCACTCGACCATGGTGACGAGCGCGTCGGCGGGGCCGCGCACCGGATCGTCCTTGGTGACCGGCACCTTCCAGACGGTCTTGTCGTCTTCTTCGGGCTGCGCAGCGGGCTTGTTGTCCGCGGGCTGCTCGGGCTTCTCGTAGAACTTCTTCGAGAGCGCGACGTAGAGATCGGCCGGCTTGGTCCCCGACTTCGCGAGCTTGTCGGCTTCGATGAGCTGCTGGTCGATGACCTTCTTGAACGCGTCGAACGGCTGAGCGCCGCTGACCGTCACGCCGTTGATGCGGAACGCGGGCGTGCCGTTCGCGCCGACCTTGGACGCGAGCGCCATGTCCTCGTCGACCTTCGCCGTGTACTTCTTCGAGGCGAGGGCGGCCTTGAACTTCGCCGTGTCGACGCCCGATTGCTGGGCCCACTTCTCGTAGTTGTCGTCGGTGAGGCTCTGCTGATTGGTGAATGCGAGGTCGTGGAACTTCCAGAACGCGTCGCTGCCACCGAGGCCGAACACGGTCATCGCCGCGTCCGCCGTCGGACGCGCTCGGTTGTGGAAGGGAAGCGGCTCGTTCTTCCACACCATGCGGACCTTGTCGGGACCGTAGGTGTCACGGACCTGCTTCAACGTCGGTTCGACGCGCGAGCAGAAGGGGCACTGGAAATCGCTGATGGCCACGACGGTCACCGGCGCAGTCTGCTTGCCCCACTGCGGGTCTTTGCTCGTCACCGGGATGGGCGAGTCGCTCTGATCGGCTGCGGTGCCGGCCGCGGACGGTTCGCCCGCGATCTGGACTCCGGAGCTTCGATCCACTCCGTACATCAGCCCCATCCCCGCTAAAAAGCAGAGAAAGAAGCCGACGATTGCGGTTCCTTTGTTCATTTTCCTGGTCTCCTGATGAGGCCCTCGGTCACTCGGTGAACCGGTAGCTCGACCCTCGAGTGCTCTCGGCACTCGGAAGTCGGGCCCCGGCGCGCCTCGCGAGCCGAAGACCTTTTATGCGGTCCCTTTCGAGGACCCTCTCCTGTTTTCAAAACGTAAGAATCGGTAGGCGCCGACAGACACCGAAGCGCCTGTCAGCGCGCGAGCTCGTCGGTGACGACTCGCGAATCTCGGATCCGTCCGCGGGCTCACGAAAGAGCCCGCGGCGCGACGCGGTCACCGCCGTGGGGGTCGGTACACCGGATCGGAAAATTCGAAACGCGGCTCGGCGACTTCCGTCGCGGGCTGGGGAACGAGCTCGCCGCGCGGGTCGGGCCACACGAATGCGGCGGGCATCGCGCGTTCGAGCGTGCTCGAGGCGCGAACCGGAGGCGGCGCGTCGCGGGTCGGCTTCGCCGCGTCGCCAAAGTCCAGGGCGGCTTCGCCATCATCGCAATTGGCCGGGGCCGCGAGCTCGCCGGTCGCGTTGGGGAGCGCCGGCGGCGGCGCGGCTACCGATGCACCGCTCGGATCGCACATGGGTGCGACCGCGCGGGCTCGCGGGCTCAGAATCACGATCGCGAGCGCGCACAACACCGCGAGACGATGAGCCCGTCGGGCCGTCGTCGCGTGACGGAAAAAGCGCTCAGTGAAGGTCATCGCGTCCCGAAAAGCGCTGGGAGCTTAGCCCAGTTTCGCGCACCCTCCGCAATTCCGGAGAGCCGATTCGGCGCGAACCGACGTGCTCGCGTGAACATTCCCCCTAAACGCCTGACCGATTAGTTGGCCACATTAGCCTACATTGGCACCATGGCCCCATGTCGGACTCGGGCAACCCGGACAAGGCGTCAGATTCGCTGAAGAAAATTGCACCCCCCAAGCCGGGTGGGGCAACTCCTCTGTTGGAAGAGGAGGCCGCGCTTCCACGCAAGTTCGGTCGGATGACGCTCCTTCGTCCGATCGCACGGGGCGGCATGGGCGAGGTGTTCCTCGCGACGTTCGGCGGCATCGAGGGCGCCGAGCGACCCTGCGTCGTGAAGATCATCCGGCGCGAGCACGCGAAGGATCCGTCGTTCCTCGCGCGCTTCCTCGACGAGGCGCGCATCCAGGCGCAATTCGATCATCCCGGCGTCGTGCAGGTGCTCGAAGCGGCGACCGATCCGAGCGGCGCGCCCTTCGTGGTCGTCGAGTACGTCGAGGGCAGGAACCTCGCCGAGGTGCGCAACCGCGGCTCGCAGCTCAACGCCTGCATCGGGTGGACCGAAGCCGTGGCGATCGGCGTCGCGCTTTGCGAAGGGCTCGCGCACGTTCACGAGCGCACCGACTCGAACGGAGCGCCGCTCGACATCGTGCACCGCGATCTGAGTCCGCAGAACGTGATGATCGGCTACGGCGGCGACGTGAAGGTCATCGACTTCGGCACCGCGCGCGGCGAAAACCGACGCTGCCACACGGTGAGCGGCATCGTGCTCGCGAAGCCGGGCTACGTCGCTCCCGAGGTCGCGAACAATCAACCGGGCGGTATCCCCGCCGACATCTACGCGCTGGGCATCATCTTGTGGGAGCTCGTCGCGGGCCGTCGCTTCTTGACCGGTGACGCGAGCGCACACGTCGCCGCGGTCGCCGCCGGCAAGCGCGCCCTGCCGCCGATCGCCGAGCTCGTGAAAGCGCCGGAAGACCTCGACACGATCTTCGCGCGGTTCACGGCGCCGAAGATCGAGGATCGCTATGCGTCGGCGCGCGACGCGGTCACCGATCTCGTGCGGATCTTGAAGAAGGCGCCGAGCCTCGCGAACGGCGAGCGCGGCGTTCGCCCGCGCATTCAGCAGCTGATGAGCCGACTCTATCCGGCCGAGCCCGCGCGTTCGCGCGCCGATCTGGCGCGTCTCATCGCCGTCTCGCGCAACGTCGAGCCCCCGCGCGAAGCGCTCGCGCCGCTCCCGAGCCCGGAGCCCGCCGCCGCCGACGAAGCGGTGTTCCCCGGCACGCGCTATCGCATCTTGAAGGAACTCGGACGCGGCGCGATGGGCGTCGTCTACGAGGCGCACCACATCGACCTCGGACGCATGGTGGCGCTCAAGGTGCTTCCGAAAGAGCGCTGCGACAGCCCGGAGCTCGAGTCACGCTTTCGCTCGGAAGCCCGCGCGATCGCGAAGGTGCGCCATCCAAACCTGGTTGGTTTGCACGACTTCGGGGTGTCCTCGGACGGACGGCCCTACTACGCGATGGAGCTCCTCGAAGGGGAGACGCTCGAGCGCTACCTCGAACGCGAACGCGGCATGGATTGGCGCGAAGCCGCGCGCGTCGGCGCGGAGACGCTCCTCGCCCTCGACGCCGCGCACGCCGCGGGCCTCGTGCATCGCGACATCAAGCCGGGCAATCTGTTCTTGACCCGCGACGGCAAGGTGAAGCTCCTCGACTTCGGCATCGTGCAGACCGCGTCCGAGAGCGAAGCCTTGCCAGATCCCGAAGATCTCCGGCTCCTCGGCACCGCGGAGTACATGGCACCCGAGCAAGCCTCGGGGCAACCGGTCGACGAACGGGCGGACCTCTACGCGCTCGGTGCGGTGCTCTACGAGCTCGTCACGGGACGCCTCCCGCACGTCGCGCCGAGCACGGTCGCGCTGATCGATCGGAAGCTCCGCATCGAACCCGAATCGCCGCGTGAGCGAGCGCCGGGGCGCGGCATTCCCGTCGCGCTCGATCGCGTGATCATGCGCGCGCTCGCCCGCTTCCCGCTGCAGCGCTTCAAGAACGCCGTCGAGATGCGACAAGCGCTCGAAGTCGCGCTCGCCGCTCCGGAGCGCGCGCGCAAAGTGCGTCGTCGAACGGCGATGGTCGCGCTCCTCTCCGGCGCCATCTGCCTCGGCGCGATCGCCGCAAAGAGTGCACACGACCCGGCCGTCCGCGCTCGCGCGCTCGCGCTCGTCGATCCGTCGAAAGCGCACGAGGACGGAGCGCTCGCGACGACCGGAGCGACCCCCGCGGCCGTCGCCGCCGCGCCCGACGCACCGGTCGCGGTGCTCTACGACGCGCCGAAGTCGAAGACGGGCGCAGCGACGGGAGCGATCGGCACGTCTCCAGACGACGAATCCGACGAGGTCGCCGATCCCAACGCCGCGCCGCACGCCGAACCGGCGAAGAACGCCGGCACCAAATCGGACGACGCGAACGACGATGCCGACGACGACGTGCCCGCGCCGTCGACCACGGTGCCGGCCACGACGGCAACGACGGACGACCTCGCGAGCGAGCTCGCTCGCGCCGAGCGCTACGTCGGGCACAACGAGTACGTGCGCGCGCTGAACGTCTACCGCGGGCTCGGAAAGAATCACGGCGACGACGCGCACTTGCTCCACGCCTGGGCGGAGGCCGCCATCAAGACGAAGGGCTGGGGCGAGGCGCTCCGCGTCGCGATTCGCTGGGCCGCCCTCGATTCGAGCCCGGACGCGCAGCTCTACCTTGCGCGCGTCCAGCATGCCGCAGGGCAGCGTTACGGAGCCGTCGCAACACTGACACGTCTCCTTGCCGATCACCCCGGCGATCAGCAAGCGCAAGACATGCTCGATCATTACGCGGATCGAAAGCTCGCTTCGCGGTAACGTTCGCACACCTTCCGCCGTAAATAACGGTGGCGCTCGGCAACCCGATGGCCTACCGCGCTCGGAAGTCTGTTCGCCCGAGTCTGAGATGGCCTCCCTCCCCGACCGCTCGCTCGCTCGCGTCGTCACTAACGGCTCGCCCTATGCGGTGATCCTGAAGCTGGCGGCTCCGACCGTGCTCGCGATGTTGACGCAGAGCATCGTCAACGAAGTCGACATCGTCTTCTTTTCGCACCTGCCCTGCCCCGAGTCGTCGAACGCCCAGGCCGCGCTCCTGCCGTCGCTCATCCTCTTGTGGATGTTCGGAGGCTCGCTGAGCGCCATTTCGGTCGGCACTCAGGCCCTCGCGGCACGCCGCCTCGCCGAAGGGAAACCGGAAGAATCCGGCGCGGTGCTCGTCAATTCGTGGTTCTTCGCGCTGACCGCCGGCGCGGTGTTCACGGCCTTCGGCTACCTCTGCCTACCGCTCGTGCTCCGGTTTCTGATCCGGGTTCCCGACGTGCGCGAGGCGGCCCATGCCTACATGCGCTGGCGGCTCCTCGGCATCGCGAGCATGGCCATCACGTTCTCGTTCAAGTCGTTCTTCGACGGCGTGGGCAAGACGCACGTCCACATGGTGAGCGCGATCGTGATGAACGCGCTCAACGTCGCGTTGTGCTGGGCGTTCATCTTCGGCAATGCCGGCGCGCCGCGCATGGGCATCGGAGGCGCCGGGTTCGCGGGTTTCCTGTCCACGTGGGTCGGGCTTGCCGTCATGGTCGGCTGGGCCTTTCGCTCGAAGTACCGCGAGACCTATCGTCCCTTTCGCCTCGCCAGGTTGGATCGGCAGCTCACCTGGAAAATCTTGCGGCTCTCGATTCCGAGCGGCGTCGCGACGATCGCGGTGATGACGGGATTCGCCCTCTTTTCGATGATCGTGAGCCGCCTCGATACGATGACCGGCGCGACGCTGGTGAACAGCGCGTGTCCCGGCGGTCACGCCGAAGCCGTCAACAGCGCGGCCACGACGGTCATCGTCGGCATCTTGAAGCTCACGTTCACCGCGTGCCTCGCGTTCGGCACGAGCACGGCGACCCTCGTGAGCCAGAGCCTCGGCGAGCAAGACGGCGACCGCGCGGCGCGCTTCGGCTGGGCATCGGTGCGACTCGGCGTCTTCATCTTCGGCGTCGTCGGCTTGCTCGAAGGCGTCGTGTTCCCGCGGCAGCTCCTCATAGTGTTCACGTCGAGCGACGCGGTCGCGCACGCCGCGATGACGCCGCTGCAGCTCATGGGGATCTGCACGCCGATCATCGCCATCGGGATGATCCTCTCGCAGGCCCTCTTCGGAGCAGGCAACACGCTCTTCGTCATGGTCGTGGAGTTGATCCTCCACTTCACGTGTCTCGTCCCCCTCGCGTGGTCGCTCGGCCTCACCCTAGGCTACGGCCTCGTCGGCATCTGGAGCGCCGCAATCACGTACATCGTGCTCCTGGCCACCGCGATGACCGTGAAATTCGCCCGCGGGGACTGGAAGCACATCAAGATCTAGAGAAAAGAAGAACCGCCAAGACGCCAGGCGAGCAGAGCAGATTTTTGGGGGCACCCTTCACGGCGCGCGGCGTCTTTGTGGGGGCTAGCGAGGTCGCGAAGCGACTCGGAATTTTTACCGCAGAGACACCGAGGGCGCAGAGACTGCCGGAAAAACCTCTTGGGCTAGCCCGCCCGTCAAGCCCCGTCGCTGGCGAGGCTTGGGCGAGCACCGGAGCGGAACATACACAGGTATTTGAGCACCGGAGCGCAGCCCAAACGAAGCCAGCGGCCCTTGGGGGGAGAGCTATCTCAGAAAGCGTAGCGAGCGCCCCGATGCTAGGAAGGCCGACGGAGGCATACGCTGGTATTTCGAGGAGGCCGACCGACGCAGCGGGGCGCGTAGTAGCTTTATGAGATAGCTCTATTTGAGCATTTCTTTTTCGATCTCTTTGAGATCGTCATCGGCGGAGCTCGTGCTGCCGGAGGGGGCCGGCGCAGCGGGAGCGCCGGCAGAGGCCGCGCCCTTTGCTTTGCCGTCGTCCATCATCTCTTTCAGGAGATCGTCGTCGGTGTTGTCTCCCGGCGGGGCGGCTCCGGCTGACCCGGCAGGCGCAGCTCCGGCTGACCCGGCAGGCGCAGCTTCCGGAGCTTCTTCGGTGGTGTTGCCCCACTTCTTCTTGTCTTCGGGCGTACACGGAAGCGGGTTGTTCCGATCTTCCTGCACGCACTCCATGAGCCACGCTTCGCGGGGCGCCTCGTTGTACTTCGCGGCCTTTTCCTTCGCGAGCGCGATGTCCTTGGCGACGGCGAACGTCGAGATCGATGGAACGGCGTCCACGATGATGAGGCCGCCGGCCATGATCACGAGGAACGGAAAGGTGAACTTGTAGAGGTCCACCATCGATTTGTTGAACCGGTAGCTCGCGACGAACACGTTCTGCCCGAACGGCGGCGTGAGGTTACAGACCTCCATGTTCAGGAGGAACATGATGCACATGTGGAACGGTTGGATGCCGAACCGCGCCGCGAACGGGGTGATCAGCGGCACGCTCACGAGGATCATGCTGATGCCGTCCATCACCATGAAGTAGAGAAACAGGTTCAGCGCGAAGAGGAACTCCCAGCGCTGATTGATTCCCGCCGTCGACATCCAGTCGTAGATGCGATCGGGGATCTGCTCGCTGATCATGTAGTTCGTCAGCGACATGGCAAAGGCCATGATGAGGAGCAGGCCGCCTGCGAGACCCATCGAGTTACGGGTGATGCGCGCGAAGTCTTTGTAGTCGAGGTCCTTGTAGATATAGACCTCGATGATCACCGCGTAGAACCCGGCGAGCGCGGCCGCTTCGTCGATCTGCGTGAGGCCCGTCGCGAGCCCGGCGAGGATCAAGAACGGGACGCCCATCTCCCACTTCAGCGCCCAGAGCGCCGCGCCGGCTTCCGACGGCACGAACTTCTGCCGCGGGATGTTCTTCTTCATCGCGACGAACACCGCGTACAGGCTGAGGAGGGCGATGATGAGGAGCCCGGGCGCGATGCCGGACTTGAACGCCTTGTTGAAGTCGATTCCGGCGATGAGCGAATAGACGAGGATCGGGAGAGAGGGCGGCAGGAGTAACCCGACCGAGCCGCTGGTGGTCACCACGCCGAGCGCAAACCGCTCCGGGTAGCCGCTGGCCACCATGGTCGGGTAAAGGAGAGCGCCGATCGCGACGATCGTGATCGCGCTGCCGCCGGTGAACGTCGTGAAGAACGCGCTCGCCATGATGCAGACGATCGCGAGGCCGCCCGGGACCCAGCCGAGGAACGCTTGCGCCGCGCGCACGATGCGCTCGGGCGTCTTCGACTCGGCCATCATGTAGCCGATGAACGTGAAGAGCGGCACGGTGACCAGCACCGGTGAACCCGCGAACCGGTCGTCGAGGACGTCCGGCGCGAGGAACCGCAGAACGCGCATGGCCGGGTTCACGTGCGTGAGCCACTGAAGCTCGGTGAATCCGCCCATGACGGCGAACACCGGCGTGCCGATGATGACGAGGATGAATATGAGCAGGCCGACCATCTCGGTTAAACCTTTTCCACCGCGTGGGCCGCGTGCTCGAACTCCTCGGACTCGTCGGGGTCCACGCTGACGTGGCCACTCAGAGCGAGAAGCGTTCGGACGATGAAGCGAAGCCCGATGATGAAGAGCCCGATCGGGAACATCAGGTAGGCCGCGTTGATGAGCTCACCGCGAGGTTCGCCACGACCCGGGATGACCACGAGCGGCGCTCGAGTGTCGCCGTCCGGAATCTTCAGGCCCTCGACGGCCTCCTTGCCGTAGCGCTCGGTGAAGCCCGAGGTCTCGACCCACTCGTTCCACTCCTTGCCGGTGAGCCAGTCGGCGTACGACTGACCCCTGAGCAAGATGTGCGGCGTGGACTTCAAGTCGAGCGCGAGTTGCTTCCTCGCGATGAAGAAATCTTCTCCGACGTGGCTGACGACGGCGTCGAACTTCTCGCCGGCGCTGGCGTCGGCGCGCGCACCGAAGTTCTCGATCGAGATGTGGTCGAAGAAGCCCCACGACGCGGAGAAACAAACCAGCGCCGAGACCAGCCAGCCGATGATGACCATGACCATTCGGGGCCGGTAGCTCACGAATCGGGTGACGATATCGATGACGATGTGCTTGCCGCGCGCGGTGGCGAGCGAGCCGCCGACCAGTGCGAGGAGCATCGTGAGCCGCGTGCCGACTCCGCGCAGACCGCCGAGCAGCGTGAGCACGCACGCTTGCTGGTACCAGTTCAAGAGATTCGACGAGTAGTCGACGCCGACCTTCGCCCAGGCCTTTGCGATCACGAGTCCGATGAAGACGCCCGCGAGAGTCACGGCTCGTCGCGTGCTGAGCTTTTGGCTCTTCAACCCGAACCAGCCGGCGCACCCGAGTGCGACTGCGCCGACGATCCCGCGGAAGACGACGCCACCGATGCTGTCGCCTTCGGTGGGCGTCGAAAAGCCCTTCAAGAAAACCCAGAGCGACATCGAAAAGATTTCGAGCGTGAGAGCGGCGATGGCGAGCCACGTCTCGAAGCGCGTCCAATGGATGTCCGCGGCCATGATCGGATCGGCCCAGCGCGCGCCTTTTTTAGGCCCGCCATGACCAGGTCCGCTTGGACCGCCCGGGCTTTTGGAAGCCCCTTGTACTTCGACCATTCGCGCGGAAGTTAGGCACAAGCGAGCGTGGTCGTCACTTCGTTTTCGAGGAAACGAGAGCGGCCGTTACCAAACCGCGTTCGGCGAAACCGAGCTCGCACGTACGACATAAGTCGTTCTGACACGAATCGCGCAACGCGCTGCAACCGGCGCGGCGACGCGCCCGGGGATCCGTGATGGTGCGCACCGACACCGTGACGTCGAGAACCGTAACGTCGCGCCGAGAAACGCCGACCGTCCCCACATCGCTGCGACACGACGACCGCGCGTCAATAAACAAAAGCTAAACGGCCGCTCGTGAAACACGAACGGCCGCTAGCGCATCGCGTCGACTAGTCGCTCAGCAGTAACCAATCTTCGAGAGCACGTCGCCCGGCAGCGCCGATTTGACGCGCACGCACGCCTTCTTGAAGACCTTGTCCCACTCGGCGGCTTCCGCGTCCGTCTGCTCGTGGACGACCATCTTCTTCTTCAGGCGCTCGAACGCCTCATTGTCTTCCTTGCGGATGATCTTCGTGAGCGCGTTCGACGCGGCAGCGCCGGTCTTCTCGAGCACGTCGCGCTGGTCGTCGGGGAGCTTCTTCATTTCCGCGTCGCTGAGCACCGTCGCGCCCACGCCGAAGCCGGCGGCGCCGGTGTTCATGTGGTCGAGACGCGACGTCCACTGGAGCTGTTCGGCCGCGAGCGCCGGCGGCGCGAGGACGTTGATCGAGCCCGCCGTGAGGAGCGGCAAGAACTCGGTGATGTCCGCGGGCTTGGGAGTCACTCCGCCGATGACCTCGAAGATCTTCGGCTGAATGAGATCCGCCGTGATGTATCCCGGAGTCTTGCCGCGGAGATCCTCGGGTACCTTCACGTCGAAACCGTGCGACATGACGCGGCCGATGCCGACGTCACCCCAGCCACCGACGTAAAAACCCTCGTCGTTCATGGCCTTGTCGAACTGGTCCTTGAGCGAATCGCGGGCTTTGTCGAGCTGCTCCCAGGTCTTGAAGGCGCCGGGCATCTGCAGCGCGACGATGGGCTTGTAGATCGCCGAGAGACCGACCGCCGTGATGGCAGCGCCGGTGATCTGGCCCGACTTGATCTTGCCGACCATGTTCGATTCGGGGCCGGCAGTGCCGTTCCAGAGCCAGGTCACTTCGACCTCACCGTTCGTCTTCTGATCGACGGCCTTGGACCACGTCGAGAAGACCTTGCCCCAGGGGCTCTGCTTCGGGGCCTGCGTCCCGATGCGAATGGTGGCTTTCGCCTGCGCAATGCCAGCCGTCGCGAACGACGCGGCAATCACGGCTACGGCAAGTTTCCGAATCATACTTACTTCCTTCCTACTCAGTAGGCCGCGACGACCACATCGGCGACCGGGAAAACCTTCACACTCGTCAGACGTTTGAAGGGGCAGAACAGAGCAAAACAATCAGTCGAGCAAAAACACTGAAACCGTGTTCACGTACCGGGCTCAGCCGGTGAACCCGCAATCCTCCTGGAACACCTTGCTGTCCAGGTACCGCCGGGCTCGCCGCTTGGCGATCAGGTTCTGGAGCCGCGCCTCGGGGATGGGGTCCCCGGCGGCCAGAACCGAGTTCAACATCTTCTCGTAGTCGGCCCGGTCACTCTTCGCACAGTAGTAGTACTTCGCGAACGAGAGTTGGGTCGGAAGAAACTTTCCGCCGTTGAGCTCCATCGCGCGGTCGAAATGCTTCTTCGACTCGTCGAGCTCCGACATCGCGGTGCGTGCGTGATACGCGCCGAGCAAGATATGACCGGTGCCGTACTCAACGGTTTCGTCGAGCTCCATCGCGCGCTCCGCGACGGCCACACCGATGTAGAGATCCGCGACGACGGAGGGGTCGTCCTTGGCGGCACCGACGTGTCCGATCCAGGCGTAGGCGATCCACACCAGGTCGCTCGCCTCTTTCGGGCTCTTGAAGTTGTCGTCCATCCACGCCTTCATCGTGTCGGCGTTTCGAGTCGCGTCGTCGAACCCGTTCGCTTTTTGCTTCAGAAGCTGGATCGCGAAGAACTTCGCGCGCTCGAAGCCGGCGATCGTTCGCTGACGATTGTATTCCGTCAGCTGATCGTCCTTCTTCTCCATCGACTCTTCGTACTCGTCCTCGGTGAACGCAAAGGTCGCCCCCGCCCACCCACGAGCGAGAAGAAGCAGCCCGTCTTCGTTGTAGGGCGCGAGCTTGTACAAGCCCTCGAGCTGCCCGAGTCCCGAGCGCGCGACGGCGCGCGCGACTTCGAAGTCGTGCAGCGTGTTCACCGCATCGGCGCCCTCACGCGTTCCCCCGATCTGACCATCGATCAGAACTTTTTTGAGGCACCCCGTCAGGCACGTGCTGAGCACCGCGGCCCCAAGCAGACCGGCTATCCCTCGCAAACTCATGGTGCGCGTATGTACCGACGATCGAAGCAGAATTCAACGCACGTGCGACGACGCGATCCGGCGGTAGAAATAGGCCCTCCGTGTTTCGGAGAGCGCCCTAGCCCGAGGCGTCAGCAGCGACCACGGCGCACGCGACGGACATTCTCACCGACGGGTCACCATCGGCGAGCGAGAACGCCGTAAAAGCAGGTCTTCCTAGCCGGAAGAGGCCGAGCGCCGCGCGTGCTCGACCGTCCGGACCCGCGGCCGCCAGGTCCTGTTCGAGGAGCGGGATGGCACTGCTGTCGCCTGCGACCGAAAGCGCAAGGCGAGCTTGACGCGCCGCGGCGTCGTCGCTTTTCGCGATCTGCTCGAGCGCCGTCTGGGCCGTCCGTCGCTCCGCCGGCAGCTCGAGCTGTCGAGCGAGGGCCACGACGCGGACGACGGGATCGCCGGAATGCGCGGCTCGCGCGAGCGCGGCGACCGCGTCGGGATCGGAGAGCGGACACTCTTCGACGGCGAGGATGCGTTCGTCGGTCGTCCCGTTGTCGATCGCACGCACGAGCGCCGCGCGCCCGACGTTCGCGTCGGCCTTGCCGATCCTCGCGAGCGCACCCGCCGCGGCCACGGACGCGATCGCGTCGCCCGACTCCGCGAGCTTCACGAGCTCGACCGCGCCACCCTGATCGTATACGCGCGGCATCGCCCACCCTTCGACGAGCGCGAGGCGCCCCTCCGATTCTTGCGACGGCCACAGATCGACGAACGCCATCGACGCGCGTTCGCCGCCGATGGTGGCCGCGGCGCGCACGGCGAGCGCGCGATCGGCGTCGTCCGGATCGAGACGCGCCGTTTCGAGGAGCGGCTCGAGGTCGGCGGGATCGGCGGCTTCGAACGCGGCGTGCAGCGCCCCGCGACGAACCCGTTCGTCGGCATCGACGAAGAACGCGCGGCGGCGCACACCGTCGTCGTGCCGCACCGAGGCTCGGGCCGCGACGGCGCGCCACGCCCCTTCCGGCGATGCGGCGTACTTGTCGACGAGCGAGCCCTTGCCGACGCGTCCCGCGTCGATCAAGACGAGCATCGCCTCGGCACCGACGTCGTCGCCCGCGTCCACGCGCTCGCGGAGCTCCGGTTCCACGACCCGAGCGCAGCTGCCCGACGCGCGAATGCGCTGCACGGCCTCGTCGCCTTGCGCCGAGCGCACCTCGCGCCGCGCCACCGCCGACGCCAGATCGACGACCGCGGAGCGGTCGAGCCGTCCCTTCGCCGCCGCGGACTGGATTTCCCGCTTGAGCGACGCGAGGTCTCCGTAATACGCCGTCTTCACGTACGGCTGCATTGCGCAGCCGGCGGCGACGACACCCGCGAGCAAGAGGGACGCAGATCGGCCCATGACAGCGGGTTTTAGCACACCCCGAGACCGCGCCTGCTTCATCGTGAACCCCCACGCCGGAGGGTTCCGTCGCGACGCGAGCCTCATCGGCCGCCTCAGAGCCGAGGTCGGCGACTCGGGCGACATGCTCATCACGCAAAACGACGGCGACCTTGCCCGCGCGGCACACGTCGCGCTCGACGTTCCCAGACGCGCGGTCGTCCTCTGCGGCGGCGACGGGACTTATTTGTCCGTCGTCACCGCGCTGGTTCGCGCCGCCGAAGGGAAACCGCTTCCGCCACTCGTGCTCGGGAGGGGGGGCACCGTGTCCATCGTGGCCCGGAACTGGGGAGGACGCGAGTCGCTCCTCGACACCGCGCGTCGAGTCACGACGCGCCCCGACTCGCTCCGGGTCACGCCGCGTCCGACGCTCGCGGTGGTCGACGACGCTCGCGAACGCGACGGCGCGACGCGCATCGGGTTCACGTTCGGCACCGGGCTCGTCGCGCGGTTCTTCGAGGAGTACGAACGGCTCGGTGCGAACGGAAACCGAACCGCGCTCGGCATCGTGCTCCGCACGTTCGTCGCGTCGCTCACCGGCGGCGCGTACTCGAAGCGGATCCTCGCGCCGCTGCCCTGCACGATCGCCACCGACGGCACGGCGCTCGCGCCGGGTGCGTACAGCCTCGTCGTGTCGTCGGTGCTCCGCGACGTCGGTCTACACATGCTGGTGACTCACCGAGGCGGCGAAGATCCGCGCCGGCCGCACCTCGTCGCGTCGCCGCTTTCGCCGAGCCAACTCGGTCCCCAGTGGCCGAGGGTCGCGCTAGGCAAACCCCTGAGAGGCCGTGGCAACTTCGACGGCCTCGTCGGCGCGTTCACCGTCGATTTCGGCGACGCCCCGGGCCGCTACATTCTCGACGGCGACGCGTTCCGCGCGACCCAGGTCACCGTCACGGCAGGCCCGATGATCCCGATCGCGCGGTGAAGGCGCCACGGCCGAGCTCGGAAGCTCCGAGTCGCGCCCCGACGCTTCAGTTCAGATTGCTGGTCTTCTGTTCCTGAACGACTTCGCCGGCCGAACGCGCGATGAGATCGCGACGCTCGATCGCCGTCGCGACGAATCGCGAGAAGAGCGGATGCGGCGCCATCGGGCGGCTCTTGAACTCCGGGTGGAATTGGCAGCCGACGAAGTGCGGATGGCCTTCGAGCTCGACGACCTCGACGAGGCGCCCGTCGGGGCTCGTTCCGCTTTGAATCAACCCTGCCTTCGTGAGCTGGTCACGATAGGCGTTGTTGAACTCGTAGCGGTGACGGTGACGTTCGCTGATCTCGTGCGTGCCGTAGAACTGCGCCGCGGCGCTGCCGCTCTTCAGGACGCACGGGTACGCGCCGAGGCGCATCGTGCCGCCCTTTTCCTGCACGCGACGCTGATCGGGCATGAGATCGATGATCGGATGCGGCGTGTCCTTCGCGAATTCCGTCGAGTTCGCGCCCTTCAAACCGCACACGTCGCGCGCGAACTCGATCACGGCGAGCTGCATGCCGAGGCAGATCCCGAAATACGGAATGTCGTGTTCGCGGGCGAACCGAATCGCTTCGATTTTTCCCTCGACGCCGCGGTCGCCGAAGCCGCCCGGTACGAGCACCGCATCGAGCCCGGTGAGCATCGCTTCGGCCGACGTGCGTTCGATCTGTTCGGAATCGATGTACGAGAGGTCGACCTTGACGTCGTTTTCGAGCCCGCCGTGCACCAGGGCTTCGTGGAGCGACTTGTAGCTGTCCTGCAAATGGACGTACTTGCCGACCACGCCGATTTTTACCGAGCCGTTGCTCGGCTTCTTGAATCGCTCGACGACCCGCTTCCAGACCCCCAAGTCGGGCTGGCGCGACCAAATGTTGAGTCGTTCCGCGATCTCGTCGTCGAGGCCTTCGGCGTGGAGCACCAGCGGCAGCTCGTAAATGCACGAGACGTCCACGGCGGAGATGACGCTGTCGACGTCGACGTTCGAGAACAGGGCGATCTTCTCTTTCAGACCGCGCGGAATCGGCCGGTCGCAGCGACAGAGCAAGATGTCCGGCTGAATGCCGATCTCGCGCATTTCGCGCACGGAGTGCTGCGTCGGCTTGGTCTTCAGCTCGCCCGCCGACGCGATGTACGGCACCAAGGTGACGAACACGCTGACCGCGTTCTGCGGCCCGACCTCGACCTTGAGCTGCCGGATCGCTTCGAGAAACGGCAAGGACTCGATGTCACCGACCGTGCCGCCGATCTCGATGATCGCAATGTCGGCGTCCTCGGTGGCTTCCTTGATGCGCGACTTGATCTCGTCGGTGATGTGCGGAATCACCTGAACTGTCGCGCCGAGGTACTCCCCGCGGCGCTCCTTGGAGATCACGGCCTCGTAGATCCGGCCGGTCGTGATGTTGGCCGTCCTCTTCAGGCGCGACGATGTGAAACGTTCGTAGTGTCCGAGGTCGAGGTCCGTCTCGGCACCGTCGTCCGTGACGAAAACCTCGCCGTGTTGATACGGCGACATCGTTCCCGGATCGACATTGATGTACGGGTCGAGTTTCATGTGAGTGACTCGAAGCCCGCGAGCCTCCATGAGCGCGCCGATTGACGCGGACGCGAGACCCTTGCCGATCGAGGAGACGACCCCGCCGGTGACCAAGACGAACTTCGTTCGTCGATTCACCGGAGAGCCTCCATAATGACTCGTCCTATCACGCTTCATCTTGTCCTGCATCAGCTATTCAGTGACGTCCGTTCAGCACTTCAGACCGCGCTTCAGCTCATGAACTGAGCCGCGCGAGAATCCTTTAGAAATCTCCGAACACGCCGACGCCGAGCCCGCTCATGCTCTCGCCGACGGGAACGGGAACTACGGCCACACGCGAGCGTCGAGGAGCGCGCTCTTCTTCTGGTTCTTGTGGTTCTACGCCCGACAAGTTGGGTCGCGCGCTCTCGGTCCGCAAGAACGCACCTTCGAGCATCGCGAGGACGCCGCCGGTCTGCCCGATCGTGCAGAAGCTCGTGAGGATGGTGCGAATGACGACGGCGACGGCCTTGCAATCCGTCTCGCGAGAATCGCAGCGCGTTTTCCCGAGCGCCACGTAGGGCCCGATGACGGGAATCCTGAGCCAAGTCGCTTCGTTCGACTGACGCCACCCGTACGACGTCGCGACGGAAGCGCCGTACCAGCCGGCCGTGACCGCGGCGCCGATGAGCACCAGGTTCGGCCGGGTCGACGGTGGGGGGAGCAACGTCGGATTCACGTCGATTTCCGGCGCGGTGGGCTCGTCCGCGTGCGCTTTCGGCGCGACGAGCATCGCTGCCGAAATCGCGGCAAAAACGAGGCCCTTCCCGGACCATTCCGAGAAACGCGTCCGGGTTCGCATGGCGGGAGCTTCTTGCAACGCTGGCGGCAGAACGCAAGCGGCGTCACCGAGCCGCATCATTCGAGCCGTGCGAGTGACAACCAGCGTCCTTCAGCGCTCGGGACGAATCCGTGGGCGCGACTCGACACGACCGCGACTTGATCTTCGTGAAACAGCGGAACGACGGGCAGGTCTTCGGCGAACAGCGTCGCGAACGCGCGGTAGTCGGCGGCACGCGTCGGGCGATCGGACACGAGCGCCGCGTCATCGAGGAGCGCGCCCGCTTTGGCGTCACGATAGCGCGCGCGGTTTTTTCCTTCGCCGCCTTCGCCGGGAACGCCGCGTGGGTGAAAAAACCAACGGAGCACGTTCGGCTCGGTGAGCTCCGGGATCTGGAGCACGGCCAGGTCGAAGTCGCCGGCGTCCAGCCGCGAAAACAAAACCCCGACGTCGAGCGGCACGACGTTCGTCGTCAAACCGACGTCGCCGAGCATTTGCGCCATCGCGCGCGCCAGCGTGACTCGCGAGCGATCCGCGGCGGTGAGCAACGTGATCGGCGCCACACCCGACAGCACCCTTCGCGCCTCCGACGGCGAGAACGCGAGGGGCGGAACATCGCCGTGCGCCCAATGCCCCGGGGGAAGGAGCGTCGCCGCGACGGTCGCGCGCCCCGCGAGGAGCCACTTCGTGAGGAGCTCACGGTCGAGCGCTTCCGCGACGGCGCGCCGTACCGCGACGTTCGTGAAGGGCGCTCGATCATTTTGAAAGAGCAAGTACGTTACGTTGGCTCCCGGCCGCGCCACGACGGCGAGTCCCTCGTGACCGTCGAGCTCGGGGAGCAACGTCGGCGATACGGAATTCGGCGCGATATCGCTTCGTCCCGCGAGGAGTCGTTCGACCCGCGCGTTCTCGTCGCGCACGGTGCGGACGACCACGGCGTGACGAGGTCGCGCCATCAATCCCGTCGACGCCGGCTCGAGCTCGACCTCACCGGGAAGCGCGCGAGCGATCGTGAACGGACCGAGCCCGTCGAGCGCTCCGTCGGGGCGCGGCGAAGCGGCGGCTTCGTCGGCGCGCAATATCGGGATTTCGAGATCCGAGAGGAGCGTCGCGCGCGCGTGAGCGAGCGAGATCGACAAGGTGCGCTCGCCGAGCGGCGTGCACGAGCCGATCGCCTCGACGACCGCGCGGTGCGGACTGCCGAGCGCGGGGTTTTTCACGGCAGCGAGCGTCGCGCAGACGTCTTCTGGACGTAACGGACGCCCGCTGTGAAAGGTGACGCCCGGACGCAACGTCACGTCGAGCGTGCGCTCGTCGACGAAGCGCCATGACTCGGCGACGAGCGGAACCGGTTCGAGCGAATCCGGGTCGAGCCCCGCGAGACCCGCGTGCACGAGCCGTGTGATCTTGACGTCGAGGCTCCGGGTCGCGAAGCGGGGGTCGAGCGTCGCAGCCTCAGTCGATACGACGACTTCGAGCGGCCGGTTCGCGTCGGTCCGAGCGGCGTGCGGCGAACACGACCCAGAGAACGCCGCGACGACCGAGCTCGACCAAAGCCACCGAGCGGGGCGCGAGCGAAGGTGAGACACGTGGTCGGAAATATACCTCTCGGAGTAGGCTCGCGCGCATGACTTGTTCGAACCGGGTGCTGGCGAGAGCATCGCTCGCCGCATTGACGACCGTGCTCGCGTTCGCGGCGCGAGCGATCGCCCAAGCCGCGCCGTCACCGCCACCGTCTGCGGCATCCTCTCTGCCGCCCGCGACGAGCACCGTGCCCCCCAACTCTCTATCGGCGCAGCTCGAGGAGCTCGGCGCGTGGGTCACCGCGGGCAAAGGGCATCTCGGCGCCGCGATCGTCGATGTCGCGACGGGCAAGACCCTCGCCGCCTACGACGAGCATCGGCCGATGAACCCCGCGTCGAACACGAAGATCCTCACCGCCGCGGCAGCCCTGGATCGATTCGGCCCCGACTACCGCTTCTCGACCGGAATTTACGGCAAGATCACCGACGGCGTCGTCGCGCCCCTCGTGCTCCGAGGAAACGGCGACCCGTCCCTCTCGATGGACAATCTCTGGGAGCTCGCGCGCGCGCTGAAGGCGCTCGGAGCGCATCGAGTCGTGCACGTGCTCGTCGATCAGAGCTATTTCGACGCGAACTTCGTCCCGCCGGCGTTCGCGTCGCAGCCGAACGAGTGGGCGCCGTTTCGCGCGCCGGTGAGCGCCGTGTCGCTCGACGAAAACAGCGTGACGCTCACCGTCGTTCCAGGCCGCGCCGGCGAACCCGCAGCGGCGTGGTTCGATCCGCCGGGGTTCGTCGACGTGCACGGCGCCGTCACCACGCGCGCGAACGCGCCGAACGACGCGGTGCGACTCTCGCTCTTCCCGGATCGCGCGCGACTCCGCGCCGAGCTCGGCGGCAGCATCGGCGAAGGGACGCCGCGCGTCCGCTTTTCGAAGCGAGTGGAGGATCCGCGACTCTTCGGCGGCTATGCCCTCGCCGAGATCTTGCGGCTGAGTGGCGTCGAGGTCACCGGCGGCGTCGACCTCGGCGGCGAATCCGCGCACGCGCGCCTCGCTTACGTCGAATCGGAGCCGCTGGCGGTGCTGGTGCGCAAGCTCGGCAAGGACAGCGACAATTTCTACGCCGAGACGCTCTTCAAGGCGCTCGGCGCGTTTCGGAAGAGCGCGCCGCTGCGATCGGAGGACGGTGCCGAAGCCGTGCTCGAATGGATGAAAGGCGTCGGCGCGTTCGAGCCGGGCACGCGCCTGACCAACGGCTCGGGCCTCTTCGACGCCAACCTGGTGACCGCGATGAGCCTCGCCACCGCGCTCCGCGTCGCCTACTCGAGCCCGCGCATCGGTCCCGACTTCGCCGCGCAGCTCGCCGTCGGAGGCGTCGACGGCACCTTGCATTCGCGCTTCAAGAAGGAAGCCGATCGCCGCGTCGTCCGAGCCAAGACCGGCACCCTCGATCGAGTGATCGCACTCAGCGGCTACGTCCTATCGCCGCCTGGACAATCCCCCATCGCCTTCTCGTTCCTGGCGGACGGCGTCGCCGGCCGCCACACCGAGGTCCGCGACAAAATGGACGCCTGCGTAGAATCCATCGCCGCGAACCTCTGGGGAAAATAGCGGCGCGCAGCGCACTCTCTCGAAGCCACGGCGGCACCCCAACCGCAGAATTTGAACCGCGAGACGCAGAGATCGCAGAGATCGGAAGTGCCTCAGCAACAGTCCGACGCGAGCTCGCGCGCGAAGAGGCTCGCCGCCGCGATCGGAGAATACTTCAATGCATTGAAGTATCTCGAACCACCGCGCGAGGGGCCTCGGCGTGGGGATCGAAAAATACTTCGATGCATCGAAGTACCTCGAACCTTCGCGCAAGAGGCACCCCGCGACCGTATGGAACGGGTTCGGCTCCCGAGCTCACCGGACGCCCCGCGACCGGGTAGGGCCCCGGTCGCCGCCACGATTCGACCAGGACATGGCTCGATTGGCGAAGACCGCGTGGTCAGATGCGTGGGTGAGGCGCGCAGACGTACGAATAGTACGTCGAGCACCGAGAGCACGCAGATGGCCGCGTGCTCGAGCCAAGCGGGCCTTGTCCTAAGGCGCCGTCGACTTGGCTAGATCATCGGCCGTTTTACGATCGATGTCCGGCTTGTATTCGCTCTTGTCGGTGAGGAGCATGCCGATGAAGAGCATGACGAACAGGAACGAGCCGAGGAACACGAACAGGTTCATGCGCTTGTCCCACCAGAGATGCATGAACACGCTCATGACGAGGCCGGCTTTGATGGTCGCGATGACCATCGCGACGATGAAGCTCGCCTGCGGGCCGAGGCCCTGCTGGGACATGAACACCGTGAGGCCGGTGAACACCATGAGCCCGAGCCAGATTCCGATGAGGAGCGCGGGCGAGAGCGCGTGACCGATGGCGCCGTCGTGGGCCGCGCCGTGTGCGCCGTGCGCGTCTTGCTTCGTTTCTTGAGCCATCGCTGCCTCAATCAATCAGATAAAGGAGGGGGAACAGGTAAATCCAGATCAAGTCGACCAAGTGCCAGTAGAGCGCGGCGTAGTCGACGGGACCATAATATGTAGGCCCGAACTGCTTTCTCGCGGCCTTCGTCAGCATCCAGATCCAGATGATCATCCCCGCGAGCACGTGGATGCCGTGGAGACCGGTCATGCAGAAGTAGATTCCGAAGAACCGCGCCGCATTCGGCGGCGGCTGGAACCGATACGGATGGCCGCGCGTGATGATCTTGTCGGCCTTCTCGATCGCCTCTTTCTTCGGCGGATCGTCGAGCAAGCCGTCCGGCGGCGGACCGTTCTTCTTCCAGTACGCGGGTTGCTCCCACACGTCCTCGTTCGGCTGGAAGTGCTTTCCGGGGAGCAGGCCAGCGTGGAACTTGTGGCTGTACTCCTCGTACTTCACGCACATGAACGTCGCGGCGCACAGCAAGGTCAGGACGATGTTGACGCACAGCGCGCGGTGCTGGCTCAGCTGCGCGTTCCGGACCGCCCAGGCTGCCGTGAGACTGCTGAAGATGAGCACGCTCGTGTTCAGCGCGCCGAGCTTCGTGTCGAGGAAATAGTGCCCCCACTCGAACACGTCGGGGTCGAGGGTGCGGTAAACGGTGTACGCGCAAAAGAGCCCGCTGAAAAACAGGATTTCCGTGACCAAGAACAGCCAGATGCCGAACTTACCGGCCTCGAACTGCTGGAGCGGCGTGTCGAAGTGATGCGCGAGGAACGGGTTGTGCGCATGCGCGGCGTCCCCGTGATCTCCGTGCCCGTGCCCGGTGACGCTGTCGGCGGTCGTGTCGGTCATGTTCCAGCCTTGAGCGACTTGCGCTCATATCCGCCGATCTTCTCGTTGTACTCCCAGTCCTCGTACTCGTAGGGACCTTCGGTAACGTGCGGAACTTTGTCGAAGTTGTAGTAGGGCGGCGGTGAGGAAATCGTCCACTCGAGCGTGTTCGAACCCCAGGGATTCATCGGCGCATCTGCCTTCTTGAAGAGGGTCTTGATGAGCGACACCGTCGTGATGAGGAAGCCGAACCCGAGGATGTACGCCCCGATCGACGACGCGACGTGGAACGGCTGAAACTCGGGGATGTAGTTGTAGTAGCGGCGCGGCATACCGCGCGAACCCATGATGAACTGCGGGAAGAACGTCAGGTTCAGCCCGATGAAGACGAGGACGGAGCCGAGTTGGCCCGTCTTTTCGTTGTACATGCGCCCGAAGATCTTCGGCCACCAGTAGTGCACACCGCCGAAGAACGCGGTGATCGCGCCACCCATCATCACGTAGTGGAAGTGGGCGACGACGAAGTACGTGTCGGTCAGATGCACGTCCGTCGCCATCGTCGACAGGAAGAGGCCGGTCACGCCGCCGATGGTGAACACCCAGAGGAACATCAGGGCGTAGAGCATCGGCGTGTCGAGGTGAATCGCGCCTTTGTACATCGTGCTGATCCAGTTCAGCACCTTGATGGCCGTCGGGATCGCGATGAGGAACGTGATGGCGCTGAAGATGCTGCCCGCGAGCACCGACTGGCCGCTCACGAACATGTGATGTCCCCAGACGAGGAAGCTCAGGATGGCGATCGCCACGCTCGAGAGCGCGATGAAGCTGTATCCGAAGAGGCGCTTCCTCGAGAACACCGGGATGATCTCGCTGATCACGCCGAAGGCCGGCACGATCATGATGTAGACGGCCGGGTGCGAGTAAAACCAGAAGAAGTGCTGGAAGAGCACCGGGTCACCGCCGAGCGCCGGATCGAAGATGCCGATGCCGAACGCGCGCTCGACGATGAGCATGAGGAGCGTGATGCCGAGCACCGGCGTCGCGAGCACCTGCATGATGGCCGTCGAATAGAGGCCCCACACGAAGAGCGGCAGGCGGAACCAGGTGAGCCCGGGCGCGCGCATCTTGTGGATCGTCACGATGAAGTTCAGCCCCGTGAAGATCGAGCTGAACCCGAGGATGAACGCGCCGGTGAGTGCGGGGATGACCGCGGTCAGGGTGGTCGTGCTGTAGGGCGTGTAGAAGGTCCAGCCCGTGTCCGCGGCGCTCACGATGAGCGACGTCAACATGAAGCACGCGCCGGCGACCCACATGTACCAGCTCATCAAGTTGAGCTTCGGGAACGCGACGTCCTTGGCTCCGAGGTGGAGCGGCAACACGAAGTTACCGATCGCGGCGGGGATGCCGGGGATGATCACCAAGAAGACCATCACCGCGCCGTGCAACGTGAAGAGCTGGTTGTACGTGTCGGCGTCGACGATCGTGCGACCGGGGGTCAAGAGCTCCGTCCGGATCAGGAGCGCGAAGGTGCCGCCGAGGGCGAACGCGCTGATGACGCAGATGAAGTACATGACGCTGATCCGCTTGTGATCGAGCGTCAGCAGCCACGACGCGATGCCCTTGTCGTGGGTCAGGTAGTTGTCGTCGGCGCCTTTGTTGGCGGGGACGGCGACGTCGGCGGTAGTGGTAGTGGACGCCATGACTTGACCTACTTCTGAGCCTTGATGAACGCGATGATGCCGGAAATCTTCTTGTCGCTCAGCTTACCCTTGAAGGTCGGCATCACAGGACCGAAGCCCCGTACGATTTTCGCTTGCGGGTCGAGGATCGACTCGCGGATGTAGTTCTCGTCGACGTTGACGCTGCTGCCGTCGGACATCGTTTCGGACTTCCCGAAGAGGCCCTTCCAGGAGGGACCGGTCTTGGGGCTGCCGTCGAGCGAATGACAACCGGAGCACCCCTGCTGGTTGTACATCTTCTGACCGAGCTCTTCGGGCGGCAGGGCGTCGATGGCCTTGCCGGCATCTTCGAGCCACTTGTCGAACGAAGCCGCTTCGTGGACGACCACCTTGGTGATCATCGCGGAGTGACCGGTGCCGCAATATTCGGCGCAGAAGATTGGATACGTCCCCGGCGCCGTCGGCTCGAACCAGAGCTCGGTGTAGCGACCGGGAACCGCGTCGATCTTCGTGCGGAACGCGGGCAAAAAGAAGCTGTGGAGCACGTCCACCGCGTTGATGACCGCGCGGACCTTGCGCCCGTTCGGGACGTGGAGCACGTCGTCCGTGTAGCCGTTCGGATACTCGAAGAGCCACTTCCACTTTTGCGCGGTGACGTGGACCTCGTAGGCGTCCTTCGGCGTCGTGCGGAGCGCGACGAAGCCCTGGAAGCCCCAGACGAACATCGCGAGCAAGACGGGGAGCGGTCCGATCGACCAAAAGAGCTCGAGGCCCGTGTGGTGGTCGCTGCTCGAGGTGCCCTCGTCCTTGCGTGACTTCGCCCTGTACTTCGTCACGAAGTAGATCATCAGCCCCATCAAGAGGAGGCACGAAATGACCGACACCCACATCACGTAGTTGAACAGGTCGTCGATCGGCTGCGCCATCGTCGACGCCGGCACCGGCAACCAGAAATACGGCGAAGGGTTGAGCGTCGGAACGTTGTTCGGCACCGGAATCGGCGCGAACGCCAGTGTGAGGAGCGGATTCATCATATTTGGGAGCTCCGGAGAGAGCCTTCACCCGCGCTCGGCGTCGGCTTTTGCTTTCTCCTTCGGGACTCGGAAGCGAAATAGAGGGCGAGATAACCGCCAAGGGCGGTCGCCGATGCGCCGCCGCCCACGCGCATGATGTTCATCACCACGGGCGTGTAGTGGCCTTCCTTGGCGTCGTAATGGAAGCAGTAGAGGATCAGCTGGTCGATCGTCGTGCCGATCTTCCCTTCGCTGGCTTCGGCGAGCGAAAGGCGAACGGTCTTCGGCAAGTATTCGATGCCGTAGAGATAGCGGGCTAGGCGTCCGCTCGGCGTCACGATCATGATCGCCGCCGGGTGGATGTATTCGTTCCGCGCTTCGTTGTACCCGTACGAAAAGCCGACCGACGAGGCCACCGCATGGATGCTCGCGTCCGACCCGGTGAGAAAGTGCCAGCCGTCGTCCGCGTTACGGCCGTATTGGCGCAAGTAACGCGCTTTGGCTTCCTTGGCCTGCGCGGGCGTCTCTTTCGGGTCGAGCACGACCGTGACGACCTTGAACTCTTTGCCGATGGTCCAGGGCAGCTGCTTCAACGTGGTGACGAGCGCGTTGAGCTCGAGACCGCAGAGCATCGGACAGCGTGAATAGTTCAACGTGAGGATGACGGGATGCGTACCGTCGAAGTAGTTGCCGAGCGTGACGGCCTGGCCGTTCTCGTCGACGAACGACGTCGCTCGATCCACCGGCTCGTTCAGGTGCTCCTTCACGTCGACGCCGACGAGACGGGCAGGCAGCGGCTCCGTGCGATCGAGCTGCTCGCTCTCCGGGACCGCTTTCGCCGAGACGCCGCCGGCAAACGACACCAGGGCCAACGCAACCCATGCGCGTTGGAACCAGGCGTTCCGTCTGCCGACTGACTTCATCATCGCGGAATCTTACCCATGCGGCGCCGGTGCGCTCGCCGGAGTCACCGGCGCACCCTTCGCGCCGTGCTTGCCGTTGTTCTTGTGTTTCGGATCTTTGTCGACCGTGGTGTCGCCGGCCGGCGGCGCCGGATCGACTCCCCCCGTTGCGGCGCTCGTGGCCGGAGCGGGCGCGGGCGGAGGCGTCGCCAGCGCGGGAGCAGCCGACGGCGCTTCGGTCGCGAGCGTCGGATCGCGCTCGATCTCCGAGGTGACGAGCTGCATGGCGTGGTCGATCGGCACCGTGACGATCCCTTTGCTCTGATCGGCCCAGGTCGGTCCTGCCTCGAGCTTCGCTCGCTGCTCGACCTTCAGTCGCTTCACCGTGCCGAGGTCGCCATAGGCCCCCACTTCGTTGCCCACCTCCGCGGTCTGCACGCGAACGAGCGCCGTGAGCGCCAGGGCGAGCGCGATGACCAAAAGGGCGCCGACGACCGTGATCGTCGCGATCAACCCGACGTTGACGTTGTCGGCCTCGACCGTTTCGGTGTCGAAGTCGCTGCTGTCCGTGTTCTCGGTGGCGGGTGTTGCGCTCATGGGTGACCTACGGGTTTTCGAACGCGAGTGACGCGGCGAGGCGGGGATCCTTGGTCGGGATCAAGTTGAGCCCCTTCGTGCGCGAGGCAGCCGCGCCGATGAAGAGACCGCCGACGCCAACCCACGCGAGCAGGTGAACGAGGAGGCTGAGCACGCTCGGGATGACGTCCTCGCCGAAGGTCGGCATCACGAGCCAGTAGAGGTCGACGTACTCGATGACGAGGATCCAGAAGGCCCAGAACGCGAGCGTCTTTCGGTTCCTCTTCACGTACCGCGAGAGCAAGCCGAAGAACGGGATCACGAAGTGGCACGCCAGGAGCGCGCCCGAGACGATCTTCCAATCGCCCTGGAAGCGATCGTGGAACCAGTGCGTCTCTTCGGGGACGTCGCCGTACCAGATGAGCATGAACTGCGAGAACGCGATGTACGACCAGAAGACCACCCCGAAGGCGAACATCATCTTCCCGAGGTCGTGGTAGTGCTCGCGGTTCACCGAGTTCAGGAGCCGGCCCTTGCCCTGAAGCCACATGAGCGAGAGGGCGAGGAACGAGTAGGCGCACGCGACGGCGCCGCCGAAGTAGTACACGCCGAAGATCGTCGAAAAGAAACCGGGGTCGAGCGACATCACGAAGTCGATCGTGGCGAACGTCAAGGTGAGCGCAAACGCGATCATCGACGGTGCGGCGAGGGTCTGAAGCTTCGTGTTGATCTCCGCCTTCCCCGACGTGTCTTGCTCCACGGAGCGCTTCAGAAAGTGGCGAGAGAGCAGCCACCAGAAGCCGAAGTACACGACGCACCGGATCGCGAAGAACGGGATGTTGAGGTAGCCGGCCTTGTGCTTGAGCACGCGGTCGGCTGCGACCTTCGCGGGGTCGACCCATGCGTAGAGGGTCGAATTGCCCATCAGCGCGGGGACGATCAAGAAGAGCGACAACACCGCGAGTACCGACATGTTCGCGGCGATGATTTCCGCGACTCGGCGAACGACGACGCTCCATTTGGCGTTCGTGAGGTGCTGGATCGTGACGAACCAGAGCAACCCGAGCCCGATGGCGAGCGAGTACATGAACGCGACGAGGTAGGCGATCAAGAATTCGCGGCCGAAGGGGCCGCCGCCGAGCACCAGGGCGAGGACCAGCGCGACGCCGCCGATGCCGAACGCCTTCTTGCCGAAGTCGGTCGCTTCACTCCCGATCTGGATGTTGTCGTCGAGCTGAACGTGATTGTCGTGTGCCATGTTGAGCTTCGCACGCCTCACTTGAGCGAGGCACGCTCCTCGGCGGAGAGATCCGCCACTGCCGCCTTGTGGCTGCGCTGGATGGCGCGGACATAGAGGATGATCGCCCAGCGATCGGCGGTCGGGATTTGCGGGCCGTACGCGGGCATGTTGCGAACGCCGTTGGTGATGGTGTTGAAGATCTCGCCGACGCCCATTTGCCGGAGCCGATCGTCGTTCAGATTCGACGGCGGTACCCATGTGCCTTCGGCGAGCGCCGACGCGCGCTGATTGACCATCCCGTCACCCTCGCCGGCCTGGCCGTGGCACGGCGTGCAGTAGATCCCGAAGCGCTGCTGGCCGCGAGCGATCGTCTGTTCGTCGATCGGCACCTGCGCGGGGAACGTGCGTGCGAAGACGCCGTTCACCTTGCCGCGGTAAAAATGGTCGTCTTCGTTCAGCTCGCCGTACGCGATGGTTCCCTCGATCTGAGGCCGATCGGCGCGCTTGTCGGCGAAGAACGTGTTTTCGCGCTGCGCCTTGAATTTCTGCTGGAAATCCATGTCGGGGACGATGTCGAAGCGCGTGTGCGTCATCTTCGACTCCCGCGCGTAGGCGGAGAGCGCGAAGGGAATCGTCGCCGCGGCGGTGATGATGAGGAGTGCGTATTGCAGGCCTCGCGGCACGTGAGATTCGGACTTCACGTCCTCGGGAATTGCCTCCACGCCGATCGCGCCACTCGTTTCGAGCAGCGTCCCGGTCTCCTTCTCGTCGAACACGGGGTCGCTCGCCTGGACGAGCAGGTAGAAGTGGTCGTCGGTCGAGCGCGAAAAACGTTCGGACAAGTCGAGCGGATGCGCGGGCTGGGGCAGCTTGTTGAGCCCCAACATGCCGAACACCGCGGTCAAGGCGCTGAAGAGCACCGTGAGCTCGAACGTGATCGGAATGTTCGCCGGCACGCTCCAGTACGGCTTACCGCTGATGAGGAACGGGTAGTCGACGCCGTTCGCCCACCACTGAAAGCCGAGCGCGAGCGCGCACCCGGTCATGCCGCCGCCGAGAATGAGCCACGGCAAGATCGTCGGGCGGATGCCCATCGCCTGATCGATGCCGTGAACGGGAAACGGCGTGAACGTGTCCCAGTTCTTGAAGCCCGCGTTGCGGATCTTCTCCGCAGCTTTCTTCAGCGTCTCGGGGCTGTCGTACTCGGCGAGCAAGCCGTGCAACGGCGCTTCTCCGACTGGCTCGACGTGCTTCGGTGCGCTCATCGTCGTTTCCTCAGTGCCCCGCGTGACTGTTCGAGTGCTGGCCCTTCACCTCGGCCACGGCGACCATCGGCAAGTAGCGGCAGAACAGCAAGAACAAGGTGAAAAACAGGCCAAAGCTGCCGGTCAAAGTGAGGAAATCCCACTTCGTCGGGATGTAGTAGCCCCAGGCGGACGGCACGAAATCTCGGTGGAGCGACGTCACGATGATGACGAACCGCTCGAACCACATGCCGACGTTCACCAAGATGCAGATGATCATCATGCCGAGGAGGCTGGTTCGGATCTTCTTGAACCAGAACAGCTGCGGGAAGATCACGTTGCACGAGATCATCGTCCAGTACGCCCAGTAGTAGGGACCGAACGCGCGGTTGACGAACGCAAAGCCTTCGTACGGCGAGCCGCTGTACCAGGCGATGAAGAACTCCATCCCGTACGAGTAACCGACCATCAACGAGGTCGCGACGATGACCTTGTTCATCGCTTCGAGGTGGTGAATCTCGATGATGTTCTTCAACCCGAAGAACTGCCGCGCCGGGACGAGCAGCGTGACCACCATCGCAAACCCGCTGAAGATGGCGCCGGCGACGAAGTACGGCGGGAAGATCGTCGTGTGCCAACCGGGAAGCTGCGACGTCGCGAAGTCGAACGAAACGACCGAGTGCACCGAGAGCACGAGGGGCGTCGAGAGCGCCGCGAGGATCAGGTACGCGCGTTCGTAGCGATGCCACTGTCGCGACGAGCCGCGCCAGCCCATCGCGAACAGACCGTACACGAGGCGGCGCACGGTGGTCGTCGAGCGGTCGCGAATCGACGCGAGATCGGGGATGAGGCCGACGTACCAGAAGAGGAGCGAAACCGTGAAGTACGTGCTGACCGCGAACACGTCCCAGTCGAGCGGGCTCCGGAACTGGGGCCACATGTTCATCTGGTTCGGAATCGGGAGCATCCAGTACGGCAGCCACGGGCGACCGATGTGAATGCCCGGGAAGATCAGCGCGCACATGACCGCGAAGATCGTCATGGCTTCCGCCGCGCGGTTGATCGCCGTTCGCCACGATTGGCGGAGGAGAAACAGAATCGCGCTGATCAGCGTCCCGGCGTGACCGATACCGACCCAGAAGACGAAGTTGGTGATGTCCCAGGCCCAGACGACCGGGTGCATGTTGCCCCAGACGCCGATACCGGTCCAAAACAGCCAGCCGATCGACATCCCGAGGATGCCGAGCATCGTGACGGCGATCGCGAAGGCGATGTACCAGCCGACGGGCGGTCGCGACACTTCGGTAACCCGGATGACCGTGTCCGTGATGCGCGCGAGCTCGTTGTCCCCTTTCGGGGGGTCGTACCACTTGTCGTAGTCGGGTGCCGTCGTGGCCATCAGACGAGCTCCGGGTGCGGGTTGCGGACTCGCGCAAGGTACTGGACGCGAGGTCTCACGTTCAGCTCTTCGAGCATCGCGTACGAACGCGTCCCGCTCTGCAGCTTCTTCACTCGGCTCGTCGGGTCGTTCAAGTCACCGAAAACGATCGCGCCGGTCGGGCAAGTCTGCTGGCAAGCGGGTCGAATCTCGCCGTCCTTGATGGCGCGCTTCTCGTTCTTGCTCTTGATCTTCACGTTCTGGATTCGCTGGATGCAGAAGGTGCACTTCTCCATCACACCGCGGAATCGCACCGTGACATCGGGGTTGAAGACCATCTTCTTGGTCTCGTTCTTCTCGAGCTTCAGCTCCTCGTGGAAGTTGAAGTAGTTGAAGCGACGGACCTTGTACGGGCAGTTGTTCGAGCAGTACCGCGTGCCGATGCAGCGGTTGTAGACCATGTCGTTCAAGCCTTCGCGGCTGTGCATGGTCGCGCCGACCGGGCACACCTGTTCGCACGGCGCGTGCTCGCACTGCTGGCAGGCGACGGGCTGGTGAACGATCTGGGGATCGACGGGGTCGCCCTTGAAGTACACGTCGACCCGGATCCACTGCATTTCGCGGCCCTGGAGCACGCGCTCCTTGCCGACGACGGGAATGTTGTTCTCGGCCTGACAAGCGGTGATGCAGGCGTTGCACCCGATGCACTTGTTGAGGTCGATGCTCATCCCCCACTTGTGCCCGTCGTACGTGACCGGCTCTTGCCAGAGCGAGAGCAAGGGGGCGTGCTCGACCCGCTCCTTCACGAAGTCGCCGTGCTCCTTGTACTCGTCGAAGCTCGCCTCTCGAACGAGCTCGCCCACGCGTCGCTGAACCTCGTCGCGACCGATCGTGTCATTGATCGCGTGGGTCATCTGCGTCATCGCGAGCTTGAACTTGGTGCCGCTCGGCTGGACGTTGAGGCCGCCTCCGAAGCGCTCGAGCTTCGTCGACTTGAGCACGTAGGCGTTCGCGCCGATGAGCTCGAGCTCGCCCGCAGCGACTTCGTCGGCGTGCGTCGAGATCATGCCGTAGTCGAGTCGGCTTCCGAACCCGACCACTCCGCAGGCCGTTCGGCCGTAGCCGAGCACGACCCGCACCGAGCCGAGCGCCTGCCCCGGCGCCACGATCGCCGGAATGGAGAGGCTCGAACCGTTGACGGTGAGCGTGACCAAGGTCTGATCGTCGACGCCGATCGCCGCGGCCGTCACCGGGTCGATGAGCGCCGCGTTGCCCCAGGTGAGCTTCAACACCGGATCGGGCAATTCCTGGAGCCAACCGCTGTTGGCGAACCGTCCGTCGAAGATCTTCGTGCACGGCGCGACGGTGATTTCGAGGCCGCCGTTTCCGACCGCGAGCGCGCCGCGTTCCCGATCCGAAAGCGCGATGGCGGCGAGGGGTTTCAAGACCGGCTGCACTGCGGTGAGGCCGCTGCCGGCGACCAGCCCGTCGTGAACCGCGCGGCGCCAGAGGCGCTCGTCGGCGAGGCGCGCGCCGAGCGTCCGCTTGACGATGTCGATGCCGTCCTTGGTGCTGTCGTCGAGAAGCTCCGCGACGAGCTCGATGACGCTCGGAGCGCCGTAGAGCGGCGCGATGAGCGGTTGCTGGAGACCGATCGTGCCGTCGTACGCGCGCGTGTCGCCCCACGACTCGAGGTAGTGCGCGAGCGGGATGTGCCACGACGCCTTCTCCGACGTCTCGTCTTCGTAGAGGCCGGCACGGAGGGTGTTCTTCACCTTGGCGAGCGCGGTCTCGAACGACAGATCCGACGGCGCGTTGAACACCGGGTTGCCGCCGACGATGACGAGGGTGTCGACCTCGCCGCCGGACATGTCCTTGACCAGCTCGGCGATGGCCGCCGCGTGCGGCAGCCGCTCGGCGGTGAAGTCGGGGACGTAGGAAACCGTCGTGCCGACGTTGCCCAGGATCGCGTTCAACCGATGCACGAGCGCGTGCACCTCGGGCGGCTGCTGCTCGCCCGTGACGACCACGGATTTTCCGCGGTTCGCCAGCAAATCCTTTTCGACGACGGCGAGGAATTTCGCGACCTTCGGATCGTCGAGGAATGCCGCCGGGGGCTTCGCCTGCGCGGGCCCCATCGCGGCGCCCGCGGACGCGCTGAGCGCGGCGTCGAGGGAGACGGCAATCGCCTTCACGAGCTCGGAGCGAACCGCCAGCCGATGATCGGCAATGCCGCCGGTCATGGTGTACGCGCTCTCGATCACGTAGAGGCGGTTCATCTCGCCGGACTCGGGATGCCGACCCGCGATGAACGAGGGCGAGGCGCGGAGCGCCGTGCGCTCGATGCCGAGGAAGTCCGCGTCGAGCGACACGATGACCGCGGCCTTGTCGTACGCGTAGACGGGGCGGTACGCGGCGCCGAACGCCATCTCGGTGCCGAGGCGGACGTTGTCGGCGGAGACGGCCTCGTACTCGTACCACTTGGCTTGTGGGAACGCAGCGATGAAGCGGCGCTTCATGTCGGCGACGCTCGGCGACGAACTCGACTCGCTGAGCACGCGGAGGCCGTGCCCCTGCGACCCGCGGAACCCGGCGAACAGCGACTTCGCAGCGGCTTTGAACGCGTCCGGGGTCGACTCCGTCCGCTTGCCGCCCGCGTACGTCGCGAAGCCCTTGCTGCGATCCGGATCGTACAGCTCGAGCACGCTCGCCTGATGAAAGACGTTCGCGGCGCCGAGGCTGTCGGGGTGGTTCGGGTTGCCCTCGATCTTGATCGGGCGATCGTCGTAGCTCTTCACGAGGAGCCCGGTCGCGAAACCGGCGATGTCGATCGACGTCGCGAAGTAACGGGGCTCGCCGGGAATCAAGCCCTCGGGCCGCCGCGTTTGCGGAAGGATATGGTCCTCTTGCCAGCGGCATCCGGTGGTGACGCCGGCGAATGCCAGCGACGCACCCATCAGCTGCATGAAGCGGCGGCGTTCAGGCGAGCTCGGCGGGAGCTCGGAGACCGGGTCCGCGAACTCGTGCTCGACGAACGCCTGGAACTCGGGGCTCTGCTCGAGCTCGCCGAGGCTGCGCCAGTAATCGGAACGTGCGGGGGTCTTATCTACCGGTGACATGTGGAGCAGTCGGTCGGGGGGTGAATGTTGTTCTTCTCGGCGAATTTCATCCCGAACGAGACGGGGTCTTCGCCACCTGGCGGCGTCCAAGTCATGTTCGTGACCTCTTCCGGTGGACGGAGGTTCTTGTAAGGCGCGCGGTGACAGTCGAGGCACCAGCCCATGCTGAGCGGCGCAAACTGGTAGACGATCGCCATCTGATCGATGCGGCCGTGGCACGACACGCAACCGATGCCGCGCGTCACGTGCGCGCTGTGATTGAAGTAGACGAAGTCGGCAAGGTCGTGGACCTTGGTCCACCTGACGGCCTCGCCCGTTTGCCAGCTCGCGCGGATTGGCTCGAGCTTCGGGCTCTTCGTCTTCACCCGCTGATGGCAGTTCATGCAGGTCTGCGTCGGCGGGATCGCGGCGTGGGCCGCCCGCTCCACCGTGTTGTGGCAGTACCGGCAGTCGAGCCCGAGCTCACCCGCGTGCAGCGCGTGACTGTAGGGCACCGGCTGAATGGGCTGGTAGCCGACGTCGGTCGTCTTGGGCGACGCGCCGTACCAGACCAAAAAAACCAGGTACACCGGAGCCAAGCCGAGCACGACTCCAGCAAGCGGAACGGTCTTGTTCGCCCATCGAGGGAATACGAATCGGTTCATTTCCTGAAACCCGGCCCGCCGCGTTCACGTAGGAACACAGGGCCCTTTTCGAGAGCTGCCACGAACGACCCGGAAAATGCCGACCCAGTGCTCGGCGCCACATGCGAGCGAGCGGGAAGAATCACTGAGCGGCGTGGGTTTGGAGGAGGCATCGGAGGAGGTGAGGACATCGTCCGAGAGGGACGGGAGTCGAAACCTCGGCTCGCTTCGGTTCGCGTTCTGCGCGGATCGTTGCGGTTTTTGGTGGATCGAACCTTGTGATCCAGGCGCGTCCTTGGCGAACGCGGTGCCTTAATGGCGTGAGCTGACGAAAAAGTAAATGACGCGTTGGAACCGCATCGCAACCCATCGAACATAAAGGGGATTTGCCCCCTTTCAGGCGTGTCGCCAAGAACCGAAAGGGCTGAACTCCTCGCCGGCTCGTGGCCGGCGCATTTCGTCCGAGCTTCACGCGCTTGTCGAAGCCCAAGGTTCCGTGCCGTCGTCGGGCGGCTACGCGATCGCCGAGGCGCGCGGCTTCACGCCGTCATCGCGCGGGTACAAAACGAAACCGCGCGCACGGTGAAATGCCGTGCGCGCGTTCGATTCGTGATCGGTCGCGAGGTGTGCGGGCGATCCGCTCAGTACTCGCGAATCTGCTTTCGGATCTTCCCGATCGCTTGCTCCTGGAGCTGACGGATGCGCTCGCGCGACAGGTTGTACTTGTCGCCGATCTCCTTCAGCGTGAGCTCGTCTTCATTGTCGAGACCGAAGCGCCAGCGAATGATCCGCGACTCGATCGGCGTGAGCGTGCCGAGCAAACGCCGGACCTCTTCGGCCCAGCGCGATGCCGCGAGATTGTCGTAAGGCGAGGTCGCGTTGTCCTCGACGAGGAAGTCGATGAAGCGCCGTCCATCTTCGTCGCCGACCGGGCGATCGAGCGAAAACGGCGTCTCGGCGTAGAGCTCGCGAACCTTTTCGAGCTTTTCGCGCGGCACGCCGGTTTCCTTCTCGAGCTCCTCGAACGAGGGCTCGCGACCGGTGCGCGCGATGATCGTCTGCGTGGCGCGCGCGACGCGGTTGTACGTGTCGAGCATGTGCACCGGGATGCGGACCGCGCGACCCTTGTCGGCGAGCGCACGACTGATCGCGTGCCGGATCCACCACGACGCGTACGTGGAGAACCGGTAGCCGCGGCTATGGTCGAACCGTTCGACGGCCTTCATGAGGCCGATGTTGCCTTCCTGGATCAAGTCGATGAGCGGAAGGCGACCGCGGTTATAGCGGCGCGCGATGCTGACCACGAGCCGGAGGTTCGCCTTGACGAAGCGGCTCTTCGCTTCGCGCTGAATCGCGTCGGTGTGCTTCACGCGATCCATGAAGCGGGCGTACGCGGGCGTCGATGACACGCCGGCCAGCGACGGAGTCGTCGTGATCGCCGGCGTGGTCTCCGATTCCGGCGGCGCTTCCATTTCGAAATCGAGATCGTCGATGGAGCGCACGACGTGGTTCGCGTTTGCCATCCAGATGCGATCGGAGTCGGGCAGACGGATCGAAGACGCGAGCGTGCGACAGAGATCCGTCCATTGACGGGTCTGCGCGGCGTTCAACTTCGAACGCTGCTTCTTCCAAACCTTGAGGAGCTTGCGGAGTTCGACCAACTCGACGAGCGGAGGCCGTTCGGGCTCGTTGATCGTGCTCACGTCCGCTTCGAGGCGGACGAACACGTGCTCGGCGAGCGGCAGGTGCGAGAGCAACGACACCCAGTGCTCGACCTCTGCGTCCTCGACGCGCTGCGCCGCTACGAGCTCTTCGTCGGGCCCCATGACCTGATGCGTCGCCATCTCGCGGAAGTACCGCGACAACGTCGAGTCTCCGCTCACCTCGTCGTGGTGCGCCGGCGGTGCGACGCTATCGCGCGCCTCCATGCTGGCCATCGACGGAGGTGGGACACTGTCGTAATAGGAGCGCCGATCGGCGGAATCGTCGGACTGCACGAACTCCGGCGTCATACGCACCGAGCTCTTTTCGCTCGAGTCATCGGCCAGAAATTCGGCATTCGTCTCCGAGCCCGATTCTTCGGGATTCATGGGTTCCTGCTCATTCTTTGAATGCGTTACCCCCCCGGCGGATTTGGTTGCATGGCGCCCGCGGGTCGACGCACGCACGACGCCGCTGTCGTTGCGTTGAATACGCTTCGCACGGGACACGGGTTTGTTCGCTTGGACGAGCATTTCTCTTTCACCACCGAGTTCCGCCGATTCGACGAAACATTGAAAACTTAAAGCAAACTTCATGCCCCTAAGACCTGGTGCGCGTGGTCGAGTTCGCTATCGTCTGCCTGGCCTATCAGAGGCCGTAAGTGCGCGGCGCGGTCGGAACTTCGACGAAAAAAACAAGGGAAACCTGACTCAAAACTGCGCCAACTACGAAAAAAGTGCGAACCCCTTCCATTCCGTGTCACTCGCCAAGGGTTCTTCTTCCTGTTTGATCGATCGGCCGTTCTCGTTACTAACTGAAGAGGAAGAGAACGGTTTCCTCGGGTCACCGAATCGTCGTTACAGTCGGAGTGCATGCGGAGAATGCACCCGTCTCGAATCATCCAACCTCGAACACTCGAGGGCGAAGTTCTCTTCGACCTCCGCGCCAACCCAACGCTATTCGCTGGCTTGACGCTCGGCGTCGTCGGCTATTCCGCCGGCCACGCACTGCTGGCCTTGTCGGCAGGAGCCCTAGCTAGGGGCCTCGCCACATTGCCGCTCGCGTCCGCGCTCCCCGGAAGCCCTCCGAGCGGACCGTGGGCGTGGTCGGTAACGGCGTACTCCTATGTCGGTCTCGTGGCCGCGGTCGTCAAGGCCGGCTCTGGCGCTCTCGTGGCTCATGCGGAGCGAAAAACGTCGGCGTCCGTCGCGAGCCGACTGCGCGTGGCCCTGGTGAGCGATCTCCTCCGCGACGGCTCGACGGTGCCGGCGCCACGCGTCCTCGCGACGCTCGCGGTTCGGCTTCGCGAAGTAGAAATCGCCGTTGCTTCCGGGGTGGTGACGGCGGCGCGCGCGGCACTGTCGCTCCTGCCGCTCGCGGCATGTCTCATGTGGCTTTCACCGTCGCTCTCGCTCATCGGAGCGGTCGCGGTGATTCCGTTTGCGCTGCTCCTCGGACGGCTGCGGAAGCGGACTCGGCGCGTCGCCGAGCGCTCCCAGTCGCTCGTCGAGACACTCGAGTGTGGTGTGGACGAACTCGTACGAAGTGCGGATCTTTTCCGGGTCTACGGAGCCGGGGAGCGAGTGGTCGCAGCCGTCGAACGCGCTGGAGCGGAGGCGGGCGCGGGCGCGGCGCGCGCCGACGCGCTCCGAGCCGGGCTTTCCGGCGCGAACGAGGTGCTCGCCGCCCTCTCCATCGTCGCCGCGGTGTCGCTCGGTTCGCGCTTCGGGATCGCATCTGGCGCGAGCGCGCTCCTCGTGCCGTTCGCAGCAGTGTTCTTCATGTCGTATCGGCCGCTGCGCGACCTGGGCGACGCTCGCTCGGCGACCCTTCGCGGCGCGCTCGCGCTTTCCGCCGTGCGAGAGGCACTCGGAGCGCCGCCGCGTCCGCGAAAGACGTCGCCCACGAGTCGCACCTTCAACGGGCCGCCCGTCATCGACGCTCGCGAGTTCGGGGCGGCCGACCGCGGACCCGCAACGACGTTCCGGCTCGAATCGGGCGAAATCGCGTGCCTCATCGGCCCAACCGGAAGCGGCAAGACGACGCTCCTTCGCGCGCTCCTCGGACTCGAGGCGTGTCGTGGGGCACTCCTGCTCGATGGACAAGACGCCGCGAACGCCGGAACCGGCCCGAGCGAGCGGCCATTCGCGTGGGTCCCCCAAGATGCGCCACTGGTGACGGGCAGCGTAGCGGATAACGTGCTGCTTCTCGGAGGCAGCGAGGCAACGGCTCGCGCAGCGCTCGACGACGTGGGCGCCGGTCGGCTCGGGGCGCTCGACGACACGGGCACCGCAATTCAGGTCGGCGACGGCCGCGACGTGATCGACGTCATAGGGCCTGGGGGCCGGCCGCTCTCGGGCGGTGAACGACGGCTCTTGTCACTCGCGCGGGCCCTCGCCTCGTCATTGCCGGTGCTCTTGCTCGACGAACCGACGGAAGGGCTCGATCCCGACGCGACTCGTGCCGTTCTCGCGGCGCTCGCACGACTTCGCGGTCGTCGCTCCATCGTGATCGCGACGCACCGCGAAGAAGTGCTTCCTCTCGCCGACCGCGTGGTCCGTCTCGGTCAAGCCGCGCCCGAAGCCATCGCCGCGGAGTGACGCACACGAAGCTGCCTCAGAGACCGTAGCGAGCCCCCTGCTGCTAGGAAGGCCGACGCAGGCATACGCTGGTATTTCGAGGAGGCCGACCGACGCAGCGGGGGGCGTAGTAGGTCTATGAGGCAGCTTCAAAATTGGCCGAGGAATCTCGGGTCATTTTCGAACAGCATCCGGATATCGGGGATGCCGTAGCGAATGAGCGCGAGCCGCTCGACCCCAACGCCGAACGCAAAGCCGGTGTAGCGCTCGGGGTCGATACCGCACGCTTCGAAGACTTGAGGGTGAATCATCCCGGCGCCGAGCACCTCGATGAAGCGCGTGCTCTTGCATACGCGGCAGCCGGTCTTCGTCTGGTCGGTGCAAAACACACACTCGACGTCGAGCTCTGCGCCGGGCTCGACGAAGGGGAAGTAACTCGGACGGAAGCGCACGGCGACCTTGCGACCGTAAAGGCGCTCGGCGAACGCGGTGAGCACGCCGCGAAGATCCGCGAAGCTCACCTTTTCGTCGACGAGGAAGCCCTCGATCTGGTGGAACATCGGTGAATGCGAGGCGTCCTCGTCGTCGCGGCGATAGACGGTGCCGCCACTGACGACCGCCATTGGCGGTTTTCGTCGGGTCATTTCGCGCGACTGGACGTTGCTCGTGTGGGTCCGGAGCAGAACGCGCGCGTCGGGCACACCGCCGCGAACGGTCACCCAGAAGCTGTCTTGCATGTCGGTCGCGGGGTGGTCGGGCGGGAAGCCGAGCTTCGTGAAGTTGTTCGCCTCGAGCTCGACCTCGGGACCGCCCGCGACGACGAAGCCGAGGCTCTGGAAAATGTCGAGCACCTCGTTCTTCACGAGGGTCAGCGGGTGAAGGTGCCCACGCGGCGCCGGTCTTCGCCCCGGAAGCGAGAGGTCGAACGGGGCCCGGTTCAAGTCGGCGTCGCGGACGGCGCGGTGGAGCTCGGCGAGCCGCTCCTCGAAGGCGCGCTCGACGTCCTTCTTCACGCCGTTCACCCGCTCGCCGATGGCGCGGCGCTCCGCCGCCGGGGCTTCGCCGAGGCGCTTCAGGACGGCGGTGAGCTCGCCCTTTTTGCCGAGCACGACGGCGTTGGCGGCCCGGAGCTCGGGCTCCGTCTTTGCCGTTCGAAAGCTCTCGCGCACGCGTTCCGCGAGCGTCGAAAGCGAAGCCTCGATGTCTCGCGCCGCGTCGGAAGTCATCGCTTGCGCGATCTCCCGCGGTTCACTTCGCGGTAGCGGCGAGCTCGGTGAGCTTCTTGAACGCGCTCGGGTCGTTCACGGCCATGTCGGCCAGAACCTTGCGGTCGAGCTCGACGCCGGCCTTTTGTAGCTCGGCGATGAAGCGCGAGTACGTGGTGCCGTTTTCGCGGCAGGCGGCGTTGATGCGGACGATCCACAGGCTGCGGAAGTCGCGCTTCTTCAGCTTGCGGCTGGTGTACTGGTACTCCCAGGCCTTGCGGAGTGTCTTGACCGCCTCGCGATAGCGGGTGCGGCGGCTTCCATAAAAGCCCTTGGTCTCCTGCATCACCGCCTTGTGTCGGCGGTGCGGGCCCGGTCCTCGTTTCACGCGCATAGGGGTCTGCCTCGTCCAATCAGCCGTAAGGGAGCATCAGCTTCACGCGATGCTGCATCGCCGTGTCGACCATGTCGTTGTTACGAAGGCGGCGGCGACGCTTCCGGGATTTGCCGATCATATTGTGCTGAGCGCCGCCCTTCGGACGGCGAACTCGGCCTTTTCCGGTTATTTTGAAGCGCTTCGCGGCAGCGCGGTTCGTCTTCATCTTGGGCATGGGAGCGCGGACTTATGACGGAGCAGGGGCTTTTCGTCAAGGTGTGCGCGCTGGAAGCAGGGAAGCGCCGGACCGCCTCCCGCGCGTTCAGGATGACGCGGACTCGGGCCGCGCGGCCGTTGCCGCGGGGGGGCTTTCGGTTTACGCCGCAGCGTCCCACCCCACGCCGCAATTCCCGCGAAATCCGAGGTCAATGAATGGTCAGCTTCGACCCCCCCCAATCGGGCGACACGATCACGCTAGGTAAGGACGGTGCGCTTCAGGTACCGGACCACCCCATTCTCCCCTTCATAGAAGGAGACGGCACCGGCCCCGACATCTGGCGCGCGTCGAAGGCCGTGCTCGATGCCTCGGTCGCCAGGGCCTACGGCGGGAAGAAGAAGATCGCGTGGTACGAGGTGTTCGCCGGTGAGAAGGCGAAGAAGAAGTTCGACGATTGGCTCCCGGAGCCGACGATCGCCGCCTATCGAAAGTATCTCGTGGGCATCAAGGGGCCGCTCACGACGCCGGTCGGCAAGGGCATTCGTTCGCTGAACGTTGCGCTCCGACAGCAACTCGATCTCTACGTGTGCCTGCGCCCCGTTCGCTGGTTCCACGGCGTGCCGAGCCCGGTGAAGGCGCCCGGCGACGTCGACATGGTGATCTTCCGCGAGAACACCGAGGACATTTACGCCGGCATCGAGTGGCAAGCCGAGTCGCCGGAAGCGAAGAAGGTCATCGCCTTTCTCCAGAACGAGATGGGCGTGAAGAAGATCCGCTTTCCCGATACGAGCGGCATCGGCATCAAGCCGGTGTCTCGCGAAGGCACCGAGCGACTGGTGCGCGCCGCGATCGAATACGCGCTCCGCGAGAAGCGCAAGAGCGTGACGCTCGTGCACAAGGGCAACATCATGAAATTCACCGAGGGCGCGTTCCGCGACTTCGGTTACGCGCTCGCCAAGCGCGAGTTCCGCGCCCAGATCGTGACCGAACGGGAAGCGTGGATCCTCGGCAACATCGAAGAGGATCCGTCGATCACCGCGGTCGACAACGCGAAGAAGATCGAGCCGGGCTACGACATGGCGCCCCCCGACGCGCAGGCGGAGCTCCGCGCCGAGGTCGAAGCGACGGCGAAGCTCGTCCCGACCCACGGCGATGGCAAGTGGAAGAAGATGTTGAAGATCAAGGATTCGATCGCCGACATCACGCTGCAGCAAGTGATGACGCGCGCGAAAGAGTTCGACGTGATCGCGACGTTGAACCTGAACGGCGACTACCTGAGCGACGCGCTCGCCGCGCAGGTCGGGGGCATCGGCATCGCGCCGGGCGGCAACATCAACTACGTCACCGGGCACGCCATCTTCGA
>CAZDNG010000057.1:0-62154 GCA_964506835.1 uncultured Polyangiaceae bacterium
CCGCCGAACCCCTCGCCCCCGAGTGCTCGATCGACGATTTCGGCAAAGTCGATCTTCGCGTCGCCAAGATCGTCTCGGCCGAAGCCGTGCCCGAAGCCGACAAGCTCGTGAAGCTCCGCGTGACGCTCGGCGGTGGCGTCGAGCGCACGATCTTCGCCTGCATCAAAGCCCACTACGCGCCCGACGCGCTCGTCGGACGCCTCGTCGTGGTCGTCGCCAACCTGAAGCCGCGGAAGATGCGCTTCGGGCTGAGCGAAGGCATGGTCGTCGCAGCGGGCGGCGCCGGGGAGTCGTTCCTGCTCGCTCCCGACTCCGGCGCGAAGCCCGGCCAGCGCGTTCACTGAACCGCGAAATGACGCGGCACACGCGCACGAACCTCGACGCTGGCGTCTAAAAGCGCGCGCCAGCGTCGTGCGTCGTCCCGGCGTCGTGGCCCGCGCTCGCGCCGGCGTCGCGCGCCAACATCGGCGCGCCGGCATCGGCGGGCGCGTTCGCCTGAGTCGCAGCGCCCTTGCCGGCGACCTTCTCGTCGTTCTCCTCCGGTTCGCGCTCGTCGTCGGCGGGTTCGGTGCGTGACGGCTTCACGGCGGAGCCGGCGTTCAGAATGCCGAGCGGCAACGCGTCGAGCGCCGCGGCGATAGCGCGTTCGTGCGCGCCCCAGTGCGGCGCGCGGCGCTGCCAGGCGTACATCGGCCGGTCACCCGGCGACGAATAGTCGATCCAGTACGTATTTTCGTCGCGAACGTCGAGGTGCACGTGCGTCGAGTTCGGGTAGTAGCCCACGCCGACGTCGTGCAGCGTTCGTAGATAGTCTTTCAGTGCGTCGTTCGGCACGCCCGGAATGCTGAAGTCGCAGGCCTGACCGACCTTGTGCTTCGACCCGGGCGCGTAGGAAAACTCGCGATAGCCGCTCACGAGACGCACCGGTCGCCCGCCGAACTCGTCGCTGACCTTGGCGATGAGCCGGATGAGCCGTTCGTCGATGAGGAGGGTTCGCCCGGTTCGCCACGACGCGAGCGCTTCCGAGAAACTCTTTCGCGTCTCGGGCAAGACCTTGTCTTTCTTGCCGACGAGCAAGCCGCTCCACTTTTTCCCGTGTCCGAACAAAGTGACGAACCCACGGTGCCACGGCTCGTCGGCGTAACGAAGCCACGGCGATTTCGCGAGCTCGCCTGCCGTCGGCTTGTGAGCGCCGTGCTTCGGCTCCTCGCGTTCGCCCTTCGCCCCCTTCTCGTCCGGTTCGTCCTTCGTGCGCTTCGCCGCGGTCGAATCTTTGGTCGGCTTCTCTTCGGGTTCCTTACCCGCGCGCGTCGTCCCTCGCGAAGCCGACGCCTCACGGTCGTGCGTCGGCTTCGACGGCGGCGCGAGACGATTCGTGGCTTCCCTCCGCAAGGCGAAGTGCTGCTCGGGCACGACGTGAGGCGCGCGACGCGGCACTTCGTCGTGACTCGTCGCCCGCCGATGAGCGACGGGCGGAAGCTCGTGCGCGAAACCCCCTGTCGAGGCCAAAGCAATCACTGCCGCCGTGGCCGAAGCGGCCCTCCAAACCGGGGTCATTGACGCGATTCAGCCGACCCAGGACAACTGGGCCAACTAAAGGGACCACGAACCGGAAACCTTGCTCGGTAGAGCGAGATATTTCCGATGCGCGCGCATGGAACGGACGCGAATCGATAAGTCCGTCGTGAAGTGTGCGCCGCGCACACAAATCAAAAGAAGCTACCTGGCTTCTAGCGCCAGCGCGTCACGTGCCACGTTTTCTTGCCGCGACGAATGACGGCGAGCTCGCCGTGCAAGAGGCGATCGCTCGTCAAGCGGTCGTCGGGCTGTGCGCGTTCGCCGTTGACGCTGACCGCGCCGCTCGACAGAAATTCTCGCGCCTCGCGCTTGCTCTTCGCCACCGCGGTCTGCACGAGCAGATCGACGATCGGAACGCCCTCCGCGAGCGACGTGAGCGAGTGATCGCTCGAGGGTGCGCTCGCGAACGCCTCGTCGAGGGTTGTCTTCGACAGCCCCGCGATGTCGCCTGAGAAGAGGGCGCGCGCGGCGGTTTCGGCGTCGAAGCGCGCGTCCGGGCCGTGCACGAGATCGGTGACGTGCGCGGCGAGCGCGCGGTGCGCGACGCGCGCGCCCGGATCGCGTGCGTGCTCCGTGAGCAGCGACACGATCTCGCCCTCGGGAAGCAACGTGAATACCTTCAGGTACTTTTCGATATCGGCGTCCTGGGCGTTCAACCAGAATTGATAGAAGGCGTACGGCGAGGTCGCCTCCGGCGTGAGCCAGATGGCGCCCGATTCGGTCTTGCCGAATTTTCCGCCGTCGGCCTTGGTGATCAGCGGCGCGGTCAGGCCATAGAGCTCCGTCTGCCGCGTGCGACGCACCAGATCGACCCCGGCGACGATGTTGCCCCATTGATCCGAGCCAGCGAGTTGCACCGTGACGCCGAGGGCGTCGTAGAGATGCTGGAAATCGTACGCTTGGAGCAGCATGTAGCTGAACTCCGTGAAGCTGATGCCCTGTTCGCGCTCCTCGAGCCGTCGCCGGATGGAGTCTTTGGCGATCATCATGTTCACCGAGAAGTGCTTGCCGACGTCGCGGAGCGCCTCGATGAACGACAATTTCCCGAGCCAATCGGCGTTGTTCTCGATGCGCGCGGCGGCCGGTCCGGAAAAGTCGAGGAGTCGCTCGAAGATCGAGCGCTGCCCCTCGATGTTCCGGTCGATCTCGTCGCGGGTCCGGAGCTGTCGCTCGGCTTCTTTTCCCGATGGATCCCCGATCATCCCGGTGCCGCCGCCGACGAGCACGATCGGGCGATGCCCGGCGTCCTGGAAGCGGCGGAGCAAGAGCAGCGGAACCAGGTTCCCGATGGTGAGCGAGCTCGACGTCGGATCGAACCCCGCGTAAACGCTCCGCGACGCCTCGGTGGCGTGCTGCCGAAGGCCGCTCGGGTTCGTTTCTTGGTGGATGAGACCGCGGAAGGCGAGATCGTCGAACAGGTCGGGCATCGGTCCGGGGGATCTATACACTAGGCGCGCATGTCTCGCGACGTTGCCGGGCTGCTCGAGCTGGACCGCGCCCACGTCTGGCACCCCTACGCCTCCGGCGTCGATCCGCTCCCGGTGGTGGCGGTGGCGTCCGCGCGAGGCGTGACGCTCCGGCTCGCGGACGGCCGTGAGCTCGTCGATGGAATGTCGTCGTGGTGGGCCGCGATTCACGGTTACGCCGTCCCCGAGCTCGACCGGGCCGTCACCAGTCAGCTCTCGCGCATGGCGCACGTCATGTTCGGAGGCCTCACTCACGAGCCGGCGATTGATCTGGCCACTCGACTGGTCTCATTGACGCCCGAACCGTTGACCAAGGTGTTCTTCGCGGACTCTGGCTCCGTCGCCGTCGAGGTGGCCATCAAGATGGCGCTCCAATACTGGCAGGGGCGCGGAAAGCTCGGCAAAACGAGGCTGCTGACGGTTCGCGGCGGGTATCACGGCGACACGTTCGGCGCGATGAGCGTCTGCGATCCGGTCACCGGGATGCATTCGCTGTTCGCCGGCGTGCTCGCCCAACAATACTTTGCGGAAGCACCCGCGGCCGGCTTCGACGCACCTTGGGACGAGCGCCACATCGACGATTTCCGCGCGCTGATCTCGGCGCACGCGGGCGAGCTCGCCGCGGTGATCCTCGAGCCCATCGTGCAGGGCGCGGGCGGCATGCGGTTTTACTCGCCCGCGTATCTGAATCGAGTCCGCGAGCTCTGCGACGAGCACGGCGTGCTCCTCATTTTCGACGAGATCGCGACGGGGTTCGGGCGCACCGGGCGTCTCTTCGCGCTCGAGCACGCGAACGTGATTCCGGACGTGCTGTGCCTCGGCAAGGCGCTCACCGGCGGATACCTGTCGCTCGCCGCGACCCTGGTCACCGACGACGTTGCGCGTGGCGTGTCGAGCGTCGCGAGCGGCGTGCTCATGCACGGTCCGACGTTCATGGGCAATCCACTGGCCTGCGCGGTCGCGCTCGCGAGCATCGAGCTGCTCCTCGCGTCGCCGTGGCGAGATCGCGTCGCGGGCATTTCGACCGCGCTCCGACGCGATCTCGAACCTTGCCGCACGATGCGGGGCGTTCGCGACGTGCGCGTCCTCGGGGCCATCGGCGTGATCGAGCTCGACGCGCCCGTCGACCTCCGGCGGATGCAAGCAGGCTTCGTCGACCGCGGCGTGTGGCTCCGGCCCTTCGGGAAGCTCGTCTACACCATGCCGCCGTTCGTCATCGACGCCGATGAGCTCCGGCGCGTGACGACGGCCATGTGCGAGGTCGTCTCGGAGCTCGGTTGACGAAGGCCACACGATCGCGTCGCGCGATGTACAATACCGAGGCCAGCCCCCCCGAAGCGACGATGAGCGTCACCGAATCTCAGTTCCGCGCCGCCATGGGCTCGTTCGCCTCCGGCGTCACCGTCATCACGACCATCGACGAAGCGAGGACGCCGTTCGGTCTCACGGCGACGGCGTTCGCCTCGGTTTCGAAGTCGCCCCCTCGATGCCTCATTTGCGTGTCGCACGGCGCGGAGGCGCACCCGATCATCGTCAGAACGCGACGCTTCGCCGTGAACGTCCTATCGACGGAACAAGCCGACCTGTCGCCTCGTTTCGCGACGCACGGCATCGACAAATTCGACGGCATCGATTGGGTCGCCGGCGCCGCCACGGGTTGTCCGATATTCGCGGGCGCGCTCGCCTCCGTGGAGTGCACCGTGGTGTCGTCGCTCTCCGCAGGCGATCACGACATTTTCCTCGGCGCGATCGAGGCGGCGACCGTCCTGTCCGCCGACACGCCGCTCCTCTATTTTCGGGGCGCCTATCGCGAGCTCGATTAGCTACCGCCCATGAGGCCGATGTATTGTCGGATTTCGGCGCGCGCCACGTCGGTGAGGTCGATGAACTGGAAGCCCGTGGCGCGACCGCCGCGCGACGCGCGGCTCCATTGGGCCTTGGCGGAAATGTCGATGACTTTGCCGGAGATGGGCAGCGCGAAGCGAAGCCGAATCACCTCTCCCGTAGAACACGCCTCGTTGGCGACGAGGAGCACGCCGCCTTCGGAGACGTCTTCGACTCTGCCGTCGGTCGCGTTTCCTTTTTCCCGCGCGAGCCGGCAGAGCGTGACGTAGGGCGCGCGCGCATGGACGCGGCGCGTTTCGGGTGCCGCGGCGGGCGGAGCCGCGGCCGCCGGCCCGGCCACCTGCGGGATCGCGACGGACATCGGCTGTCGCACCGACGGGGCACCCGGACGGTCGCGGGCAGCGCCGTGAAGAATGTCGATCGTAGAGAGTCGCTGATCGGTGCATTCGGCGAGCGCCGACGCGAACTGGCCCATCGTCGCCCAACGCTCGGTCGCGTCGCGTCGCAAACTCTTGTGAATGACCTCGGCGAGCTGTTTCGGAACGTCGGCGCGCGCGGTCGTGATCGGCGGCGCATCCGACGCCGAGAGCTTCATGAGGATCTGCCCGATGGGCCCGTCGTACGGGACGGCCCCGGTGAGACACTCGTAGAGCGTGACGCCGAGCGCATACACGTCCGCGCGATGGTCGGCGCCGGGTAGCGATAGAATCGACTCGGGTGCCATGTATTCGGGCGTTCCGAGGATGGCGCCGTTCTGGGTCAACTTGGTGTCGACGGTGTCCTTCGCGTCCGCGAGCTTCGCCGTGCCGAAGTCGAGGAGCCGGATTTGGTTGGCGAGGTCGCGGGTGATGACGACGTTGCTCGGCTTCACGTCGCGGTGAACGATCCCCGCCGCGTGCACCGCGGCGAGGCCTGCCGCGAGATCCACGCCGATCTTCACGACCTCCATCGTCTCCAGCCGACCGCGCGCGGCGATGAGCCCGGAGAGCGTGCGTCCCTCCAGGAGATCCATTGCGATGAACGGAACACCATCGGCGTCACCGCCGTCGACGACGTCGACGATCGCCGGATGCCTGACTCGGGAGAGCGCCTGCATCTCGCGCCGGAGACGCGCAAAGAGCGTCTCTTTCATGTCCGTGTCGAGGTGCGGGAGCTTCAGCGCGATCGATCGATTGATGTGGATGTGCTCGGCGGCGAATACGGCCGCCGCGCCACCCTCCCCGAGCAACCGACGAAGCCGGTACCTTCCGGCCCACATCGCTCCGATGCGAAGGCGCGGATCTCGCGACTCGTCGGGAGCGTCCGCCACCGGCTCCGGCGTCGTTTTCGTCTTCCCGACCGGCGGTTGCACCACCCATTAGCCTAGATGGCGGCACTTGATTCAGCAAACCGAATCTCGGTGCGTGATCGCTCGGGAGCCGCTGTAGGCGCCACGGCGCTCGGGCAGCGCGCCTACGAAATGCGGCGGCGGCCACAGGTGCGGCAATTGCCGTCACTCGGTTTCGAGGAGGTCGGCGAACCGGACGGCGAACGCGCGCGAGAGCGCCGCCTCGATTTCCCGCGCGGTCGTCATGTCGAACGTCTCTTTGACCACCGCCTCGGCCTCGACGAGGTCCACCCGGCCGATCGCCTCCTTCACCTCGGCGATCGCCGACGCCTCCATGCTGAGCTCGCGAATTCCCATCCCGATGAGCAAGACCGCGGCGAGCGGATCGCTCGCCATTGCGCCACACACCGACACCGGACGGTCGCGTCGATGACCCGCGTCGATGACCAAGCGGATCAGCCGAAGGATGGCCGGATGAAACGGCGTTGCCAGGTTGGCGAGCGTGCGGCTCGTCCGATCGACGGCGAGCGCGTACTGGACGAGATCGTTCGTGCCGATGCTGAGAAACTCTGCCTTTACCGCGAGTTCGTTCGCGAGGATCGCCGCCGAGGGCACCTCCACCATGATCCCGAGTGGGATGTGCGGCGCGCGCGGCAAGCCCGCATCGTCGACGGAGCGAATCGCCTCGTCGAGGAGACGCCGCACGCTATCGAGCTCTTCGACCGACGCGATCATCGGGACCATGATGCGCATCGTGCCGTGCGCCGACGCCCGAGTCATCGCGCGAAGATGCGCGAGAAACAGATCGGGGCGCGACAGGGCGAGCCGCACCGCGCGAAGGCCGAGCGCCGGATTCATTTCCGGAGGCGCCTTGAACGCCGACACGAATTTGTCGCCGCCGATATCGAAGGTCCGGAGCGTCACCGGTAGAGGCGCGATCGTCTCGACGACGTTTTTGTACACGGCATACTGCTCGTCCTCCGTCGGGAGCTGCGCGCGATCGACGTACAGAAACTCCGTGCGATAGAGCCCGATGCCCTGGGCCCCCTCGAACTGGGCGATGTGGGCTTCGGCGGGGAGCTCGATGTTCGCTCTGATGTCGATGGGGACGCCGCACTTCGTCGTGCACGGTCGATCGCGCCACGCTTGCCGGTCGCGGGAGATCGCCATCTGCCGCTCGGCGCGCGCCGACGCCGCGGAGAGGATTTCCCGCGTCGGCGAGATCGTGATGCGGCCGCGGTAGCCGTCGACCACGACGCGGTCTTCGCTGCCGACTTGCGTGAGCAACCCGGCGACCCCTACGACGGCGGGGATTTCGAGGGCGCGCGCGAGAATGGCGGTGTGCGACGTCCGGGTTCCGACCTCGGTGACGATGGCGAGCACGCGATCACGCGCGAGCGCGGCCGTCTCGGCCGGCGACAGGTCGCGAGCCACGACGATGCACGGTTCCTTGATCTCCGGCAGCGAAACGACGCTCCGGCCGCGGCCGCCGAAGCCGCGCTGGACCAGATCGGCGATGAACTCGATGTCGTGACTTCGTTCGGCGAGGTAGGGGTCGCCGCCGCTAGTGAGCTGCTCGGCGAGCTCGTCGGTGGCGACTTCGACCGCCCATTCGGCGCACAAGAGTCCAATTTCGATGTGTCGCTCGACCTCGTCGCGCAAGAGCTCGTCGTTGAGCATCAGCTTGTACGCTTCGAGGATCGACGCTTCGGCACGCCCGAAGCGTCGCGCAGCGCCGTCGGTCACCTCGGAGAGCCCTTGGACCGCGTGCTCCACCGCGGCGTCGAAGCGCGCGAGCTCTTCGTCGGCCTGGTGTTTTTTCACGTGACGGCGAACGACGCCGGGACGCCGGGTGTCGATGACCAGCGCTCGCCCGATGGCGAGGCCCGGTGATCCGGCAATCCCTTCGAGGACGACGGAGGGCGTCTCCGTGCGCCCTGGGCGTCGCTCGCGCGGCGTCACGCTATTCCTCTTCTCCGAATCTCGCGTCGATGAGGTCGCCGATCGCGCGCACCGCGTCCTCCGATCCTTCGCCGTCGGCGTCGATCGAGAGCTCGGTACCCTTGGCCCCGCAGAGCAATAGAAGCCCCATCACGCTCTTCGCGTTGACCGATTGATCTCCGTGTCCGACGGAGACGTCGCAAGCGTAGCGCGACGCGACTTGAGCAAGTTTCGCAGCCGCCCGAGCGTGGAGCCCGAGCTTGTTCTTCACCAAAAATGTTCCGTGCGCGTTACTCATCCGGTGCGATTCACTCCTTTCCCCAAGCCTCCGATGAAGCTTTCCCCTGTGGTCGATGCTGGCGGATCGCGATCGATGTCGCGATGAAACACGTCGATGCCGAGTCCCGTCTTTTCGGCGAGGGCTGCCCCGAGAGTCTCGGCGAAAACCACCGAGCGGTGCCGGCCGCCCGTGCACCCTAGAGCCACCGTAAGATAGCTTTTGCCCTCGCGCTCGTATCGCGGGAGCGAAAATTCCAATAGGTCCGACGCCTTGGCCAGGAACGTGCGCGCGTCTTCGCTGCCGAGGACGTAGTCGCGAACCATCGGATCGCGCCCCGAGAGCGGCCGCAGCGCGGAGACGAAGAAGGGGTTCGGCAAGAACCGGACGTCGAGCATGACGTCCGCGTCGACGGGCGGCCCGTACTTGAAGCCGAACGACAGGAACTTCGTGCTCATTCGCGCGGTTCGACCCGCACCCGGACCGTAGTGCTCGAGGATACGACGACGGAGGTCGTGGACGCTGAGCTCCGTGGTGTCGATGACCTGCTTCGCGCGCGCCCGGAGCGGCGCAAGCCGCTCGCGTTCGAGCCGGATCCCGTCCAAGACGGCGATCGACGGGGTGCTCTCGGCAATGGCGTAGCTCGCCGGATGAGGTCGCCGCGTGCTCGAGAAGCGGCGCAAGAGCGCTTCGTCGGCGGCGTCGAGGAACAGAATGTCGACGTCGCGCCGCCCGGGAACTCGCACCGACTCGATCATCTCCGCGGCGCGATCGAGAAAACTCCGGACCCGGACGTCGATGCCCATCGCGACGCGCTGTACGCCGCCCGCGGCGCACGCGGCGAGCGTCTCCGCCATGACGGGCACCGGCATATTGTCGATGCAGAAGAAGCCCAGATCTTCGAGGGCGTGAAGGACCGTGGACTTGCCGGCGCCGCTCAACCCTGTGACGATCACGACGAGATCGCTCTCCGAAGTCACGGCTTTCCCTTGTCGAACGTGCGCGGCGGAGGCGGCCCCCCGCTCTCGAAGAGGGTGCGCGTCGCCGTCGGGCGCACCGGGTGCGGCGCCGGAGCGACGATCGCCGCCATCGACCCGCTCTCGTTCGGTCGACGCACGAGACTCTGATCGATACGATTCACGAACGCGTTCGACGAGTCGGTGCCCGACACGCGGAGAAGCTCGTTCCGTGCCGCCATTTCGATGATCGAGCTCGTGTTCCGGCCGGGACGAACGATGAGCACGACCTCGCGCACGGGCACGGTCAAGATCTCGCGGGTGCGACCGTCGACGCCGAGCCGGTCGATGGCCTCGTCGGCGGTGCGTTCCTCGAGCTGCACCACGAGATCGACGCGCTTCCGCTCGCGAATGGCGGTGATCCCGAAGAGCTCCTTCACGTCGAGGATGCCGAGCCCCCTCACTTCGATATGGTGACGGAGAAGCGCCGCGGCTTGGCCGAACACCATTCCCGGCGGCTGATAGTCGCAGTCGACCACGTCGTCCGCGACGAGGCGATGACCGCGCTGCACGAGATCGAGCGCACATTCGCTCTTGCCGATCCCGCTCTTGCCGAGCAAGAGCACCCCGATCTCGAACACGTCGACGAGAACGCCGTGAATGCGCGTGCGCGGCGCGAGGCGATCGTCGAGGTACCCGTGCAACGTCGAGATCGCCGTGGACGTCTCCTCGCGGCTCACGACGACCGGCGTCGACGAGCGGTTGGCGGCTTCGATGAACGGCGGAGGAACACGGACTCCGCGGGTCACGAGCACCAGCGCGGGATTCAGTGAAAATAGGTGCGCGGCCGCCTCGATCTGCTGCTCGGGAGCGAGCGCTTCGATGTACGACAGCTCCGTCTTGCCGAGGATCTGGACGCGCTCCGGAACCAGGCCGTGCGTGTGTCCGACGAGAACGAGCCCCGACTTTTGAATGCGCGGATGCCGGATGAGCCGCCCGACCCCGTTTTCGCCCGCGACGAGCTCCGTCGCGAGCGTAAATTCGGGATCCGCGAGGAGCTCACGGATCGAAATCCCGGGGCGACTCGATGGCGGGCCCGCTCTTTCCGACATGGGTCACCCGAGCTGCAGCTCGCGCGACTCGATCACGTGGAACGCTTCCGCGGCAGTCTGTGCGCCGGCAAGAGCCCGGCGCGTCGCCTCGTCGCGCAAGAGACGACTGATCCGCGCGAGCACTCGTAAGTGCTCTCCAGTGGCGTCCCTCGGCCCGATCACGCCGAGGACGATGTTCACGTCGGCTCCGTCGATCGCGTCGAAGGGGATCCCCTTCGGGCAAACGACGAGCCCGGCGGCGCGGCACGCCGCCGCCTCGATCGACGTGTGCGGGATAGCGACGCCGTCGCCGATCCCGGTGCTTTGTAGCCGTTCGCGCTCCGCGAGCAATTGCTCGATGGTCGCGGCGTCCGAGCGCAGGGCTGGCGCCATGAGCTTGGCGAGCGCGCGCAGCGCTTCGGCTTTGTCGTGGATGGTCGACCCAGTCGCATCCACGTAAATTCTATCCGACGGAAGAATGTCCGTAATTCGCATCGTGACGTCATCCGCTCCCCCAACTCATGCCATGTCCGCGGTCCGGCGGCGCGTTCGTTTCGCCCGGCTCGTTGCCCGAGGCAGCCCGAAGCTCCATTTCGGCCGTGAGACTACGCGCTTTTGCCTCCGCCGGTCGTTCTCTTCTTCGCCGACGTTCCCACCACCTTCGCCACCGTCTTCTTCTTCACCGGCGACCCTATCCTGCCGCGCAGGCGCGCTTCGACGACCTCGGGCCCAGCCGCGCCCCGAAGGGTGGCACCACCGCGGCGCTTCTTGGATTGCGCGGCGCCCTTGGTACCCCGAATCTGTCGCTCGAGCTTGGTCAGCACTTTGTCGATCGACGCGTACATGTCGTCGGTGACCTCGTGCGCTTCGAACCGATCGCCGCCGCATGAAATCCTCGCTTCCACCTGATGGAGGAGCTTTTCCAGCGAGAAGGTCACGTGCGCCGTCATTGGCTGGCGCAGGAACTTCTGCAGCTTCGCGATCTTGTCCGTCGCGTGCTGTTTGATCGCCTCACTCGTGTCCACGTGACGAAAGGTGACCGTTATATTCATGCGATGCTCCCTCGGACCCGGCCGGGTCCGGCGATGGATGGGCACGGGGCCCCGAAGGCACCCGAGCTTCTGGGAATCAGAACAGCTTCTTTCGCTTCGAGGAGGCCAGGATACCCAGCATCTCTCGGTACTTCGCGACCGTACGGCGCGCTATTTGGATGCCCTCCTTCTGCTTGAGCAGCTCGACGATGGCCTGATCGCTGAGGGGGTTCTTCTTGTCCTCTTCATCGATCAGCTTCTTGATCGCTTGCTTGACGCTCTCACTCGCGATGTCTTCGTTCGCGACGCGACGAATGCTCGAGTTGAAGAAGTACTTCAGTTCGAACAAGCCTTGAGGAGTGTGAACGTATTTGTTCGTCGTGACCCGCGAAATGGTCGACTCGTGCATGCCGACGGATTCCGCCACATCGCGAAGGATCATCGGTTTCAGGTGAGCGACGCCTCGTTCGAAGAACTCGCGCTGTTTCTCGACGATGCACTCCGTCACCCGGATGATCGTCTTGCGGCGCTGCTCGATGGCTCGGATGAGCCACTGCGCGTTCCTGAGCTTCTCTCCGACGAACTCCTTCGCCGTCGGATCCCGGAGGAGCCGCTGCGTCAGGTTCTCGTTGATGTGGAGTCGTTGAATGCCGCGGTCGTTGTCGAGCACGACGAACTGCTCGCCGTCCTTGATGACGTACACATCGGGCGTAATGCCGATCGTCCGATCGTCGACTTCACTGAAGTTGCGCGCGGGCCTGCTCTCGAGCTTCTGGATCTCCTTGGCGGCCTCGTAGACTTCCTCGAGCTCGACCTTCATCTCGCGCGCGATGGCTTGGTAGTTGTGCCGTTCGAGGGACGAGATGTGCTTGTCGATGATCTCGATTTCGAGGTCGTCGTAGCCAAAGCCCCTCGCCTGGATCAGCAAGCATTCGCGGAGATCGCGCGACGCGGCGCCGAGAGGATCGAAGTTCTGGATCATCTCGAGCACGAGCGGCGCGTCGTCGGGATGTAGCCCGGCCTCCTCGGCCAAGTCTTCGATGGTGAGGTCCGGCGTGCGCGTCCCGTCGGTGCGCTCGATGCCCGCCAGATCGAGATACCCGTTCTCGTCTAGGTTACCGATGACGAGCTCGCCGAACCGTCGCTCGACGTCGGTGAAGTCGCCGCATTGAAGCTGCCACAACATGTGGTCCTTGAGGCTTCCCGGCTTCGTGAGATTCTGCTCGATGGGCGGCAGCTCTTCGAAGCCGCCTCGCGACCCGGACGGCGCTTGTTGCAAGGTCCGGTTTTCGAGAAATTTCTCCCAGTCGACCTCGCGAGTGGCTTTCTCGGACTGACTGCGCTCGTCGGTGTTCCGCGCGAAGTCTTCCTCGAACGGCGCCGTGGTGCGGTGCTCACCGCCGCCACCCGGATTTTCGCCCTCACGCCCGCGAACGTCCGGCTCTTCTTCGGCGAGGATCGGATTGTCGTCGAGCTCCTTCTTGATCTCGTCCTGAAGCTCGAGCCGCGACAACTGGAGCAGTCGAATCGCCTGCTGCAGCTGCGGCGTCATCACCAGCTGCTGAGTCAGGCGGAGCTGCTGCTTTAGTTCCATGTCGGTCGAATCGCTCGGGTAGTCAGTGTAACACCTCGAACGGCGAAAGGGGCGGAATTATGGCCGGAAAATGTGGATCGCTCGCCCGCACCTCGACCGCCTCGACCGCCACTATCGCGTGCGCGTATGGCGCCCCTTTTTTTGCGCGAGCTTTGCGCGAGCTCTGCGCAAGCCTTGCGGCCCTGAGGTATCTGGCGCCTGAGGTGCGAACGAAATCACGGGCTCCCGCTGAATCGAGCCGCGCTCGTCCGAGGTCGTCAATGACCGAGGTAGCGACCGCGCACCGCCGGATGCTCGACGAACTCCCGCGGAGACGCGCGGTGCTGTATTTTGCCATCCGCGAGCAGAATTGCCTCATCGCAAATCGCGAGTGTGTCCGTTGCGCGGTGGTCCGCGATGAGTACCGCGCGCCCGCGGTCCGCATGGGCCCGTAAAAGCTCCGCGATACGCCGAACGTGAAGCGGGTCGCCCGCCGCGAACGGCTCGTCGCAGACTAGGACGGCGGGATCGGCGAGCAGCGCGCGCAGTAGCTCGAGCCGGCGTCGCTCGCCGCCCGAGAGATCGCGGGCTCGCGTTCCGAGCCGATCCGCGAGATCCACGCTGCCCGCGCGTTCGCGCACGTTCACCGGAACGGCGCGCGCCGCTCGCTCGAACGCCACGATGTTGTCCCGGACGGTGAGATCGAGCAGCACGCTCGGCGTCTGCGGAACGTAACCCAGGCCCGCGCGGGCGCGACGATGCAGCGGCCAGGTCGTGACGTCGTGTCCGGCGAGTCGCACGCGGCCGCTTGCCGGGCTGAGCTCGCCGACGAGGATCCGGAACAAGGTCGACTTGCCAGCGCCGTTCGGGCCGAGCACGCCGACGACGCGACCACGGCTCGCCGAGACGTCGACTCCGTCGAGAAGCTCGACGCTGCCGACGGTGACCCGGATCGCCTCCGCGACGAGCACGTCTTCGCGTTCGCGGCGATCCATCTCCGTCAGCGACGCGGCTGGTCCACGGGGATCGAGCCCTTCACTTCCTGAAGTGACACTTTGCCCGACCCGACCTCGACGGTGGCGTGCTCGGCGGTCACCCACCCGCGGCCCCGGCTGAGTCGGACGTTGCCGCTCAGCGCGACGGTGCGAGTGCCCGCGTCGAACTCGACGACCGCCGCCGTCGCTTCGATGCCATTGAGCTTCGCGGTGACGCCACCGGTACCCCGCACCCAACTCACGCGCGGCGACCGGTCGTACCGGACCTCGACCGTCGGGCAATGCACCTCGAGCTCGCCGAGGTTCACCGTGACGTTGCCCTGCATCGTCGCCGTGCCGTGCTCGACGTCGACGTCGAGACGGTCGGCGGAGACGTCGAGGTTCTGTCCTTCGACGACGCCGAGCGGGTTGGCCTGCGCCGACCGCGTCGCGTCCACGCAGGGCGACAACGCCGCGACAACGGCGATCGTCAACCCGGCGAGGACTCGGTTCCGCGGCATGTCCGTCTCGTCCTAGCTCACGCGCGCGCGCCCGCTCGCTCTCAAATTTAGCATTCGACGCGAATCCGACGCGCGAGCCGCCCCGCGTGAGCGCCTGCGGCGAGCCGGGCGGGACCCACGGCAGGATGGGAAGCCCTTCGCGTGGACCCCTACCCCATGCTGATCGGGCTCACTCCCAGGCAGGCCCATTCATGACAGAAATCATCCAATAAAACGCATGCTTATTTCTCACTCTTTGCGCTCGTACACGAGATATTTTTGGGTCGTTCCGGCCAGGTTCAAGGACGCTTTGAACCGGAAACCGGAGCCCATGGCCTCGCGAGCGGCGCGGGCTTCGACGGCGCGGGCGAAGCGGGTCGCGTCGAGCGCGCCGTCGGGAGTCGGAGTGCGTTCGCCGAGGAGCACGAGCGCATCGACGTTTCGGCTCTCGAGGAACCGCTCCGGAAGTCGCTTCGAGGTGTGGCCGCCGGGAAACCGCGCGACGACCTCGTCCGTGACGCCGGCGAGATCGACGACGTCCGCGTCGGTCGCCGCGCCGACCCAGCCGACATCGAGGGCGGCGACGCGATGGTAACCAGCAAGGACGGGGCGTGCCTCGTCGATGAGCGCGAGCCGAGACGCGAGGACGCGACGCGCGACCGCGCCGGTGTCTGCGAAGAGGACCGCGGACGTTCCGACCGCGACGCCCCACCGGACGAGTGACGCCCAGAGCGACGACAGCGCAAGGACGCGCGCGCCGACGAGCAGGAGACCCGGCAGCATCGGCACGAAGAGACGAAACAGCGTCATCCAGTCTCCGCCGGCCACGACGAGCGACGCGACGTGAACCATCGCCGCGACCAGCACGACGCGCGACCGTGGGTCGAGTCGCCGGAAGGTCCACGGCGCGACGACGAGCGCTGGAGCGCCGGTCCAGATCAGGGCGCCGAGCACGTATCGAAGTCCATGCTCTGCGTCCGACGGCTTCGCGAAGAACGAGAGCGGCACCGCGTGCCCGAACCACGCGAGCCGAGCGAGCGCGACGACGAGGGGCGGCCCGACGGCGAACGCCGTCGAGAGCGAGACGCGACGGCGGCTCGGGCGTGTCGTCGCGAGATGTCCGGCGAGGAGCGTCGCGACCCACGGACAAAGCTCGGGACGAAGCGCCGCGGCGATGCCGGCGAAGAGCAGCGACGCCGGAGACCGAACCGTGATCGCCGCCGTCGCGAGCAGCACGACGAGCCCCGTCTCCATTCCTGCGTCGCACCACGCGCCGAACGGCGCCGACAGCGCGAGCGGAAGCAGCGCGAGAAACGGGACGTAGCGACGCGCACCGCCGTCGCTGCGCCCGATTTCACGACCGAGCAAGGCGCCGGCGAAGAGACCCGACGCCGCGCCGCTCCACTTCGCGAAGTACATCGCGGCGAGCGGACCCTGCTTGGCGAACGGCGCGAGCAGATACTCGAACCCGAGCGGCGTCACGGCGTCGACGACGGGCCCGTGCGTATTGAAGCGATGACCGAACCCGTGCGCGAGGTTCGCCGCGACGCGCCCCGTGATCAGCGCATCGTCGACGCTGAAACCCCACTCCCAGACGATGGGCACGAGGGCAGCGAGGACGCCGAGAGCGCACGAAATGACGAGCGGAACGTGCGCCCCTGCGCCGGGCTCGATGCTCCCGCCCACCGACGAACGCGGGCCATTAGCCTCTGGCGCATACAAATGTCCACTCCTCGGCGATCGTCGTGGAAAAGTTCGGACTTTCCGTTTCGCACCCTACGCTGACTCTCACGCATGTCGGCTTTTCATGTCGTCGTCCGATCGCGCCCCGATCGGGCTCCTTCGTCGGCGCTATCTCCACTTTACGGCTTGTTCGACGTCATCGTCGATGGCGTCAACATCACCGCTCGAATTTCGGACGGCTTCGCGCTCTCGCTCCTCGCGGAAACGGCGCACGCCGTCGCGAATCTCGCGCAAGGACGTACCGAAAGAGCCATCGTCCAGCTTTACGCGGACGACGACGTCTGGGAGCTCGCGCTCGAACGCACCGCGGACGACGTTCGGGTCACCGTGTTCCGTTCGGGCCCTGCCCCGGAGGTCGCCGTCCACGAGCGGCCGGTCGCCCTCGCCGCGCTCCGGTCCGGTCTCCTCTCTGCGCTCTCGGACGCGGAAGTGCCGGCGAACACGCCGGATATCACGAAGGCCGCGCTGATCGCCGCCCGAAGCGCCCTCGAGAATCACTGGCCGCCGGTGCATCGACCGGTGAGCGATCGCATCCGCGTCGCGCTCACGACCACGCCGCGCGGCGGCCTCTCGCTCGGGGTCACCGCCGATTTTCGGCGCGCGACGAAATCGCGCACGCCGGAGCTCCGCGGCACGGCCGTCGAGCGCGCCGATTTGCACGCACTCCTCGTGCGCGGTGACGTCTCGGTGACGGTGCGGGAGCGCACGGCGATCATTCCCGGCGCTTATCCCTTCCTCGTCGCCGAGCGGCTCCGCGAGCTCGCCGAAGAAGCACTCGATGCAGCGTCGGCGGGTCGCGCGATTTTTCGTCGCATTCAGTTGGGTGATTTTCGCGTCGGCGTTCGGCGCGGACCCGGCGAAGGCCCGCTCGACGTCACCGTGAGCAGCGGGTACGGCGGCGGAGAAACCAAGTCGATCACGTTCCCGGCGATCGAAGCCGTCGACTTCGCGGGCGCTACCGTCGGCTTCGCGCGCCGCCTGGTCGAGACCTTTCGCGCCCACGACTTCAAGCAGGAGCGCAACCTGCGACTGAAGTGTCTCGCCGGCGCGATCGACGCGCTCGCCGATCGCGTCGAAGAAATGGCCGAAGAAGGGTCGGTCACCAACCCCGAGCCCGACAGTTACCGGTCGTTCGCGCCGCGTCGCGGGCTCGCGTCGAGCGCGCGCGGAGCTTGGGCGCACGGCGGCAAGATGCGCTTCGTGCCGCGCTGGGTAGCGACGGTTCCGAACGTCGATCTGAAGTCGACGTTCCTGTGCGGCGAGCGCATCGTCGTGGGCGCTTCCCGGGAAATCGCGTGTCTCGATCGCAACACGGGCAGTGTGCTCTGGCGAGCGCCGGCACTGCGCGGCGGAAGCGTCGCGACGCCGTCCGGGATCGCGAGGATCGAACCCGACGGCAAGATCGTCCTCCGGGATCTCGACACAGGCTCGATTCGATTTTCAACGCGCATCACTCCGCGGGCGGCGGGCGGCGCGACGGGCGCCGTCGTGCACACGCCGGGGCTGCCGCGCGTGCTCGTCGTCGCCGAGGGCGACCGCTCGATCACGGCGCTCGATCTGGTCACCGGCGACGTCCGCTGGCGTCACTCGGGACGACGGCCCGCGGCGTACAAGATGCGCCGCGCCGGGAAGTTGCTCCTCGTCACCGGCGGCGATTCGACGCTTGCGGCCCTCGACGTCGCGACCGGCGACGTGGTCTGGCGCGTCCGAGATCGCTCACCGTTTTCGCACGCGATGTCGCTCGACCAGGACTCGGCGTTCGTCGTCAGTGGAACGCCGGGCGGCACGTCGCGCCTCCACCACATCGACGTCTGGACCGGCGAGGTGCGCTTCAGCGCGTCGTTCGACGAAGCGCCGCTCGCGGGGCAAGCGCCGCTCGTCGTCGGCGATCTCGTGGCCGTCGCGACGCGGGACGCGAGCGGAACCGGCATCCGCGCCTTCCATCGCAAGAACGCGGCGCCGGCGTGGGAGCACGCGCCGGGCCTGCTCGCTCCGCTCGCGTCGTTTCTCGTGGTCGACAAGCTCGTCCTCGCGAACTCGGGAGGCGGAGTGTTGCTCTGTCTCGACGGAGCGACCGGGGCGATCCGGTACAACCACGTTTTTTCGGGAAGCGCGGGCGCGGATCAACCGCGACGCCTCGAGCCGGTTCTCCGGAGCGGCGCGCTCTTCGTGCCGCAGCATCAGGTGTACGTGGTGCGTCCCCGCGACGGCGACCTCATCGGCACGCTGCCGTCGGATCTCATCCCCGATCTGCTGCGTGTCGACGAACAATGCAGCGTCTACACCGGCGAAGAGAGCGGCCACCTCGCCGCGTTCGCCGCTGCCCCTCGCCTCACCCTGGTCCGCTGAGCACCGGCAGCGAGATCCGCGCGTCGGGAGCTTTCGCGCGAACGAACTCCGCGACGGCACGCATCGGCACGCACGTTGGACAATCGCGCTCCTTTTCGGCGAGCACTTCGTCGGAGACGTGGGCAAACGCCAGCGCCGCCGCGCCGAAGTCCGGCATGCTCCGACTCGCCGCGAGCATGAGCTCCATCACGCCGTGGTATTCGCCCCGTGAGCTCGCGATGCGCGGGCCCTCGCCGCGATCACACAGCCCGCACGCGATGCAGCGACCGAACCCCGCCAGTTGCGCGCGCTGCTCGGGGGTGACCGGCGTGAGCCCGTCGGCGGCGTAGTTGTCGCGAAAGGTGCGGAAGCCGTTGCGCCCCCCGCCGAAGGCGCGACGAACGAGCGTGCGAATCAAAGCGAGAGCGAGAAGAAAGAACGCTTTGAGACGCGGCGGCAAAACGTTCCGAAGCTAGCACGCCACTCCGTGGCGACCCGTCTCGAGGGTGCAGGACCACCGCGAGACATCCGGCATCGCTCGCAGCGAGGTGTGGGTAGAAAAGGCCGGCTTCGAGCGTAGATCGGTTCGGGGATCTGCAACCGTGACGCGTCTCGCGTCACGTTGTGACGGTGTTTCGCTCCACTTATTCCAGAGCCATTTCCGGCACTTAGTGTGCGGCACGGCAGCTGCTCAAGAGGTCTTCCGAACCCGAACCGGAAGCGTCGAAGCAAGCCATGCCCACTCCCGAAATTGGTCCGACCGCGATTCATCTCCAGCTCACTCGATTGGAGGAGCTCGCGCTCCTCGATCGCCTCCTCTCCGACGACGCCTCGGCGTGGCCGACGTTCGTCAGATCGTATGGTCGCCTCATCGGCGCGTCGATCACCAAGGTCGTCGCGCGTTTTCGCCGACACGGGTGTTCGGAAGACGTTCGCGAAATCGAGGCTGCGTTTCACCTCGAGCTCCTCTCGAACGACAAGGCAAAGCTCCGAGCCTTCGCGCCGGAACGCAACGTTCGCTTGAGCTCGTGGCTCTCGCTGCTCGCGTCGCGCGCCGCGTACGATTTTCTGAGGCGCCGTCGCCGGGAACCGTTCTCGGAGGCGGAGTTCGACCCCGAGGCGTTCGTCTCGGCCGATGTCGACGCGTTCACGCTGTGCGATTTTAGAGAGCGCGTCCGGCTGGTGTCGGAGCTGGTGACCGAGTTCACCGCGAAGGATCGCCTGTTCCTCGACCTCTATTGCCGCGAGGAGCTCGACGCCGAACAGATCGCCGAGAAGATGGGGATCAGCTTGAAGACCGTCTATTCCAAGAAAAACAAGATCCAGGGGCGGCTCCAGGAACTGGTCAAGCGCCGCGTCGCGGCCTGAGCGCGCGCCCGCCGTTGGCACCGCGCCCCGCGTTCCGACGCGTCCGTCCCTGCCCGAGTCGGCATTCGTTGCACAAATGCGCCCGGTCGTTTAGACGGGCTGTGTGCGCCGTAGCGTCGGCCCCTCGGGACCGTTGCCTCTTTTCGGAGTCACCGCCGCGCTCGCGTTCGGTCTCGCCGGTTGCGGGTCGGGCGGGCCTCGCTCGAACGTCGGACCCGGCGCCGAGCAAAACGCGTCCCCGGTTCAGGTTCACGCCACCGGCAGCCACCCGAAGATCGCTCTCGTCCCCAGAGACGGCGATCCGTTTTCGGCGATCGGCGTCGCGGTCGTGCACGATCTCGGCGCTGCCGCGTCGCCGTGGCTCGCGGCGCTGCTCGCCGAGCGCATGCCCGCCGGCTCTCAGCCGCTCGACTCGCGCGTGAGCGGCGGTGGATTCGTCCTCGGCAGCTGGGCGCGCACGCCCGAGGACGCCGCCGCGTTCGTTCGCTCGGTGAACGCGGCGCTCGTCGCGCCGGTAAAGGACGCCGAGCGCGCGAAGATTGCCGCGCGCGCCCACGCAGGACCGCAAGTTCGCCTCTTCGCGAGCCCCGCGGCGCGCGCGGTCGCCGATTGCACCGGCGATCTGGACGCGGCATCCGTTCCCGGAGACCCGTCACTCGCCGAACTGGAGCGCTACCGACGCGCCATCTACGCGACGGGCAACGTCGCGTTCGCCGCCGTGGGGAGGGCGCGCGTCCTCGACGCGGCGAGCGACGCGCTCGGAGACACCGCGTCGTGGCCGTCCGGGGCGCCGTCCGATCCGTGGCCGCCGAACGACGTCATCGGCGTCTCGGCGACGCCCGGCGATGCGCATTCGCTGAGCGTCGCGCTCCGACTCGGCGACCCGGCGCGCGCGCTCGCCGCCGCACGGTCTCTCGGCGAACGCGACTCGCCGCTCGTCGTTCACGCGGCGTCGCTCGAACCAGCGTGGAACATCGACGGCGTTGCCGCCGTGGTCCGTTCGCGCGGCGCGTGTCTGCGGATCGACCTGAGCCCCGCGCCCCCCGACGTGAACGGCGCCGAGCGGACGGCCGCTGCCGTGGCCGCGCTCGTGGCCGACGAAGCCTCGCGCGCTCTCGCCGGCGCCCATGGGGGCGGCTTCGAGCTCGACCGCGGCGTGCTGGAATCGGCGGACCCTCGCGCCGCGGCGGACGTCGCGGCGTGGCAAGCACTGGGCGGCTCCTTGGAGGCCGGCCCATCGCGACTCTTCGTGAGCTACGGCGGCGATCCGGCTTCGACCACGACGTTTGCCGCGCGATTCGCCGAAGCGCGTCGCGACCGCGACCGCCCCACGGTCGAACTCCACGGCGCGGTGGAAGCCGGACAGGGGGAACTCTGGGCGCTTCTCGCGAGCCCCTGCGCAACGTCGATGGAATCGGCGATGGACGCCGGATCCTCCGCGCTCGCCGTCCGCACGCTGTCGCGAGAGAACTCGGTGGTCGACGACGTTCGCATCGAACCGTGGGCATCCGGTTACGGCATCGGCCTGGTCGCGCACGCGCCGCGTCTGGCGCGCGAATCGGCCGCGGCTCACGCCGCTCGCGTCGCCGACGCTCTCGGCTCGGTCTTCGCGACGGCGCCCGTCAGCGATTTCACGGCCGGCGTGGTGAAGGAAGAGGTGCAGTCGGAGCTCGTGCCCGAAACCGACGCGCTCTGGCCGATTGCGCTCGACGCCCTCGCCCCCAAACGGCCGAGCCTCCTCGATCCGCGTGGAACCTTTCAATCGCTCACCGGACTCCCGATCCACGCGATCGACACCCGGCGGCGAGCACTCGTCCGAGGTCCGCTTCGGCTGGCGACGATCGCGAATTTCAGCGCCGATCAGAACGCCGCGTTCGGCGTCGAGCTCGAGCGATGGCTCGAACCCGCACGGACGGCAGCGAGCGCCTGCCCAGCGACCACCCCGGTGGTCGCGCTACCCGGACACTACGAGGCCAAACTTGCCGCGACGGCCCCGCCGGGTTCGAAAGCCGTGGTCGCCGTCTCCATCCCGCTTTCGGCGTCGCGCGAGGTGCCGCGCGACGCGGAGTGGTTCCTCTACCTTCTGAACCGTCCGAGTGGGTGGCTCGATCACGCCGTCGCGCTCCCGGGTCTCGCGGTGAGCGCCGAAGCGACGTTGCTCGGCGGGAGCGACGCCGCCGCGATCGTGATCGAATTGACCGGCCCCGAGCAGTCCGCGCGTCAGGCGGCCGAGCAAGTGCGCGCGCTCCTCGGTCGACTCGCCGACGGCGCGATCACCCCCGACGATGTCGCCGCCGCCGGAGCCGCGCTCGACCGAGCATCGGCGGGCGCGACGGCTGATCCACGTCAGCGCCTCGTGCGGCTCTGGCTCGCGCACGCGGAGGCCAAGCGACCCGACCTCGGCTCGCTCCGCGACTTCGCGCATCGCGTCTTCGGCGCCGACCGCCACGTCTTGGTGGTGACCAGCGCGCACTAAGCGTGGCGCGCGCGGCGACGTTCGACGAGCAGGAGCCCGAGAAGAGCGACGATGGACGCCGCCGCGGTTCCGCCGGCTGGCACCGATGAAACGGCGCAACCGCCGGAGCTGCCGGACGACGCGCCGTCGCCTTTCGGAAGGCACGCGCCGATCGACGTGCTGCACGTGTACGTCGCAGGGCAGGTCGAATTGGTGGCGCTACAGCGCGGCACGCACGCGCCGGGCGGCGTACCGGTCGCGGAGTAGCAAGCGTAGCCGTCGGCGCACGAGCTCGTGCACGCTTGGCCGAGGGGCGAGTCGGTTCCCCCTCCGGTGCCGGCGTCGTCGACCGCCATAACCGGCGACGTCGAGGTGCCGCCGCCGTCGTCGAGGGCCCACGACGGCGCGGTGTAACCGCCGAGCTTCGCCGCGTCGAGCGCCGTGCTCACGATGAAGTCGCGAAACGACGACACGTTGCTGAACACGCCGCCAATGCAATCCGTGCCGCCGCGCGAAACGACGCCCATCACACGGCCGTTCGCGTCGAGCGCTGCGCCGCCCGAGTCACCCGGGCAGGTGCGCACGTCATTGCTCGCCCACTCGGTCGGACGAACCGTGTCGGCGCTCTCGCAATCGAGACCGGTGCACTTCACGGAGTAGCCGTCGCCGCGCATGCGCGTGCCGGCCGAATCGGACGCGTCGGCCGCGGTCCGTCCGTAACCGACCGCGTCGAACGGGTCGCCGGGGTTCGGCGGCGAGTCGAGCCGCGGCGTGACGAGCTTCGCGCGACTCGCCGGAATTCCCGAGCCGTCGAGGATGATCATCGCGACGTCGTTGCCGCACAAGTCCGAGCTCCCGGGCGAGACGCGCACGTCGGCGCCGTGAAAATAGTTCGAATCTTGCGGCCCCATGGGAAGCGTCGTCGAAGGCGACACGAGCAAGAGATCGCCTTGTCCGGTCGTCGTGAAATTCGACACGCCGCAGGTGACCTGCTCGACCGGCGTATTGCCTTCGAGCGACACGCAATGCCGCGCCGTGAGCACGAGATTCGGCGCGAGCAAGGACCCGCTGCACACGCCGAGCAGCCCTTGATCGGGGAAATACACGACCAATCCGACCACCCCGGTGGTCTTGCTGTCGATCGTGCCGTCGACGACGTCTTGTCGAACCTGGGCGACCGACCCCGTCGTCGCCAGCGGATTGCCGGAGGTTCCGCACGCGGTGAGCAAGAATCCGAGAGCAACCGACGAGACGAGAAGCGAAGCGCGCATGTTGGTTCTCGGACGAAGACCGCGGCGAGGCCCTACGGAGATGCGATTCTGACGCTTCTTTCGCCGTGACGCGAGCCCTTTGCCCGAATCAACCATCTCGGGTTTTCCGCCGCCTCGCGTCATGCTAACGAGGCGCATGTCGTCGCGGCAGACGGTTCTCATTCTCGACTACGGTGCCCAGTACACACAGCTCATCGCGCGCCGCGTGCGTGAAGCTCAGGTTTACTGCGAGATTCACCCGGGCACGATTTCGGTTACCGCGATTCGAAAAATTGCGCCCGCCGCGATCATTCTCTCGGGCGGACCGCAGAGTGTCTACGACTCGGGCTCGCCGAAGAGCGACGCGATGCTGTTCGAGCTCGGGCTACCGGTGCTCGGCATTTGCTACGGCGAGCAGCTCATGGCTCACCAGCTCGGCGGCAAGGTCGAGCCGGCAGACGCGCGCGAGTACGGGCCCGCGAAGCTCAAGGTTCTCTCACGTGAGGGAATTTTTCTGCCGTTCGAGAAGGACGAAGAGCTCACGGTGTGGATGAGCCACGGCGACAGCTTGACCGGGTTACCACGTGGGTTTCATTCGATCGGCAAGAGCGACAACGCACCGCTCGCCGCCATCGCCGACCCCGATCGCCGCTTCTACGGCATCCAGTTTCACCCCGAGGTCGCGCACACGCCGCGCGGCACGGAAGTCCTGCGCGCCTTTCTCTTCGACGTCGCCAAGCTCGAACCCAACTGGACCCCCGGCGCGTTCGTCGAAGAAGCGATCCACGCCATCAAAACCAAAGTCGGCAAGGACGAGCGCGCGATCTGTGCGCTCTCGGGCGGCGTCGACTCGGCCGTCGCTGCGGCGCTCACGCATCGAGCGCTCGGTGATCGGCTCGTGTGCATCTTCGTCGACAACGGCATGCTGCGCCACGGCGAGTTCGAGCGCGTTCAAAAAGTCATGCGCGACGAGCTCCATGTGAACCTCGTGGCCATCGACGCGCGCCAGCGCTTCATCGACGCGCTCGCCGGCGTAACGGATCCCGAGCGGAAGCGGAAGATCATCGGCAACCTGTTCATCGAGATTTTCGACGAGGAATCGCACAAGATCCCGAACGCGAAATATCTCGTCCAGGGCACGCTCTATCCCGACGTCATCGAGAGCGTCAGCGTCCGCGGACCGAGCGCCGTCATCAAGACGCATCACAACGTCGGCGGCCTTCCCGAGCGCATGAAGCTCTCGCTCATCGAACCCTTGCGCGAGCTCTTCAAGGACGAGGTGCGGCGCGCGGGCGCGACCCTCGACCTCCCTCACGACGTCCTCTGGCGACATCCGTTTCCCGGCCCGGGCCTCGCCGTGCGATGCCTCGGCGAAGTGACCGCGCCGCGACTCGAAGTGTTGCGAAAGGCCGATCGCATCGTGCAAGAAGAGATTCGCGCATTCGGTCTCTACGAGACGCTCTGGCAAGTCTTCGCCGTGCTCTTGCCCGTGAAGAGCGTGGGCGTCATGGGCGACGATCGCACGTACGAAGAGACGTGCATCGTGCGCGCCGTCGAATCGACGGACGCCATGACCGCCGACTGGGCGCGCCTTCCCTACGACTTACTCGGACGCCTCTCGAGTCGCATCATCAACGAAGTCCGCGGCATCAACCGCGTCGCGTACGACATCAGCTCGAAGCCCCCGGCGACCATCGAATGGGAATGAACCCGCGTCTTCGCCTCGCCCTCACCGCGACGCTCGTCTCGCTGCTCGCGTCCGCGTGCGGCACCGGCCTCCGCGCGGCCGTCAGCCTCAGCGTCGTGCGCGTCCATCGCGCCCCCGCCGACGCCAGCGTCACCATCGACGAGGAGTACATCGGCCCCCTCGCCTACGTCGCCGCCCACGGCGTTCGCCTCCCCCTCGGCGAACATCGCATCAGCGTCGAACGCGACGGTTACTTCCCCTTCGACCGCATCATCGTCGCCAAAGGCAGCGACCCCATCCGCCTCGACGTCACGCTCGAGCGCATTCCCGACTGAACGCCGCTTGCCCGAGCCCGGTCCGGCCTCTATATTCCGCGCCCCCGCGGGGTGTACCTCAACCTGGTAGAGGACCTGCTTTGGGTGCAGGTTGTTGGAGGTTCAAATCCTCTCACCCCGACTGCATCAGACGAAGAAACTCAGAGAAAACGGCGACTTACGATCGGATGTTCTGCTCGATCCCGCCAGTTACCTGCCGGGGGCTGGGACGGCGACCGTCAGATCCGCTGCGTCCCCGTGAAGGTAGCGCGGCGTGATGTCGAGCCTGCTGTGGCAGGCCAGCAAGCGAACGGCTTCGACGCTGGCACCGTGACGGACGAGCGCGGAGCAGAAGTAGTGCCGCGGACTGTGAAACGGGCGCTCTTTCAACCCGCAGCGCTACTGCAAGCTTTTGAGGACCGGAGCCCTGCATCCGCCCTCGGGTGTTCACCACCACGCGGGCGGTTGGCACGTCGCCCCGCGCTGCTGCGGCGAGAATCGAGGGCAGTTCAGGCCCGCTCGAATCGAGAGCATCAAGCAGAGTTTGGGACATGGCTGCCCGTTGACCATCGGGGAACCGTCCGCCTCGGAGGGGCAAGCGCCTGATGGCGGCGCGCGTCATCTAAGGTCGACGCCCCTCCGCTCGGACCAGGTCCTCGACGGCCCCGCGCAACAAGCCGCCATCACGTTCCGGGCGACCGTCGCTCGGTAGGAGCACGTTCCATCAACTTGATTGCCTCCGATAGCTCATGCAAGATACGCAAATCAGCGGAGAAGCATGAGAATGCAACCATGACACGTCCCGAGCCGATGACTTTCGGCGGCTACATCGCTAGTGCCCGCAAAAAGATTCCCCTAAGTCAGAAGCAGCTTGCCGAGCGGATCATGCGCGAGGAGGACGGCGAGGCCATATCTCCCCAGTATCTGAATGACATCGAACGCGACCGGCGTAGCCCTACGTCTGACCATCTCATTCAGCAGTTCGCGAAGGTCCTGAAGATCGACGCCGACTATCTGCACTACCTGGCAGGCAAGTTGCCGGATGAAATCCGGAACAAGCATCTTTCTGAAGACGCCGTCAAAGCCGCTTTCACCGCGTTTAGAAAGCCAGTGAAGAAGTAAGCCATGGTGACCTATGTTCGCGATCAAACGGGGCGCTTTCAGCAAAGACCACACTACAAGCCCGAGGAACTCGATCGCGAATGCGAGTCGCTCATCACGGGTTTCCTGAAGAACCTCCATGGCGAGGCCCGCTATCCCGTCGATACCGAGGATCTTAAGACGCTCATCGAGCGTGACGCCGAAACCCTCGACATCTACGCGGACCTCTCCGTCTACGGCTCGGAGGTGGAAGGCGTCACGGAGTTCCACCCCGGGCGCAAGCCCTCCGTCAAGATCGCCTCGCTTCTAACCGAAGACGGGCGACGCGAGAACCGGCTGCGCACGACGCTCACTCATGAGTACGGCCACGTCCGCTTCCACAGCTATCTGTTCGAGGTCGAGCCACCGCAGATGGACCTGCTGCGCCAGCAGCCGAACCGGAACAAGATCGTCTGCAAGCGCGACTCGATGATCAACGCGGCGCAGAACGACTGGATGGAGTGGCAAGCGGGCTACATCTGCGGCGCGCTGCTCATGCCGAAAACTCTGCTTGTCGGTGTTTGTCGCACCTACTCCGACCAGCATCGTCTGTATGGACCGATCTCGCTTCAGAGCGACCACGGCAGCGCTCTCATCGGCAGCGTCACGACGGCCTTCAAGGTTTCAAATGACGCGGCGCGCGTGCGCCTGCTGAAGCTGGGCCTCGTCACGGAAGCCCCGCCCAACCGCACCCTCTTCAGCTGAGGGGACCGGCGGTCGCCGGCCTTGCGGTTTACTTCGCATCGTAGTACGCTAATCAGCGTATCGGCGGATAAGCGTTTGCGCGACGAGCGCGCGACCACTCCCCCCGCCGGAGAAAAGAGACAAAGTCATGAGCAATGAAACCAGCAGCCACGAGGCGCAGCACAAGGTTCACAGCATTGTCGTCAACGGCAAGCCGCGGCACTTCGACGAGCCCACCATCTCGTACGACGAAGCCGTTCACCTGGCCTACCCCGAGGGGCCGTTCGACATCATCTACACGGTGTCGTACGTCAACCCGCACGGCCACGACGGCACGCTTGCTCCGGGACAGAATACCCCTGTGCACGATGGGATGGAATTTGTCGTCCGCAAGACCGGCCGGTCCTGATTCCGGGCGCAAGCGACTGCTGGACGAAGGCTATGTGATCGAGGTGCAGCAGCAGCATCTGCTACTGCACTCGATCCCTTACGTCACTTCCGGCGGCACCCTGGCGGAAGGCACACTCGTTTGTAAGTACGTCGAAGACGCCGGCTCGATCCTGGCGCCCACCGCGCCCGGCGACGACCATCAAGTCTGGTGGGTCGGCGGCTTCCCGTGCGGCGCCGACGGCCAACCGCTCACCGAGCTCGTCGCCGACACCACCCCGCAGAGCCTCCACGTCTTCGACGGCTGCGTTGCCCAGCATCGATTCTCCAACAAGCCCGATATCTGGGCGAACGGCTTCCCTGATCACTACGAGAAGCTGGCGCACTACATCACGCTAATCCAGAGCCATGCGCGCGTGATCGACCCCGACGCCGACGCTCGTACCCACCGCGTCATCCCACCTCACGAGGAGGACTCGGTGTTCCGCTACGCGGACACGGCCAGCGTCCGCGCAGAGATCGTGGCGACATCCGCGCGGCTGAAACTGCGGAAGCTCGCCATCGTTGGTCTCGGCGGAACCGGCGCGTACATCCTGGATCAGGTCGTGAAAACGCCCGCATGGGAGCTTCATTTGTTCGATGGCGACACGTTCCGGCAGCACAACGCATTCCGATCGCCCGGTGCCGCCACCATAGAAGAGCTACGCGAGCACATGAAGAAGGTCGATTACTATCACCGACGCTACGACCCGATGCGTCGCGGGATCATTCCGCACGCTTACTATGTCGATGCTTCGAACGTCGCCGAGTTCATCGGCTTTGACTTCGTGTTCGTCTCCGTCGACAAGGGCTCGGCCCGAAAACTGATCTGTGACTTTCTCGTCGCCGAGAAGATGCCGTTCATCGACGTCGGGATGGAGGTCGTCATGAACAAGGAGACGCTTGAGCTCGATGGTACCTGCCGGGCCACGACAGCGACTCCGCAGAAAAGCGACCATCTCGCCGGGTGTCTACCCACGCACGACGACGAGGCCGATGCGCTGTATCGGCAGAACATCCAGGTGGCGGACTTGAATGCCCTCAACGCGCAGATCGCGGTCATCAAGTGGAAGCAGCTCTTTGGCTTCTACGAGGACCGTTTCAAGTCCCACCAGGCTACGTATACCGTGTCCCTGCACTCGCTGACGCGGGATGAGCAGAGCAAATGAACCGGCCGATGAAGATCGACAGGATCCGGCCGACGTTCGTCGAGGCCATCCCCGACCGCCTCGAGGAGGGCGTCCTCTACATCAGCGAGCGCTTTCGAATCTGCTCACACAAGTGTTGCTGCGGATGCGGAGAAGAAGTGATCACGCCCTTGTCACTGGCGGAATGGAAGCTCACGCGAGAGGGCGACCTTGTCTCGCTGTGGCCATCGGTCGGTAATTGGGACTACGCGTGCCGCTCGCACTACGTTATCCGTGGCAATCGGGTCATCGAAGCGCCGCCGATGACCGAACGACAGATCACCCGGGTGCACGAGCAAGACGCGACCGACCTCGCCCGCATGGTCGCCGCAAAGAACGCAGCCAAGTACCGTGCCTCTAGCCCGGACGCCGCCTCCGCCAGGGTCGATACCGCGTCGCCTCTCCAGGTGCCGGCGGACGCCATGCCCCGGCCCAACGATGAAGGTATCCTGCGCGCTCTTTGGCGCACCCTCTTCCGCGACTGATCCACCGGCGCATCAGGCCACGCGAACCGAAGACGCGCGCTGGACTCCATGGGACGTCACGTCGATGGGAGCGGTGGGCCGAGCTGCCCCGCCGGATTTCCTCTTAGCTCTGCTTCACGATCGCTTTGAACACCGCGCTCTGGAACGCTGGATCGTCGGGTATGCTTGCGTAACCTGCGTCCTGAAGCAGCGGTCGATCGCGTCGGTGCCGGAAGAGAAGCCAGCGCGGCCGTGATCCGAAAGCAGCTCGACCGCGACAGGTGGCTTCACGGACCCAGCAACGCTCTATGCCGCTGGACGGCTCGCCGCAGAGCGGGCGCCGGTGCACGAGGTTTCAGAATCGCGTTTGCGACCTTGCGCGGATCCGCAACCGGCCGGCGAACGACCTCGGCCTCCTCGATCGTCCGGCGTGCCGCTTCGTGGGCCGCCGCGACGACGAAGTCGGTCAAGCTGCGACCATGGATCTCCGCCGCGCGCTTGAGCAGCTTGTGCACATCCGTAGGCAAGCGCGCTTCGAGGCGTGCGGTGGTCGGCTTTCGAGCCATGTTCCACCAGGCGCACGGACTACAGCGGCCGAAGCGCGTCCGTTTCGGCCTCGTCCATGAATGCCTCGAACTCCTCGTCGGATTCGAGCTGCGGACCATGAAGACGAAGGGACTCCATGCCCTGTTCCCAGGCGACACGGAGCAGGCGCGCGCGCTCGACCTCAAGCTGTTCGCGCTGCTCGAGCGCCTCGACGCCCGCGAGAAGCACGTCTGCAACGCTTGCGAAGCGGCCGGCGGCCACCTGCGCTTCCGCGAAGCGTGCGACTTCCTCGGGGATCTCGTTTGGGTCGATAGTACGGGGCATCGGCGGTTTCCCTGAATGATCTACGAAAGCATCATGCCACGATCAGATCGTTGCGTCACGACGCCACCCCCCACCGCTACCCCGTCGTTCCCACCGCTCCATAGTGACGAAAAATATCGTCCGCGATGCGCCGCACGAGCTCGCCGCGGTTCGGGTTCACCATGAGGGCGAGGCCGTCCATGAGGTGGACGATCTCCCACGTGACGTAGGGATAGGTTGGCGGAGGGGGCGGAAGCGGTAGGCCTTCCGGCGTTGTCGGGCGTGGCTGCGGCGGCACGAGGGCCGCTACCTCGGGTTCCGACAGCGACGCGAGCCGCCCGCGGATCCGCTGGAGTGAAGTGCCGCGTCTCTTCAACGCGAGGACGGCGCGACCGCGAGTCAAGTGGCGCGAGTCGTAGCGCGCGCCCCTGCCTCTGCCGATCGGCCTCGGCACGAGCTTTTGCCGAATCCAGTGGCGCCACGTGCGCGCCGAGATGCCGAGCTCCGCGAGCAACGCTTGAATGGTGTACGTCCCGTTCCCCATGACGAAAATTGACTAGCTGCACTGGAGAAATCCGGCAAGCATTGCCGCATTTCGCGCTGCCAGGGGCCCGGAATCACGCCCTGTGGTCGGATTGCTTGCTGGTCGGTTGAATCTATCGAGGTCAATGACCGCATTCGGAGCTCACGACTGCTGGGAAGGCGGCAATGGAGAACGAATTAGCGGCAATCCGCCGGCTTCTCTCGTTCACTTGGCGTCACCGGAGGCAGCTGGCTGCTTTTCCCCGTTCACTTGGCATCAACCGAGGCAGCTGGCTGCCCCTTCCCGTTCAACTAGCGTCACCGGAGGCGCCGGGGTCAGTCTGCCCGTCCGAGGACGACACCGCCGCGAGCCGGTGCGCGTTTCACGACGCCGCGCGCTCGAGATCGAGCATGAGCAGGCTTTTGTCGCGTCCATCACGGACGACACGTCGTGAGCTTGGGCGACCAGCCGATGCTCGCCTTCCTTCCGGGCCCTGATCTTGCAGCCTCCGGCATCTCGAACGGATCGGAGAACGAGAATGATCACGCTTTACGGTTTTGATCGGGTGAAAGAAGCCATCGTGGGTACGACGCGGGACATGCGCGCGCAGTGGGCGCTCGAAGAGACAGGATTGCCCTATCAGGTGCGGGGACTCGACTTCTTAGCCGGCGATCTGGAGCACGCGGAGTTTCGACGGCTGAGCCCGTTCGCGCAGGTGCCGGTTATCGACGACGAGGGATTCGTGCTCACGGAGACAGGCGCGGTGGTGCTCTACATCGCCGAGAAAGCCGGCAAGCTGGTGCCCACGGATCCGCAGGGGCGCGCCCAGGTCACGCGCTGGTGCTTCGCGGCGCTGAACACGATCGAGCCGACGCTGCTCGAGCTCGCCGCCGACGCAGCGAACGGCGAGGACCGCGCGTCGCAAGAGCGGCGTCGCGGTCTCGCGAAGCGCGCGAGCGCGCTCGTCGGCTCGCTCGAGGCGTGGCTCGCCGATCACGTCTTTCTCACCGGCCCGGACTTCAGTGTCGCCGACATCTTGATGACGACGGTGCTGCGCAACGCGCGGAGCACGCAGGTGCTCGACGACTTTCGGCGCGTCACCGCGTATCGCGAACGCTGCGAAGCGCGACCGGCGTGGCAACGCACGCTCGACGCTTACGAAAAGCGCCTCGGCGTACCGGCGGGCAGCACGCGCTGAGCGCGTCGCCGATTCAGCCTAACCGCGCCGTCTCAACCGCTTCCGCCGGTCTCTCGAAGGCGCTCGCTCGCCGAGCTCAGGTAGCGGAGCATGAGATCGCGATCGGCGGCGGTGAGCTTCGCGCGCTCCGCCATTTCGTCGACCACCGTGGGCCACTGCTCCGGAGTCTTCGCGTTCGGATCCGGCAAGCGGTGACAGCCCACGCACTTGGACGTGTAGAGGGCGCGCCCCGTCTCGAGCTCGTCGACGGTGGTGCCGGGCCATTTCGCAGACGCCCACTCGGCGTCCTTGGCGGTGGGGTGCACGACGGCGCTCGCGCCGCAGGCTCCGAGCACGAGCGCGGCCGCGCCGGCGAGGATCGAGACGGCGAGTGGGCGCCGCCTCGCTAATATGAAAGTGATTTTCATATTCAACGCACGGAGCACGTACCCAACGCAGGCCCCGCCGTCAAGTCACCGAAACTTCGACGATTCGGCTCCGATGGGGGCGAGCTTCGACGAAGCGCTTCCCTCGCCGGTTCTGATTTTTGGGGTCCGCCCGCGGGCCGACGAGCGCCGACGCGGGGCCCGGCGCGCTGGCCGAATGCGGCTTCGCTTTTCCAGAATGCCTTGAACATCGACGCTTTCCCCGCTAAAGACCGCGTCCGCATATGTCGAATCGAGCAGTCTGGACCGTCCGGATGAAGCACGAGTGGCTCGCCACTCCGGGCAAGCGCAAGCAATTGAAGAAGAGGAAGCGCGTCCGCGTCGGGCTCGAGGCGGCACTCCTTCGTAAGAAGAAGCCCGAAGACGCCGCGTCCGTCGAGTGAAGAGTCGCGCATCGAGCGCGACGTCACGAGCGCGCGGCGTGGAGCGCTAGCGCGAGGGGCAGGCCGGCGACGAGGCCGGCGAACGGAGCGAGCAGGCCGGCGGCGATGCCGTGGAGCACGGCGATCACCGCAGCAGCACAGACGCTCGCGCTGAGCAGTCGTGAGAGTGCGCCGAGTCGAAGCACGGCCCAGATCGGCGCGGTGAGCGCGATGGGGAGAAGACACGGGAGCGCGGCCCACGCGCGCGGCGACGATGCTGCGTGAACGGCGGTCGCGCTCGACAGAACGATGCGACCGTCGTCGAAGACGACTGCGCCGGCGGCTGTCGCGAATTTGCCGCTGGAATCGATGATCCAGCTCGCGATCGGGTGAACGGCGGGAAAGAGACTCGCGCCGTCGGTTCCGGGAGCGACGAGCACGAGGACGCCGAGCGCACCGACGAGCCACGCGGCGACGGCGGCGCCGAAGGCGGCGCGGAGCGGCGTGGCGCCGAGCGCTTCGAGCGCGCGGAGCTCTCCGCGCGCGCGCGCGTGCGCAGTGACGGCGAGCGCGCCGAGCGCGGCGACGAGCGGACTCAGCGCGGCGAGACGCGCCGCACGCATCCCCATCGTGCTCGCGGCTTCGTCTGTGACCACCATGATGGACGCAGTGAGGACGAGCGCGATCGCCATCGCGAGGAGCGCGCGCCTTCCGAGCGAGGTGTCGAACGGGTGCATCACGGAGCGCACCGTCGGATTCCGAGTGGGCTTCGCGTCGTTCGCCGCGCGCGTCTTTGACGTCGCGGGTGCCCAGACGTCGTTCGAGGGCGATTGGCGATGCCTGAGGGACCCTCGAAACGCGAGAACGAGCGCCGAACCGCCGGCAATTCGCGACGACAGGGAGCCCAATAAATAAGCGAAAACATTACCGATTTATGGTGTCGCGCGGTCGTCGCTTGGCATGCGGTAAAAACCCGTGGTAACTCTGAACCAACGTGCAGGGTAGAGCACATGCTCTCGGAATAATCCGGCTGGGGAGCACCCCGGCATCCAGCATTCGACCGTTGAGCCCACGCGGCTCAAGAACAGAAAACACCCCACACCGAGGCTTCTGCTCGAGGGCCGATGACGCCCGACAAAGCGGTACTTGGTTTTTGGGCTCGGGAGCCCCGAGGGGTGTCCGGGTATAACCCGGAGGAGGTGGCAGCAGCATGGACAGTAGTTGTTCCCTAAAACCGGAGGTTCGTCCGGGATAGTCTGCCGTCCTGCCGTGCGCTTCGGCGCATGACCGGGTGTTAGCCCCACCTGCAGGACGAATGCTCTCTCGACTACGCGACGCCTCACGGCGTCCGGTCGGGTAGCCACCTCGGCGTAAGCCGGGCAACGGGGCGACCAACGGCGAAGGCCGGGTGCGTAACGACGCACCCGGCCTCGCTCTCTTTGTGGCCCGAACGGCGGATGCGACGGCCGAGAACTGAGGCGCGGAGCGCAGATTCACTATCGACCCAGCGGAAGCGCGAAGTAGTGTGCCGCCGACGTTTCCGTCCGCTTTCGATCGAGAAGTCATGCTCTTTCATTCTCTGACCCTCGCGTCCGCCGCTTTCAGCCCGCTCGATTTCCTGTTCCACGAGTGGAGGTTCAACTTCCTCGGGCGGAACATCTTCGGGCACGACGAGTGGCAAGCGGGGATGGACTACTTCCGCATCGGCCTTGCGCTGACGGCGGCCGGGCTCCTTTTGATCGAAGCGCGCGGGCGAAAGCTCGGCGAGCGGCTGTCGGAGAAGACGCTGAAGCGCATCGGCATCGCGTTCACGGTGCTCGGCTTTCTCGCGTACTTCGACTTCGGAAATCCGAACGTCCGCTACGGCGACTACTACCACCGGCACGAGTTCTATCACTACTACCTGGGCGCCAAGTACAGCCGCGCCCTCGGCTACACGCGGCTCTACGAGTGCACGATGGTCGCCGAGGTGGAGAACGGCCGCGGCGCCGAGATCCGCAAACGGCAGATCCGCGATCTGCGCGTGAACTTGATCAAGCCGGTGACGGAGACGTACGTCTTCAGCAATCCCGAGGAGTGCAAGAAGCGCTTTTCGCCGGACGACTGGGAAGCGTTCAAGAAGGACGTCTCGTGGTTCGAGAGCGTCTCCCGAGGCGGCTATTGGGAGAACATGCAGCAGGACCACGGGTACAACCCACCGCCCGTGTGGACGATGACCGGGAAGCTATTTTCGAGCTTCGGGCCGGCGGGCGACGGCTATTTCAAGGTGCTCTCGACGCTCGACATCGTGCTTCAGCTCGCGACGCTCTTGATCCTGAACTGGGCGTTCGGGTGGCGCATCATGGCGATCGCGTCGGTGTTCTGGGGCTGCAACGCGCCGGCGAATTTCTATTGGACCGGCGGCGCGTTCCTCAGACAGGACTGGATTTTCCTGCTCGTCGCCGCGGTCTGTCTGGCTCGAAAACGGAAGTTCGCGCTCGCGGGCGCGGCGCTCACGTGGTCGTCACTCCTCCGCGTTTTCCCGGTGATCGTCTTCGCGGGATGGATCATCGTCGTCGGGCTCTACTGGTACAAACACCGGAAAATCCATCCGGACCATCAGCGCCTGATTCTGGGCATCGTGGTGTGCGCGGGGCTTCTCCTTCCGGCGAGCGTGGTCGTCGTCGGGCCCGAGGCGTACCGGGAGTTCGCGGCGCACATCAAGGTGCACAATCGCACGCCGCTCACGAACCACATGGGGCTCGAGACCATGCTGGTGCACAACTGGGACGGCCGGATGCGGTTCACCCGCGACAACACGCTCGACGATCCGTTCGAGCTCTGGAAGCAAGGGCGGCGCGATCGGTTCGACCACCTGAAACCGGTGTTCTTCGCCCTGAGTGGCGCGGTGTTTCTGTGGATGGCCTGGGCGCTCCGGCGGACCAAGTCGCTGTGGATCGCGGCGGGTCTGTCCATCCCGCTGGTCATCTCTCTGACGAACCTGACTTGTTACTACTACTGCATGTTCCTGATCATGATCCCCTTGGCCGCGGCGGTGCCGAGCCTCGGGATCGCGCTCCTGGCGACGAGCGGCGCGAGTCAGATCGTGCTCCGGAGCTTCTATTTCATCGACGATCAGTACACGGCGATGAGCTACCTCTTCTACGCCATGGGGCTCGTCGCGCTCTGGGCCTACTCGCGGCCGTTCAGCATGGCGCGCCTCCGCGCCTACCTCGACGGCAAGCCCGAGCCGAAAGACCCGCCGAAGCCGTCGCTCCCCGCCGCCGCCGAGGCGAAATAAATAGAGGGCGCCCGACCGGGCGCCGCCGAACGCGCGCTCTTCGGAGCGCGTTTGCCCCAACGTGGCGTAAGTGCGTACCGCTACGAGGCGACGCTGATCCCGGCGACGTGGCCACTAGCCACCGGCAGACCTGGCGCGAAATGTGCAGCTGCCGAGCAGGAGACCGACCACATGCTGGATGATTTTCTCGCGTTGAATCACGACGAGCTGGTGAAGCGTTGCAAGGCAAAGGTTGCCAAAAGAGCGGCGCCGGCGCCGACTGCGAGAGTGCTGCAGTACGGAGTTCCAATCCTCCTTGGCCAACTCGTGGATACGCTTCGCTCGGAGCGGACCGAGGAAACCAATGCGGCGGACAGGGTGCCGATCGATATCGGCATGACCGCGGGAAAGCACGGCAAGGAGCTACTTCAGAAGGGATTTACGATTGATCAGGTCGTTCACGACTATGGCGATCTATGCCAGGCGCTCACGGAGCTAGCCCACGAGCAAAAGGCGATGATCAGCGTCGACGAGTTTCATACCTTCAACCGCTGTCTCGACAATGCCATAGCCGACGCCGTTACGGAGTTCGGGCGGCAGCGTGACCGAGGCATTTCCGAGGAGCGCGCTCACACGATGAACGAACGCCTGGGTTTTCTCGCGCACGAGCTGCGGAACCTGTTGAACGGCGCATTCCTCGCGTTCCATATCATCAAGGAAGGCAACGCGCCGGTGGGAGGAGCCACGGGTGCCGTGCTCGGGCGCAGTCTGATCGGGCTGCGTGATCTCATCGATCGCTCGCTTGCGGACGTCCGGCTGACCCATGGGCTCGAACCTCAGCGGGAAGTGGTTTCGATTCGTGAGCTGATCGACGACCTGAAGATCTCCGCCGAAATGGAAGCGATGGCCAAAGATCTCACATTGACGGTCGCGCCCATCGACGACGACTTTTCGGTCGAGGCTGACCGGCAAATGATCTCTTCGGCGGTTTCGAACCTGCTTCAGAACGCATTCAAGTTTACGCATGCCCAGGGCCACGTCTTGCTCAGGGCGCGCGCCGCCGCGGACCGCGTCCTGATTGAAGTCGAGGACGAATGCGGTGGCTTGCCGCCGGGAAAAACCGAAGAGCTTTTTCAGCCGTTCGAGCAGCACGGAGGCGATAGAACGGGGCTCGGCCTGGGCCTATCCATCAGCCGCCGCGGTGTCGAGGCGAACGGAGGAGTGCTCCGCGTGCACGACATTGCTGGCAAAGGCTGTGTGTTCACGATTGACCTGCCTCGATCGAGCCACCCCTAAACGTCGCGCCGGGGACGCTTGCAAGAATGGGCGACCGCGGCAGATGCTCTAGATCGAAACGCGGAGCGCACCGAGCGCGGTCAAGAGGCCGTCAGGGAAACACGCGAGCTGCAAGCCGAGGTGGTCGCCGTGGGACGCCACGCGGGAGATCGTGAGGATCGGGGTGAGCCGTGACGTGATGGGACGGAGGCGCGCGGCAATTTTCGGATCGCGCATCAGGTCGATGACGAGCCGGTCGCCGCTGGCTTCGACGAGGAACGCCGGACGCTTCGGGAGCTGCGCGACGACGTTGCCGGGCTTCGAGAGATCGAGGGCGCCCGACGAGATGAGCATCGCGACCGGGCTGTCCGATTGCCCGATGACGGCGAGGCCGACGTCGCGGAGCCGGAGCTCGAGGAGCAGCTCTTCGGGGCCCACGCGAATGCGATCGACGAAGAGCGTCGCGCGAGCGCGAATGTTCGTCTTCATGAGCTCGAGCGTCGCGCCGACGCGAAGGCCCGGCGGAACGGCCTCGATTTCGAGGTCTTTCGGCGCTTTTTTGCCTCGGATCTCACCGGCGAAATAGCGGAGCGCGTCCAGGGGCACCGTGAGCCGGAGCCCCATCGCGTTGCGGAGCGTCGTGACTACTCCGTCGGGATTGTTCTTTACCCATCCCGCGGCACGTTCGAGCAAACCTCTCGGATCCATATTCCGGCCACTATACGACACGCGCGCGCTGTTTTAAGAGCGTTGAGCATGCGGGAACTGACGATAGCCGGGCTCAAGGTACGAATCGCCGGAGGCGACGACCGCGAAGGCGGCGGCACGGGCCCGCTCGTCGTGCTCCTTCATGGGTTCGGCGCGCCGGGCGAAGATCTGGTCCCGCTCTACCGCCAGATCGACGCGCCGCACGGCGTGCGGTTCGCCTTCCCCGCCGCGCCGCTCGATCTCGGCTCGACCCTCGGACGTCAGTACGCCGGGGCGCGCGCCTGGTGGATGATCGACTTCGCGATGCTCGACCCGCACGCCCGGGCGTCGCTCCCCGAACGGTCGCGCTCGGTCCCCGACGGCCTCGTCGAGGCACGGACGACGGTGACGGCGTTCCTCGCCGAGCTCATGAGGACGCTCGACGCCAAGCCCGACAAGACGATTCTGGGCGGCTTCTCGCAGGGCTCCATGCTCTCCCTCGACGTCGCGCTGCACAGCGACATCGCCTTCGGCGGCCTCATCTTGATGAGCAGCACGGTGATCAATTTGAACGAGTGGGAACCGCTGCTGCCGAAGCTGCGCGGAGTCCCGGTGCTTCAAAGTCACGGCCGCTCCGACGCCGTTCTTCCCTTCGACGCCGCGGAACGGCTCCGCGATCTGCTGAAGAGCGCCGGCGCGGATCTGACCTGGGTCGAATTCGGCGGCGGCCACGCGATTCCGAACGGCGTCCTCGACGCGGCGAGCGCGGTGATCACGAAAGTGGCGGGCGCGAGCGCCGATTGACGCGCCGGCGCTTGGAGCGTCGCTAATCGCGGGCGATCTGCAGCACCGCGGAACCCGAGAACCGCCCGTGACGCAGATCGTCGAGCGCGTCCCCGGCGCGCTCGAGCGGATACACCGTGATTTCGGTGCGCACCGGAATCCGCGGTGCGAGTGCGAGAAATTCCGAACCGTCGTGGCGCGTGAGGTTCGCGACGGAGCGCACGCTGCGTTCGCCCCAGAGGAGCGAATACGGAAACGACGGAATGTCGGACATGTGGATGCCGCCGCACACGACGCTCCCGCCCTTGGCGAGCGCCGCGAGCGCGGCGGGCACCAGGGGTCCCACGGCGGCAAAAATGATCGCCGCGTCGAGCTCCGTCGGTGGCTTTTCGTCCGAGCCGCCCGCCCACTCCGCGCCGAGTGACGTCGCGAAGCGCTGCGCCTTGTCGTCGCCGGGACGCGTGAACGCGAACACGCGCCGGCCCTCGTAGCGCGCGACTTGCGCGACGAGGTGCGCTGCGGCGCCGAAGCCGTAGAGGCCGAGACGTTGCGCGTCGCCGGCCAGGCGATGCGCGCGGTGCCCGATGAGCCCGGCGCAGAGCCACGGCGCGGTGTGCACGTCGTCGCCAGCGCCGTCGTTTCCAGAGCGCGGCAGCGGAAAACAAAACCGCGCATCGGCGACCGTGAACTCGGCGAACCCTCCGTCGACGTCGCACCCGGTGAACTTCCCGGCGACGCACAGGTTCTCGCGACCGCTCGTACAATAGACGCACACGCCGCAGGTCCAGGCGAGCCACGTCACACCGACTCGGTCGCCGACGGCGAACGACGTCAGGGAGCCCCCCAACCTATCGACGACCCCGACGATCTGATGGCCGAGGATCAACGGAAACCGCGAAGCCGTCACTTCCCCATCGAAGACGTGCAAGTCCGTGCGGCAGACGGCGCACGCCGAGATCCGGATTCGAACCTGGCCCGGCAGAGGTTCGGGTTCCGGCACGTCGGCGAGACGCAAGGGGCGCCCAGGACCGTCGAGGAGCATGGCCCGCATCGCGGGCATTGTGGTCCCTCGAGACCCGGCCGGCGAGCCCCGCCATGGTCGTACGGTCGTGCTCGACCGACCGAAAGATGGTACTCGAATCGGCTACCCCGCCCCGGCGGGTCTTTTTGCGGGCTGGAAGAGATTCGTGAATTCAGAGACGCCTACCGAACTGGTGCAGAACAACGCCGCCCTCGATCCGACGGACGAGGCCGAGATCGAGCGCATCGTCAACGAGGAGCAGCGCTGTCTCACGCGCGTGCTCGAGCACGTGGCCTCGAATCGAGGTCGGCCCAAGCGTCACGCCATCGATTACGACACCCAGCTCCTGGCGCTCCGTGACGAGATTGCGGCCGCTCGGATGGAAGACGTGCCGCCGCTCCTCGAACAGATGGAGCGCCTGACCGGCCTCGCCGCTCGGCAGCGCGATCTCGTCGAGGGTCAGGTGGACCCGCGCTCGCCGTACTTCGGGCGCCTGGTGCTCCGCGAGAACGGCAAGATGCGCGAGGTCCTGATCGGACGCTCGACGTACCTCGATTCGCGCGAAGGCGTGCGCATCGTCGATTGGCGCGACGCGCCGGTGAGCCGACTTTTTTACCGGTACGCCGAGGGCGACGAATACGACGAGACCTTCGGCGAGCGCGAGGTGCACGGCGAGGTCGTCACGCGGCGAAGCGTGTCGATCGTCGACGGCCAGCTCCGGCGCATCGTGACCCCGCAAGGCATGCTCGTCCGCAACGGCGCCGACGGGTTTCGGCGAGCCGGCGGCGGCACGCGACTCACCGGCGGCCAGGGCAGCGCGCTCCGGCCTGAACAGCATCATCGGCCGGGCAAGCTCGGGCTCGGCGCGGACCTCGACGCGGCCGAAAATAAGCACCTCAAGGATATCACCGGGCTCATCGATCCGCGGCAGTTCGAGCTCATCACGGCGGCGGACGCGGGGCTCGTGGTCATTCAAGGCGGCGCCGGCAGCGGCAAGACGACGATCGGCCTTCACCGGCTCGCGTACCTCGCGTTCCAGGACAAGCGGCGCTTCAAGCCCGACAAGATGCTCGTCGTCGTCGAGAACGCGGCGCTCGCGCGATACATCGCCGAGGTGCTCCCGGCGCTCGACGTGAACGGCGTCGCCGTGCGCACGTACGAGAAATGGTCGAGCAAGCTCCGTCAGGCGCATGTCGACGAATTGCCGGATTTCTACTCCGACGACACACCGCCGAACGTGACGCGGCTCAAGAAGCATCCCGCGATGCTCCACGCGATCGACGCTTACGTGAAGAACGTCGCCGGGCGCATCGAGCAAAAGCTGCGCGGCGCCGTCGACCGGAATTACCCGGAAGAGTGGCGCGACAAGGTCGTCGCGGCGTTCCAGAAATCGAAGGGACAACCCCTCGTCCACCGGCTCCACGCGACGCTGCGCTGGGCGAGCTCCGCGGACGCGGAGGGGCTGCCGAGCTTCGCGAAGCACGCCGTCGAACGCGTGCTGAACGCGGAACTAGCCGACGCCAAGGACACCGTGACGGCGTGGTCCGAGCTCTTGACGGATCGCTCGCTCTTGTCGGCCACGCTCGCCGAGCACGCGCCGAACGACTTCACCGCCGAAGAGCTCGGACACGTCTTCGAATGGTGCACGATGCGCGCCACACTCGCCGCGGGCGAGGTCGATCTGCGGCGGGAAACCGGCGAACATTTGCCGGGCCGCGAGCGCAAGGGCTCGAAGAAAAAACATCGGCGTCCGAAGGGCCACGACGGCGACTCCGACGAGGGCGAGGGCCGGGGCGCGGCACGCAACGACGAAGACCCGACGCACGGCATCGACGGCGCCGTGCTCGAGGACGCCTTCGCCCTCGACCGCGAGGACGACGCGATCTTGCTCCGGCTCGTTCAGTTGCTCCGCGGCCCGCTCCTTCGCGGCACGAGTCAAGATGCGCTCGTCTACGAGCACGTCCTGGTCGACGAAGCGCAGGACCTATCGCCCGTCGAGCTCGTCGTGATTCTCGGCACGGTGAGCAAGGCGCAAAGCGTCACGCTCTCCGGTGACGTCGCGCAGCGCCTCCACATGAACAACGGCTTTTCGAGCTGGCGCACGGTGCTCGGCCAGCTCGGGCTGTCGCACGTCGAGATCGAGCCGCTCCGGATCAGCTACCGCTCGACCGAACCGATCATCGATTTTTCTAGATCCGTGCTCGGCGCGCTCGCGGACGCGGATGCACCGAAGGCGACGCGCGGCGGCGCCCCCGTCGAGCTCTTTTCGTTTACGCACGGCGGCGACGCGGTCGGATTCCTCGGCGAAGCTCTTCGCGACCTCGTCCGGGACGAGCCGCTCGCGTCGATCGCCATCGTGTCGCGGTACCCGGAACAGGCTGACCTGTACTACGCAGGGCTCAAGAAGGCGGAAACGCCGAATCTCCGCCGGATCGCCGAACAAGACTTCCCGTTTCGACCCGGCATCGACGTGACCGACGTCCGCCAGGTGAAGGGGCTCGAGTTCGATTATGTCGTTCTGGTGGACGTGAACGAGGCGAGCTACGGCGAGGACGACGAATCGCGTCATCTCTTACACATCGGCGCCACACGCGCGGCCCATCAGTTGTGGATCCTCGCGACCGACAAGCCGAGCCGGCTCATCCCGGCGGCCCTCCGCGAACGGGCGAACTGAGCGCCCGGCGAGCGTCCTTGACTTCTGCACGACAAGCTCGGACCGTGTGACGATGGACGTTGGACGTCGGAGGCGCTCATGAAGGCATACGAAAAAATCTACATCGGTGGGGAATGGGTCTCGCCCTCGGGCAAGGGACACTTCGAGGTCACCGATTCGTCGACCGAAGAAGTGATCGGGCGGATCCCCGCCGGCAACGCGACGGACGTGGAGCGGGCCGTTCGCGCCGCGCGCGCCGCCTTCGACGCCTGGTCGCGGAAGACGCCGGCCGAGCGCGCGGATTACCTCCTGAAGATTCAAGCCGGGCTCCAGGCGCGTGGTCAGGAGATCGCCGAGACCATCGCGGCCGAGGTCGGGATGCCGGCGGCATTGAGCACGATGATCCAGGCAGGCCTTCCGATCATGAGCTTCGGCGTCGCGGCGTCGATCGCGCAGACGTACGCGTTCGAAGAGCAGATCGGCACTTCCGTCATCGTGAAGGAGCCGGTCGGCGTCGTCGGCGCGATCACGCCGTGGAACTATCCGCTGCATCAGATCGCAGCGAAGGTCGCGCACGCGCTCGCGGCGGGGTGCACGGTCGTCGCCAAGCCGAGCGAGATCGCGCCACTCAGCGCCTTCATCCTCGCCGAGGTCATCGACGAGGTGCGTTTGCCCCGCGGCGTGTTCAACATGGTGACCGGCGACGGCCCGACCGTGGGCGAAGCCATCGCCGCGCACCCCGAGATCGACATGGTGAGCTTCACCGGCTCGACCCGCGCAGGAAAGCGCGTGAGCGAAGTCGCGTCGCACACGGTGAAGCGCGTCGCCCTCGAGCTCGGCGGCAAGAGCGCGAACATCATCCTCGACGACGCCGATCTCGCGAAGGCCGTGAAGGCCGGCGTGCAAAATTGCTACCTGAACTCCGGCCAGACCTGCTCGGCCTGGACGCGCATGCTCGTCCCCCAGGCGAAGCACGACGAAGCCGTCGCGATCGCGAAGAAAGTCGCGGAAACCTTCACCCTCGGCGGCGCGCTCGCTCCGGGGACGCGGCTCGGGCCGCTCGCGTCGAAGGCGCAGCAAGAGCGCGTGCGCGGGTACATCAAGAAGGGCATCGACGAGGGCGCGACGCTGGTCACCGGCGGCGCGGAGCAGCCCGAGAATTTGCCGAAGGGTTACTTCGTGAAACCGACGGTGTTCGCGAACGTGAAGCCGACGATGACCATCGCGCAAGAAGAGATTTTCGGCCCGGTGCTCTCCATCATTCCGTACAAGGACGAGGAAGACGCGATCCGCATCGCGAACGACAGCATCTACGGCCTCGCCGGCGGAGTCTGGTCGGGAGATCCCGAGCGCGCCAAGCGCGTTGCGCGCCGGTTGCGCACCGGGCAGGTCGACATCAACGGCGGGAACTTCAACCCGCTCGCACCGTTCGGCGGCTACAAGCAATCCGGTCGCGGCCGCGAGCACGGCAAATTCGGTTTCGAGGAGTTCCTCGAGATCAAGAGCATGCAGCTCTAGTCGCCGTCCGAAGCTATCTCAGAAACCGTAGCGAGCACCCCGCTGCTAGGAAGGCCGACGTAGGCGTACGCTCGTACTTCGAGGAGGCCGACCGACGCAGCGGGGGGCGCAGTAGGTTTATGAGATAGCTTCTCAGGCCCGCGCGACCATCGGGAGCGCGCGGACGTCGGTGGACGTCGCGAGCATTCGCATCCCGGCGTCGATGCCGACGATCGCGCCTTGCTCGAGCTCGAGCCAGATGTTTTCGCCCTGCAAAGGCTCGCTCGACACGATGAAGTGATTCACGCGCCCGGTCGTCGACGGGGCCTCGCATTCGGGCGAAAGGCTCTTGCATACGCCGCGATCCGCGCAGCGCGTCTTGTAGCTCGACCAAAAAAGACTCTTCCCGCCGTGTGAGGCGACCAGGGTCTCTCCGTTGGTCACCAGCACCGTCAAGGACGTCGGCGTGGCGTCACTGTCGGCGATCGCTCGAACGATCGCCGTCATCCGGCGGATGGCCCCGGCGACCTCCGCGGCGGTGCGCGGTTCGGCGAGGGGGCCCCCCTTCTTCATCTCGGTGAGCAAGATGAAGAACACGACTTCGCTGTCGGTATCGCCGAGGATGAAGCGCCGGAGCTCGGGCGCGACGCAATCGACGAGCGCCGTTCGGTGCCGCGCGAAGTCGGTGACGTCGCCGTTGTGAGCGAAGATCCAGCGCCCGTACTGAAACGGGTGACAGTTGAGTACCGTCTTGTCGCCGTGCGTCGCCTTGCGAACGTGAGCGACGACCGTCTCGCTCGAGACCACGCCGCTGAGCCGGTGGAACAGCTGATCGCCCATCGCCGCCAGCGGGTTCCGCGTCACGTGCGGCGCGCCGTCGACGTAAAACGCGACGCCCCACCCGTCCGGGTGATGATTGCTCTGAGTCCCGAGCGCGTTCTCAGCCGCCAGGAGCGAGCGGTGCACCTGACTCGGAATCACGCTTCGAAAGCCAAAAAGACGACACATGGAAAGCGGCGAAGGCCCTTCAGAGAGTGCCACGACTTCGGCGCGGCGGCCAATCTCGCGCCGGAAGAGCCCGGCGTCAGCGTACTGACTCCCAGAAGGCTATTGCTGCCTCGCGAGGTCCGCGTGTTTCGTCGAGAAGACGAGAGGCGATCGACGGGACAATTCCCGCGATTGCGCCGTGCTCGGCGCCGGAAATGGGCTTACCATCGTTCGTCGTGAACAACGATTCGGGGCTCTCCGATCTCCTCGGCGGGCGACTGATTCGGTCGGACGTCAGCCCCGACGTGGCCTATCGACTGGTCGAGCCACTCGGCGAGGGCGGCATGAGCGTCGCGTTCTACGCACTCCGCGAAACGCCGCGCTCCGTCACTCCGGCGGTGCTCAAGGTCGTGCGCCCCGAGATCGTCGGAAGCGCGGGCCCGACGGCGCTCTTGATGATCCGCAAAGAGGCGATCGCGCTCGGCCGCCTGAACGAACGCGTCCCGCCGACGCCGTTCGTCATCCGATTTCTCGACACCGGCTCGCTCCTGGTGCCCGGGATCGGACACATCGAGCTTCCGTGGATCGCCGTCGAGTACGTTCACGGAGGCGCCGAGGGCACGACGTTACTTCAGCGGGTCGGCTACAGCGTGAAGAACACGCACTTCGCGTTCGATCCGGCGCGAGCCGCGCATGCCATCGAATGCCTCGCGGAGGGGCTCTCCGCGATTCACGAAGTGGGCGTCGTGCATCGCGACCTCACGCCGGGCAACGTGCTCTGCTGCGGGTTCGGCTCGAGCGAGGTGCTGAAGATCGCCGATTTCGGCATCGCGCGACCGAGCGGCATTCAAGCGACGTTCGGCAGCGTGATGCTCGGCACGCCGGGGTACGCGCCGCCGGAGCAGTCGTTCTCGAGCGAGGGACAGATCGGACCGTGGACGGACGTCTTCAGCTTCGCCTGCCTCGCGTACTTCGTGCTGACCGGCGAGCAGTATTTCGACACGCCGAACTTCGCGCACGCCCTCATGATGGTGAGGGACGCGAAGCGGCGAAGCATCCTCGAGGGGAACGCGCTCTGTCCGGAGCTCCGCGAGAACCCGAGCCTCGCCCGTTCGATCGATTTCGTGCTCGCGCACGCGACGACCGTGAACCCGAACGAACGACCCCGGGACGCGCGTGTATTCGCGTCGAGCCTCGTGCAATGGATCCGCGGCGCGACCGGCCCGCGCAGTCAACGCTCCGCCGAGCGCCTCGTCGCGAGCGTCGCGAGCAGCAAGTACCCGACGCTATCGGGATGGACGTGGACGGTGCGTCATCCCCCGGGTGACGACCGGCTCGTCCGCAGCGTCGCGTGGGACGGCGACGGACACGGCCTCGCGATCACGACCGACGGGCTCCAGTATTGGAACGGGTCAGGGTGGCTCGCCGCGCGCATTCCCGGCATTCCGGCGCATGTGACCTTGAGATGCGCGACGCTCGTGCGATCCGGTTTGTTTCTCGTGAACGGCGACCACGGTTTTCTGGCGCTGCTCGGGACGGACGGCACGTATCGGGTCTTGGAGAGCTTGCCCAATGCGGACTTCTCGGTCTTGAGCGGCGACCCCGAAGACCTCGCGGTGTTCGTCGGCGAGCGTCCGAACGGGACGCCTGAACTTCACTCGGTGGCGGCGTGTCACTTTTTCCGTCCGGTGCCGCTCCCCACCGCGCGAACGGTGGCATCGCTGTGTCGCATCGACGACACGCGATGGCTCGTCGCCGGGCGAACGCTCGAGGGCGCTGGCTTCGCGGCGATTTACTCGGCGCTCGCGTTCGAAGTCACGGCACTCCCACTGCCCCCGTCGAGCGCGCTCACCGCGTCGGCGGGGCACGTCGATCGCGGGTTCGGCGTCGCAGCCGGACGAAACGGCGCGACGGTGCGCTACGACGGCTCGCGGAGCGTGGCGGCGATCGTCGAAGGCGCTCCGGATCTCGCCTCCGCCGCGATGGACGTCCAAGGGCGCGCCTGGGTCGGGGGAACGGGGTTTCTTTGGTCTCAAACGTCCGAGCCGCGCGCGACCTGGCTCCGCGCCTGGGAAGACTCGGGGTGGACCACACCGTTCGTCGCGCTCCACGCGGACATCGGGGTGATCACCGCCATGACGGTCGACGGCGCGGTCCTCGAAGGACGCACCGCGGCAGCGCGCCAGTCGAGCCCTTCGACCTTGCGCTGACCCCGCCCCTGGCGCCTGTCGAATCCCGACTTATGCTCGAATAATGCTCGATGAGCGCCTGCCGTCGGCCGAGGACGCTTTCGGCGCAAAGCCCCGTGAAAGTAGCAGAATTTCGGTCCCTGACGTAGATCATGTGGTGCGGAAGGAACCGGGTCCGCGGTCCTTTCGGCAACGCATGACCGATTCGTCTCGAACACCCGAGGTCGAGTCCGCGATCGACGAGATCACGGCGAGCTATGGGAGTGCCCTCGAGATCAACAATCTCGAGAGCGCCGCGCTCCCGAACCGGCGCGCGGTCATCGACGCGTTCAATCATCTCCCGCCCGTCATCTACATGGGCTTTTACAGCCGTCGCTCGGTCGGCGCGGACAATCTCCGGTTCGCGATCGAGGAGCACCTTTACCCGGCGCATCGCGCGCTCGTCGAACAGATCGAGCGCGCCGTCACGTACGAAGAGCACGTGGGGCGCGCTCACTCGCCGCGTCCCCCGGGCTTCAGCCAAGAGGTGGTACTTCGTCTCTTTCGCGAGATCCCGGAGCTCCGGCGGCTGCTGAACTCCGACGTCGTGGCGGCCTATGAGGGCGATCCTGCGGCCAACAGCATCGAAGAAATCGTGTTCAGCTACCCCGCGGTGCGCGCCATCACGGCGTACCGCGTGGCGCACGTGCTGCACTCCGAGGGCGTCCCGATGATCCCGCGGATCTTGAGTGAGTACGCGCACTCCGAGACCGGCATCGACATTCACCCCGGCGCCCGGATCGGCGAAAGCTTCTTCATCGATCACGGAACCGGCGTGGTCATCGGCGAGACGGCGATCATCGGCCGGAATGTGAAGATTTACCAAGGGGTGACCCTCGGCGCCCTGAGTGTCCCGCGGTCGCGAAAGTCCTCGGGCGCGTTCAAGCGCCACCCCACCATCGAGGACGACGTTACCATCTACGCCGGCGCGACGATCCTCGGCGGCGATACCGTCATCGGGGCCGGCTCCGTCATCGGCGGTAGCGTCTGGATCGTGAAGTCGGTTCCGCCGGAATCCAAGGTTTTCGGGCGCCCGCGAGAGTAGCCGCAGACGCAGATGCCCCCGAGGACCCGGTCGATGGCGAAGCCCGGGCGAACGTGGTAGGAACCCCACCATCATGGGCTCGATGAGTATGGCGCATTGGCTGATCGTCCTGGTGATCGTGCTCCTCGTGTTCGGGCCGACCCGGCTGGCGTCACTCGGTAAGGGCCTCGGCGAGGGGATCCGGAGCTTCCGTGAAGGGCTGGCCGGTGACGGCACGCACGGCGGCGACCATGGAGCGCCGACGGCAATCCAGAAGGACAAGCCGCCTGCGCCGACGACGCCCGATCAGACGACGCCGACGACGCCGTCCTGAGCGGTCGACCCGAGTTCGCGTACCGTCCGCCCCGTGTTCTACGTCCTCTCGAAGACGCTCGACGTCCTCCTGAGCCCGCTCACGTGGGTGCTGCTCCTCGCGCTCTACGGGCTGCTCGGGGACCGCTGGCAGAACCCGCGCTTCAGCTGCGCTGCCGCGGCGCTGGTGCTCTACCTCTTCTCGATCCAGCCCGTCGCGAACGGTTTGTTCGAGCACCTCGAGAAGGAGACGCAACCGTCGATGCGGTCGACCGTGGTCTACGACGCGGTGATCCTGCTCGGCGGCGTGGTCGATCACGACTCGACCACGACCTGGGGCCAGACCGCATACAACGACAGCGTCGAGCGCCTGCTCGTCACGTTCGATCTCCTCAGAAAGGGTCGCGCAAAGAATGCGATCCTCTCGGGCGGTCCTTCGGGACCCGAAGATCCGATCGTCGAGAGCCGCGTGCTCGAAAAACAGCTCGAGGATTGGGGGATCGATCCGTCGCGCTTGGTCGTCGAACGCGAGTCGCGCAACACGCGCGAGAACGCGGTCGACACGCGGCAGCTCGTGCTCCAGCGCGGCTACAAGAACCTCCTGCTCGTTACCAGCGCCTTCCACATGCCGCGCGCCGTCGACGCGTTCAAGACCGTGGGCTTGTCGGTGGATCTTCTCCCCGTGGATTATCGCTCGACGAAGGCGAGCGCGGGCGCGAATCGATTTCTGCCGCGTGCGATGTTTCTCGACGAGAGCACCTTGGCGCTCCGTGAAATCTTCGGGCGCTTCGTGTACGAGCTCGCCTGGCACGGCCCCTGACGTCGAGCCTCGCAGCCGCCGCGGGGCAATGTTACGGGCCCCATTCATGATCAAGGTGCATCACTCGCGACGCGCGCGCTCGGTGCGAGTCATCTGGCTCCTCGAAGAACTCGCGGTGCCGTACGAGATCGTCGAACACGAATTCTCCATCGCGGCGCTCAAGGCCGACGACTATCGAAAGCTGCATCCGCTCGGACAGGTTCCGGTCCTCGAAGACGACGGCCTCGTGCTCTTCGAGTCGGGCGCCATCGTCCAATATCTTCTCGAGACGCGCGGCGAAGGGCGCCTCGCGCCCGCGCCGAAGACCAAAGAGCGCGCCGAATACCTCCAATGGTTCGACTTCGGCGAAGCAACGCTGACTCGTTACATGAGCGACGTCGTGTTCCATCGCTTCGGCATCCCAGAGACCGATCGGGTCCCCGAGATGCTCCCCCTCGCTCGCCAGCGCCTGCGGAATGTCCTCGAGGTCGTCGAGCCGCTCCTCGAACGGCGCCCCTTCGTCCTCGGTGATGCCTTCAGCGCCGCCGACATCATGATGTCCTATGGCATCACGATGTCGCGGATCATCGGCGAGCTGCCGAAGGACCTTCCCCATTTGCACGCGTACCTGGGCCGCTTGAAGGAGCGCCCCGGCTATCAGCGCGCGTGGGCGTAGGCGGCGCGGGCCACCGACGCGACGTCACTTCTGCAGCAGCAGGCCCTCGATCGGGGGAGCCCCTGGCGCGCTCGCTCCCTCGGCATGGAACCGGATCTTGTACTGACGGCCGTTCGCCATCGCGAGCCGCGACTTTTTCCGCGTGTCCTTGTCGAGCAAGGTCGCGACGTCCACCTCGCCGACCGGCGTCGCGGCAAACTCGATCCCCTTCTTGGTCGTCGCCTTGAGCGTCACATCGACGTCCATCAGGGCTTCGGTTCGCCCCTCGACGAGAATCTTCGCTTTCATCGGACGAGTCCTACCACGCTCTCAACGGCCGTCGTTCGCGATCGCCGCCTCGCCGTCGCCTGCGGGCCGCCAGGCCTTCACCGATCGTCTTCCCAGCCCGCCGACGCGGGCTGAGAGGCGTGCGGCGGGGGAACGCGCGCAGGAGCAGGGCTCGCCCTACGCGGGACGGGCGGTCTCGAGGGAGGCCGGGCGGCTATCTGAGGCGCCAGCGTGCGTCGTTCTGCGGCGCCGCTCGCAGCGTCGGGCGCGTCCGCGTTCCGCGGCGTCGGCGCGTCGGGCGGCGCGACGGCCGCGGCCACCGGCGTGATCGTCGGCGTGATCGGTGACGATGCGACCGGCGAGGAGACGACGCTCGGCTCTGGAACTTTGGTGTTCGTGCCGCGCGAGAAAACCCAGAACACGACGCCCAGCGCGAGAGCGGCGGCGCCGAGCGACGCGGAAAGCTTCCAGCGCGGCTTACGGCGCGAGCCTTCGCCTTGAGTGTTGGCCCATTCGCGAGCCACCGAACCACTCAACCGGCTCTGCGCGCCGCCTTCCACCTTACCTTTGCCCGTATCGAATGCCGAAACGTGCGGCCCGGGTAAGCGTTCGAGAGCAATGGTCGAGCCGTCGCTCGACCCCGAAGACGAAGGAAGACTCGAGCGCGGGGCGGGCGCCGTGCCCATCGCCGCGATGCGCTCGAGCGAAAGGCGCGACCTCGCAGGGGCGAAGGGTTCGAGCGCCGCCGCGAGCTCCGAGACGTCGGCGAAGCGCCGCTCACGGTCCTTCTCGAGGCACCGAAACACGACCGCATCCAACCCCGGCGTCACTTCGCGCACCACGAGCGGGGTCGGCTTCGCGTTCATGATGTTCATGCAGATCGACGGGATTGAGTCCCCTTTGAACGGCTGTTCCCCCGAGAGCATCTCGTACAGAACGATGCCGAGCGACCAGATGTCCGTCCTCGAATCGACGTCCTTCGCCGAAGTGATTTGCTCGGGCGACATGTAAGCGGGCGAGCCGAGCATCAGCGCGGACTGGGTCATGCTCCCTCCGGCCGAGCCCCCGGCTTCGAGCGTCTTCGAGATCCCGAAGTCGAGGACCTTGATCGAGCCGCCTCCCTGGCTATCGACGACGAACAGATTCGCCGGCTTCAGATCGCGATGCACGATCCCGAGCCGATGCGCCTCGGCGATCGCTTCGCACCCCTGGAGCAGGTAGTCGACGGCTTCGAGCGGCGGCAGGCGCGTGCGCTGCCGGATCACTTCCGCGAGATCGCGCCCGTCGAGGTGCTCCATCACGATGTAAGGGATGCCGGACTCGAGCTCTCCGACGTCCATGACGCGCGCCACGTGTTCGTTGCGGATTCGGACCGCGGCGCGAGCTTCTCGCGTGAACCGCTTCACGACCTCTTCGTTGAGCAGCACGTGCGGGAGGAGAAACTTGATCGCGACGAGCTGGTTGAGTTGCAGATGGAGTGCCGAGACGACGACGGCCATGCCTCCGACGCCGAGCGCCTTCTCGATGCGATAGCGGCCGAGGAGGATGTCTCCTTCTCGGACGGGCGCGAGATCGATGGCGGTCGTCACGACTCAGAAGTTTCCATTGCACGACATTCCGACGGTCCCGGCGAACACGACGGGCGCGAAGGCGACCGTTCCCGAGGTAGGTCCGCTCCCCGCGGTAAACCATAGCAGCGCACCGCCAACGAGGCCCGCGCCGCCCACTGCACCCCCTACGATGGCGAGCGTCCGCGCAGTCGAGGCGTCGGAGCGGAGCGAATTGGCGTGCGCGAACGAGTTCGTGTCGTTGCAACCACCGGGCGGACACGCCGCGTTGAGCTCATTGCTCTTGCTGCTGAATGTGAGCCCCTCCACGAGCGCCATCACACCGCCGCCGACGCCGATTGCGAGCGCGACCACGCTCATCGTTTTTTGAGTGTTCCAGGACGAGCCCGTGGACCTCGGCGCTGACTCGTCGCTCCCCCCGAGAGTGGTCGGAGTCGACGCGGTGGCCTGCGCTTCCGGGGCGGTCGCGGCGTGGGTTGCTGGAGGGGGTGCGTCTTCGAGGGCCGGAACTTCGACCGTCTCCGTCGCGCGCGCATCGACCGTGACGGTCGACGTCCAGGTCTTTTTGCCCGTCGCGGTGACCTTGACGAGGTGCGATCCTGGATCGACCGGGACGGTTTCTCCCCAGAGCTCAGCGGGGACCGGAGCTTCGTCGCGTTGGACCGTCGGTGATGCGGCGCTCGCCTCGGGGGTGACCTTGATCATCAGGTGCGCGAGGACGGGCTCGAGAGCTGCCGCGCCTTTGCGTGCGGCTTTTTCGCGCTCGGCTTGGTGGCTCTGCTTGGCCGCCGTGGCGGCTTCGCGGTACGTCGCCCACGCCGTCGCGGTGTGTCCGATTTTCTCCTCGCAGCGAGCGAGATTCAGGAGCGTCCCCACCGCCGGTGAGAGCCGCTGGCTTGCAGCGAGCTTGTCGCATGCTGCCGCGTAGTCGCCGGAATCGAGCAGCTTGCGCGCCTCCTGAAATAGCGACTCTGCTTCGACGCTGTTGTCCGTCTGGGCGTACGCAGGAAGCGAAATACCGAACAGTAGGGTCGAAGAAAGAAAGGCAACGAGCCTTTGTCGGCCCCAAGTCCAAGCGGTCATCGCACGGTATAAGCTACAACGGCGCTCGCTCGGATTCGCCTCCTTTTGTCGCGAGGATACGCCCGCGACGGCCCACGCCGGAGGCGCCCGAAGAACGAACGGTTCAAACCCCGCCGCGATCTGCGCGCGAACTCGACGCGGCGCTCGGGCGGAGCGTCCGCGTCACTCGTTCACGACCTTGCGAGCACCGCGCTGCACACCGTGGATCCGGTCTGCGCACTCTCGTGCACGGCGTCAGTCGGCGATAAAATCGCCTGATTTGGCCACGAGAATCAATCGGAAGCTCGGTTGCCCCTAGGGGGCCCATGCTAGATCGCTCCTCATGGTGGCGCTCAAGGATGACGGGGGCGATGGAGTCGGGCGGGTCACGCGCCGGGGAAGTCGTGGACGCCAGAAGTCGCTGCGATTCGCAGGAGCGCTCGCAGCGGCCGTCATCCTGGGCGTTGCGACGTTGCCGTCAGGCTGCGGCCTGGAAAATCCGTCACTCAATACGCATGCCGACGCAAGCGCGGACGGTCCGAGCACTGAACCGGGATCGGGCGGTTCGGGGGCCGCAGAAACCGGGGGCGCAGGCGGCTCCTCGGGCGCCGGGGTCGGCGGCGGTTCGGGCGGGTTGCCCGCCGGGGGCACGGGTGGTGGCCTCGCGACGGGCGCGACGGACGGCTCGACGCCGCCGTTGCGCGACGGTGGCGTCGTCGATGGCGGAGGTACAGGAGGACGCGACGCGGGACCACCACACTGTCCCTCGGGGACCATAGATTGCGGCGCTGACGGCTGCATCAAGAACGACGTACACAATTGCGGGAGTTGCGGCCACGACTGCACGCACCTGCAGAACGTCACGGGCGACGTCACGTGCGGCGCGGACGGCGCTTGCCATTTCGACGCAGCATCGTGCACGCCTGGCTACGGGATCTGTTCGACGAACCCCGATGACGGGTGCGCGGCCATCGATACGAAGGCAGAGTGCGGGAATTGCACCACGAGCTGCAGCGGGACGACGCCCGTGTGCGCGAACACGGACGACGCGGGCACGACGTTCGCGTGTGCGTCGGGTTGCAAGGGTGGCCAATCGTTGTGCAGCGGCGCGTGCGTGGACGAGACGTCGGATCCGAAGCATTGCGGCTCGTGCGCGCACGTATGCCCGACTGATCCGGCGGGGCTCGCGACGTGCACGGGTGGCGCGACCTGCGGCATCCAGTGCAACCAGGGCACGCACCTCTGCGGCGGAAAATGCGTTTCGAATGCCGATCCGAACAACTGCGGAACGAAGTGCGCGACCAATTGCCCCGCGCCGACGAGCGGCGGGGGCAGCGCGAGTTGCAACGGCAACGCCTGCGCGCTGAGTTGCCCGAGCGGCGAAGCGGCGTGCAGCGGCGCTTGCCTCGACGTGCAAGGAAGCGACGCGAACAATTGCGGCGGTTGCGGAATCAAATGCACCGGCGGCAACGTTTGCCAGGCCGGGTCGTGCGTGTGTCCCTCCGGAACTCACTCTTGCAACGGCGTCTGCGACAGCAACACCTCCGTGAACAGCTGCGGGGGGTCGTGCTCGCCCTGCGGTGCGCTCGCGAACGCGACGGTCGCGTGCCTTTCCGGCGCGTGCGGCATCAGCTCTTGCAACACGAACTTCGACGACTGTGACGGCATCAAGTCCACCGGTTGCGAGACGAACCTTTTGACGTCCTCGACGAACTGCAACACGTGCGGTCACGTCTGCAACGGGGGAACGTGCCAGGGCGGCTCATGCACCTGCTCCGGCGGCACGACCAACTGCAGCGACACGTGCGTCAACCTGAACACCGACGGGAACCATTGCGGCGGCTGCGGGACCGTCTGCGGTTCGGGGACTTCGTGTCAGAGCGGCCTCTGCTGCCCCACCGGAACGACGAATTGCAACGGCTCCTGCGTCAATCTGACGAGCAGTAACTCCAATTGCGGAAGCTGCGGCAACCCGTGCGGGGCGGGCCTCGTGTGTCAGGGGTCTTCCTGTGTTTGTTCGGGCACGACGAACTGCAACGGCACGTGCGTAAACCTCGCCAACGACAAGAACAACTGCGGCGCGTGCAGCCGACAATGTTCGACCACCAACGCGAGCGCGACGTCGTGCAGTTCCGATACCTGCCAACCGACGTGTCAGACCGGGTTTCTGGACTGCAATCACCCGGGCTCGTCGTCGTCCGACGACGGCTGCGAGTGCACCGGAACCGCGTGTTGTGGCTCTTCATGCCAGACGCATCACACGAGTAACGGGATGGAAAGCAATCTCGGCATCATCACCGCTTACTACAGCTGCTCCGCGGGCTTGACTGCGACGTCCGCGATGGACGCGTGCAATCAATATCTCAACAGCAACACGACCGCTGAATTCACGCCAGCGAACGGCTATTCCTGCGTGGCCCTGCCCGCCTGCGTGGGTCTCGCGAACTCGGGCCAGTTCGTTTTCTACGGCTGGTACTACGCCACCAATACGAGCGGCACGGCTGGCGGGGTGTATACCAGCGAACAGCAGGGCTTCTGCGGGTCGGGGAGTCCCATCAGCATGTGGAACTGACTCACCGGGAGCGCGCCGATGAAGCCGGCGCCGCCCGGAGCCAATCCCTTGTTCGGCGCGACGGTCGGGGAGCGCTCGCTCGAGGAACTGGGGTACAACGCCCGCGGTGAATCGAAGGGAACGGGACTTCGCGCTCCTGGTGACGTCGGCGGCGGCCATCGCCGGGGTGCTGGTCATGCTCCGGCACGAGTGGTGGCGCGACGAAGCGAACACGTGGCTCGTCGTGCGCACGAGCAGGAGCATGGGCGAGCTCGTGAAGACCATCGGGTTCAACGGCCACCCGAAGGCGTACTACCTCCTTTGCTGGGTCCTGAGCCGGATCTTCTCGTCGCCGCTGTCGCTCGCGACGGTGAACCTGGCCTGCGCCATCGCGGCGATCTTCCTCTTCGTACGGTACTCGCCGTTCTCGAGACTCGAGCGCGCACTGTTCGCGTTCGGGTTCTTCCCGCTGTACCAGTACGGGATCATCGTCCGGAGCTACGCGGCATTCGTCCTGCTCCTCTTCGCCTACGCCGCACTACGGCTCCGGGCGCCCGAGCGGCGCGCTACTCGTTTCCTGGTCCTCGCGGCGCTCGCCGAGGTGCACCTGATGGCGACGCTCGCCGCCGCGGTGCTGTTCCTGCTCGATGTGGCGACGACCACTCCACGGACGTGGAAGAAGACGGAATGGGGGAGCGCCGCGCTCGTCGCGCTGAGCGGTGCGGCCGTGGTGTGGCAGCTCGAGCCGCGCGATCGTCATTACCAGTCGATGACCTTCTCGCCGGCTATTCGCCGCGCGATTGCCGGCGGATTCCTCCCGGTCTTCTCGCGCTACGAGCCGAACCTCTGGGAGCGAAACGTGGGGACAGCGCTCTTCGTGGCCGCCGCGGTGATCGCAGTGCGCCATCGAGCCGCGCGAGCGCCGTTCCTGTTCCTCACGGCAACGATGCTCGTCTTCAATCGCTTCGTGTATCCGGGGTACCGCTGGCACGACGGTTTCTATTTTCTCTACTTCGTCGTGGCCTTGTGGCTGGGCGGCGTCGTGCTCACCGGAGCGAGCCGGGCTTTCGTCACGGCTCTCTTCGCGCTCCACGCCGCAATCGGCATCGACGTCCTCGCCCGGGACTTCCGCGAGCCGTACTCGAACGGCGCGGCCGTCGCGTCCGCGATCCGCGCGTGCAAGCTCGAACACCTGGCGATCGTCGGTGTGCGGGGGAGCCGCCGTGCGTTCTCGTGGGACATCGACGAGATCCAGCCAGTGCTTCTCGAGCTGAATCCAGGCCTGGCCTACGATCCGCAAGCGCGCTCGCTCGAGCCCTTCTGGCGGCACTACGACGATCCGAATTATTTCCCGACGCTCCCGATGTCGCGCCTGGTCCCTGCCCTGCGCCAGATCGAGAAGGAGCTCGGCAGCCCGTTCCTCGTCGTCGAGGTGCTCTCGAAGCCCGAAGGAAGAGCCGCGCTTCCCCCGCCGCTGAAACCCATCTTCGAAGCGCCGCCGTCGATGGATTTCGGCGAGCACCTGGCCCTCTTCTCGTTCGGCTCGGAGGCGTCCTCGACCGCGTGCCGGTAGCGCGCGCTCGCCTTTCACTCCAACGTCGAAGAACCCCCCGGGCGAGGCGCCGGAGCGCTGGCGCGGGCAGGGCAAGCCGGCTACGGTTTCGCGTAGAACTCGACGTTGAAGAAGGGACTCGCCTCATGAAACCGCGCCTGGTCGTGTTCGTCATCGCGTATCTCGCGGAAGAAACGCTCTCGAAGGTGCTCGACCGCATTCCCCGGCACGTGTTCGAGGACTACGACACCGAGATCCTCGTCGTGGATGACGCTTCGGTGGACCGGACGTTCGAGGTAGGCCGCGAATTTCGAAGTGCGCACCCCGAGCTCCGCATCACCGTCCTCCGGAACGAGTTCAATCAGGGGTACGGCGGCAACCAGAAGGTCGGATACGCCTTCGCGATCGCCGAAGGATTCGACTTCGTCGCAATGGTGCACGGCGATGGGCAATACGCGCCGGAGGAACTGCCGCGCCTGCTCGAGCCCCTCCGGAGAGGCGAGGCCGACGCGGTCTTCGGCAGCCGCATGATGGAGCGGTTCGGCGCCCTCAAGGGCGGAATGCCGCTCTACAAGTACGTCGGCAATCGTATCCTTTCCACGGCTCAGAATGCGCTCCTCGGGGTGCGCCTTTCGGAGTTCCACAGCGGCTACCGCATCTACTCGGTCAAGGCACTCGCGAGCATTCCCTTCCGCCTGAATTCGAACGACTTCCACTTCGACACCGAGATCATCATTCAGCTCTTGAACAACGGTTCGAGGATCGTCGAACGCCCCATCCAGACGTACTACGGGGACGAGATCTGCCGCGTGAACGGGATGAAGTACGCAGGCAACGTGATGAAGGCGACGGTGCTCAACGTGCTGCACCGCACGGGCCTGCTCTACCAGCGACGGTTCGACACGGAACCCTCCGACAACACGATCTACGACCTGAAACTCGGCTACGCGAGCAGCCACACGTATGCGCTCGACGCCGTCCCCGCCGGATCGAAGGTGATGGACCTCGGCTCGGGCCCCGGCGCGCTCGCCCGGGAGCTCGTGCGGCGTGGGTCGTTCGTCACCGTGGTAGATCGAGACATCCATGCCGTCGACGAGCCGGGCGTCCGAGCGATCGAAGAGGATCTCGACCACCCGGAGCGGCTCGACGTCACGGGCTACACGCACGTCCTCTTGCTGGACATCATCGAACACATCAAGGATCCGGAGCGATTTCTCGACGAGCTTCGGAGGCAGTTCACCTACGACACGAAGACGGTCGTGCTCACGACTCCGAACATCGCATTCATCGTGCAGCGGCTCATGTTGCTCCTCGGCCAGTTCAACTACGGCAAGCGCGGCATCTTGGATCGGACGCACACGCGCCTGTTCACGTTCCAGAGCCTCGAGCGGCTCCTCGACGACGCCGGCTTCCGCATCAAGGAAGTCCGCGGCGTGCCCGCGCCCTTTCCCAAGGTGCTCGGCAACGGGTGGCTCGGCAAGGCCGCGACGCTCGCCAACCTCGCCTCGATCCGCCTTTCGAAGTCGCTTTTCGCCTACCAGATCTTCGTCGTCGCCGAGACGACGCCCGACGTCGATTTCATCCTCGAAGATACGCGCGCGGTGAGCTCCGACGAGTTCGTCGAGTCGCGGCGCGCTGCGGTACCGGGCAACGCGACGCCGGCGCGCGTCCAGAACGGCGCGCACTGAATCCAGTCGGCTTCCGTCCGACTGGAGGTCCCGCTTCGAGCCTCGGTAGACGCCCACGCGTTCGTGCAGCAGTCGAACGACTTCGAACGCGGATCGAGCCCGCACTCGGCGAGAACGGGGTTGCGATCATCGCGCGCGAATCCGCTAGATCCGGAGACGCGTGCCACGCGCATCGGCTAGCGTCGCAGGCTCAACTCCGAAAGGTGGCACCATGTCGAATGCAAATGAAGCCGCGGGTCCGATGGCCATAATGCAGATGCTCCAGGGAGCTCAGGTCACGGGGATCCTGTCAGCGGCGCTCGAGCTCAACGTCTTCCAGAAGCTCGCCGAGGGGCCCCTCGACGCGCGTGCCACCGCGGAGCGCCTCGGGTGTCCCGAACGGTCGACGCGGATCTTGTTGGATGCGCTGGCCGTGCTCGGTCTCCTCGCGAAAAACGGCGCGACGTACGCACTCACCCCCGTCGCGAGCGAGTACCTCGTCCCCGGCAAACCGATGTTCATGGGCGACATACGCGGAATCTTCGCGAGTTCGGTTTTTTGGTCGGCACTCCCGCGGCTCGCCGAGGCCGTCAGAAAGGGCGGGACGATCATGGACGCGCACGCCGAGACTCCCGAAAACCCTTTCTGGAAGTCGTTTGCTGATTCGAGCGCGGCCATCGCGTTTCCTGGTTCGATGGTGCTCGATACCATCCTCGGCGATTGGATCGCGACGAAGCCCAAGTGCCGAGTGCTCGACATCGCGGCGGGGAGCGGGATCTACGGGTTCACGTTGGCGAAGCACCCGAACGTCGAGCTCACGAGCCTGGACTGGCCCAATGTCCTCGAGAACACGCGCGGCTGGGCGGGTCGCCTGGGCGTGGACGCCAAGCGCGTGAAGTACCTACCGGGGAGCCTCTTCGAGGTCGACTACGGCGGGCCCTACGACCTCATCTTGCTCAGCCACGTCTATCACCACTTCGACCCGCCCACGTGCGCGGCACTGACGAAGCGGGTCGCGAGCGCCCTCGCGCCCGGGGGCCGCATCGCCGTGCAAGACATGGTTTACGACACTGCGCTCGCCAACCCCGGCGCGGCGATGTTCTCGATGGTCATGCTGATGTGGACGCAGAAGGGCGAATCGTTCACCCTCGCCGACTACACGAAGTGGTTCGCGGGAGCAGGCCTGAGCTCGCCTCAGGCACACCCCAGCCAGGGAATGCCCGCGACCTGGCTCATCGGCGAACGAGCCTGAAGAGTTCGCCGAAAATCTTTGCGATCCTGGAGCGGGACACGAGATTCGAACTCGCGACCCCAAGCTTGGGAAGCTTGATCAACGTGTCTTGGCCTGGCTAGCCATGACTCGCAATGTCCACTTTCATCGGCCTTTTTGCTAGCACCCGACCGGCAGGCCGTGCCACTCTTGGACACACCAGGCCGGCAATGAGTACCAGCAAAAGTACCAGCAGCGATCCAGCTAGAGGCTCGGAGGTTCAAGCGGGGGGCTCCGAGGTTCAGAAGTACCAGCAAGTACCAGCAGCCCGGCGACGCAAGCGCCGTGGCCGTCGTCACCCTGGTGTCGTCCTGCTGAAGCCTGATCCTGCAAGGCGGATCGGCTGGCGCGCTCGCTTCACTGATCCTGATTCCGGCAAGGTGACCAAAGAAACGCTGGACGCCTCCCTGTCGACTTCTGAGCTGCGCGAAGACTGGGCCGTGGATAAGTCTCAGGCGTTGGCGAAACGCGGCCTGGAGCTCGCTGGAGGGGCACCAAAAGCAACAGGCTCGACGCTCAAGGATGCCATCGATCGCTACTATGCCGACCACACGCGGCTCAGTGCTTCGACCATCGGCCTCTACAAGACTGCGACCGATAAATTTATTGAGTGGGCAGGCGGCACCGGCATCAAGACGATCGATGAGCTGACACGCGCCAGGCTTGCGGCATTCAAGACAAGCCGCAGTGACGCTGCGCTGAATGCCCCTGCAGCCAAGCAGAAGAAAGGCAAGCGCAAGCCGACCGCAAAGCGCAGATCGCCCGCGACCGTCAACGTGGAGCTACGCACAGTGAGGGCCGTGTTGAGCTACTTGATCGGGATTCAAGTTGTCGCGCGCCTGTCTACCGACGACTTGAAAATTGGCCTTAAGCCGCTCGAGGAGCCAGACGAAGGCATTGAGATTTTGAAACGGCCTCAGCTTCGCAAATTGCTTGATGCCTCCCTTGCCCACGACTCCGACAAGTTCAAGGCGACCAGGGCGGAGCACGCTGCCGGCACGGACCCTACGACGCATCGCTACTCACCTGTCGCGCCTTTCATTGCCTTCGTCCTGCTGACCGGCATGCGACTTGATGAGGCGCTCAAAGTCGAGTGGGGTCAGGTTGATCTTGAGTCGGGCGAGATCCATCTCACTGCGACGACGAAGACGCGCAAGGCACGCGACGTGCTGCTTGAAGTGTCGCCGGCACTGGCCAAAATGCTGGAGGCCGTGAACGAACGTAGCAGCGAGGGCTCCGTTTTTGGCCTCACGCGAGGTGAAGCACGAGCAGCTCAGCGGCGACTAGTTGCCGAATTCGATGCGCCTGTATTTTCGTGGCAGGTGCTGAGGCAAACGTGCGGCTCCTTTCTGACGAATGCGCCGGGAATTTTTGGCGCGGCAAGTGCCTACAGGTCAGCAAAGCAGCTCGGTCATTCCGTCGCCGTCGCTGAAGATTACTATCTTGAAGTCGTTCGCGACATTTCGCCCGAGGCCAAATCGCTGGAGGCTGCGATGCAAATTGAGCCGCAAATGGCGCTCATCATGAAGGCCGTAGGGTCTCGCCCGGAACGTCAGCGCGTGGATCGTTCCGCCAATTTGGCCATGTAGGTGGTCAGATCCTTCCGTGCGATAAGCAGCGGGCTGGATCCGTCTGCAGCTTGCCGGCTTGCGTGCAGTCTCCCTGACGCTACGAGACGCCCCAAGGTGCGACGTGAGCAACGCAGCACCCCTGCGGCCTCTTCAGCCGTGAGAAGGTCTGGCAGGTCCGACAGGGGCCTTGGTGCACGTGCCTCAAGCGCATCGACGACGGCCTTCACCAGCAGTGGATCCGGTAATGGCGGCAGGCCTTCCGCCTCACGCTCAAGGTGCGCTAGGAAGCCTGCAAATTGCGCCTTCGACATGCCACGCGAGAGGCGCTCGTTTTCGTCATCAAGGCTGCTCATGGTGCCGCCTCGGTCAAAGGAGGTGCATGCACGCCGTGCCCGGAGCCAAAGGCGACGGAGGCTGCAGACTCATCGTTGCCACCTGCAATTTCCCTCCGCCACTCCTTCGCGCTGCGCAAGTCAGTGCAAC
>CAZDNG010000058.1:0-61706 GCA_964506835.1 uncultured Polyangiaceae bacterium
CGGGGCGCTCAACTGAGGCGCTTGCATCAGGGCCGGCGGAGCATGAGCCGGCGGCGGCGGCGCGGCCGCTGGTGCTGCCGCCGCGGGGGCCGCGGCAGGCGCAGGGGCAGCGGTGGCAGGTGGTGCCGTATTCGCGGGTCGCTCCTCCTCGATGATGCACCCTGGAACACCGGCGAGCGCAAGCAGGGCGAACGAAGCGGCAACGAAACGAAGCTTCATGTCCAACGTGACTCCTCGAGCCGATAGTGCGCTCTTCAGGCGCTCGCGAACACCCCATTTCGCCCCACCGGGCCGGCGCTCCGCGCGCTCGACCAACGAGGGTCGACCAGCTCCGATTCGCGCGTTCTCGATGCACGTTCGGGGCCTCGAAAACACTTCAACGACGTGCCGGCGCCCGCGCTGCGCGACTCGTTCCGCCGACGATACGAGTCCGTTCACGGGACCAAAATAAATGAGAAATAACAGATATTTTCAGTTCACATTTCATCCAATGGTCGAGGCTGACATGATGCTCGCGTGCCTCGCTTGTTCGTCTACGGCACCTTGCGGCGTGGCGCGGCGAATGCGCGCGAGCTCGGCGGCGCGGTTTGGGAGGCCGACGTGCGCACTGGGAATGGGTACGCGCTCATCTGGAAGGACGGCTATCCGGCGCTCGTGACGTCTGCGGAGGGTGCGGTCACGGGCGAGGTGTATCGAACGTCGGCCGAGCACCTGGCACAGCTCGACGCGTTCGAAGGGGTGCCTGAGCTCTATCGTCGTGGCGCGGTGGTGCTCGCCGACGGGACGGTCGCCGAGGCGTACTTCGCGGTCGTCGACGACCGGACGGCGTACGAGCGCCTCGCGAGCGGCGACTACTTCGACCACCCGGGTTCGACGGCGCATCGATAAGCGCGCCGCGATCGCCGCCCGTCGAGCGTCGCGTCCGCCACGCGAACGGGACGATGCGCGGGCTCGGTGAATCGGTCTTTTGAGTGTTGGGGGCACGCTCGGCATCGGGTCGCGTCGAGGTCAAGGCCGCTGATTGTTGGGCCCATCGGCGATGATTTGGCATTCGTAGCGCATGGGTTCGAAGAAGAGGGCGGCGTGGCTCGCCTCCGGGCTGGCCTGTGGGGCGCTCGCGGCGTGCAGCGGGGGCGCGCATCTCGGCGACGAGGGACATGCGCTCTCCAAGGTGAAGGTCGAAAACGGGGGCATCGCGGTTCCGACGCCGTGGACGAATCAGCCGGTTCCGCTCGAAGACGGCCCGAAGCTCGCGGCCAGCGCGATGGTCACGCCGATCGTCGCCGCGCCGGAGCGGAATGCGCCGGTCATCGGGTACCTGCGGTTGGGTGCCAAGGTCGCGCGCTCGGCGGAGCCCGTCGCGCGTGGCGACTGCAACGAAGGCTGGTACGCGGTGCGACCGCTCGGCTTCGTGTGCGCCGGCCCCGAGGCGACGGTGAAGCTCGATAGCCCCCTCGTGCGCGCCATGGCGGTCGAGCCGAATCGCGACAAGCCCATGCCGTACACGTACGCGTTCGTCCGGGCGATCGCGCCGAACTACCTGCGCGTGCCGAGCAAGGCCGAGCAGTTCGAGTACGAGATGCGGCTCGAGCGGCACTTACGGAGCTGGTCGAAGCTCGCGAAAAAGTGGGACGCGCTCGACGTCGGTGCGAACGACGTGCCGCTCGACGGCAGCGGCCTCGCCGCGGGCGACATCCCCGAGCACGCCGCGGCGCTCGACATGAATCATCGCTTCGGCGGGGACGGCAACGACGACGTCCCGTGGTGGCTCCGCGGGGAGCGACGCATCCCGAACGTGTCCGCCTTCAAGGCGCCGCCCTACGCCGTCATCGCCGACCGCATCAAACGCCACGCGGGCGTCGCGCTCGTCGGCACGTTCGTCGCGGGTCCGGAAGCGCAGGACCGGCGCTTCGCGATCACCACCGACGCGCGGCTCATCCCGGCCGACAAGCTCAAGGCCGACTCCGGATCCCCGTTCCACGGTTACGACATTCGCCAGATCGGTCTTCCGGTTGCCTTCGCCAGCAAGGAGGGCGCCAAGGCGTTCACCGTCGACGGCGGGGCGCCCGAGGAGCACGGCGACATCGGTTCGCGAGCGCTCATTCCGCTCACCGGCAAGGTGAAGATGTTCGGCTCCGAGCGGCTCGTCGAAGGCAAGGACGGCCGCTGGGTGAAGAGCGACGAGGTGCGCACCGCCGCGAAGCCCGGCGATCTGCCGTGGTTCGCGAAGGGCGGCACGAAGTGGATCGACGTCTCGATCCTGTCGCAAACGATGGTGCTCTGGGAAGGATCGACCCCCGTGTACGCGACGCTCGTGTCGACCGGCAAAGACGGCCTCGGCGACCCGAAGACGACGCACAGCACGCCGACCGGGATCTTCCACATCTACCAGAAGCACGTGACCACCACGATGGACTCAGACGTCGCCGATCACGAGTTCGAGCTCAGGGACGTGCCGTGGGTCATGTACTTCAGCGGCGGCTACGCACTCCACGGCGCGTACTGGCACGACGACTTCGGCAAGGTGCGCTCCCACGGATGCGTGAACCTCGCGCCCATCGACGCGCGCTACGTGTTCTCGTGGTCCGACCCGAACGTGCCCGAGCACTGGCACGCGGCCTACGCCGGGAACACCTTCGGCAACGGGACGCTCGTCAATATTCATCCCTGACGCATCGTGCGCCGGAAGGCGCGCGCGTCGCTCGCTCAACCCGAGCGCGCGATCATCACGAGGACGGTGATCGCGACCGCCGCGCTCGCCGCGAGCGCAAAAATAGACAGGGCGCTCACGGCGGGGACTTTAGTGCAGCGCCTGAGTCAGGGCACTACGGGACGCGGACGGTCCTCGTCACGTGGACCGAGTCGCCGGAAAAGGCCGGAACCTTGGTTCCGCGAAACACGCGCGCGATGCAGCCGCCGAGCGCGCTTCCGGCGAAATCGCCCGAGACGATCGCGTTCGTGGCGCGGCCGCTGTTCACGTACGTGATCTGGACGCGCCCGGTGCCGTGCGGGCCGTCTTCGCCGGCGCACTGGCTCGCCGCAGTGGAGGCGGCCGTCGCAAGGGTCGCCGCCGCCGCGTCGCGGTCGAACTCCGGACCGTCTGCGGGGGGTGCTGCGGCCGCGGGCGCGGCGGTCTTCGCGGCGGCCGGTTTCGGTGCGGCCGTCGCGGTCGTCGCGGTCGTCGCGGGGGCGGGCTCGGACGGTTTGGTCGTCGCGGTTGCGGTCGTTGCGCCGGTCGGGTTCGTCTTCGCGGCGGGCGCGGCCGCCGTCGTCGCGGGTGCCGTCGCCCCTGCTGCGGAAGTCGCCGGTGCCGCGGCGCTGGCGGCCGGCGCGGAACCAGCCGGGGCCGCGGACGCACTGGCCGAGGCGACCGGCTCCGCGCTCGCGGCCGGCGCGGCCGCGGAGGGCTGAGCAGCGGCGGCTGCGCTCGGCGTCGCCGCAGCCGGTGTGGCGGCGACGGTCGGCGCGGAAGTGGCCACCGGGGTGGTCGGCTCAGCCGGCGGTTTCTTGCTGAGGACGAACGCGGCGGCACCGCCGCCCCCGAGCACCAGCGCGGCGAGGAGTATCCAGATGCCGGCGCCGCCCTTTTTCGTCTCCGCCACCTGTGCGGCCGGCGGCGGATTGCTGGGCTGTGAAATCGGAACGGGCGCGTTGAAATCCGGGGCCGCCATGGTCCCCATCCCGAACAAGGTCCCGCCCCCGAGATTCGACATCGGTTCTCCGAGGCCCCCTGCGCCCGATGTCCCTCCGAGGAGGAACGCGTTCGCGTCGACCTTCTCGGACTTCGACGCCATCTTCTTTTGTGGCTTCGCAAGCTGATCGAGCGAGAAGAGCACGGAGCTCTCGTTACGGGCTCCGGTCATCGGTCCATCGGGCGGGGCGTCGGGCTCCGGCGGGCTGCTCGGCATCGACGCCCGCGGCTCCGCTTCTTCGAGCGCGCTCTTCGCGGCGTGCCTCTCGAACATGTCGAGGCCATCGCCCACGCGGTCGGCGCGGCGCGCAGCGGCGCGCACCGGTCGTTTGTCGGGTTCGACGGGGGACGGCTTGATGGCGAGGGCGAGCGCGGGGTCGACCGTCGTTGGTTCGTCGAGCGCAGCAGGCGCCTCGGGCAGGGGACTTTCGACGGGGTCGGGAGCCTTCGCCACCGCCGCGGCGGGACGCAACACGGCCTTCGGCTTCGGCTCATCGCGCTTGAGCGCGCCGACCGAGGGCTCCTTTTTTGCGGCGACCGGCGCGGCTTTCGTTGCGCCCGCGCCCGGAATGGCGACCGGCGATGGCTCTTGTTCGAGCCGGTTCGCAGGTTGGGCGCGCGCGAGCGCCGAGAAACCGTCGGTGGTCACCGCGTCGAGAAGATCCTCCTTCGGCGGCGCGCCCTTGGCGACGGCATCGAGCAACGCTTGCGCCTTGCTCCCCGCCATCGCGACGGTGACTTCTTCGAAGCCGACCTCGTCGCGAGCGTCGTGACCGCCGATTCGCCCGGGTTCTCGCCAGGCGCCCGACTGAGGCCCACGGCTCTCGGGCAGGTCCGGCGACGGCTCGTCGTGGCTCGCGTTCGTGCGCGGCGTGAGCCCGCGCGACTCGAGCGCGCTCGCAATGGCGGGGATCTCGAACGGCGTGAGCCAATCGGACATGCCTTCGCGCCAGATGAACGTTTCGGCGTCGATCGAGCCGGCGGAGTAGGCATCCACCACTTCGACCATGGTCATTTCACGGTGGTCTTCGTCGGTGATGGCGACCGTCCACGGTTTCTCGCGGACGACCGGAGCGGCCTTCGGCGCCGCAGCGACGGCCGCAGGCTGCGCGACCCGAGCCGCTGCCGTTTGCGCGCCGCGGGAAACGACCGCCGCTGGGTTCTTCGCCACCGCAGGCGACACGCCTCCAAGGGGAGCCCCCGGCGCGGAATACGGCGACGCTTCGAGACCGCCGAGGATGGTGTGATTCTTCACGCGCGGCGACACGCTGGGCTCGGCCGCACCGGCAGTCGCGGGCGCAGTGCCGTCCACGACGATGGGCGAACCGCACCGCTTGCACGTGATGCGAACCTTGCGGCCCCGCACCTTTTCATCCGGGACCGCGTACTTAGCGGGGCAATTGCTACAGGCGATGTTCATGCTTCGAACGGGCTGGGGCGGGGCCCACCACCACTAGCTTTCTTCGTTTAGCATGATTTTCTGTCAATCGCCTACAACGTGCGGGGCCTTTGCTCTCCCGCCCTCGGCCGGGCTAATGAAGTGCCCGTGGTGCCCTCCTTCGACGTCCTTGCTCAAGCGGCGGTTTCGACGCTCAAGATCAGCGTCCCGACCGTCATTCAGGGTGCCTCCGGCACACTCACCGCAGAGGTGTGCAACCAGCGCCTCGAGTCATGGTCGAGGGAGCTCGTTCAGCAGGCCGGGATCCGGATCGAGGTAACGGGCCGCGAGCGATTGCCTCGCAACGAAGCGTTCGTCGTGATGAGCAATCATCAATCGCACTACGACATCCCCGTGCTCTTTCAGGCGCTCGGCATCCCACTTCGTATGGTCGCGAAGAAAGAGCTGTTTCGCATCCCGGTCATGTCGCAGGCCATGCGCGCGGCGGGTTTCGTCGAGCTCGACCGGACGAATCGAACGAGCGCGATTCGCACGCTCAGTGAAGCGCGTTCGCGGCTCGATCAAGCGATCAGCATCTGGATCGCGCCCGAGGGAACGCGCAGCAAGACTGGCCGGCTTTCGTCGTTCAAGAAGGGCGGCTTCCACCTCGCGGTACAGGCCGGCATGCGGATTCTGCCCGTGGCGATCGACGGAACGCGATTCGCACTCCCCGCCGGGGGACTCACGGTAACGAGGGGCGCCACCGCACACGTCACGATCGAGTCGCCGATCGACCCGGCGCAGTATTCGAACGCGAAGATTTCGGCGCTCGTCAGCGCGGTGCGCGCGGCGATCGAGCAACACCTTCCCGCGGAACTTCGCGCCGATTGAACGCGCGCCGCCTGCCGAGAAGTGACAACGCCGCGCCGAGCGCGGGGATCGACACGGAACCGGGCGGCCCGTTCGAACGACGACCGACGGCGGCGCAGCGGCAACCCCCCGCTGCGCGAGCGGCCGCGTCGCAGCTTTCGTTCGGCGCGCATGCGTCCGGCAACGTGAACACGTAAGCGGCGCCTTGGCGGGGGTTCGAGCCGACTTGATGGAGGGCGGCTCCGACGAGGGCCGTCGCGCCGGAGACCGCGACCGAAGAGCCGAAGATCTCGTCCGCCGCGCCGCCCGTGGCGCCGAGTGCGACGGGAGGTACGGACCAGACGGCCCCGCTGTGTGCAAAAGCGTACACCGAACCCAGGTACGAAGTGCCGCTCGGTTTTCGCTCCGGCGCTGCGACGAGGGCAGTGTCGTTCGACAACGCGACCGCACTTCCGAATTGGTCGCCGGAGGCGCCGTCGGGCGCGACCCACGCCGGGCCGTCGAGCGTCCAGGTGTGCGCGACGCCCGTGAAGAGATACGCGGCGCCTTGTTGGGCGTGCGCGCCGACCACGTGAAACGGCGCGCCGACGAGCGCCGCGTCTCCGGAGATCGCGCAAGGGCCGAGCTGGTCGAACGAGCCACCGTCGGGGGCGATCAGATCCGGGCCTTCTTGTGCCCACGTGTCGCCGGAGCGCGCGAAGACGTAAGCGGCGCCCTGATACTCGTGCGCGCCGACCTGGTGGATCGGCGCTCCGACGATGATCGAGTTTGCGGATACGCCGACGTACGTGCCGAACGCTTCGCCGGCTGCGCCATCCGGTGCGACCAGTGGGGGACCTTGCTGGCTCCACGTCGCGCCGCTTCGCACGAAGACGTACGCCGCGCCCTGATCGTGGTTTGGGCCGACGTCGTGAGACGGCGCGCCGACGACGAGCGTATCACCGGAGATCGCGACCGACGTTCCGAACGCGTCCGACGCCGCTCCGTCCGATGCGACGAGCGGCGACCCAGGGGCGTGCCAGGTCGTGCCGGTTCGCGTGAAGACGTACGCCGCACCTTGGTACGGATTGTTCGCGACTGGATGCCCCGGCGCGCCGACGACCGCCGTGTCGTTCGAGAGGGCGACGGCGAGACCGAAGTCGTCGCCGGCGGCTCCGTCCCCGGCGACGATGCCGCCGCTTTGTTGCGTCCAGGCGTCACCGTTTCGCGTGAACACGTACGCGGCGCCTTGCGACGCATTCTTTCCCACCTGGCGTTCCGGCGCGCCGATCAATGCGGTGTCGCCGGAGAGCGCCGCCGAGAGGGCGAACGAATCCCCCGCGGCTCCATCGGACGCGACGAGCTCGCGCGGTGGCGGCACGGCCTCGTTCGTGCGACGGAACGCGCTCGGCGTGACCGTCGCGACGAGCGCGCACGCGTAGATCAATCGCGACATTCGACCTACGGATGAGTCTCGCGGGCCGAACGAGGGCGTGAAATTTGCGAAAAACGGCGATCATCGCCTCGGCATTTGCCTCTCATGGTGCAAGCCTACCCCAGAACGCGCGCCGCGATTGACCGTGAACCGCGTCTCGTCTCACGCATGCCTCTCCGACTTCGTGCATCCATTTCGGCCCTGGCCCTCGCGGCGTTCGCCGCGTCGTGTACGAAGGCCGTCGGAGAGTCGTATCCGAATCAGCGGCCTACCGCGGAGGCGACGCCTGCGCCGACGACCGATCCGCCGACGGCCACGTCGCCCAGGGGGCCCTGCAACATCGATCATCCGGCGTTTTGCGAAGACTTCGAAACGCCGCATCCCGGCGGGCGCGGTGGCGATCTCGACGAAGCGGTTTGGGCATTTTCGCGCTGGGGTCACGAAACCCGGCAGCACTTCGTCCGCGTCCCCGCCGGCACGGAGACGAACCGAACGATCACCTCGACGTTTTGCGGCAAGCCGTTCTCGGGCGTCTTGCTCGACCAAGATGTCGTGAGTTGCGACGGCATCGGCGTGGACGGTCAGAGGTCGCGACAATTGAACGAGGTCTACGACGACCAGGGCGACTTTGCGTTCAACGACATGCGCGTGCGCCAGCCGTTCGACTTCGCGGGCCGCACCGGTACCGTCACCTTCGACGTCGACGCCAAGGTGAACCCCTACAACCTCGGCCACGGATGGTGGGTCGAGATGTGGATCACCGAAGACCCGGCGCCCATGCCGTATCACGAATCTCCCGGCGTCGTTTCTTATCCGCGGAACGGCATCGGCATCAATTTTCAAGGACTGAACAGCTGCCCGCAGGGGCGACAGGCGACCGAGATTTCGCGCGTGTTCGTCACGCACGAATACAAGATCGTGCACGACTATCCGGGTTGGGAGCTGAAGCACGACTCCGACGACAAGCGATGTTTCAAGATCGCCGACGCGAAGCTGAATCGCTTCAAGGTGCTCGTCGACCAGAAGCACCTCGAGGTCTGGGCGAGCGATTACGATGACGCCGCGAACCTGCACCGGATCGCCGTCGCGCCGGTCCTCGATTTACCGTTCTCGCGCGGCTATCTCCATCTTCAACACTCGCAGTACAACGCCAGAAAGGACGGCAACGTCACCGGCGTGCAGACGTACCGCTGGGACAACGTCGGGTTCGACGGGCCACGTCTGCCGGTGCCGCGAGCGTCCGAAGTAGACGACAATGTCCTACCCGACATCGACGGTGCGGGCGGCCATATGTATGGCTACGCACTCTCGGCGGACAAGGCGACGACTTTGCGCGTGAAAGGCGTGGATCTCGGTGGCGTGGCGAGCGCGAGTTTCGACTTCAGTTTTCTCGCCAACTCGGGGCGGGGGATGATTTATCGCTTCAACGGCGGCCCGCCCCATTCGTTCACGGTCCCGAAGTTCGACCGCGAGGGCCTGCGCGGATTCTCAGTCGAAGTGCCTTTGAGCGAGCTCGTGACCGGCAACAACACCATCGATCTCACGATGCAGAGCCCGCAAACTGATCACGAAGAGTACATCGCCAACGCCGAACTGACGGCTATCCCGAATGATTCGGCGAGCGGAAACCGTCGCACTTTAGTTCCGAACAACGCCGGACGTTGAACGCTCGGTACCAGGTGAACGGTGCTTTGCTGATCGAGCCCGAGCGCGACCGAGACGAAAACGACAGGAACGTTACAAGCCATCGCGGCTCGCGAAACCCGCGAAACCCGGAAACGCGGAAGAAGACGCGGACCGAGTGAATCCAACGAGCGCGGCATACGCATACCTGACAGACAGGTGAAGAAATATTGAAGTCGCGTGCATGCGCGGGCACGCGTGACCATGACGACGTGACGGATGCACGCTGATGGAGATGACAGAGCTGAGAGAGCGCGGCGTCTTGCCCGTCATGAGTGCGGGTGATAGGCTCGATTTTGAATTTTTACGCGGACGATCAATTAGGAAGGGCGCGTCATGCAGCGGCTTAGAGTGTTCGGAGGATGTCTCGCCTTGGTCGCGATCGGTTGCGGAAGCAAAGCCGGGAGCACTTCCGCGGGGAAGGGCGGCGCGACCTCGAGCATGGGCGGCATGGCGGGTAAGGGCGGCTCGGGAAACGGCGGTTCGAGCGGCAGTTCGTCTTCGGGTGGGAGCTCGGGAAGCGGAGCGATGGTCGACTCCGGTCCACCGCCTCCGACCACCACCAAGCGCTCACCGCCGGGAAGCTGCGAAATCGACGATCCGGCGTTCTGCGAGCAGTTCGAGACGCCTTCTCCGGGCGGCCGCGGCGGCGACATCGACGAATCGATCTGGGCATTCTCGCGCTGGGGTCACGAGACGCGGCAGCACTTCGTCCGCGACCCGGCCTCGACCGAGACCGACCGCACCATCAGCTCGACGTTCTGCGGTAAGGCATTCTCGAACATCTTGCTCGACAACGACGTGGTCGCTTGCGACGGCATCGGCGTCGACGGGCTCACGTCGCACCAGCTGAACGAAGTGTACGACGACCAGGGCGACTTCGCGTTCAACGGCATGCGCATCCGTCAGCCCTTCGACTTCACGGGTCGCACGGGCACGATCATGTTCGACGTCGACGCGAAGGTGAACCCGTACAATCTCGGTCACGGGTGGTGGGTCGAAATGTGGGTCACCGAAGATCCATCGCCCTTGCCGTATCACGAGGCGCCCGGCGTCGTTTCCTATCCGCGCAACGGCATCGGGATCAATTTCCAGGGTTTGAATACGTGCCCTCAGGGTCGCGAGGCCACCGAGATTTCGCGCGTGTTCGTCACCAGCAACTACTCGATTCTCCACGACATCCCCGGTTGGGAATTGACCCACGATCCCGACCCCGCGCGCTGCTTCAAGATCGCCGACACGAAGCTCAATCGCATCAAGGTGCTGATCAACAAGAGCCAGCTCGAAGTCTGGGCGAGCGACGACGACGATCCTACGAACCTTCATCACATCGCGACCGCGCCGACCATCGATCTGCCGTTCGAACGCGGCTACGTCACGGTCCAGCACTCGCAGTACAACGCGCGCAAGGACGGCAACGTCACCGGCGAGCAGACCTACCGCTGGGACAACATCGGCTTCGACGGTCCGGCGTACTTGACGCCGCGCGCGTACGAAGTGCCGGACAACACGTTGCCCGACATCGATGGAACGGGCGGCCACATGTATGGCTACCAGCTCACGGACACCAAGTTCACGACCTTGCCGCTCAAGGGCGTGGATCTCACGAACGCGATGAGCGCCACCTTCGACTTCAGCTTCCTCGCCGATTCGGGGCGCTCGCTGGTCTACCGCTTCAACGGCGGTCCGCAGCACACGTTCACGGTTCCGAACTTCGACCGCGAGGGCCTTCGTGGGTTCTCGACCGACGTTCCGCTCAGTGAGCTCGTCAGCGGCGACAATACGCTCGACGTCATGATGTCGAGCGGCCAAACCGACCCCGAGGAGTACGTCGCTAACCTCGAGGTCACGGTTCAGCAGAGCCAATAAGAAGACGTCATCGAGGCAAGGGGCTCAGCGCATAGAGCCCTTCGTCGGACGCCGTCACCAGGAGGTGACCGGAGTCTCTCAGCAACCGTCCGATGAAGTCGTTCTGTTGCGTTCGGAAAATGTCCGACACCGAGCCGCCGCTGTCCGCGATGGGCCCTTGTCCGGCCACGACGGCGGTCGGCGTCACGATGTGCGTGACCCCGAGGCGTCGGACGTCTTCCATGAACGCGCCCCATGCCGTGAGGCGCAATGAGTCCTGGACGAACTCGGCGCAATACGTTGTTCGGTCGAGGTAGAAGCCGCCGCAATACGTCGACAGAACGATGCGTGCGTCGGCGGGGAGGGTCCGATTCGCGCGCTCGTAGATCGGGTAGAGCGGCATGTGACGCGACAGGAACTCCTCTTGGCTTTCTGCGCCGAACGCCGTGCGGGCGAGCTCTGCGCCGGTCGCCCCCGTCGCGCCGAGCGTGTGCCGCGCTCGCGTCACTGACGACAACGTCGCGAGCGCGAGGAGCCCGACCTGCACCCAGCGCCACGACAAGCTCGGCGCGATCGCAATGAGGAGCGGGAGCTGGAGTACGGCCAGCATGGGGATCCAGTAGCGGGCATAGAGGCCCACGGCGCCGAGCTGCACGAGCGTCGTGAGCGCCAGGGCGATCGTCGCGCTGCGCGCGACCCGCGAGCGCAGTCGCGCGAACGCCACGCCGGAGAGGACCGCGACGACCACCGCGACGGCAGCGAGCAGCAGCTTCCGTTCGTGGAGTCCCCACGTCGAGAGCTGCCGGCTCGCCCACAGCAAGTAGCGGTTGTACTCCTCGAACTTTTTCGCGATGCCCGGCGACAGATCGCGGGAGGGAATGAGTCCGGCGAAGAGCGGGAAAAACGGATTTCCGGTGAGCAAGAGCGAGCGCGTGAGCCACGGAAGGACCGGGACGGCGGTCAAGGCGGAGAGGCGCACGGCGAGACGGAGCGGGTCGGGAGCAATGGTCCGCTCGCGGGTTTCCTTGTCGCTGAGGACGCCGATGGTGAGCACGGCGAGCGCGATGGGGAAGAGCGCGGCCGTGAGCTTGAACGACACCCCGAAGCCGGCGAGGACGAAGGCGCACTCGAGCCACCCACGCTGTCTGTCTTTGAACCAGATGGTCCACGCGAGCGCCGACGCGATCATCGCGAAGGCCGTCGCGCCCTCGAGATACGCCCAGCCGAGCAGATCGCTGACGCCGGTCGGGCCGACGAGGAACAGCATCGCGGCGGTGGCGCCGACGGCGGCCGTGCTCGCGCGTTTACCAGTCGCGTAGAGGCCGAGCGCGCCGAGAATCCCGAGCGTGAAGTGCAGAGTCTTCGCGGCCGCGTCCCCGGCGACGGCCATGGCGATCGTGAAGAGCATTTCCACGCCCATCGGCGTGTTCGAATACGGGTACGTGGGAAGGTAACAAAGAGAGCCGTTTTCGAGCCACCGCTTGGGGACGGTCAGGTGGTACCCGAGGCCGTCGGCGTCGAGGGTCGGCGTGAGGGCGACCAACAACGCGGCGAGCACCGCGGGAGCGAGCACGGCGAGACAGGCGAGAACCCACGCGGACGGCTTCGCCTGCGCGCGAAGGCCGCGTAGCGTCCGCATGCCCACCCGCCCGAGCTCCGGCGAAAGCACGAGCACGACGCCGGCCATGGCAATTCTGAGGGACGTGACCTTGAGCAGGCCGGTCGCGCCGAGTGCAAACGGCACGAACTGCAGGGCTCCGATTCCGAGCGCGGCCGCCGTCACGAACCATTCGATTTCGCTCGTGGTGCTACTGATTCCGAGCCACCGCTGAAGCTTCTGCCCGAGCGCCACGCCCAGCCACAGGAACGCGACGGCGAACGCCGACGCGTACAAGATGGACGGACCCGTCGTCACAAGAGCGGGCATTTTCCCGCGTGTAACATGGCGCGTCGTAGCGTCCTAGCCCGCGCGATCCGCTGCGCGTTCCTGCGCGATTCACTCGTCGTAACCGGGACGATGCGGGCGGGGTCGCGCGTTCTCCGTGTCGCGTTGGCTCGGGCTCGGCCGATGCTCGGCGCGTCGTGCGCCACATCGGCGTCGAGTCCACGGCGCTCGCGTCGTGTGACATGGAGATCGCCAATGGCCGAATGTCGATCATCGATGCGCGGATGCGCGCATCAATGGCGCGTGTGGTCGCCGGAGACGATGTGCGCATCGCGTTCCACTGCGTCGCACCATCGTCGCAGATGAAGCATTTCTCAGCCTTTTCGGGCCGCGGAGGGTTGCAAATCACGTCGAAGCGTGCGGAAACTAAGGTCTCGTCTGCGGCTCTCGCGAGTGTGGCGTCTCGAGTCGCGAGCCGGCACTTATGCCCACACGAGGCCCGGGCGTAGCAGTCCAGAGATAGAAAGACGATTCGGATCGAGTAAAGTCCGTCTCAGCCATCGAGGTCGACCGTTGAATTTTCGCCCCGTGTTCATCCGTTGTTTTGCCGTTGCGGCGCTGTGCAGTGCCTGTTCGAACACGGGAGCGCGCGCGTCCGGCGCCGGGCCTTCGACGGCGAATAGAGTCCCGGCAGGCCTCGACCCCGACGTCCTCAAGAAGCTTCAGGCTCTCTCGCCGGATGAACTTCCACAGGCCCCCGCCGATCCCACGAACAAGTATCTCGCCGATCCTCGCGCCGCTGAATTCGGGAAGAAGCTGTTCTTCGAGACCCGCTTTTCCGGCCAGCTTCTCGACGAGGCGAACAACGGCGACCCGGGCACCTTGGGCCTTCAGGGCGAAACGGGGAAGGTCGCCTGCGCGAGCTGCCACGTCCCGCCGACCGAGTTCTCCGATACGCGAAGCTCACGAGGGCAAATCTCGCTCGCGTCCGGGTGGACTCATCGCCGCGCGATGTCGCTCCTGGACGTCAATCAGGTACAGCTCCTGAACTGGGATGGTCGCCACGACGCGGCGTTCAACCAACCGTTCACGCCGATCGAAGATCCGATCGAGTTCAACAGTTCACGCCTCTTCGTCGCGCAGCAGATCGCCCGACTCTACCGCTCGGACTACGAGGCCATCTTCGGCCCGATGCCGTCGCTCACGCAGTACGCCGCGGTGGATCCGAGCGACGCGGGCTGCAACGTATTACCTACGGACCAGGTCCACGGCTCGTGCGTGAAGACCGGCTACGACGACCCCGATGTCACTCGTGTCGTCGTCAACATGGGCAAGGCCATCGAGGCCTACACGAGGCAGCTCAGCTGTGGACAGAGCCGCTTCGACTCGTGGATGCACGGCGACGCGACGGCGCTCTCGGCGGACGAGCAAGCGGGCGCGCAACTCTTCGTCGGTAAGGCCGCCTGCAGTAACTGTCACTCGGGGCCTTTTCTCACCGACCACTACTTCCACAATATCGGGCTCCACCCCGACTTCACGTTCTTCGTGACGCCCATCTACGACGGCGGAGCCTCGGACGGCCTGCCGGCGATGGTCGCCGACCCGCTGAACTCCAAGGGGAAGTACAGCGACGGTTACGACGGACGCATCGATTCGTTGCCGAAGACGTTCACGTCCCTCACGGGGGCGTTTGCCACGCCGAGCCTTCGCTGCGTGAATCAGCGTCCGAGCTTCACGCACACGGGCCAGTTTCGCAGCCTCGAAGACGTCGTGATCTTCTTCAACAACGGCGGCGACACGAGCGGTTACCCCGGCATTTCCGAGAATGCGCCGCGCAATCTCACGGACGACGAGCGCGCGCAGCTCGTCGCGTTCCTGCGGGCGCTCGACGGCCCAGGTCCGGACGCGGACCTCATCGCGCCCCCCGACCTCGCCCCCGACGCCGGTCCGTAGAAGCGGGGTGCTCGCTACGGTTTCTGAGAAAGCGAAGCTATCTCGTCGCTTCCGGCTTCAGCGAAGCACGCCGGCGGTGCGCGGTGTTCGCAGCTCGGTATGCCCGACGAGGTAGGCGTCGATCGCCGCCGCAGCTTTTCGGCCCTCTGCGATCGCCCACACGACGAGCGATTGGCCGCGTTGCATGTCGCCCGCGGCGAATACGCCGGGGACGCTCGACATGAAGTGTTTGTCGACCTGGACGTTCCCGCGTCCGTCGAGTTTGACGCCGAGCTCGGTCAGGAGCCCGTCGTGCTCGGGATGCACGAAGCCCATCGCGAGGAGCACGAGATCCGCCTCGAGGTGGAATTCGCTGCCCACGACGGGCACGAATTTCCCGCCGACGAGCTCGACGCGAGCGCAGTCGAGCCCTTTCACGTTGCCCGCGCCGTCATCGACGAATCGGATCGTCGACACCGCGAAGTCGCGGTGGACGCCTTCTTCGTGCGAGCTCGACGTGCGCATCATGAGCGGCCAGAGCGGCCACGGCGTGGTCGGGCTCGGCTCGTCCGGGGGGCGCGGCATGATCTCGAAGTTCACGACGACGGTCGCACCGTGGCGGTTCGAGGTACCGATGCAGTCGCTCCCGGTGTCGCCGCCGCCGATGACGACGACTTTCTTTCCCGTGGCGAGGATCGCGATGTCGTCGGGGACGACGTCGCCCGCGACGCGCCGGTTCTGCTGCTCGAGGAACTCCATGGCGTAGTAAACGCCCTTGAAGTCGCGGCCAGGTACCGGCAAATCGCGTGGCTTTCGCGACCCGCCGGCGAGGCACACCGCGTCGAACTGCTTTCTGAGATCCGCAGCCGAAATATCGACGCCGACGTTCACGCTGGTCTTGAATTGCACGCCCTCGGCCCGCATCTGCTCGACGCGGCGGGTGACGTGATATTTCTCCATTTTGAAGTCGGGGATCCCGTACGTGAGGAGCCCACCCAGGCGATCGGCCTTCTCGAACACGGTGACGTCGTGTCCAGCGCGCGCGAGCTGCTGCGCGGCGGCGAGGCCCGCCGGACCCGAGCCGACCACGGCGACCTTTTTCCCGGTGCGCGCGAGCGCCGGCTTCGGGACGACCATCCCGCGCTCCCAAGCCTGGTCGACGATCGACTTCTCGATCAGCTTGATGCTCACCGGGTCGTCGTTGATGTTCAGGACGCACGACGCTTCACAGGGCGCCGGACAGATGCGACCGGTGATCTCCGGGAAGTTGTTCGTCGAGTGCAGTGACTCGATCGCGGAGGCGAGATCGTTGTGATAGACGTGGTCGTTCCAGTCGGGGATCAGGTTTCCGAGCGGGCAACCGGTGTTACAGAACGGAACGCCGCAATCCATGCAGCGTGCGCCCTGCAACTGGAGTTCGGCCTGCAGCACCGGCAGCTCGTATTCGCGGTAGTCCTTGACCCGCTCGGCGGGGGCGCGCTTGTGCGCGTCGCTTCGCTGGTACTCCATGAAACCAGTGATTTTTCCCACGATGTGTTCCCTGACTCGCTTCTAATTCGGAAACGTCGACGAACGACTAAGGCGTCATGGCCGCGGCCGACGACGGCTCGGCGGACACAATCTTTTGAGCACGCTGGCGGTCCATCTCTTCGAGCACTCGCCGGTACTCGATCGGCACGACCTTCACGAACATCGAGAGCGTCTTTTCCCACTGGTTCAAGAGGCGCTTCGCTTTTTCGCTACGGGTGAGCTCGTGGTGGCGTTCGAGAAGTGCGGCGACGAGCGCGGCGTCTTCCGCGGCAAGACCGCCGAGCTCCACCATCTCGAGGTTGCATCGGCTCTCGAACTTGCCGTCTTCGTCGAGCACGTAGGCGAAACCGCCGCTCATGCCGGCCGCAAAGTTGCGTCCGGTCTTGCCGATGATCACGACGCGGCCGCCGGTCATGTACTCGCACCCGTGATCGCCGACGCCCTCGACGACGGCGACCGCGCCGCTATTGCGAACGCAGAAGCGCTCTCCAGCGACGCCGTTGAAGAACGCCGTGCCGCTCGTCGCGCCGTACATCACCGTGTTGCCGACCACGATGTTTTCGTCCGACTTGAACGTCGTGCCCTTCGGCGGATGAATCGCCATCACGCCGCCCGACATGCCCTTGCCGACGTAGTCGTTCGCGTCTCCGGCGAGCGCGAACTGCATGCCGTCGACCATCCAGGCGCCGAAGCTCTGCCCGGCGGTCCCTTCGAAGTTGATTCGAAGCGTGCCGTGCGGAAGCCCCTTCTTTCCGAAGCGGCGGCTGAGCTCGCCGGCGAGCATGCCGCCCGCGGTGCGGTGCACGTTGCGGATGGTCTGCGTGAACTCGACGCGCTTGCCCGTCTCGAGCGTCTCTTTGCAGCGCTCGATGAGCTCCATGTCGAGCGAGCGCTCGACGCCGTGGTCCTGGACGATGGTCCGGCACACGTCGACGCCCGGGCCGCGGTCCGCGGGCTTCAGCACGTCCGAGAAATCGAGCCGCGACGCCTTCCAATGATCGATGTCGGTGCGGACCTTGAGCTTGTCGACTCGGCCGATCATCTCGGTGATGGTCCGGAACCCGAGCTCCGCCATGTACTTTCGCGCCTCTTCCGCGACGTAGAACATGAAGTTCACGACGTGTTCGGGCTTGCCCGTGAATTTTTTCCGGAGCTCCGGATCCTGCGTCGCGATGCCGACGGGGCAGGTGTTCAAGTGGCACTTTCGCATCATGATGCAACCCGAAGCGACGAGCGGCGCCGTCGCGAACCCGAACTCCTCCGCGCCGAGCAGCGCCGCGATGACCACGTCGCGGCCGGTTCGCATCTGTCCGTCCGCCTGAAGAATGGTGCGGCTCCGCAGGTCGTTCTTCACGAGCACCTGGTGTGTCTCGGCGAGGCCGAGCTCCCAGGGAACGCCGGCGTGCTTGATGCTCGTCTGAGGCGAAGCACCGGTGCCGCCGTCGTGACCGGCGATCAGGATGACGTCGGCGTGTGCTTTCGCGACGCCGGCTGCGACGGTGCCCACGCCCGCTTCCGCGACGAGCTTCACGCTGATCCGCGCTTTGGGGTTCGCCATCTTCAGGTCGAAGATGAGCTGCGCGAGATCTTCGATCGAGTAGATGTCGTGGTGCGGGGGAGGCGAGATGAGCGTCACCCCCGGCGTCGAGTGCCGGGTCTTTGCGATGATCGCATCGACCTTGTGGCCCGGGAGCTGTCCGCCTTCTCCGGGCTTCGCGCCCTGAGAAATCTTGATCTGAAGCTCGTCGGCGTTCACGAGGTAGTGCGTCGTGACGCCGAATCTCGCCGAGGCGACTTGCTTGATCGCGCTCCGTCGGTCATCGACGAAGCGCTCTTCACGCTCGCCGCCCTCGCCGGTGTTGCTCTTGCCGCCGATGCGGTTCATCGCCCGCGCCAGGTTCTCGTGCGCCTCGGAGCTGATCGAGCCGAAGCTCATCGCGCCGCTCGCGAACCGCTTCACGATCTGCGCCGCCGGCTCGACCTCGGCGAGGGGCACCGGCGTGTTTTCCTTCGAGAACTCCCAGAGGCCACGGAGCGTGAGCAAGCCGCCCGACTGGTCGTTGATGAACGCCGAGTACTCCTCGTAGCTCTTCACGTCCTCGAGCCGCACCGCGCGCTGCAAGGCGCTGATCGTCTTTGGGTTCCACAGGTGGCGCTCGCCCTGCGCGCGGTAGTGGTACACGCCGCCCATCTCGAGGAGCGGCGTCGGCGCGGTGCGCTTCGGGAACGCCCGCTCGTGCCGCATCGCGCATTCCTTCGCGATGACGTCGATGTCGATGCCCGAAATGCGGGACGCCGTGCCGGTGAAATATCGGTCGATGAGCTCCGGCGAGAGCCCGATGGCCTCGAAGATCTGCGCGCCCCGGTAGCTCTGCAGGGTGCTGATCCCCATCTTGCTCATGACCTTGAGCAAGCCCTTGTTGATCGCCTTGATGTACTTCGACTCGGCCTGCTTCGGGTCGCTGATGCCCGTGTAGCTGCCATCGCGGACCATGTCGTTCAGCGACTCGAGCGCGACGTACGGATTGATGGCGCCCGCGCCGTACCCGGTGAGGAGCGCGAAGTGATGCACTTCACGGGCTTCGCCGGTCTCGACGATGATGCCGAGCTTGGTGCGCGTGCCGTTCCGGACGAGGTGATGGTGCACCGCCGCTGTCGCCAGGAGCGCGGGCACCGGCGCGAACTCCGCGTTCGCGCCGCGATCGCTCAGGATGATGAAGCCGTATTCGTTCTTCACCGCGATCGAGGCGAGCCGGCAGAGCTCGTCGAGCGCCGCCTTCAGGCCGTCGCCGCCGTCTGCGACGCGAAACAGCGCCGGCAACGTCGGCGGCTTCCGCTGATGCATGATGTTCGCGTGCCGGAGCTTCGCGAGATCGCCGTTGGTGAGGATCGGGTGAGGCAACTCGAGCATCTGCGCTTGATCGGGGAGCTCGAAGAGCAAATTGCCTTCTGCCCCGATGTACGTCTTCAGGCTCATCACGAGCTCCTCGCGGATCGAGTCGATCGCGGGGTTCGTGATCTGCGCGAAGTGCTGCTTGAAGTAGTTGAACAGGAGCTGCGGTTCGTCCGATAGCACCGCGAGCGGCGTGTCGGTGCCCATCGATCCGACGGCCTCGAGCCCTTTTTCGGCCATCGGCGCCATCAAGATCCGGAGATCTTCGAGGGTGTAGCCGAACATCTTTTGCCGCGCGCGAAGCGGCAGCTTCTCGACGCTCTGCGGGGCGTCGTCCACGTCGTCGAGGTCGGCGATCGTGATCTTGTTGTCCTTCAGCCACTTGCCGTAGGGCTTCCGGCCGGCCAGGGCGTTCTTGATCTCGTCGTCGTCGACGATGCGACCCTGCTCGAGGTCGACGAGGAACATGCGCCCGGGCTCGAGGCGCCCCTTGCGCTCGATGTTCTCGGCCGGGAAATCGAGAACGCCCGTCTCGGAGCCCATGACGACGATGCCGTCTTTGGTGACGAGCCAGCGCGCGGGGCGGAGGCCGTTGCGATCGAGCACCGCGCCGATGCTGCGGCCATCGCTGAAACAGAGCGCGGCCGGGCCGTCCCAGGGCTCCATGAGGCACGAGTGATACTCGTAGAAGTCCCGCTTATTTTGCGGCATCTGCGCGTCGCTCTGCCACGCCTCGGGGACGAGCATCATCATCACGTGGGGCAGAGAGCGCCCCGCGTGGACGAGCATGTCCGCGACGTTGTCGAGGTTCGCCGAGTCGCTGCCGCCCGGGCTGACGATCGGCAAGATGTGGTGCGTGTCTTCGCCGAAGACGCGGCCGTCGAACACCTGTTCGCGGGCGCGCATCCACGCGGTGTTGCCGCGGAGCGTGTTGATCTCGCCGTTGTGACAGAGAACGCGGAACGGTTGCGCGAGCTCCCACGTGGGGAACGTGTTCGTGCTGAACCGCTGGTGCACCATCGCGATCGCGCTCACGAGCGCTTCGTCCTCGAGGTCGCGATAGAACGCCGACAGCTGCTCGGCGAGCAGGAGCCCCTTGTAGACGAGCGTCCGCGACGAGAGGCTCGGGATGAAGAAGCGCTCGGCTTCGTTCAGATCGCTCTCGCGCACCGTGCGCTCAGCCCACTTCCGAATGACATACAGCTTCCGCTCGAACGTCGTCTGGTCGAGACCCGACGAACCGACGAGGATCTGCTTGATGACCGGCGCACTCTGTCGCGCCATCGGGCCGAGCGAATTCTCGTCCACGGGAACGTCGCGCCACCCGAGAAACCGCTGCCCGGTCGCGAGCACCTTGTCTTCGACGATCTGCTGACAGCGACGGCGCTCTTGCGGGTTCCGCGGCAGGAACACGCAGCCCGCGCCGTACTCGCCGAGCGGCGGGAGCTTGATGCCGCGCTTGGCCGCCTCTCGCTCGAAGAACTCGTGCGGCATCTGGATGAGAATGCCCGCACCGTCGCCGGTGAGCGGGTCGCAGCCGCAAGCGCCGCGATGTACGAGGTTCAGCAGGATTTCGACCCCTTGCCGAACGATGCGATGCGAGGCCACGCCCTTGATGTTCGCGACGAAACCGACGCCGCACGCGTCGCGCTCGAACTGGGGGTCGTACAGGCCAGATCGCTCAGGTAGGCTGCTCATGGACGCTGATCTCCTAATGACAATCACGGGCAGTCTTCGGGCATTCGACCCCGGCGCGCCTTGGCCCCCCGAGAGCGAGGAAGCACGCGCGAAGCCGAAAAGGGCGATGAAACTGAAGCCAATTCGCGTCGATCGCCGAACCCGTCGGCAATGAATTGCTCGGGGCGAAAACCGACGGCCACGGGGGTGGCAGGTAGGATTGTGTACGCGGGACTCCCGGCCCGCAAGGGGGATCTCGACGCGGCGCGGCCTACGGCTTTGCGTCCTTGCAGCAGCGAAACCCGATCTCGTATCCCCAATCCGACTCATTGTGGAAACGCACCGTTGGACGACATCGGTCACGCACCGGCCCCCACCAGCCGCCCTTCAATCCCGACCGATTCGGATAGCGTTCGCCCGGCATGTCGACCCATTCGTTGACGTTGCCGTTCATGTCGAACGCGCCGAACGGCGAGACGCATCGCGGGAATGAACCCGACGGCTCGCGCTGGTCGAGCTTCCCGAACGCCCGCCGGCACTCGTCGTCCGCCATGCAGCCGTCCCATTGCTTGAACGGCGTCGTCGGTCGCGACATCCACGGTCGATCGATCACGCATGCCTTCGGGTCGCGTTCGTAGCCGGTCACGTACGGGAGCATGGCTTCGCCTTCGCACGCGAACGTCCACTCGGGCTCTTCGCAGAGGCGCTTTCCCGTCGCTCCGCAAGCCGTCTCCGCGCCGTGAAAATCCACGAGCACGGCGGGTCGCTCGCCGGCCCGATTGGGCCATTCGTAACGGTCCACGCAAAACCGCATGAGCTCGCGCTTCGACGAGACGCAGCGACTCGGCGAGGTGAACTTCAGACAGCGTTCGCTCTTGTCGTGGTTGGCTTCGTACTCGGGGTCGTGTGCTTCGCACTCTTCGTCGGCGGCCGGACAGAATGCGCCCTCGACGAGCACCATGTCTTCTGGGCACGCGGCCGTCGCGGGCGTCGCCGTGGGGACGGGGTCCGAAGCCGCCGTCACCGTCGTCGCGGGCTTCTCCTTCGCCGGCTCCGGGCCGGTGGGCGGGGGAGCGGTGCACCCCGAAACGGCGAGGGCGAGCGCCACGTAACGACGGCGGACCACGACCATCGTTTCATAGTCGCGCAGGCAAGTTCCCCCAAATTTTCAGCGATGCAACGGGGGGCGGCGTTCCTGGGCCGGCGGCTCGATGTGGGCGCCGGGAACTCCTCCGAAACCGGGCGCGGTGAGGTAGCCTGCGCCGGCTTTGGCTCTCTTCGGTCCGCTCGAGCCGCCCGGTCCACGCCGTTCGCGAGTCGTCGCAGCGTGCGTTTTGGTCGGCGGCGTCGCGGTGACCTTGGTCGCGTCGCGGGGGATCGGACCGACGTTCGCCGAGCTCGCGCGCGTCGGCGTGATTGCGCGGGCGACCGAGCTCTGGCGCGCCGTGACCGACTACGGCCCGAACTCGATGGTCTCGTCGAGCGCGGAGGCCATTTACGGCGAGCTCGCGCCGCACGGGGTCGGTCCCGCGCTGCTCTCCGGTTGGCTCGGCGAAGTGCTGGCCCACGCGAAGCTCCTCGACCGACTGACGGCCGATCGGCTCGGCTGGCTCTTCGCGACGGCTCTCGCGCCGCTCTCCGTGTACCTGATCGCAGAAGCGACGCACGGCGCGGTGGTCGGCGCGCTCGCGGCGTGTCTGCTCCTCGCGATGCCGCGCTGGACGCACGCGGCCGCGGTCGCATCGGAGCCCGCCGTCGTCGCGAGCCTGTGGCTCGGGATCCTCGCGGCCTACGTCCGGTCGCTGCCCCCGACTCAAGCCGTGCGACGCGGCGAGCGCGCGCCGAAATTTCGATGCACGGGCGTCCTCTTCGGCGTGGTCGTGGGACTCGCCGTCGTCTACTCGCTCGCGTCGCTTTGGATCTTGCCGCTCTTGATGGCGCACTATTCGCTCGGCACGCGCGGCGCGTTCCGCGCCTGGCGACAGGGGCGCGCTCCGGCGCCGACCGCGCTCCTCTGGGCCATCGTCCTGAGCCCGCCGATCGTCTTCGCTGTCTCTCCGCTTCTCTGGAAAGGAGGCGCCGCCACGATCGCCGAGTGGCTCCTCGTCCCCGGCCTCGAACCTCGCGTCGAACCGGCGACGTTTCTCGGCGCGCCCGTCACGGTCGCGACCATTCCCTGGGGTTACGCGGGCACTTGGCTCGTCGCGACGACGCCGATCGCGGTCGTCGTTCTCGGAGCGCTCGGCCTCGGGCGGCTCCTCGTCGATGCTCGGGCTCGGCGACGTGGCGTGCGGAGTCGGCCTCAGCGCGGGCTCGGGGCGTTGATCGTCCTCGTGCTCGTTGCGGTCGTCGTCGGCCCCGGTCTCACCCCGAAGGTGCTCCTGACGTTCCCGCCTCGGGTCGACGCGGCGCTTCCGTTTCTCGCGATGCTCGCGGCCGTCGGACTCGAGGGCGTCCTGCGTCATGTTCCCGGTCGATGGCTCCGCGCCGGAGTCGCGACGGTCGCGACGCTCGCGCTCTTCGCGGCGGGCGCGTCGCATACCCGCGTGGGCGCGGCGTCGTTCGGGCTGCTCTCGGGCGGCGCGGCGCGTATGCAACAGTTTCGCTCGTTCGACCTCGGCGACGGTAGCGAGGTCGCCGAGCTCGCTCCTGCGATCGACGCGCTCGGCCTGTCGCGCGTCTCCGCAGCCGCGCCGGACGTGCCGCGAAACTACTTTGCGGTGTTGCGCGACGTCGGTCGCGTGCAGACTCGTGTCGAGACGCCGCGCCCCGACGTCGGCGACCTCCGGATCGTGCGCGGAGCGGACGACCACGCGCTCGCTACCGTCACGGACGACGGCGCGACGCTATGGACGTTACGGCGAAAGTGACGGGATCGGTCGGCGCGCGAAGCGCATCGCCGAGACCCGACGCGCGCGCCACGGTGCGAGCGACGGCCGCCCGAATGGTGGCCTTGGCGGCGTGGACGATCACGCGGCGGCGCGCGCGCGTCACGGCCGTGTAGAGGAGCTCGCGCGAGAGCAGCGGCGAGTCGTCGTCGGGAAGCACGACGACCACGTCGTCGAACTCCGAACCCTGGCTCTTGTGGATCGTCATGGCGAACGCGGGCTCGTGAGGTGGCAAGCGCGCCGGTGAGAGCGCCCGAACGCCGCCGTCCCCGGATGCCGGAAACCCGACGCGGGGCGCGCCTTCAGTCGACCCCCGGAAAAGCACTCCGACATCGCCGTTGAACAGCCCGAGGTCGCGATCGTTTTTCGTGACCAGCACCGGCCGCACGAACCACGCGCGCGGTCCGAGGAGGTCCGCCTCGGTCAAGAGCTCTTCGATGGTCCGGTTGAGCCCTTCGACACCGAGCGGGCCCTTGCGATGCGCCGAGAGCACGCGAAACGCGTCGAGTCGTGCAAAGGCTTCTTCCGGGTTGCGGCTCGACGCGAGCGGCGCGAACCCGTCTCGCATGACGGAGGCGAGCCGCGGATGCTGAGCTCGAGCGCGCGACGGCTCGAGCAACACGAGCTCGTCGCTGGACGAAAACACGTCGAGCACCCGCTCGACGTCGCCCTGCTCGATCGCGCGGGCGAGCGCACCGACCGAGCTCGCCTGCGAAAATCGACGTCCGCGGGTCAACGTGACGATCGCGTCGTCGATCGGCGCGCCGCGTGCGCCGTCTGCGCCGACGAGCTCGACGGGGAGCGACAATCCGAATGCCCGCTCGAGGCGCTGGGATAGCTCCGCGGAGTAACGAGCGCCGGGCGCGGGTCCGCAAATGTCGGCGAGCACCGCGCCGGCTTCGACGGACGACAGCTGGAGTCGATCGCCGAGCAAGACGAGCCGCGCTTCCGGTGCGAGCGCGTCGAGGAGCTGCCGCATCAACGACAGATCGATCATCGACGCTTCGTCGACCACGACGATGTCGGCGAGCACGGTGCGGTCAGCCTCGAGAAACGACGGGCGCGGCGAGCGCTTCCGCCCGAGCGCGCGATGCACCGTTTCCGCGTGTTCCGGGATCCACTCGAGCAGCGCTTCCGGGCAATCGAGCGCCCGTTTCGCGCGCGTGGTCGACTCGGCGAGCCGCGCTGCGGCCTTTCCCGTCGGCGCGAGGAGCAACGCTTTCGGCGCGGCGACTCCGCGGGCGAGTAAATCTGCGACGGCGAGCGCGACGATCTTCGTCGCGGTCCACGTCTTGCCGGTCCCCGGTCCTCCGGAAACGATCGACAGCGTCGAGATCGCCGCCATCGCCGCGGCCATCCGCTGAAAATCCGTCGTGCCGTGCTCTGCGGACCCGAAGAGTCGTTCGAGGAGCGCGCGCGACGCGGCTCGATTCGCCGGCTCGACGTGGTTCGCGGCGCGCGCGCGAAGCGCCGTCGCCACGGCGCGCTCGTCTTCCCAATGGCGCCGCAAATAGAGTCGGTCCTTCGCGTCGAGGACGAGCGGCGAAGTGCGAACGCCGTCGCTCACGAGCGAGCTCGTCGCGAGCGATTGCCGCCACGCCGCGAGCGCCGGATACGTGTCGCTCGTCAGCTCGGCGTCGTCCTCGACGGAAATGCGGCGTGCCGCGAGGCGCGCGAGATCGGCGCACACGTGACCTTCCCGCGTCGCGCGGCTCGCCGCGGCGACGCCCAGCAAGACGTCGCCGTTCGCGTCGCCCGCGAGATCGGACAGGGTGAGCGCGAGCTCGACGTCGAGCGCCGTGAATGCGCCCTCGTTCGACAATCGTCGGAGTAGTTCGTTCATGCGCGCGCCTCGCGAATCGTTCCGAGCGTGCGAGAGAGCCCCTCGATCGCCGCCGGCTCGGGGCGATCGAAGAACACGCCGGTCGACGGCCCGCGCTCCTCGGCCATTCCCCGCAAGAACAAGTAGAAGACGCCGCCCAGGTGTTCCGCGGGAGCGTAGTCTCGAAGCCGAAGCTCGAGCGTGCGATGCAGCGCCACGCAGTACAGGTGGTACTGCAGAAAATAGTGATGCCTTGCCATCGAGTCGACGAGCGAAGGCTGTCGATAGTGTGACGGCGCGTCGCCGAGATAGTTCGATTTGTAGTCGACGACGTAAAATCGATTCTCGTGCTCGAAGACCAGGTCGATGAACCCGCGAAGAAACCCCGCGAGCGGCTGGAACCCGAGGGCTTGAACGCGATTCGGATAATCGCGAGGGTAGGGGGCGCTCTTGCGCTCGCGGAGCACTTTGGCGAGAGCATTCGCCGTCACCAGCGACCCGGCTCGGCTCCGTCGATCGTCGCCGAGCGGAAAGGTGAACTCCATTTCCGAAACGCGCTTGTCGCGCGCGATACGCTCGAGGCAAAGCGCGGGATTTTCGGCGAGGAGCGGCGTGCGAAGCGCGCTCGCGAGGGCGTCCGTGACCTGAGGCGCGAGGTCCGGCGCGGAAAACCCGTGCCGCGCGAGGCTCGATTGAACGGCGCGCGCCAGTTCGTCGGGGTCCTTGCGTTCGAAATCGGCCTCTTCGAGCGCCAGGTGGAGCGCATTGCCGGCGCGCGGCCCGCGCGGAAAATCATGGAGGGGCACTTTGGGGCCGACGACGACGGGTTCGACCGGTCCGGCGTCGAGCGGTGCTTCCGGATCCAGATCGCGACCTTCGTCGATCGGCGCGTGGACTTCGGCGCCCGCCGTGAGCGAGGTGAAGCTCGACGTGCGAAACCCCGGACCGAGCCGCCGCTTGAGTGCGCGTGCAACCAATGCGGCGCTGGTGGTCCCATCCCCGCGCCACGGCGGCGCGGAGCCGGCGTCGGGCGTGCGGATGCGAATCGCGCCGTCCGATTCATGGGCGAGCGATCGCACGTCCTCGAGCATCGTCTCCTCTTCGACGCTGTCGGCGCCGCTGGTCGCCCGGAGCGGATGCTTCGCGTCGAAGAGGTGGGCGAGCGCCGACTTGCTCGCGTCTTTGAAAGGCCCCCACACGACGACCGTCCGATGCTTGGCCCGCGTCAGCGCGACGTACGCGAGGCGGAGACCTTCGGCGCACGCTTCGGATTCGGCTTGTTGTCGCGCTTCGCCTTTTCGATCCTTCGGACGGATGTCGAGCACCATCCGGTTCTCGTGCGCGGGGTCGTGATACCGGAGGTTGTGCTCCTCCTTCTGGAGAAGTCCCATTTTTCCGAAGAGGAACGGCAGATACACGATGGGGTATTCGAGCCCCTTGCTCCGATGCACCGTCGTGAGCTGGACGCGAAACTCGTCGCTTTCGAGCCGCACTTGCTGCGCCTCGGGGGCGACGTCGAGGCGTGCGCTCTTCTCCAGGCGAACCAGATCGAACCACGCGAGGAGTCCCGACACCCCGAGACGCCGCTCGGACGCTTCGCGATGCAATAGCTCGGCGAGGTGCATGAAATTCGTGAGGCGTCGTTCGCCTCCGCGCGATTCGAGGAGCCGCTCGGAAACGCGCAGATCGGTAAACAAGCGGCGCATGGCGGTCAAAAAGCCGCTTCGCTCCCAGAGATCGCTCCACCGTGAAAAATCGGTCGTCCATCGCTCCCAGCGCGCTTCGTCTTCGCCGAGATCGAACAGCGCCGTCGCGTCCAGGCCGAGTAAATTCGTCGAGAGCGCCGCGCGAACGGCGTCCGCGCTTCGTGGATCGGCGAGCGCGTCGAGAACGCGCGCCATGTCGTCGGCCTCGTCGGTGTCGAGCACGCTCTGATCGCCGTGGAGGACGTTCGGGATCCCGAGCGCCGTCAGCGCGATCTGAACTTCGCGCGCTTCCTTGTTGCTTCGCGTGAGCACGGCGAAGTGGCCAGGGTGCAGCTCTTCTTCGGTGATTTTGCCGGTCGAGGTTTTGTGTCGCAGCGTCGTTTTCGACGCGAGCGTCTGCGCAATGTCGCGCGCGACGAGCTCGGGCACCATTTCCGGCTTGGGCGACGTGCGTCCGCGACCATTTTCTGCCGGCATCTTTCCGACGAACAAGACGTCGAGACCGCTCACCGGCGCACCGCCCAGCGACAACGCGTCCGCGCGCTCCGGCGGAGATCGGACTTGAGAGAAGTCGATGCCTTTGAGCAAAAATGGCTCCGGCGATCGGGAAAACACCGCATTCACGGCCCGAACCAGCGTCGGATCCGAGCGAAAATTGGTGTCGAGCGTGAACGGTTCACCCGCCTGGTGCGACGCTTCGAGGTACGCAAAAATGTCGGCGCCGCGAAAGCCGTAGATCGCTTGCTTCGGATCGCCGATGAGAAACAAGGATGCGCCCCTCGTCGTCGCGTAGACCTTGCGAAAAATGTCGTACTGAACCGGGTCGGTATCCTGGAATTCGTCGATGAGTGCCGCGGGAAATCGCCGCCGCAATGTCGCGGCAAGCGCGCGTCCCCGCGGCCCGTTCAACGCCGCGAAGACGCCGTGAATCAAGTCGTCGAACGACATCACCGAGATTTCGGCGGAGCGCGCCGGAAGCTCCGAGCGGACGCGGTCGACGAGATCGCGCTGGAGCGCGAGCGCCCAATCCTCGAACGCGGCGTTCAAAGACTCGGCCGCGGTGATCAGCTCCTGGCAAGCGTCGAACGCGGCGTGTTTGGGCTCGATGCAGTTTCGTTTGACGGCTTTCCGGATCGACGCCGTCGTGAGTCGCCGGAAATCGTCGGAGATGCCGATCAGCGAGTCTTCGGCCGTCGCGTGCGCCGCTTCCGCCTCGGCGAGCGCCCGCTCGCGGATCGCGGGGCTGTACGAATTGCCGTTCAGCGCCTGGGTGGACAAGAGGAGGGTGCGCACCTCGCTCTTGCCGGTCGACCACGCCTCGGCGTAGTGGCGGCGCGCGGCTCGGTACTCGTCGACCGCGCGCTCGAGATCCGTCCCGGTGCCGTCGGCGATGAGCGGCGCGTCCGGCATTCTCGCGGCGTACATGCCGGTGCGCACGAGCGCGGCGAGCCCGAGCTGGTTCGCTCGCAGGTATTCGACGGCATTCTTGGGCGCGCTGCCCAGGCGCTGCGTGCAGAAATCCTGGACGATCTCGACGACCAGCGGCTCGATGTTCGGCGAGAGCTCGACGTCGAACCGAACTCCGCCTTCGAAGGCGTGCTCCTCGAGAACGCGCTGGCAAAAGGCGTGAATGGTGAACACGCTCGCGCGATCGACGTCCTCGAGAGCGCGCGCGATTTTTGCCCGATCCGCGTCGGGATGGCGGCTCCGCCGAACGAGCTCGACGAGCTCGGGGTCGCTGGCGGCGCCGCCGAGATCGAACGCGGTGAGGGCTTCGTGCAAGCGCCGGCGAACGCGCGCGCGAAGCTCCGCGGTGGCCGCATTCGTGAAGGTGACGACCAGGATCTGCGCGACGTCGAGCGAGCGTTCGAGGACGAGCCGGACGAAGAGCGTCGTGATCCGGTGCGTCTTGCCGGTGCCCGCGCTCGCCTCGACGAGCACCGTCCCGCGCATCGGAATCGCGAACGGGTCGGCGTGGGTCACGCGGCCTCCACGCGCGAAGCGTCGAGCATGGGGATGTAAATCGCGCGCGCGATCTCGCCGAAGCTCGGAAGGCCGAGCGCGCCGTCTTCGTCGAAGGGCACCGGCGACTCCGCGAACGGGTCGACCCCGTCGAAGAGGCGCTTCACGTACGGGTCATCGCCTTCGGAGTAGAGCAGGCGCGAGTCGGAGAAGGCGCCGCGAGCGCGCTCGAGCGGCGTGGGCCCGGCTTGCGGCTTTTCCGCGTCCTTTTTCCAGCGTTCGGCGAACACCTTGGAGGCGCCGGGGAAAAAGCACAACGGCGCCTGCTGCCCGAGCCGATAGAGCCTCATGAGCGCCGACAAGTGCGTTCGAGCGTCGACAAGCGCGAGGGGTTCGAAGAATCGGAGCTCGACGCGACCGTTCACGTTCTGCGTCGCGCGGCCGCCGACGATCGTCGTTTTTGCCTGCCCTTCCGGCAGAAATTGCATTGCCAGGTGCCGAACCCAGCTCGACACTTCGTTCTTCGGTTTCAAGCGCGCGAAGCGCAGCGCGACGCGACCCTCGGCGTACAGGCCGCCGATGGTGCCCACCAATTTGCCTCCGTCGAGCGCAATGTCGACCGCGGCCGATTGCGGCTCCTCGCGCAGGAAGCGACGCACCACCGCCGCGAACGCCTGAACGTCGGCGAGCACGTCGTCGAGATCCACTTCGCCCGGCGTCCCGTACGGCACGAGGCCCATCGCGCGCGCCCATTCGACGAGGGCGTCCGGCGGAGCGCCGCTCGCGACGCGCGCGACGAGGGCGCTGCCGAGCTCGTACGCGTCGAGCGGCGATATTTCGAGCGGCTCGCGGTCGGAGAGCAGCACGGCGTCGTCCCAGAACGAGAGCCCGAGCCGTCGTTCGAGCAGCGCTCGCGCCGGGTTTTCGAAGAAGCGCGCGAGCTCGTCGATCGTCGTCGATTCGGCGGCGTCGCAGCTGAGTGGCTTCGAGTGAAACCGCCGCCGGCGGCGCTCCGACGTGGACAGCGCGCGCGCGCCCGCGGCTTCCGCGTCGCCGTAACTGAAGAGGCGCGGGTCGGGGTCCGCGCCGAAGTAGCGCTTGCTGAACGGCTGCAGCGGATGCTCGAGCACGGAGCGACGTCCGACGCCGTCGCTCGCGACGCGCACGTGGTCGAACGAAAAGGGGAGCTGATGCGCGGCTTCGCGGGACGTCGTGAACGTCGCGTCCAGCGTGTCGAGGAGCTCCGAGACCACGACGGACGGGGGGTACGGCGCATTGTCGCTGACGGCGCGCCCGACGTAACTCACGACGAGCTGGTCACGCGCCGACAAAAGCGCTTCGAGGAACAGCAAGCGATCTTCGGCGCGGGTCGAGCGATCGCCGGCGAGCGGATGATGAGCAACCAGATCGAACCCCGGCGCGTGCTCGCGGCGCGGAAAATTCGTGTCGCTCATGCCGAGCAGATACACGACTCGAAATGGAATGCTCCGCATCGGAAGGAGCGCCGACACCGTGACGCCTCCGCCGAGAAAGTTGCGCGCCGAGCCGTCGCGATCGAGCTCCGTGGTGAGGAGCTCGGCGAGCACCTCGCGATGAATGGTGTCGACGAATCCGCCGCGCTTCGCGTTGTTCGCGACGTCTTGGATCGCCGTAACCACGACGCGAAAATCGGCGCCGTGCGGTTCGTCCATCGAAACGAAATCGGCGAGTCGAGTCGGAAGCTCGCGCGCAAAATCGGCCATCGACCGCGGGAATGCGAGGGCGTCGTTCCACGCCGCGAGGGCTCGTATCGCCGACGACAAATTGCCGACCAGGGCACCCAAATCACTGGACGTCTCGACCGGGAGCACCCCGGCGAACAGGTCTTGTCCCATGGCCTGGCCGAGCAAGAGACGCCGGAGACCGAAGCGCCACGTGTTCTCTTCGGAGCGTGGCTGCCCGAACGTTGCTCGATGCTCGGCGTCGAACCCCCAGCGGATCTTCGCGGCCGAGAGCAACGCGCGGAGGTCCGGCAAGTCTTCCGCATCGATGCCGAATTTGCGTCGAACGGGTTCGAGCTCGAACAAGTCGAGCACCGCGCTCGCCTTCATGCGGCTCCCCGCGAGGTCGAGCAACCGGAACAGCGCTTCGGCGACGGTGTTGAACCCGCTCGGTTTGCGATCGAAAATGCGGTGCGGAATGAACCCGGTCGCCGAGGGATCGACGCCGAACACCGCGTCGACGAGCGGCGCGTAGGTGTCGATGTCGGGCGTCATCACGATGACCTGGTGCGGCTCGAGCGAAGGGTCCGATTCGAAGCGATCGAGCAATTGATCCCTGAGCACCTCGACTTCGCGGAGCGCGCTGTGGCACGAGTGAACCGCGATCGAGCCGTCGCCGGGGCGAATCGTGGCGCGGGCGACGCCGGCGTCGGCAGAGCGTTTCTTCCCTTCGAGGAGGTCCGACTTGAGGACGTCGAGCATCGTCTTTGCGGCGGGTTCCGCGAAGTAATCGCTGATGCGGACGCCCTCCGTGCCGCCGAGCAGGCGTTCGAACTCGAGCCCCGCGCTGCCGAGTGACGCGACGAGGGGATGAAGATCGTCCTCTGACGCTCGCGACGGCGACAAAGTGAAGAGGTGAAGCTCGCGATATTGCGCGAGCCGCGCCAGCACGCGCACGTAGATCGGCGGGAGCGCGGACACGCCGAAGACCGAGACGCGCTCGGGAACGGCGGCCGGAATCGGACGCGAGAGAAATTGCTCGACGCGCGCGCCGAGGTGCGTCGCGCCGAGCTCCGCCGTGACCGCGCGGAACAGATCCGGCTGCCAACCACGGCCCGCGCCGGAAGCCCATGCGGCGCAGAGCTCGGGACGATAAACGGCGTATTGGTCGAAGCAGTACGCCACCTTTTGCGCCAGATCGAAGCGCTTCGAGCCGCGCTCGTCGTTCGCGAGATAGGCGGCGATCGCCTCGGCGCCGGGTCGCTTCGCGATCTCGGGCAAGAGCCGAGCAACGGCCCAAGCGACGACGGCGCGATCGTCCGTCGCGCCGACCGCGCTCGCGTCGTCGTCCGCGCGGAGGAGCTCGTCGATGAACGTGCGCGGAAACGGAAAACGCGCGTTCGACCAGATCCCTAGCCGACGCGCGAGTTCTTGCGCGAGCCATCGTTCGAACCCCTGACTCGCGACGACGATGACTTCGCGTCCGAGCGCGGTGGCGAGCGGCGTCCGCACGACTGCGGCGAGCGCGTCGGCGAGGAGCTCCATCTTGTTGCTGCGGTGAACGAACAACGAGCGAGTTCGTTACGACGCACGGAGAGGCCGATCAAGCCGCAACGCGGTCCCGCGGACGGACAATGTCAGCGCCCTTATTTTTGGGGGCACCTTCGGCGTCGCGCGCGGCCTGGTGGGGACGCGCGCGACTCTTCGCCTGGTGCGTGGCTTCAATGCGGCGTGATCTGCTCGGAGCGATTCCGCATGCCTTCGACGGCCTTGTCCGCGGCGAAGGCGGCTTCACCGGTGACGAGCGAGCTCGGGAGCGGGATCGGAAAATCCGGCACGATGAGGATCTCGAGGTTCAGGTTCGTCGAGTCCGCATCGATCTTCGAGATGCGCCAGCGCGCGTCGAGGCGCTTCACGTTGCCCTTCACGAGACGTCCGACGATAACTTCGCCGTCTCCGTCCGGCTTAGCCGGCTCGAACCGCACGACGCCCCAGACCTTGGCCGCGCCCTTGAGGATCGGCACTTGGAGGTAAACGTCGGTCGCGTCGCCGTGGCGTCCGATGACGCGCGCCTTCTCGAACCGTTTGATCGCCTGTCCGTAGCCGCCGTAATCCGAGACGACTTGTCGAACGACGTCGATGGGCGCGTGGACGGCGACCCGGGCCGCGCCTGCCTTGATTCCGCTCAGCGCGGTCTGAACCTCGTAGCGAGTGGGCCGCGGGGAGTCCGCGGAAGCGTCCGAAACGCCCATGGTAGAGGCGAGCACGAGGGACCCGACGATGAGGAGCTTGCGCGACATGCTGTTGTTTTTCCGTTCGACGTGCCCGGGATGAGGGGCACTCGGCAGGACTATTTGCACCAAGCGTGCCGCGAACTGAGGCGTTCGCGACCCGGCACGGCAACTTCAAAATGCGTCGCTTTTCGAGGAGATGCAAGGCCCACCCGAAGACGTCACCGAGATCTCACTGTCACCTGTGACGCCCCTTCACACCCAGGCGGCACAGGGTCATTCCCATCAAGGGGCGATGGGATCCTCGAGGGGCGCCATGGTGCAAGTGCCCGAAAACTGCACGCCTTTGTCCATGAAGATCTCCGGCGAATGGAGGGCGCCGCTCACGATCGCCGGCACATACAGCTCGATTGCCGAGCGCGCCCGGACGTTGGCGCGGACGACGCCGCCCTTGATGATCACCGTCGCGACGTCGATCTCCCCCTCGACGTCGGCGCCTTCGCCGATGACGAGGACGTCTTCGCTCCGGATCTCACCCTTGAACGTGCCGTCGATGCGAACCCGGCCTTCGAAGTGCAGTTTCCCCTGAAATTGCGTGCCTTGGCCAAGGAGGGCCGTGATTTCGGTGGCGGGGGGAGGCGCGGCCATGGCGGGCGGCATGTTAGTACCAGCCCGGCGAGACGACGGTTCCGATTTCGAGCGCGTGGAAAACAAGGGCTGGTTTGGCCGACGCGTTCCGGGCCAGAATCCGCCACCCCGGATGCCCCGTTCGACGTTGGCCGCCTTGCTCGGGTTTGCTGCGACTCTCGGAGTCGGTGCGGCGCGGGCCGAAACGCCGCCGGCCGGAGTCGTCGCGCCCGCTCCTGCGATGGCCACCGGGGCGGCCGCCCCCGTGCCGGCGCGGCCTCCGACGAGCGAAGCGCCTACACCGGTACCGCCTCCGAGCGAAGCACCGACGGCCGCTGCGCCCCCGAGCGAACCGTCGTCATCGCCGAGCGAACCCGGCGGACCGACGACGCTCGCGTCGCCCACCCTAGCGCCCGCCCAGATCGATCGCGGGACGCCGGCGACGCCTCCGGGGCCGGGCAAGCGTCGTCCGTGGCGCGACACGTGGCTCGTCTGGCAGAACACCGTGTCGACGCAGACGATTCACATCGGCGGAAGCTACCAGAGCAGCGATCCGACCTACGAGATGAGCGTCTGGATCCGCCCGCGTTACTATTTCATCGACACCGACGACGAGCTCCTCAGCATCGGCGGCCGCGTGGACGTCATTCGTGAATTCACGAACAGCGACGTGACCACCGAGAAGGACGAAACAACGCTGAGCGACGCGACGCTGTACACGTCGTACGGGCGGCGCCTCGCCGGTCACGGCGAGCACGGCACGTTTGCGCGCATCGTGCTGCCGATCTTGACGTTCCCGACGTCGAAGTTCAGCTACTCGAACGGCACCATCCTCGGTGTCGGCACCGAGCTTCGACTGACCCAGGCGATGCCGCTCGCGGGGCCCGATGCGCCGGTGTTCAAGCGGCTCAGCGTCGCCGCCGCCGTCGGTTACACGCACACCTTCACGCGCGCGGTCGTGCCGACCGATCCCGAGCTTCGCCGCGTGCGGATGGACCCTGACGGAAACAGCGTGCCCGGCGATCAGCTCGTCGGCGCGGCGTTCCCCGAACACGAGCTCCAGCTCAGCGTGCGCATGGCCGCTGAAATTACCGACCGACTCTCCTTGTTCATGGAGGGCGCCTATCGTCCGGAGTGGAAATACGGCTTCGGCAACGTCTCCGATTGCGGCGTCGTGAGCACCGGTTGCGCACCGGTGCCGCCGGGAATTTCGCCGACGCGCTACGTCGCGCTCACGCAGTTCGAGGCATTCCTCGACTACGAGCTCACCGACGGGCTCGGCGCGGCGATCGGCTACATCAATCTCGAGCAGCAACCTGCTCCGGATGGACAACGGCGCTCGATTCTTTGGAGCCCCGGCGCGCAGTTCTACTTTCAGATCGTCGGTCAACTCGACGCGATCTACCTCGCCGCGACGGGCCACCACGGTGAGCCCGGAACGGCGTCCGTGTTCTGGCTCTAGGCGTGGGCGCTGACGGATCGCGCGTCCGTTCGACGTCGTTCGTCGGGGTCACGCGCCGCTCGGCGGTGCTGCTCGCGCTCGGCGTGGTCCTCGCGCCGGTCGTCGCGGTAAGGCCGGCTCGGGCCGACTCCGCGACGGCGATCGACGACCGCGTGCCCCCCAAAACAAGGGATGACGCCGCGGACCCGAGCGGTGCGCCCCGCGTCGCGTTTCACGCCGATCGACTGGAGCTGGATCCGAAGCTCTCGCGGCTCGAGCTCGACGGCCACGTCGGCATCACCGTCGACCGGTACTGGCTTGCGAGCGATCACCTGGTGATGACGCGCGGTCCGCTCGGTGTGCTCGTCGAAGGGGAAGGTCGCGTTGCCTTTTGCCCCTGTGCCCATCCACTCTTCACGTTCGGATTTCGCCGCGCCCTCGTGGCACCCCCGACGGATCTGCTCCTGACGGGTCCCACCTTGCGTCTCGGCGGTGCACCGATCCTGTGGCTGCCCTACTTGTGGCTCCGCTCACCTCAGCGTTTCGGTGTGCTCCCACTTCGCGTCGCGATTCGCGGTTCGGACGGACTTTTTCTCGGCTCCGGCGTGCATGTTCCGCTCGGCCCGGACGCGGTCGACGTCGGTCTCGGCGGATACGTAAAAGGTGGCGTCGAAGCCGACGCGCGGCTCGCCACGCCGCGCACGACGACCTCGATCCGCTGGGACTATTTCCACCAAAGTTTGCTCGCGGCCGATTTGAGGGGGGCACTCAGTCCGGAACCGTTCGGCGCGGTGACGTGGAGCGTCGACGCCTTGCGAGGTCGTCGCGCGCTCGGGGGGCCGATCTTGCTCGAAGAAGCGGCGCAGCGCGATGATCGCGCACGGTTTTCCGCGGGATACTCCGACGGCACGGCGACCGCGGGGGTGTCGTTACTCGCCGATGCGAACCGCGGCGGGCCCATCGGCTCCGTGGACGCTTACGGTCCTGGCGCGCACGCCGGTTTTGGTGCCGCGCTCGGGAGGTCGATCACCGTCGATGCCGACGTCGACACCGCGACCCGGCGGGAAGATGCCGGCGCGACGAATACCCTCGTCGTTCATCATGGTGAGCTCCAGTTCGACGGACGAGTCGGCCCTGTTGCCATCGAGGTGGCCGGGAAGAGCCGAGCGACGCTCGAGCTTCGTGAGCGCGACACCGGGGGAACCGCGACCGCCGGCGTCGACGTGGAGGCGTCGTTGCCCTTGGTCAAGCGCTGGAACAGAACGTCGTTGCCGTTCGAGCACTGGATCGTCCCGTTCGTGAGCGGCACGCTCGGCGTGGCCGATTCGAAGGCGGCGTCGCTCGCGCCGTCACTGACGCAAAACGGTAGTTTTTTTACCGCCGCCGCCGGTTTGCGATCGACGCTCGGGGAGACCGCTGCCGAACGCGATGCGCTGTCGGCTTCCGTGCGCATGGGGCTAGTCGGCGAGGGCGACGACGCGCGCGCGGCAGTGGCGTTCAGCGCCGCTGGACGATTCGCCTTCGCCGCGCTTCGCGCCGAAAGTGTGTTCCTTACCGGTGCGGTGCCCGCCGCGCTCGACGTAGCCGAAGTGCGGATCGGTCGGGGAAATGCGCCGTTCGTGCGGGGTCGGGTGTCGGAAAGCGTTGGCACGTTGCCGCTCCTCGCGCGCGCATTCGCGTCGGGGTGGGACGCGCCGTGGGTACCATGGCTCGATCGCCCGGGCATGACGACCGGCGCCGGCCTCGGCATGCCGTGGACGCGCGCCTTCGCGACGTCGGCGGACGCCGACTACGACGCTTCGAATCGCACGTTGCTCGGCCTGCGCGGATCCGCGACGTATCGGCATCCGTGCGGCTGTCTCGCCGTCACTGCTTGGGCTGGTCACCGACTCGGTCGAAGTGGTGTCGATTCCTGGCTCACCCTCGATCTCATGCCCCCACGCGAGTCGAAGTGACCGAGACGGCAAATGCGGACATGCGGACGCGCGGGTGCGTAACGGAACAGATGTGGTGCGGTGTGGTGATACACGCGCTCATGAGATTGTAGGAAGGGGACGCGTGTTGGGGTACCTTTGAGGTTCCGTGTCCCTACCCGAACCGCGAGAGAGCAGTCCCCCCGCCTCTGGATCCTTGTCGGACGACTCAGTGGCAGGGTCCACCATCGTCCTTGCCGAGGACGATCGCCTCACGCGGGAACGCACGAGCGCGGTGCTCCGGGAGCGCGGGTACACCGTGGAAACCGTGGAAAACGGCCAGCTCGCGATCGAGCGCGTCGCGCAGGGCGGCGTCGATTTGGTGCTCCTCGACGTACTCATGCCGAAAATGAGTGGGCTCGAGACCTGCCGGCTCTTGAAGAGCATGCAACGCGACTCGTTCTTGCCAGTCGTCATCTTGACGGTGAAGGCCGACGCTGCGAGTCGCGTCGAAGGACTCAAGATCGGCGCCGACGACTACGTCGCGAAGCCATTCGATCAACAGGAGCTCGTCGCGCGCATCGAAGCAATGCTTCGAATCAAGAAGCTGCACGATCACGTGAGCCGGGTTCGGAGCCGGCTCGAGCAGATGAGTCTCCACGACGAGCTCACGGGTCTTTACAACTATCGCTACTTGCACCGGCGCCTGAACGAGGAATTCAAGCGCGCGGAGCGGTATCACGAGCCGCTCGCGTGCATGGTGATCGACATCGATCGGCTCGCCGACCACAACGAAACGTCCGGTCGCGAGGAAGGCGACCGCGTGATCGTGGCGGTTGCCGAGGCGGCGCGCCGGGCGGTGCGCGAAATCGACGTCGTTGCTCGCTTCGGCGCCGATGAATTCCTCATCGCGCTGCCGAGCACCCACTTTGCCGGTTCCGTCACGGTCGCCGAACGCTTGTACGCGGGCGTCGCGGATCGCATCTGGTCCGGAGACGGACCGAAGCGCCGTCGCGCGACGATTTCGATCGGCGTGGCGCTCTATCCGTCGCGCGACGTGCGGAGCAAGGACGCGCTCCTGCGCGCCGCCGACACCGCCCTCAGACAGGCCAAGCACGACGGCGGCAACCGGATCTGCGTGTTTCAACAGGAGGGTTACCTGTACACCCCGGTCGCCGAGGGCGCGGCGCCCGACCTTCGACGCGCGGCCCCCCCCGGAGGTACCCGATGACGAGAACACCCGCATCGGCCGCGGTCCTCGAAGACCGAACCGCGCGAGTGGTTCCGACGGTGAGCCGCGTTCTCGTCGTCGACGACGAGCCCACCGTGCGACGGAGCCTCGCCCGCATGCTCCTCGGCCGCGGAATGGAAGTGGAAACGGCCGACGACGGCCGCGCGGCGCTCGAGTGGCTCGACCGCGAGCGGTTCGACGTGGCCCTGGTCGATCTGATGATGCCGAACGTCGGCGGCCTCGAACTCCTCTCTCACGTCAAAGAGAAGGGCGTCGAGGTCGAGATCATCATGATGACGGCGTTCGGCGACGTAGAGACCGCAGTGCAGGCGGTTCGCGCGGGCGCTTATCACTTCCTCACGAAGCCGTTCCGGTCGAACGACGAAGTCGTGCTCACGGTGGCCAAGGCCGCCGAGCACCGGCGGCTCGTTTATCACGCGCACTTGCTCGAACAAAAGCTCGAGCAGGAGCAGTTCGGCGATCTCGTAGGAAACTCGAAGCGGATGCGCGAGGTGTATCGCCTCGCCGTTGGCGTCGCGCCCACCTCGTCGACGGTGCTCATTCTCGGCGAGAGTGGGACCGGCAAGGAGCTCACCGCGCGAGCGATTCATCAACACTCGACGCGCGCACAAAAGCCGTTCGTCGCGGTCAACTGCTCGGCGATTCCGGTGGACCTCATCGAGAGCGAGCTCTTCGGACACGTCCGAGGCGCTTTTACCGGTGCGACGGCGACGCGCGAGGGGCTCTTCGAAGCGGCGAACGGTGGCACGATCTTCCTCGACGAGGTGGGCGATCTGCCGCCCCTCGCGCAGGTCAAATTGCTGCGCGTGCTCCAGGAGGGCGAAATCAAGCGAGTCGGTTCGAACGACACGCGCCTGGTCGACGTGCGCGTCGTCGCGGCAACCAACGTGGACCTTCGCGCCCGGATCGCCGAATCCAAGTTTCGTGAAGATCTGTTCTATCGTCTGAACGTGGTGGCCATCGAGCTGCCCGCCTTGCGCTCCCGCCGCGACGACATTCCGCTCCTCGCGTACCACTTCTTGCAAAAGTACGCGGCGCGGACGGGGCGCGACGTGAGGAAGATTTCCCCAGACGCGATGCGCGCTCTGCAGAGCCAGCTCTGGCCGGGCAACGTGCGCGAGCTCGAGAACGCGCTCGAGCACGCGGTCGTGTTCTGCTCGAACGATACCGTCGAGATCGGCGATATGCCGTTCGGGCGCAAGGGGCCACTCGTCCCCGACGAGCCGCCCGTTTCCACCGAAAATGAAGTGCCGGCGCGGTCTCTCGCCGATCTGCCGTATCGGGAGGCCAAGCAGCGCGCGGTCGCTGCCTTCGAGCAATCCTATTTCTCGGAAGTGCTCGAGCGAGCGGGAGGCAACGTGTCCGAGGCGGCGCGCCAATCCGGGCTCGATCGATCGAATTTTCGCCGGGCAGCGCGCCGCGCCGGGGTGAACTCGCGCGGGTAGGTTTCTCCGCGGGCGGCCGGGGTTTTGCTAGGCTCCGCCCCGCCATGCGGCTCGGCCCGTTCGTTCCTTTGATCGCGGTGTGCGTCGGCATGGCGACGACCGCGGCGCTCGGAGCGCCCGATTCGCCGCCGACGCCGGTGCCGCTGACCATGCCCGCGGTGCCGCTTCGCGCCCGGCATGCGTACACCCTCGCCGAGTGTCTGCGGTTCGCCGAGTCGAACTACCCGAAGGTCCACGAGGCCGGGGCGCAGCTCGACCGGATGCGCGCGCAGCTGTTCGAAGTGCGGATGCTCCCCTTCGGGGGCTTCACGGCAACCGCCGGCGTGGCGCTCGCGCCGACGGTGTCCGGTACCGCGTTTTACAGCCCGAACACGGACGCCGCGATCACGTCGAGCATGGCGCTCGCCTGGCGCGTCGGCATCGACGGCGCGGTCCCGCTCTGGACCTTCGGCAAGATCTCGAACGCCATCGACGCCGCGAAGGCGCAGGTCAAGGTCGGCGAAGAGAACGTTCAGAAGTCGAAGAACGAAGTCCGATTGACGGTTCGGCAAGCCTTCTATGGCGTCGAGCTGGCGCGCGATGCGCGGTCGTTGGTCGACGACGCGCTCCAACGCGTCGACAAGTATCTCCCTCGCGTCGAGGAGAAGGTGCAGAACGGCGACGGCGACGACATTCAGCTCCTCAAATTGAAGATCCATCGCGCCGAGCTCATCGCGCGCCGCAGCGAGGCGGAGCGGCAAGAGCGCGTGGCGCTGTCGGGTCTCCGGTTCTTGACCGGAATGGGCGCCGAGCTCGACGTCCCCGATGAACCGTTGAAGCCCTTGCACCGCGTGCTCGGCCCGGTTTCGCAATACCTGACCGCGGCGCGGCTCTTCCGCCCCGAAGTGAACATGGCGCGCGCCGGCGTCGTCGCGCGACGCGCCCAGGTCGAGCTCGAGAAGGCCCGATTTTTCCCCGATTTCGCGCTCGCGCTCTCGGCGTCGCGCTCTTACGCGCCCGAGGTCGCCGATCAGCTCAATCCCTTCGTTCGCGACGACGCGAACTACCTTCGTTACGGTTTCGGGCTCGTCTTGAACTGGAAGCTCGATTTCTTGCCGCAGGCTGCGAGGGTCGCGCAAGCGCGCGCGCAGCTCGAAGAAATTCGCGCGACGGAGCGCTACGCGCTCGGCGGCGTGGGCGTCGAAGTGGAAACCGCGTTTGCCGAGACCGAGGACGCCGCGAAGCGCCTCGAGGCGTGGACCGACGCGGCGCGCTTCGCCAAGCAATGGCTCGTCAAGGTGCAGGAAGGCATCGACGTCGGCACGTTCAACGACGAGGACGTCGTCGACCCCGCGAAGGAATACGCGCTCAAGCGCTTCTACCAGATGAGCGCGACCCTCGATTACAACATGGCGCTCGCGAAGCTCGCGCTCGCGACCGGGTGGGACGCCGTCGCTCCGAGTGAGTGATCGGGCGAGCTGCGTCGCCTTCGCATCCCGCTCCGGGTCCTGGCGAACTCGCTCAGCCGAAAGGCCGGAGCTTGGTGTCGCGCTCGTCGAGCTTCTTTTCGATGCTCGAGATCGCGTTCATGATCGAGTCGTTCACCATCGAGTTGATGATGGGGAGCGAGCCGCGAAGCGCCTCGTAGTAACGCTGCCGTTCGGTCGAGTGAACCAGTGCCGGCGGACAATCCGCGCGCATGAGCAGCAGATTCATGAACAGGCGCGAGACCTTGCCGCTGTCGAGCGCGAACGGGAAGATGCGCAGGAGATCGTAGTGAGCGCGCGCGGCGATCCGCACCGCGTTCTTGATCTTCTTCGGTTCCGGTCCGTTCAACCACTCGAAGACTTGTCGGACCTTGTAGGCGATTTTATCCGGCGGCGCGTACTCGTGGAAGTAGAGGCGGTGCTGCGGAATGTCCTTCCGATACTTCACCGTCTTCAGATCGCCCTCTTCGGGGTGGAGGATCAGATAGATGCGCTTCACCGTGTCGATCGTGATCGCCACGCGCTTCTTCTCTGCTTGATCGCGGACGAACTCGATGGCGGCTTTGTGGCGCCGGATCTCGTCGCACACGGTCTGCAGCGTCGAGTCGGGCACGACGGTGATGTTCGGATTGATGGCCATCCGAAGCTCGTCGTACGAGTACACGACGCCCTCGAGCGCGCTGTCGTGATAAATCCACGACATCAAGAGGCTCTCTTCGTACTCGTGACGAAATGCGTCGTCGGTCAGCGCGAGGCGCTCGTTGATGCGCGCGTAGCGCTCCTCGATGGTCGCCGGCGGCGGGGGAGGGGGCGGCGGCGGAATCGTCCGCGGGATCGGGCGTCCGGTATCGGACGGAGGTGGCGCCTTCTGCGTCCGTAGATTCGCGAACCGGTTCGACACCGGCAAATCGCCTTCGGTGGCCCGGCGCGTGCCGGATTGATCCGGAATGGCCGACGGCTGATACACGCGCGTCGTGCTTGCGGCGCGGCCGCCCTGCGCGGCGCGACTCGCGCGCGTCGCCCGAACGACGCGACCTTCGAGCGCTCGCTTGGCTGCTTCGCGTTCGGCACGGATGCGGGCTTGCTCGCCCTCCTTTGCCTTCCGATATGCCTCACGCTCGGCGTCGCGACGGGCGCGCTCTTCGTCCTTCTTCTTCTTTGCTTCGTCCCGGAGCCGCTCGCGCTCGGCGTCGCGTTCGGTACGCAGCCGAATCTTTTCGGCCTCGCGTTCGGCCTTCTTGCGCGCGGTTTCTTCTTCGCGGGCCTTCTTGGCGGCGACCTTGGCCGCTTCTTTTTCCTTGAGCGCTTGCTCGCGAGCCTTCTCCTGAGCCTTCAGCTGTGCGGCGCGCTCTTTTTCCTTCTGGGCCGCGACGCGGTCCCTCTCCTTCTGAGCCTTGAGCTTCTCCTTCTCACGCTCTTTCTGGAGCTTTTCCTGCTCGCGCTTCTTCAGGAGCTCCTGCTTTTCGCGCTCCTTGAGGGCGGCGAGCTTCTTGCGCTCTTTCTCCGCCTCCTCGCGCTCGCGCTTCTTTTTGGCCTCCGCGGCCGCGCGCTCCTTGTCAGCACGCTTCTTGAGCTCGAGACGCTGTCGCTCTTTTTGCTGCTTCTCGCGCTCTTTCAGTGCGCTCAGTCGCTTTTTCTCGGCGTCGGCCTCGCGTTTCGCACGCGCCTTCGCTTTCAGAAGCAGCTGTTTTTCAGCCTTCTTCTTCTTCAGAAGCCGCGCCTTGTCGGTCTTCGAGGCCTTCGCCGTCCGCTTGCCAGTGGCAGGAGGATGCTTCGAAGTCTTCTTCTTGGCTCGAACCCCGGACCGGGATGGTTTCCGGCTGCCGGAGGGTGCCTTGCGGCGGGACTTGGATGGTGCCGCCTGACGCCCGGAGCCGGTCCGCTTGCTGCGCCGCGCCTTCGTTTTCACTGGAGTTTTCCGGGTCTTCGCTTTTCTTTTGACCGCCACTGGCGCGTGCCCGATCCCCCCCGGTAGCTCACGCGGCCCCGCGATTGGTCCGCCCACGCAAGCGCCCCGAGGGGCCGCCCGAACCGGGTTAAACCCCGGAAATCGGGAGCCGCGAGGCTAGTCGCCTCGAACGCATTCCGTCAAGCGAAGCCTCATGGCTCCGACCGGAAGTCAACCCGGTTTGGCGGAGGCCCAGTAGTCCGGAAAAATCTCACTGTTTTTCAACGGTTGAGACCTCGCCGTGAGCACTTCGCACCCGGAGTCGGTGACGAGGAGCGTGTGCTCGAATTGCGCCGACAGCTTGCCGTCGGTCGTGATCGCGGTCCACTCGTCCTCGAGGACCTCCACGTCGGGCACGCCGATGTTGATCATCGGCTCGATGGTGAAGGTCATTCCCGGTTTCAGACGAATGCCCCGCCCCCGAGTGCCGACGTGCAACACCTTGGGTTCCTCGTGGAACTTCCGCCCGATCCCGTGGCCGACGAAATCCGTGACTACCGAGCAGCCGAGGCCCTCGGCAAACTCCTGAATCGCCGCTCCGATATCGCCCAGGCGCGACCCGGGCCCGACCTCGCGAATGCCGAGCTCGAGTGAGCGGCGCGCGATCTCGGTCACCTTTTTCGCCTCCTCGGACGGCGTGCCCACGTAGAACGTCGCGGACGTGTCGCCGTGATACCCTTGATAGAGGTGCGTCACATCGACGTTGATGATGTCGCCGTCCACGAGTTTCTGTGGCCCGGGGATGCCGTGGCAAACCACCTCGTTGATGGACGTGCACACGCTCTTCGGGAACCCGAGGTAGTTGAGCGGAGCTGGTTTCGCCCCCTTTTTCAGGGTGTCCTCGTGAACGAAGGTGTTGATTTCGTCGGTCGTGATGCCGGCGTGGATCAGGTCGGCAACGGCGACGAGCGTTTCGCCGGCGAGGCGACCCGCTTCGCGCATGATCTCGATTTCGCGCGCAGTCTTGACCTGAACGGTCTTGGGTCGAAAGTGCATCTGCCCTAGTTTTTAGCTTTTCCTCGGAGCGCGTCGAGGGTCTTCTCGCGTCCGATGGCATTCCGGAGCTCGGGGGTGTCCGCGTCGCCATGAAAATGAACCTTCGGCTCGCCCTGATCGTCGAACCGCTTGAGGAACAGGACCAGGTGCTTTCCGACGAGCGAGTCGCCCAGTCGGTCGATGCTCTCGGCCGACGGATTCCCGACGGAAAACCGGAGCTCGACGGGGCCGTCGAGCGCGTGGCCTGCGAGCGGGGCGCCGTCCGGGTTGAACGCCAGGGTCGAGGTGTCGTTTCCGTCGAGGCTTTCCGTGGTCGCCGTGGCGATTCGAACCGGGGATACCGTGTCGGCTTCGTGCACCCGCGGCCCGAGCTGGGGGTCTTGCGTCGCGGGCACGACGGACGGCAACCCGAACGTTCCCGGCGTCAGGATGTCGTCGAAGATGCCCGACTCCTCGGCGCTGTATTCGGGAAGACCGGCGGTTGCCGACGCGACGCGTGGCTCGGGCGTGTCGCATCCCACCGTGGTGGCGACCGCGAGGCCAACGGCGAGGCAGCGCCGCCACCCCACCGCGATTCGCTTCGAAAGCCGCCGCCGCTCCGCGGCACCCAGGTTCGAGTAGGGGTTCATCGGAAAGATCGAAAATCACGAGAAAGCATCGCGCTGCGCTGCCCGCCGTCTCGTCGAAAACCATTCGCCGGATCGACGCACCGAGACTTCCGGTCTCCTTCCCACGGAGCACACGGCGAGGTAAAGGGGTGAGGGCAAACTCATGAGATCGAGCACTCTTTTGTTGGTCATCGCGGCCGTCGCCGCGAGTGGATTTTCCGGCATGTCGGCGAGCGCGCGACCCGCGCTCTTCGCGAAGGCAAAGTCGGCGAAGTCCGGTCCAGCGCCGGCGCTGATCACCAAACAGGTGAAGCTGTCGCCCGACGGGATCAAGTTCGGCATGAGCGTCGAAGAGCTCTCGAAGCTTTATGAGCAAGAGTTCGACAAGGAGTTCGTCCCGCTCTACCAGAGCGTCGAGCCCGGCCCGCGAATGAACGAGCTCGATTCGGAGCTCGCCGACAAGAAGCAGCTCATCCTCCGAAATAAACTCGACTTCGGCAGCATTCCGAGCGGCCTCGACAACACGCCGTTCGCCGGCGAGTTCACGTACAACAACAACGAGAGCGTCACGCACGTGAAGCTCCGTTCGGGGATCGAGCGTTACTTCTTCTTCTTCAGCAATCGGATGTGGAAGATCTACGACGTGCACAAGCTCGGGCCCAAGAGCAAGCTGGGCGCCACCTACGACGACGTGGTCGCGACGTTGACCAAGGACTTCGCCAAGCCGCCGCGCGTGCGCAAGGCAGACTCCGCCGAAGGGGTCCACCTCGATCAGGTCGACTGGGAAAACAAGGACACCATCATTCGCCTGATCGACCGAGGCGGGGGGAGCGCCGGGCTCCTGTACGTCGACCGGAAGATCGAAGACAACATCGGCAAGTTCCGCTCGAACAAGGCCTCGACCAACGAGGGCGTCGACGCGGTCGTGTCGGAAGCGACCCGGCTCGACAAGGGGCCGCCCCCCGACGGCGTGACCACGAAAAAGAAGTAGTCGCGGTGACGGCGCGGCGACCCGGGCCTACCGCGGAGGCGCTCACCCCTCGATGAGCTGAGCGTCCTTCGGGACCAACGCGCCGGATGTGATGGTGACGCGCGCCCGCGGGGCGACCGTGAAAATCGCGGGTTCGATCACTCGTCGGGTCGCCAGTGTGTTGCCCGGGCATCCCGCGAACCGGCCCCCGAGGTGGAGCGCGACCGTGTCGGCATCGACGTGGACGACGTACAGGCTGCCGCTGTCGGCCCGGACCAGGGGAGCGACCACGTCGCGGACTACCCTCAGGATTTCCTCGCGGATATCGCTCATCGGCCTACCCGAAACGTTACCACGGTGCTTGACCTGGTCGCGAGGCTTCCTCTACTTTCCCGTCGCGCGAGCGCGCCCAAGTCGCGTTCCTCGCGTTCCGCCCTGGCAAAAGCCGCGGCGGCTGCTACCTTCCGCCGACTTCAATTCCCCGAGGCACTGTTAGAGGTTTCATGGCCGTTCATATTCGACTCTCCCGCTACGGCACGAAGAAGACTCCGTTTTACCGGATCGTCGTGACCGATCAGCGCAACCGCCGCGATGGACGGTTCATCGAAAATATTGGCACGTGGAATCCGCTGTCGAACCCGGTGGCGCTCTCCTTCAACAAGGAGCGCTACGAGTATTGGCAGGGCAAAGGTGCGGCGCCGTCGCACACGGTCGAGCGTCTCATCAAGAATCACGGCGCGAGCGCCACGGTGCCCGGCGCGACGCCGCCGGCCGCTTCCTGAGCCGTACCCGCCGCGACTGTTTCAGAACGCTCCGGAGTTTTTACAAGATGGGCCTCAAGGATCTGATTCGAATCGTTGCCGAAGCTCTGGTTGACGAACCCGAGGCCGTCGAGGTTCACGAAATCGAAGGCGACCACAATTGCCTGATCGAGCTTCGCGTCGCCGATAGCGACATCGGCAAGGTGATCGGCAAAGACGGTCGGACCGCGCAGTCGATGCGCGCCATTCTGAGCGCCGCTTCGCAGAAAGCCGGCCGTCGCGCACAGCTCGACATCGTCGACTGAGCGCAACGCTCGCGTGGACCTCGTCGAGATCGGCCGCGTCACTCGTCCGCACGGCATCCGCGGCGAGTTGCGCGTGCAACTGCATTGGCCGGAGAGCGACGCGTTCGAGCACGCGGGCTCGGTGACGCTCGAGCGCGACGGTCGCACGCTCTTCAGTGGCAAAGTCGCGTTTGCGCGGCGAGCCGAGAAAGCCGTGCTGTTGAAGCTCCAAGGCGTCGACGACCGGAACGCCGCCGAGTCGTTTCGCGACGCGCTGGTGTCCGTGCCGCGGAGCGCGCTCCCGCCGCTCGAGCCCGGAGAATACTATCTTTGCGATTTGGTGGGCGCCAAGGTCGTCGCGCCCGGCGCGGAGGTCGGCGAAGTCGTCGAAGTGCGGGCGCACCCCTCGGTGGACACGATCGTCGTGAAAACGCCGGACGGCACGTTGCTCGAACAGCCGCTCACCGATCCGTGGGTCGTCTCGGTCGACGCCGAGAACAAGCTCGTCGAGCTGTCGACTCTCGACGGGCTCATCTGACGGCGGAGCTTCGATGAAGGTTCGGATCGTCACCCTGTTTCCCGAGCTGTTCGGCCCCTTTCTGGAGACGAGCTTCGTCAAGAAAGCGATCGCGATGGGCGAGCTCTCGGTGCACCTCGAGCCGCTCCGACGTCACGGTCTCGGCAAGCACCTCGCCGTCGATGACACGCCGTACGGCGGCGGTGCCGGCATGGTGCTGCGCGTCGATTGCGTCGCACAGGCGATCGAAGCCGCCGAAGAAGGACACGGGCGCACGCATCGCGTTCTCATGACGCCGCAAGGCGCGCCCTTTCGGCAAGCGACGGCGGAGGCGCTCGTCGCGCGTTCCGAGCTCACCCTTTTGTGCGGCCGCTACGAAGGGTTCGACGAGCGCGTGCGGACACTCGTCGACGAAGAGATTTCGCTCGGCGACTTCGTGCTCGCGGGCGGCGAGGTGCCGGCGATGGCCGTCATCGAGTGCTGTGTCCGGCTCTTGCCGGGCGTGCTCGGCAACGAGGCGTCGATCGCCGAGGAGTCGTTCAGCGACGCGAGCGACGGCATCCTCGAATATCCGCAGTACACGCGCCCGAAGACATTTCGCGGCCTCGACGTCCCGGAAATTCTGACCAGTGGCGACCATGCACGCATCGCGGCGTGGCGCACCGAGCGCGCCGTCGAACGCACGACGGAGCGGCGCCCGGATCTCATTTCGCGCGCGCGTTCGCGGGGCCGCTGATGCGACGGGTCGCCGTTGCGCTCGTGCATCACCCGGTCGTCGATCGACAGGGCGCCGTCGTGACGACCGCGGTCACGAACCTCGACGTCCACGACATCGCGCGGAGCGCGCACACCTTCGGCGTTCCGGATTTTTTCGTCGTTCATCCGGTCGGCGCCCAGCGCGAGCTCGTGAATCGAATTCGCGAACACTGGGTCGACGGCTCGGGCGCCAAGCGCATCCCCGATCGCAAGCTCGCGATGGAGTGCTTGCGCATCGTCGAGACGCTCGACGACGTCGTCCGCGCCCTCGGCGGCGAGGTCGAGCTCTGGGTGACCAGCGCGATGGAGGGCGGCACTCTCACGTTCGCCGAAGGGCGGGCCGAGCTCGAGCGCGACGGGCCGCCGGTCGTCCTCTGTTTCGGCACGGGGTGGGGTCTCGCTCCGTCGGTTCTCGACCGGGCGGCGCGCCGTCTCGTGCCGATCCGGTCGCCGCGAGCGGACGGGTACAATCACCTGAGCGTCCGAGCCGCCGTAGCCATCGCGTTCGATCGTTTGTTCGGCGTGCCGTAGGAGCCCGAGATCGTCCGCGGGCTAAATTGTCCGCTTTTTGGCGTTTCGGGGCCCTCGCCTCGAACGCGGCTCCCTGCGACACTTTCGCCATGTCGCTCCCACCCGGTCCTCCGCTTCCCGGTCCGGCGCAATTGTATTTCTGGATCCGTCATCCGACGGAGTTCATGGACTTTTGCCGGAAGCGCTATGGCCCGACCTTCACGTTGAAGCTGCCGCCGTCGAAGATGGTGTTCCTCTCCGACCCGGAGGCGATCCGCACCGTGTTCAGCGCGCGCCCGGACGAGATGCACGCGGGCGAAGTGAATCGCGTTCTCCGCGCGCTCGTCGGCGATCAATCGGTCCTGCTCCTCGATCGCGCTCCTCACATGCGCGAACGCAAATTGCTCATGCCGTCGTTTCACGGCGAGCGCATGCGTTACTACGGCAAGACCATGGTCGACATCACGCAGGGCACCATGGCGACCTGGCCGAAGACCGGTGCGTTCTCGCTCCACGAGTCTACGCAGCACATCACCCTGGAAGTGATTCTACGAACGGTGTTCGGCGTCGATGAGGGGGCGCGTCTCGTCGCGCTCCGCGATCAGATCCAACGTCTCCTCTCGACGGCCGAGTTCCCGCTGATGCCGATCATCCTGTTCTACCTTTCCGAACATCCCGACGCCGAAGCGCGCTTGCCCTGGCGTTTCCTGCTTCGCGATCGCGAGCGCACCGATCGGCTGCTCTATGGTCAGATCGCCGAGCGGCGCGGCGATCTCGCGAACGGACGAAAAGACGTTCTCTCGATGTTGCTTCAAGCAAAAGACGAGGACGGGCAGTCGATGACGGACGTCGAGCTCCGGGACGAGCTCATGACGGCGCTCGCGGCCGGCCACGAAACGACGGCGACCGCGCTCGCCTGGGCGTTCGAGCGCATCCTGTCTCACCCCGCGATCTATCAGCACCTTCGCGACGAGATCGCGAGCGTCACCGACGGCACGACGCCCGATCCCGAGCGGCTCGCCGCCTTGCCGTATCTCGACGCGACGGTGAAGGAAATCCTGCGTCTTCGCCCGGTGATCCCGCTCGTCGGGCGCATGCTCAAGAAACCGTTCCGCATCGGCGGGTTCGATCTGCCCGAGGGCACCATCGTCGCGCCGTGCATCTACCTCGCCCATCGAAACCCCGATGTTTATCCGGAGCCGAACGAATTCCGTCCCGAGCGATTCCTGAATTCGTCGCCCGATCCGAACGCGTATCTTCCTTTCGGCGGCGGCGTGCGGCGGTGCATCGGCGCCGCGTTCGCGCTCTACGAAATGAAGGTCGTGCTCGGGACGATCATTGCTGGTGCGGATTTGAAGCTCGCGCAGTCTTCGCCGGCGCGGGTGCGTCGGCGCGCGATCACGTTTTGGCCGGAGCACGGCACCCGAATCAGCGCGGCGTTGCGGCCGGCGCTGGCGTCGTGAGCCGGCCTTCGACGATCGCGGCGAGCTCCGGCGAACGAACCCCGGGTGCGCTCCATTCGACGAGCGGCGGCTCGACGACGAGGCCGCCTGGCTTCGCTCGCTTCAGCTCTACCAGCGCGACGCGACCCGCGGAGTCCGCGTAGGCGTGCACGAGGCGCAGGCGCTTCGGGACCAGGCCCGCGTCGCGTGCAGCGAGGAAAAACTCGGTGAGCGCCGCCGCGGGGTATACGAAGAAGGCGCGGGAGCGACGGCCCATCGCGCGAGCCGCAGCGAGCAGGAACGGCTCGACGCGTCCCGAGCGCGCGGTTCGCCGGAGCGACGCCGCCGCCGCGTCGTTGCTCGAACCCGCGCCGAAAAATGGCGGGTTGCAGACGACTGCGTCCGCCGAGCTGGTCAGAGCCGCGGGGAGTCCGCGGCCGAGATCCGCGACGTGGACGGCTCCGGCGAGCGGTGCGGCGCGAAGATTCCGTTCAGCGAGCGCGGCGAGCGTGGGTTCGCGCTCGACGAGGTCGGCGCGGAGCACCTCGCCGAAGTGATGCAGTGCGAGCGCGAGCGCGCCCACGCCGGCGCCCAGGTCGACGAGCCGGCGCGTTTTTGGCCAAAATTGCGCGGCAAACGCCGCGAGGAGCAAGGTGTCGACGTTGACGCGATAGCCGCGAGCCGGCTGCAGCAACACGAGCCTTCCGTCGAACAGCCCGTCCTCTACGACGGCTCGCGTCAGCGGGTTCATCGTTGAATCGTGGGCTCCACCGGGGCGTCTCAGGTAAAGTTCGCTGCGTGAGGCGGACGTTCCGAGCTTTCCGCCGGTCTTTCTCATCTGATAGGGAAGTCTCGACCATGTCACGAGAGAACACGCGGTTTTTCGCCCTTGCCGCGATTTCGTCGCTCGCGCTGTCGGTGCACGCCGCCGCCGCGGACGACCTCGGCGCGCGCGCGAAGAAGCCTGCCAATCCGACGGAGGCGATCGAAACCTCGCGCGCGCTCCGCCGCGCGGGGCGGGTGAACGAAGCGATCTTCGCCGTGCAAAAGGCGCTCGAAAGCGCCCGCGGGAACGAGCCGGTCGCGTCGCTGTTCCTCGAGCTCGCGCGGGGTCGCATCGACCAGAACAAGCAGAAGCTCGCGATGATCGCGTGCGGTCAGATTCACAAGCTGTCGCCGTTCGACGAGCAGCTGTGCACTGCCGAAGCGCAGTTACTCTCTCGACGCGGCAGCATCGCGCTGCCCGCGGCGGAGCAAGCACTCGCGCTGTCTCCCGGCGACTACGACGCGACCGTCGCGAAGGGGCGTGCGCTCGCCGAGCTCGGCAAACCCCAAGAGGCCGCGACGGTGTTCAGCGACGCGGCGAGCTCGAAGCCCGACCGCTCCGAGGCGCCGCGCTATCTGGGTCAACTCCTCGTCGCGCAGGGGAAAAAAGCCGACGCGATCGTCGCGCTCCGAAAGGCGCTCGCCGCTTCACCCGACGACCCGGAGGTGCTGGTTCTCCTCGGCGAGACGCTGGACCCCGGCAAAGAGGCGCAGGGAGATCTCGAGCACGCCCTCACGATTCGCCCGACGTTCGCGCGCGCCCGCGCGAGGCTCGGCGAAGTGCTCCTCGCCGCCGGCGATCTCGACGGCGCCGACCAGGCGCTCAAGGCCGCGCTCGCGATCGAGCCGCGACAAGCCGATTGGCACGCACTCCTCGGCAGTGTCGAGCTCGCGAAGAATCAACCCGACCTCGCCCTCGAGAGCGCGCGCGACGCCCTGAAGATCGTCGGCAATCACGGCCCCGCCAAGTGGGTCGAAGCGAAGGCGCTCGCGGCGAAGGGCGAAATCGATCTCGCCGTCGAGTCGTTTCAGGCCGCCTACGGTTTGATGCGGACCGACCCCGCGCCGCTCATCGACGCGGCGCACGCTTGCGCGAAGGCGGGACGCCTCACGACCGCCAAGGCGTTCGCGGATCGGGCGACGGACGATTTTCCGAAGTCGGCTGCAGCGTGGGAAGCCGTCGGCGACGTGGACGTCGCGTTGAAAGACAAGGCGGGGGCCGTGTCGGCCTACCAGAAGGCGCTCGCCGGCGATTCGACCGCGGACAAAGCCGCAATCCGACGCAAGCTCGCTGCTCCTTGAGCCGCGCTCGACGTTCGGCGAGGTGCTCCTCAAATTGGTCGACGTTCGCACGGCCGCTCTCCGCCGGCTCGCTTACGCCGGCGCGCGCTACGGGCCCAGACCGTGGGTCGAGTTCAGTCCGGCGTTCTTCGGCGTCGTGTTCGCGGCCCTGCTCCCCGCTCAGCGCGCCGTCGTGCGCGACAACCTGAGGCGTCTCGGTAGACACCGCGGCCCCTGGGGCGAGCGCCTCGACGTGGTGAAGACGTTCGTCGCGTACGCTCACTGTCTCGCCGAATCGCTGGCGATGGAGCGCCCCGAGGCGCAGCGCGCGGAGCCGTTGGTCCACGGCGCGGAGCATCTTGCGACCGCCATTGGAGAAGGACGTGGCGTGGTGATCGTTACCGCACACACCGGGGCGTGGGACGCCGCGGCGCGCTGGCTCGGTCGAGACTACGCGGCGGACGTGCTCGTCGTCATGGCCGCTGAATCCAATGACCGAGCCCGTGAGCTCCATGACGGCGCGCGAACGCGCGCGGGGATCCGCGTCTTGCACGTCGGGCGCGACGCCCTCGACGCGCTGCCGCTCCTCGGCCATTTGCGACGAGGTGGGATCGTCGCCCTCCAGCTCGACCGCCCCGGCGATCCCGCCACGGCGATCGACGTGAGTCTTCCCGACGGTCGATTTCTCGTTCCCGAAGGCCCATTTCGGCTCGCGATGCTCGCTCGCGCCCCCGTTGTCCCGATATTTGCCCGGCGCACGGGCTATTTTCGGTACGAGATCGACGTTCGTCCGGGAATCCGGCTGCCACGTCGCGCGTCGATCGACGAGGTCTCGCGTGCCGCGACCCTGGCTACCCAGGAAATGAACCGCTTTTTACGAAATAATCCAACGGAGTGGTTTCATTTTGGCCGCTAGGGGACTATCCGGCCCATCTTCCGCCGTGGCGGCCTCTCATGAACGTTGAAAACCGAGCACAGGTGTTCGTGGGCGAATCGGCGCTTCACGGCAATATCCAACGATACGCCGAGCGCTTCGACATGGTCGAGGTGTCCGGCGATCCGTCGAAGCATCCGCGGCGCGCCGTCTTGACCGCGTGGCGACGAAAGGCGCGCGAAGACTTCGCGTTCAGCGTCGTCGTTCCGTCGTCGCTCGCCGCGCTCGACGCGGGCGCCGCGACGGACGAGCTCGTGACACACGCAGAAAGCGTCGCCAGCGCGCTCTCCGCCGCGTGGTGGGTCTTGCGCACGCCGGCGACGGTGACGCCGAATCCGCGAGCCTTGCGCGGCTTGGAAGCCTTGATCGGCCGCTTGCGCGTGGACGAGCGACGCATCGCGTGGGAGCCGCGCGGCGTCTGGGGTGACGAAGAATCGAGTCGCGCGGCGAAGTCCCTCGGCGTGCATCTCGTTCGCGATCTTTCGCGCCAGGAGCGCGTCGACGATGACGACGTCGTGTACTGCCGATTACGAGCTTTGGGGGAGGGCACCCGGATCGGCGCGGGCGCCGCGGAGCGCGTCGCAGAGCGACTCGAGAGCGCAAGCGCCGCGTACGTCGTGGTCGAAGGCAGTGGTGCGGCGACCGTGCGGCGCGTGCTCCGTGAAATGGCGGGAAGCACTCTCGGCGACGACGAGTCGGACGACGATGAGCTCGACGAAAACGAAGAAGAGTCCATCGAGGACGATGCAGAGGATGCCGAATGACGTTGAGGAGCACCGCGATAGCCGACGATGCAGTCGCCGCGGAAGCGGCGGAAGACGTCCTGTTGACGGGCGGTTCCGCGCTCGGAGCCGTCGTGGCCGGGTTCTTTGCCGCCGCAGGCGCACATTCCGGCGTGCTTCTGTCGCCGATCACGGTGCTCGCGGTGGGCGCGGGGCTCGGCGCGCGCGCGTTCGACGGTCGCTGTCGTCAGCCCGGCCTCGGAACGAAGCGGCCGCGCGGCTTTCAAGATGGCGAGCCGATCCCCGAGGCGGCGCGCATCGCGACGCCCACGGCCGTGAACGCCGCTCTCGTCGCCCTCGCCTACGACGAGCAAGCGAAGGTCTCGCGCGTGCTTCGGTCCGGGATCCGTCGCGCGCGCGATTCGGGCGCTGATGCGCGAGCGGAGCTGCTCGAGCGGGTGCGTTCGCTCGGCGCGGGCGCCCTCGGCCAAGCGAGCTTCGTTCGCCCGCTGATTCAAGTCGCGGGCGAGAGCAGCGGCGGCGTGCTCACGCCAACCGATCTGCGGTCCATCACGGCCATCGACACCCAGGCCGCGACCTACGTCGAGGGCGACGCGCGATGGGCCGTCGCACCCTGGGCACTCGATGAAGCCCCCGATTCGGTGGGTGAGGAGCAAGGCATCGGCCACGCGATCTGCGCGGTCGATGTGCGCGGGCTCTTCGTGACGCTCTCGTATCGCCGCGTCATGAACGGCGTTCCCGTCGAGGAAATCGAGCTCGAAGCGCCGCTCACCGCCGAACCGGTGCTCCGCGGCAAAACACGCGTCGCTCCCGGCAGCCCGCTCCCCGCTCCCGCGCCGATCGCCATTCGCCTCGACGAAGCAGGCCTACCCGTCGAAGTGGTCGCCGCACCCGGCGCCGCGCGTCCCACCGCTAGCGTCCTCGCGTCCGCGAAGCTCCGCGTCCGCTGGGACGCCCAAACGCGACGAGCCGAAGTGATCAAACTGGGCGGCTAAGTGCCGATCGAGCGAACCGCGTGACCAGCGGCGATCGATCAACCCGCAGAGACCGGCGCCGATCGATCAACCGCGGAGAACGAACCGCGGAGACGCAGGGGCGATCCGATCCGGTCCGATCGATTCCGGTTCAAAACGCGTGCAAGCGAACCATCGAACGGGCAGGGCCCCGTTCGATGCCAGACCCTGATCAGTCTCGGCAGGCCAGATCCACCAATGAGAGGCCAGTGAGACTACCGGCGGACCCGGCGCGGGTTGTTAACCGCGCGGTACTGTCGCGCGAGGCATCTCGCGAATCACAAAAACACCCAACTAAACTACTGCCAAGCCGTTTTTCTTCGCGTACGCGATCAAGCCGAGCTTCGTGATGCTGCGGAGATCACGGGTCGACACCTTCAGGGTCACGTAGCGGCCGAGCTCTGCAACCCAGAGGCGACGGCGCTGAACGTTCACCTGCTGCCAACGCGTCGTCTTGATGTTCGAGTGCGATACGTTGTGGGCGTGCATGCGGCGTTTGCCGGTGATTTCGCTTCTGGCCATGACGGGCGCGAACCCTAGCCGAGAGCGCGCACCCGTTCAAGCCAGAGACGGAGCTCCAGCCTTCTTCCGGGCGTCCCGGCGAGCGTCGTGGCCCAAGGACGCGGCGAGCAGGTGGTAGATCCCGGTGGTCAGCAGGATTCCCGCGCAAATCATGGCGACTGCGGCCCCGGCCGAAGCGAGAACGCCCGCGCCGGGATTGAGCTCCGGCGAGAATTCCCGAAGGGCGACGTCGGCAGGGAGCACCCCCAGCACCAGGGCCGCCCAGACCGCGCCGCCGCCGGTCGTGTAGGAGCCCATGAATCCGAACAGCGCGAGCAGAATGACGGCCACGTCCATGGCGGCCCCGACTCGATCGAGGAGCCCGGTCGCAGAGCCGAGTGCTAACCCGGCGCGGCTCACGATGAAGGGGATCGCCGCGGCGAGCGCGAGCCCGAGCACGAGGCGCGCACGGATGTAGGCGCGGTAGCGGGCGCGGAAGAGGAGCGCTGCGGGGAGCGTCGCGAGGACGAGGAGTCGCTCGAAGTCCACGGACCCCGTATGCCAGCCGAGCCCGGAGAGCGGCCCGACCGCGTCGGAGCCGAGCAAGACGAGAATCGCGCCGAGGACCGCCGTGACGCCGGCGCGGAGCGCGTACCCGAACGGCAAGAGCGCTACCGCGACGATGGCGCCCGCGATGGCGAACGCGACGCTTCCGGATTCGCGCGCGCTGGGATTCGCTCCGACCCCGTGCTGCAGCGCGAGGCCGAGCAGCGCCAGCGACAGGGCGACTCCGAGGACACAGCGGCGGCCGGTGATACGTCCCGGCTCCGTCGGAGCGAGATCTTCCCTCAACGCCTCCGAAGCCAGTACCAGCTTTGGTGGAGGGTGATCCGTTCCCGAAGGCGGCCCGACTCCTCTGTCTGCCGCGACACCGCGACGAGCCATCGCTCTAATGGGCTTATGCTACCGCGAGCGACCCGAGGTGCGCCACAAGTGCGTCGCAGAATGTTCTCAAGATGTCGAATTCGCTAGGTTTCTTGGACAGAGTTCGCTCGTCCATGTACAGCCTCCGCGCAACCTCGACCTGCACGGCGTGAACCCGCGCGGCCGGCCGCCCGTAATGCGCCGTGGAGAAACCGCCGCGATAGGGATCGTCGTGGGACACCGTCCACCCCATTTGTCGCGCGAGCAACTCGGGCGTCTCGATCACTGCGAGCGCCGCACTGGTCTTACCGCGGCTCCCCGGAACCACGTCCGCGCGTTCACGGCCGGCGTCGGTGTGCCCGAGTCGCCCGAGGCTCGGCATCGAGTGGGCGCAGAGCAAAATGGCGTGGCCGAAGCGGTCGCGCTTGCGCTCGAGCAGCTCCGCGAGCGTGCGGTGATACGGTCGATAGACGAGCTCGAGTCGTCGCTCGAGCTCGCGTTGAGTGAGCGGCGCGAGGAGCGCCGGTTGGTTCTCGGTGGTCGCGCGCCACACGAGCCCGTGCGGGGCCGATCGCGGCGGCGCGCCTTGCACCGCCAGGCCGTCGATGTCGGTCTCGGCGCGATTCAGATCGCAGACGTATCGGCTGGCGTGAGCGACGAGTACCGTCGCTCCGAGCGCCGGCGCGCCCGCGTACAGTTCGTCGACGTACAAGTCCGCGTCCTGTCCGATCGAGCGTCCCGGGGCAGCGATCGTCGCGAGCGATTGCGCGTCGACGAGGAGTCCGGCGTGGGGAATTTCCACGACCAAGGGAGTCTCGCGGGCCGTGGGCTCGCGCACCGAAAAGTACACGAAAGAGGGTCTAGCCTACGCCCCCCCGATGCCGCAACTAGTCCCCCGGATCCAAGATTCGTCGGAGAATTTTCGAGGCCCCGACGGGGCAAGGGCCTCGAAAATTCAGCACTCAGCCACGGTTCTGATCCGAGTACTGACTTTCTCGCTTAGTCCCCTGAATCAATGATTCAGGGGACTAGGCCCGCGGATGTGTGCGCGCGTGCGTCTTTCTCACGTGATCCCGCGTGACCTGCGTGTAGATCTCCGTCGTCGAGACGTCGGCGTGTCCGAGCATTGCTTGCACGCTCCGGAGATCCGCGCCGCCTACCAGGAGATGCGTCGCGAACGAGTGCCGGAGCCGATGTGGGTGGACGCGATCGGCGAGGCCTGCCGCGAGCGCCGCCCGTTTCACGATGTGCCAGAACGTTTGCCGGGTCAGAGGGCGCCCGCTCGGCGACGGAAAAAGAAGTCGTTCGGCGTTGGGTGCCGTTCGGCGTGTCCGTCGGGGAGCCGTGGACAGCGCAGCTCGATACGCTTCGAGGTGACCGAGCGCGACCTCGCCGACCGGGACGAGCCTCCGTTTTTGCCCTTTGCCGAACGCGCTCACGACTCCGCGCCGAAAATCGAGGTCGCCGAGCTCGAGTCGGACGAGCTCGCTCACGCGGAGCCCCGCGGCGTACGCCAAGCTGAGGAGCGCGCGATCCCGGAGTCCGCGCAGCGTGGTCTCGCTCGGCGCGTGGATGAGGCAAATGATCTCCTCCGTCGTCAGAGGGCGCGGCAACCGGCGTCCGATCTTCGGCCGCGGCGCGAGCGCCGTCGGGTCCTCGGCGAGCTCGCCTTCGCTCACGAGAAATCGCATGAACCCCCGCACCGACGAGAGCTTTCGCGCCGTGGATCGCGCGCTCAAGCCGGCCTTCGCCAGGCTCGACGAATAGCTCGTCACGACGGCGAGATCGGCGCGGCGAAGGTCATCGGTGCCCGCGGCGCGACAGAATTCGACGAACGCCGCCAGGTCCGAGCCGTACGCGGCGAGCGTGTTCGCCGACAAGCCCCGCTCGACGCGAAGGTGCGCGAGGTAAAGGTCGACGAACGACTCCGCGCGCATCGAGCCGGAGCTTAGCCCGGCGCCGCGACCGTGGCCGAGTTACGGCGCGCCGTAGCGGTCTCGCGCCATCGCTCGAGGGTTTGTTGCGCCTTGCCCGACTGGACGACGTCGCGGATACGACGCGCGGCGTCTTTCGGCGCGATGCCTTCGGCGATCGCCAGCGCCGCCGCCGCGTTGAGCACGAAGGCGTCGAGTGACGGCTCGTCTTCCCCGCGCAGCACGCGCTCGAGCGCGCGGGCATTGAAGGCCGGGTTGCCGCCGCGAATCGCGGTCAATGGCATCCGCTCGATACCGAAGTCTTCGGGCACGATCTCCGTCTCGGTGACGCCGGCCGGCGTCACCACGGAAATCCGCGTCGTTCCGGTCGGGCTCATTTCGTCGAGGCCGTCGACCCCCCGCACGACCCAGGCGCGCTCGGTGCCGAGCTCGTGCAAGGTCGCGGCGAGGATGGGGCGCAGGGTTTCGTCGGGCGCGCCGACGAGCTGATGCGTCGCGCCCGCCGGATTGGCGAGCGGGCCGAGCAGATTGAAAATCGTGCGGACCCCGAGCTCGCGCCGGACCACGCCGGCATGCCGCATCGCGGGGTGATGGAGCGGCGCGAGCAAGAACGCGATCCCCGCCTCGGCGAGAACCGACGCCGCGACGCTCGGCGGCAAATCAATCGGGATCCCCATCGCCTCGAGCACGTCGGCGCTGCCGGTCAGGCTCGAAGAGGCGCGATTGCCGTGCTTGGCGACCGGCACGCCCGTCGCGGCCACCATGATCGCCGCGCCGGTCGAGAGGTTCAGCGTTCCGAGTCCGTCGCCGCCGGTGCCACAGGTGTCGAGTACCCGCGCCAGGCCATGCTCGACCGGAACCATCGCGCTACGGAGCGCGCGCGCCGCAGCGGCGACGATCGGCGCGGTTTCGCCTTTGACGCGGAGCGCCGCGATGAAGCCGGCGATCTGCGTCGGCGTCCATGCGCCGGCGAAGATCGCGTCGAACACGCGTCGAACCATGGCCGGCGCGAGGCTCGAATCGAGCAGCTCGGCATAGGCGTCGGCGAAACGGGGAGCGTCGCTCATGGGGCGATCCGGGTCCGCGAAGCGTGCTCGCCCGGGTCGAGCGAGTCCAGCCAATTTCCGAGCAGGGTTTTCCCGTGCTCGGTGAGAATGGACTCGGGATGAAACTGAACCCCGTCGATCGCGAGCTCGACGTGACGAATCGCCATGAGCTCGCCCGCGGTCGTTCTCGCGGTCACCGCGAGGCAATCGGGGAGAGTGTGTTCGTCGAGCACGAGCGAGTGATAGCGGCCGGCGGCAAAAGGCGACGGCACGTTCCGAAACAAGCCGCGACCGTCGTGCTCGACGAGCGACGCTTTTCCGTGGACGGGCGACGACGCGCGCCGGAGCACGGCGCCGAAATGCCGGCCGATGGCCTGATACCCGAGGCAGACGCCGAGCAGGGGAACGCGACCCGCGGCACGCGCGATCATCGCCTGGGTGATCCCGCTGGTTTCGGGCGAACCGGGACCCGGCGAGATCACGACGCCGTGCGGCACGGAGCGAAGAACGTCTTCCGGCGTCGTGCGATCGTTCAAGCGAACGTCGCAATTCGCATCCAGTTCCTCGAGGGCTTGCACGAGGTTGTATGTAAAGGAATCGTAGTTGTCGATCACGACGACCCGCTTCGTCACGAGCCGACTCTTCGACGCGACCTCACTCGCGTCAACGCCGTGCGCGGAAAATTTCGGGTGCGTCGAAGTTGCCGGGTAAAGTCGCGTCATGTCGGATCGTCGTCGCGCTCGTCGCCAGCCGCTCGATGTCTTCTTCAACAAGTTCCTCGACGGACAGCCGTATCTCTGTCGCGCGCTCGACATCTCGCGAAACGGCATTCTTTGCAGCGTTTTCACCGAACCTGCCACACCGCAGCAAGCGTTCCCCATCGAGATCCGTTTGCCTGGCGACGCGCGGAGCTTGTGGTTGTGGGGTCGGAAAGTTCGAGCCACAGGCCGACGCGAAGCAATCCGTTTCATCGCCCTCCACGACGATGATCGGACGCTGCTCGATCGCTATTTGCAGACGCTCGCCGCGTGAGCGACGCGTGAATCGACGCGCCACGCGTCATTCGCGAGACGCCGCGACGCGCCGACGGCCAACGCGGTGGGGAGCTCGCACAATTCCGACAGGCCGGCCCCAACGCGCACATTGGAACTTGCGGAGTAGGGCTGCGTGCAGGTACCGTCCTCCGCCCTCTCACCGCTCCATTTCCCAACGATGAAGTCTTCTGACGTCATCGCTGGCGAGGAGATTCGATGTCCGAGCAGAAGAAGCCCAAGATCGATCTCAAGGCCCGTCTCGGGAAGAAGACCGTTGCCGGCCCGTCGGGTGGTCCGCCGATCCCCCCGCCCGTCGGCATCCCTCGTCCCCCCGCGATGGGGGGTGGCGGCGGAGCGCTCGGCGGACTTTCGCCGTCTCAAGCGCCGCCGCGCCTGAGCCCGTCGAATCCGTATGCTGCGGTAGGCAATCCGTACGCCGCGCAGTCGAATCCGTACGCCGCGCAGTCAAACCCGTACAGCGACGCGCCTCCGCAGCGCATGGCGCCGAGCGCGATCACGGTGGAGATGAGCGAGGAGGTTCTCGCGCAGCAGCGCCGAGGCCAACGCAAGTCGTACATGTTCGGCATCGTCCTCTCGGGCATCGCCGCCTTCATCGGGTTCGCCTGGGGCGGTCGGGTCGAAGCCGGCAAAGGCGCCACGGCCGCGCTCGACGGGGCCCACGAGCTCGTCAAGGACATCGAAGCGTCGGACAAGGTCGCCGATCAGCTGAACGACGTGCTCTCGAAGGCCGCCGACAAGCTCGTCAAGAACGAGTACCCGGCCGAAGAGGTTTCGAAGCTCGGCGAGATCAACATCCCCTTCGACGGCGGTCACCTGACCGACAAGGGCATCGGTCGCTTCAAGCGCGAAGTCGTGACGATGCTCATCAACTATGCGAACACGTCGCAGAAGGCGAACGAGCAGAAGGAACGCATTCAGAACCTGCTCGCGGGTAGCAAGGACGGCATCACCGAGCTGCTCACGCAGCAGACGGATCCGAAGATCCGCTGGTCGGTGATCGTCTCGAGCAGCCCGGGCGGCCCCTGGGCGAGCATGCAAGTGCTCCCCGCTGCATTCCCGATGAAGAGCGACAAGGACTGGCCCGCCGACATCACGCTGATGGACGGCAAGGACAAGGAGACGGTCAAGCGCTTCAAGAGCGGTGACCCTTCCTCTGGCGATCCGCAGTTCATCCCGGTGAATCCGCAGACCGAGTCGATGGTCTGTCCCTCGACCACGATCGTTCGCCTGCGCACCGAGCTGGTCGACATGCAGACCGTGCTCAAGGGCGACAACACGCCCGGCCAAGAGAAGACCGGCCTCCTCCAGCTCGGCGACGTCGTTGTCGCTCAGTTGAAAAAGATCGGGACCTAGTCCCCTGAATCATTGATTCAGGGGACTAAGCGAGAAAGTCAGTACCCGGAT
>CAZDNG010000059.1:0-60763 GCA_964506835.1 uncultured Polyangiaceae bacterium
GGGGGGGCCTTGCCCCCCGCGGCTCGCTTCGCGACCGCTCCCCCCGCCGCCTTCGCGGGCTCGCTTCGCTCGCGTGTGGGGGCGAGCACGCCCCCACCCACGTGTGCAACGTCGTTTCGCTTCTCTCTAGAAGAAATACCCCGGCTTCGCGTTTGCGGCCAGGGTCGCGATCTCGGCGAGGAGGTTCGCTTGCACCGCGGCGTATGCCGGGTTCCCGTACAAGTTGGTGGTCTCTTTCGGATCGGTAACGAGGTCGTAGAGCTCGTACGTTCCGAGGTTGTTGAGCAACTTGAAGCGCGTGTCCTTGATGGCGTAGCGGCGGTTGCTCGTGCCCGTTGACGTCTCGGAGAAGGAATGTGTGCGGCCGCTCGTGGCCGTTTCATCCGTCAGGAGCGGCTTGAAGCTGTAGCTGTCGTTGACGTGCGGCAAGGAGATCCCGGAGAGCTCCTGGATGGTCGCAAAGAGATCCGCGGCCTCCCAGAGATGCGAGTCTCGTCCCCGACGGGTGACGCCGGCACCGGTGACGACTACCGGAACGCGAACGCCGCCTTCGTAGACGCTGCCCTTTCCGTCGCGCAGCCCGCCATTCGTATCCTTCACGGGGGGCGGGACTCCGTTGTCGCCGATGAAGATGACCGTCGTGGTCTTCAAGTCGACCTCCGCTAGCAATCTGCCGAGCTCGGTATCCAAGGCCTGGATATCCGCCTGGTAGACCGGAATGCTCGTCAGGTACGTGCCCGGGGCCGGGTTGCCGATTGAGCTGAGGTCCACGTGGTGGAGGTTCGCCGGAGGCACCTGGTACGGATTGTTCCCGCCGTTGGCGGCGTGCGGCGCGTTGAACGCCTGATAGAGGAACCACGGCTCGTTCGGCTTGTTGGCCTCGTGCTGGTGAATGTAGTCGATCGCAAAGTTCGTGAGAGCGGTCGTCGAGTACGTCGTGTTCGCGAGCGCGGGCCCGTTGATGTCGTACGTCACCCAGTTGAAGTAATCGACGAGCGCGCCGCCGAGGATGCCGCGGTAGTTCGTGATCCCGAGGTCACGCACGTGCTGCAGGATCGCCGGGACACCCGGGTAAGCGACGCCCGGAGGCGGATCGATGGTTCCACCGCCGAGGTGGTACTTGCCGAAGAACGCTTGCTCGTACTCCGAGCTGCCCGCCGTCAGACCTTCGAAGACCGTGGGGGTCGTAGGCGGCAGCACGTCGCCGACCGTCGTCACGCCGGTGCGAAAGCCGTACTGGCCGGTCACGATCGTGCTGCGGGTCGGCGAGCACACCGGGCTCGCCCAGGCGTTGTCGAACACGAGGCCGTTCTTCGCGAGTCCTTCGACGGTCGGGATCGACACCTGGCCGTGGTCGCCCGCGAGGTTCGGGAAGAGGGCGCTCGCCTCGGCGCCGTAGTCGTCGGCAATGACGAGCAAGATGTTGGGGTTCTTCGGCCCGACACCACCATCCGCGACGACCGTGCCGCCGTCTGCCGTGCCGACGGCCGCCGGCCTCACGAACGTCACCGTCGCGCTCGAACTGCTCGTCCCGGCACCGTCCGAGACGGTGAGGTTGATCGTGAACGTGCCCGGAGTCGTGCTGGTGAGCTTTGCACTCGTTGCGAGCGGGTTGTCGATGACACCACCGGTCGTCGACCAGTAGTACGTCAGGGGCGACGGCCCTTGATCGGGGTCGTGGGCGACCGTCGACAGCGTGACGGAGCTGCCGACGAACACCGTGAGGGGCGTCACGGTCACCTCGTCGATGATCGGGTCCAGGTTCACGGTGCCGTTCACCAGCACCGTTCCGTTACCGGACTTGCCCGTGCCGTTCAGGTAGATCGTCACCGACGTCTTCCCGCCGGCGGTAACGTCGAACTTGGCCGAGCCGGTGAAGGTCGTGTTGCCCTCGACCGACGTTGCGGTCAGCACGATGGTGAAGCCCTTACCGGCGGGGATGCCGCCGATCGTCCCGCTGACGGTCGCCGCGCCGGTGGTGTCGATGGTGCCGGTCTTGGTGAACCCGTTCCCGGTGATGCTGTACGTGACGGAGTTCAGCGTGATGCCGGGAGCCACCGTCAAGTTGACGCCGAGCGAACCGATCTGATCGACGTCAGAATGATTGCCCGGTTCACTCGAGCAACCCGCTACGAGCCCGCTCGCGCCGAGCGCGAGCAACATGAGAGGAACCTTGCCGAGTCTCGTGATGAGCCCAGGGCTCTCGTGCAAATGTTTCATGGACACAATCCCTTTTCGTTTGAGAACGTCCGGGCCGCCCGCTTCGGCGGAACGCGGACGCTCGACTACAGGGATCGGTGGTCACGATGGGTCTCTTATAGTGGACGCATTTTCCCTTACACAAGACAAATCGACCGGTGCGTCGGTTCATCGGCGCTCGCCGCGCGCGCGCCGAGGACGTTCATTTCTTCCGCGGCATGCAGGGATTCGCAGAGCTCGGCTCGATGCCTTGCCACAACCGCGCGACGGGCGAGTTGAGTGGCAGCACTCGGGCCGCGAGTAACGCCGCGTAGCGGAGTGTCACGCCGTCGCCCTCCCAGACGCGCATCGCGGGTGGGTAGCCGACCGTGACGAAGCGCATCCCTTCCTTCGTCGGGTAGACGATCGGCGTCGCGTCTTCGTCGACGAAGCGCGGCAAGACGAACTGATCGAGATCCGCCGGCGACGCGTCCAATCCCTTGCGCACGCAGCGGTCGAGGATTTCAATCAGTTTGACGTGCGTCGCCCGTTTCGTCGCTTCGTCCGACGCGATCAGATCATCCGTGGTGATGTGCGAGCCGGTGCTCGTGTCGAAGGACAGGATCTCGGGGCCGAGCGGGTCGTACGGATGCGTGCCGCCTTCGGCTTTCTCGCTGCCCTTGAACGACACGACGAGCACGGAGTTCTCGTTCAGCTCGATGCTGAAGCCGCGATCGGCCGTCAAACGCTGGCCCACCGTACACGACTGAAAATCCTTTTCGGACTTGCCCTCGATGATCCAGCGGTCCTTCCGGAGTTCCGAATTGATCTTGCTCTCGGCGTCGCCGGCGCCGAATACCTCCGGCCAGGAGGTGCTTTCCGTGCAGCGGGCCTCCGGCGCAAACGGATTCTGCACACCCGGAGGGGTGGCTGCGGGCGATCCTGCTTGCGGTGGGAACGACCGCGCACGCTTCTTGGTCGCCACGAGGACGGGTGTTTTCCGAGCGATGCTTTCGAGCTTGAACGGCCGCGCCCCGGTGCCGTCCGGCTTGGTCCAGCGCCCTTCGATGTGCCCGCTCGAGTCGCACGTTCCGTCGAAGCGCCCCGTCACCTGGTCGCCAGTGCGCTCTTCGAGCTGGATGCCGTGCGCAGGCAGCGGCTTGCCAGAGAGCGCGATGTCCGCTCCTTCCTTCGCGTAGAAGTATCGGCCGTCGATCGCGCCGTCGTGGCTGTCGAGCCGCGCGAACACCTTGGCTCCGCCGACGGTTCCCTCGTACCCGTTGGAACGCGCACGCACGAGGTCGAGATGGAGGCAATCGTCGTCGTCCGCGACTCGCTCGGGCTCGACGCTTTTCTGCGAGGCAACCGCGCTGGCCGCGGAAGGCAGAGCCGACGCTAGTGGTACCGATACGGCGACGGACGGCGCGGAAACCGTGGCCCGCTCGGTCGCCGGAGCGGGCGGCTCGTGCCCCTTGCACGCCGCGCTAAGCAGCGCGGCGAGCACGACCGACGCGTTCCCGCGCCGACGGACTCCGCTGGGCGATGGCGCCGCCGTGGCGGTCCCTCTGGCGCGACCGGTCGGCCGTGAAAAGGAAGTTAGATTAACCAAACGGATGGGAACAGATGCCGAACTCGCGTGCACCCGTGCCGGAGCACGCGAATAGCGGGCGCTTGGATCAGGCCATCAACCGCGCCCACTGCGCGGTGTCCGTGTATTGCTGGAACGTCGCGATCTTGCCGTCTCGGAGGCGGAACACGTGACAGAACTGCGAGTCGAGCTTGGCGCCGCCGGCCTTCATCGTGCCGCCGTAGCGGCCGAGCACCACCACGTGGTCGCCACCGTTGATGAACGTGGCGGGGACGACCGAGAAGTTATTGATCGCGGCCTGCAAGCGGCCGAAGACGCTGTCGCCTATTGCCTGGGGGCCGACATACGGATTGCGGTCCGCCAGCGGGTTACCTTCCGCCTCGTTCCAGCTGATGGCAGGATCCATGGCCCCGAACAGCACCGACGGATCGTTACGGCCGAAGGCGGCGTACGCTGCCTGGATGGTTTCGAACATGGACATGAAGCTGCCTCTCGCTGATTGATTGACGTTGACCGGGCCGCTCGACGCCGGGGCGCGGACGGTATCACGGTCCCCTGAGGAAACGCCGTCGACGACACCGACGCCCTCGATGAGCATGCGTTCGCAAGCTTCACCGGCGGTTACCGATGTTGCCGGATTTTACCTGGAACGAGATCGGGCCAAGCGGAATACGCGCTCAGTTGACGGCGGAACGGGGACGGTGAGGCTCATTCCCCCTTTTTCGCGGCAGTGCGCCGGTCGCCGGGCCGCGCGAACCGCGTAGAGCGGAGTTGCGTCACCGGACGACGCGCGGTGGACGTGAAATCGCCAGCCGTCATCATGGCCGGTCTCGTTCGAAAAGAGCACGCAGACCTCCTCCCACGAGAAGAGGCCCGGTAGGTTCACCCACTCCGCGACGCACGCGGGACCGGCTTCTGGCGCTGGTGTTTCCTCGTCGCCATTCATTGTTCACGCTCCCGAACGGCCTGGTCCAATCCTCTAGAAGAATCGCTGGTCGTCCGTCCGATCTTCATTGCTCACGAAAAATTTATTGGTGCGCGGATTTTGCGTGAACCCCGCGAACCGCGAGTTCGCGGTTCAGGACGCCTGCCAATCCGTCGTTTGGTTACTACCGATGCGATGTCCCTCACACGATCTCGTCTGCTGCTATCGCTCGGGTCGCTCGCCTTCGGACTACTCATCGCGGGCCGCGCCCCCGCAGAAGACGAGTTCGACCTCTCCGTTGCGCCGGGGAAGGTCGTCGTCAGCACGAGGGGCAAGTGGCACATCAACAAGGAGTATCCGTGGCGCCTCGTTTCCGACGCCGGCAAAGTCGAAAAAGAAAAGTTCGAGTTGTCGGAAAAATCTGCGTCGGTTTCGGCTCCGAAGGGCCATGCCAAGTTGCGTGGTGGAGTCTGCAACGGCGATCAATGCCGGATGTTCGAAAAAGACGTTTCCGTTCCCTAGTTGAAGTGTTCTGGAGTGTTTCCAATCTCCTTACATGCACCCGAGCCGCTTGCGGTTAACCACCCAGTCGAGTCCGGGTATCGGCATGTTCTCCACCTTGAGGAGCTTCGTCCATGCACTGATGTAGAGCGTCTTGCCGTCCTGGCCGCCGAAGGTGCAGTTCGTCGTTCCTTGCGTCGAGGGAACGGGAATCAGCGCGACTTTCGTCCCGTCGGGCCGAAACACCTGAAGCCCGGCGCTGACGCCGACGTAGAGGTTCCCCGCGGCGTCGAGGCACAGGCTGTCCGGATTGCTCAAGCCGCTGGCGAACGTCGGGCCCTTGGCGAGCGTTCCATCCGGCGCGACGCTGTACGTGACGACCGAGCCCCCGAAGTACGCGTCGACATAGAGTGTCTTTTCGTCGGGCGAGAGCTCGATGCCGTTTGGTCCGGCGACGGTTCCGTAGTTCGAAAGCATTGCCGCTCCCGGCTTGAAGCCATACACAGGGAGGAGCGAAAGATCGATCGATCCGATCGGCGGGAAGTCACCGTCTGTGAAGTAGATCGTTCCGTCGGAGCGCACGATGACGTCGTCGGGAGTGTGCAGTGGAGCCCCGCCCGGCGCGGGAGGGTCGATGCGCGTGATCTTGCCGGTCCTGTCGAGGCGCGCGATGTGCCCGGGCCGTCCGCCCATCTGCGCGAGGATCAGCGACCCGTTCACGTCGAAGGCAATGCCGTTCGCATTGTTCGTGTTTGACGCAAAGACCGTGATGGCGCCGTCGGCCTTGAGGCTGTAGATGTTACTCGCAACCACGTCCACGAAGAGCAGCTGATGCCCGCACGGATCCCACAGCGGGCTCTCGGCCAAGCTGAATGCTCTCGTAGATTGAATCTGCGCGGGCGTGCCGATCTGCGCCGGATTCAGCGGAGGATAGGTAACGGGGGTCGACGCGTCAGCTGTCCCTCCGCTGCCCGCGGTGCCGCCGGCTCCCAGGGCCAGAGTGCCACCAGTTCCGAACGAGAGCGTGCCGCCAGAGGCTGATGCAGCGCTGCTACCAGATACGCCGATCGATCCTCCGACAGCCGTCGTGGTTCCGCCGCTACCGCCCGCTGTGGCCGCGCCACCCGAGCTGAGCAGTCCTCCGGTCCCGTCAAGGCTCGTACCGTCGACGTTCGATCCGTTGCTAGCACCGCACCCGGCGCCGAGCGAACCGACGGCGAACGCGAACGCGGCCGCACGACGTCGCGCAGCACAGGTTCGCACATCGCTCGGCATTCCGAGACCAAGTGTTCGCATGAAGTCGCCTCGTTCGGAGAAGGGCTCTATCGGGTCGCGCGTGGCTCGACGCGCCCATCTCGGATCCGGTACCCGGACCAGGTGTCTGCAGGCGCCTTGCGTTCACTTCGCTATCGAGCGCCTCGACTTTGAGCGCTGAAGGCAACTCAAGTGACGAGTTCAAAGATCTCCACACGTCGTCATTCTTCTGACCAAGCATCATCGGCCGTGCAACTGCGACGACGAGAAGTGAAGCGCTGCTTTCGTGCGAAAAAGACGCTTCGCGCGAGCGAGCGCGTGAAGCTTCTCGACGGAACCGGCGAACGAAGAGGAACCGCCGCGCTCTTGCGGCCCCTTCCTTCGGAGTAGTCTCGGATGAAAAGCCCCCGCGAAGCGACGAAACCGCGTTCCAAGATCGAATTGAGCGTGTGCGCAGAGCCCGAAGCGGCTCCGGAAGCGCGTCACGACAGGAGAACGTTCCTCACGATGGTCGCGGGAGCCGCGCTGCTCTGTGCATGCTCGAAGTCCGATGGATCCCCCGCCGCGTTCGGAGACGTCTCGGCCGGCAACGTGAAAGACGTTCCCATCGGCGGCATCGACGTGGTCTCCGGGGCGCCCGCCTTGCTCGCGCGGGATTCGGGCGGCCTCTACGCAATGACCATCACGTGCACGCACCAAGGTTGCGACGTGGAACCGGTCGGTAGCGGCTCTTCCACCGTGCTCGATTGCCCGTGTCACGGCAGTCAGTTCGACGCGAACGGCAACGTCATCCGCGGCCCCGCGGGCTCCCCGCTCGTGCACTTCGCCGTCGACGTGTCGGCGGCGGGAGACATCACGATCCACGGAGGCCGGCAGGTCCCGGCGACCACGCGGACGGCGGTCGCTTGACCGAGGCGAAGCGCTCGTCTCGGCTGGGGCCCTGATCACGGATGCTGCGCGAGCAGTCGCTCGAGCTCGGGGCTCCGGAGCCCGTTCGGGAAACGCCCGAGATAGTCGCGGGCGCGGGCCTCGGCGGCGGCTCGGTCACCGCGACGGAGGGCGATGACGGCGCGTAAATAGATCGCATCCTCGCACCGGGGCTCCGCCGGAAAGCGGACGGTGAATGCGGCAAGGCGCTCGTCCGCTTCCAGGTAAGCTGCCGAAGAAAACGCATTCATCGCGGCGATGAAGTCGCGCGAGGCCGAGCCCTCCACGACGGACGACGCATCTCCGCTCGCCAGCGCTGCGTCGGCAGGGGCGATCGTCGCCCCGTTCGGGTGGCCCGAGGACGTCCGCGAAACGCCGCGTTCCGTCGGTTTGTCCGCTTCGCGCGACGGTCCCCGCGAAACGGTTTCCGGCGCGGTCGCGACGAGCACGCGCGATGCGGGCGCCGGCGCGTCGACCGTGGGCTCTCGGGTGAAGGTCTCGCCCGCGACGAGCCTCCGTTCGGGAGCGCCCTTCAATCGCAAGGTGACGACGCCTTCGGTGACCACGACGCGGTCAGTGCGACCGAGCGATGCGTCCACGATGAAGCGGGTGCCGCGCACTTCGAGCTCCCCGTCCGGAAGGTCGAGCACGAAACGCTGCCCTGGCGCCATGTGCTCGACGTGCACCGAGAGTGTGCCTCGCGACAGCGCGACGCGCGTGAGCGCGGAAGTCGACTCGGTGTGCCACACGGCGTCCCCGACGGGACGGAGCTCGAACGACGGGCCCGTCTTCGGAACGGACTGGACCGCCGCAACCGGTGTTCGGCGAAACCAGCGTTCCGGATGCGCCCAGATGACGGCGAGTGCGACCGCGAGCACCGCGACGCCGAACACGGCCGCCGAACGCCTCCACGTTTTCGACTCGACGACCGCGCCCTCGTTCGCGCGGCGCAGCACCGTCGCGCGCAGCCGGCGGTGTTCGAGGGGCGAGAGCGGCCGAACGTCGGTGTTCTGCGCGAACTCCCGGAGACGAGCGAGGGCATCCACTTCGCGTTCGCAGACGCTGCAAGTCGCGAGATGACGCTCGAACGAAGCGGCTCCCTGCGCATCGAGACGGCCGTCCTCGATGGCTTCCGCCTCCCAGGCGCGCCCGCACCGCGCCCGCTTCACGACGACTCCTCGAGGAGCTGCGCCCGTAGCTCCTCGCGCGCATGATGGAGCCGGGTCCACACGGTGTTGAGCGGCACTCCGAGCGCAGCCGCAGCTTCCTCTCCGCTCGCGCCCTCCAGCGTGACGAGGACGAACGCTTCCCGCTTCTTGTCCGACAGCGCATCGAGAGCGCGGGCCACGCGAGCCTCCGCCTCGAGACCCTCGACGGCCTCGGCCGGGGTCTCCGGAGTCGGCGCGTGAAAGGCTCCGGCGAGGGCGTTGAGGCGCGCGACCATGCGCGCGAAGGTACGCCGGTGCCGGCGATTGATCGTCGCGGCCACTCCGAGGAGCCACCCGCGAGCGGAGCTCCGCCCGTCGAAGCCGTGAGCCGCGCTCGTCACTTCGATGAACGTCAGCTGCACGAGGTCGTCGAGATCCGCCGACTGCACGCCGAGACGGGCGAGGAAGCGGCGGACGTCACGCTCGTAGCGGTCGAAGAGGGTGCCGAGGCTCTCGAGATCGCCTGCGTGGATCCGAGAGAGGAGCTCCGCGTCGGGAACAGCCGTTTTGGATGACTGAGCAAGGCTTTTCAAAGGAGCTCGCTTTCGATTCCAAAGGCAAGCGTGACCCCCCACCAAGGAAGCGGCGGAATACCCGCGATCGGCGCGCCGTTCTGCCCGAGGTGAGTGGCGTCGAGATCGCCGGTGAGCGTCGTGCGAAGGCGGAGCGACGGCGTGACCGGAAGGAGCGCGCCTGCATAGGCGCCGACGAGCGCCTGTCCGCGTTCGGTTTCGTGCTCGACGCGCTGCCCCGATGAAGCGTCGTCCTCGTGCCACGCCTCGTGCAAGATCGCGGCGCGGAGCTTCACTCCGGCGAGAAGCGAGAGCCCGCTCCGGAGCCGGATCCGGCGCCCTGCCTCGATGCCCGCCGCGATGCTCGAGAACCGGTACGGATGCAGGTCGTCGTCTCCGTCGAGATCGACGTAGATCGGATCCCAGTTGGCGATGACCCCGATCTCCCACTTCTCGAGCACCAGGGACGCGCCGACGTCGAGCGTCGGAGCGACGAGCGTGACCGGGCCGGCGACTCGGCCGCCGACGAGCGCCATCACGTCGAGGTGACCGGTCGGCGGAGGGGACTTCGGCGGGCCGCCGTCGGAGGGGGGCGGGTTCGAGGCGACCTTCGGTGGTGGCGCTTCGTGTCGGGCAAGCGACGGCAGCGGTGTCATCAAGGCCTCGAGCGTTGGCACGAGCTCGTCCGGACCGTGCAGCACGCGAACCGCGCGGCGCCCGTCGGCCATCGTGAACTCGAGGCGCGCCTCTTCGCCGTCGACCTCGATGAGTGCGCCGGCGCAATCGCCGCCGTTCTCGGCGGCGCTCCTTCGCGCGTCGGCGACGGCACGCTTCCAATCAGGACCCAGCTCCGCGGCGCGAACCACGAGCTGGCACTTGCCGGCATCAGCCGCGGCAGGAACCACGAAGGATGAAGAACCTAGCGCGAAAAGGGCCACGAGCAATTTCGACGAAGGCACGCGGGGAAACATCCAGACGAAGGACGACCTATTCATTCGCAACAGGCGCCCCCGATCTTCATCAAATTCCGCCGAGGGAGCGCTCAGACCGGGCTCGGGCGCAAATCTTGCGCGCCCCGCGGGGCCGCGTTGGACGGACCATCCACGCGCCGATAAATAACCACGCCGTTGACGGTTCGCTGTTGCGAATAGCGCGTCGCCAAGAGGACTCGAAGCAGCGGAAAACTTTTGATTGGGTAGGCCCCGAAGTCGCCCAGGTTGGCGGCCGCAGTGTCTACGATCAGCGCCGGAGCGTTCGCCGCCAGGTCCTGGGCCAGCAGGGGCCACATTTCCGGTCCGGAATCCCAGCAATCTCCGAAGGGACTTTCGGCGCCCCGGTCACACCCACGTTTGAAGGCCACGAAACGCGACGCGGGGAGGCGATCCGACATGACGTAGATGGGTGTGTAGGCGCCCCACACGAAGATGCGGTCGCTGGGAGCCGTCGTCTCGCGAACGTAGCGCGCCACCTGAAGATAGTAAGGCGGCGTCCGACCAAAGAACACCGGCGCAAAAGGATCGTACCACATGGCGATGGCGCCGAACGCGACCGTGAGAGCCGCGAGTAGCCCCGCGCTCCATCGAAGGAACAGCCGCTGCTTCGGCTCGCTCGCTTCGTCGAGACGTTGTTTGAATTCAATCGCCGACAAAAGGGCAAGGGGCGCGAACGCCTGAATCACATAGTGGGGATGGAAGCGTCCAGGAAGGAGAACGATTCCAATACTGAGTACGAACCACGCCCAGAGCGCCTTTTCGGGACCCGACAACAGGCGCCACCTCCGCGCTCTGAGCAGGAGCAAAGTCCAAAACACCACGGTGGTGGCCAGCATCGCAAGCTGATGATACGGCGGATACAAGTGCCACCCTGCGGGCAAGTAGCGTTGCCTCACTACCGAGACGGTCCAGAACAAAAATTCGTGCAACGTGCCTTCGTAGCGGAAAAAGTAGATGAGACAACCGGCGACCGTGACGAAACCTAGAGCCGCTGCGAACGCCGACGCGAACCTTTTCGGCCACTCGTCTCCGGGCCAGCAGAGAGGCAAAGCACAGATCAACAGAAGGTTGGGCGCCGCCAGCTGGCGGATCAGGGTTGCGACTCCGATCAGCAGGCCCGCCGTGTACAAGTGCACGAACCCGGGACGCCGCGACGAGTCGCGCGGCAGACTGAGGAGCACGGCCGCAGAAACCGGCAGCATCGCGAATATCTCGGTATTGGCCGCCAGCATCTTCGGGGTGTAGAGCGTCGTCGCCACCCCGTAGAACAGCGCGACGGTCGTCGCCCCCGACTTGCTCCCAATGCGATACGCAATCGCACCCAACACCGCACAGGTCGCGAGCACGACGACGATCGTCAGCACGTGGACCGCATTCATCGCGTATTGTCCGAAGACGCGAAAAACGCCGGCGTAGATCCAAAAAATTCCCGGGAATTTGTTGTCTACGCCGCCTTCGGCATACAGGTGACCCCCACCATTTGTCAACGCGGCGATGGACGCGTATACTGCTTCGTCGGAATCCACGAATGGCTTGGTCAATAGCGGCGCATGAATCAGCGCGATGACCAGTCCGACGAGGAACCAATGGGGGCGTTGAGTCGTCCGGCGCGATGCAATCGTCTTATGCGTATCCGAATTCATCAATTCCGCGAATCCCGCGACTGATTTCAAACAGAGTTTTTGCCGAGCGGCGGGTTGCTCACCGTCGCGCTGGCGCGTACGCCCGTTCTGCACTTGCGTCAATTGGCGGCGATCTCTCGCGGAAGCGAGCATCGGGCGTGTCTCGCGTTTCAGTACGGGCTTGCACGGCAACGCATCGGCTCGCGGCTCGGTCCGGAATCGGGCCAGCGAACGCCGGGATATGCGGGCGAGCTGAGCCGTCGAAAGGGCGCCTGTTCTTCGAGTATGGTCAGCGGTCTAACGGCCAGGAGGCCCTCCGGTGTCATCCGTCGATTCTTCTCGAATAGCTCGCTTCATAGAACGATTGGTCGATTTGCAGGTGCGCCGGCCTTGGGCGTTCCTCGTCGCTGCCGTGTTGCTGGGCGCCCCGTCCCTCTACTTTTCAAGGCAGCTCGAGCTGAAGACCGGGTTCGACTCATTGCTTCCGGACAACAAACCCAGCGTCATCGAACAGAAGCGTGTCTCCAAGCGAACCGCCGGTGTTGCGAACCTCGCCATCGTCATCGACGGGACCAACAAGGTCGCGTTGCAGCAGTTCTCCGAGGCGTTGCTGCCTGCGTTGCGCGCGCTCGGCCCCGAATGGGTGGGTACCGCGGAGAATGGCGTGCGTGCGGAGCAGGAGTTCCTCAAGGAGCGGCAAGCGCTCTACCTACCACTGGCGAAGATTCAGGACATTCATGATCGCGTCGAGGAGTCCTTCGGAGCCGAAGTGTACGGAAACGTCGTCGACGACGACGACATCAAACCCATCTCGCGGGACATGGTGATCAAGGAGATCGAAGACGAGAAAGCCAAGACTACGAAGAACGGGCCACCGTATCCCGATGGTTACTACATGAACGCCGCGCAGACTCGGCTCGTCGTGATGGTGCGGACCCCCGTCGCGCAGGGAGATCTCAAGCGCACGAAGGAGCTGCAACGCCGCGCCAACGCGGTCATTGCGCAAGTCGACCCCAAGCGGTTCGACCCCTCGATCACGACCGGGCTCACCGGTGACGTGGTGACCAGCGCCGAGCAATACGGAGCCGTCAAGGGCGACTTGGTCTCAGTCGGCGCGACCGGCGTAGCGATGATCTTGCTCGCCGACTTCCTGTTCTTTTTGCGGTTGCGCGCGGTCATCACCATGGCGCTGGCCATCGGCACCGGGCTGCTCTGGACCTTCGCGATCACCAAGTTTGCCATTGGACAGCTCAATACGGCGAGCGGGTTCCTCGTCTCGATCATCTTCGGCAACGGCCTGAACTTCGGCGTCCTGCTACGGGCTCGTTATGGTGAGGCGCGCCGCGCAGGTGCGACGACCGCGGACTCCTTGAAGTCGAGCCTTCGAGATACCTTCACCCCTACCCTGGCCGTGGCGGCTGCGGCCGGCGCAGGCTACCTTTCCCTGGCCGCGACGAATTTCCGCGGCTTCCGCGATTTCGGGTGGATCGGCGGCTACGGGATGCTCCTGTGTTGGGCGGCAAACTACCTGCTCATGCCGCCGCTCCTCGTTCTCTTCGAGCGGCTTGCCCCCATCGACATGCAGGCCGTGAAGCCCGGGATTCGCGGCTGGTACAAGCGGTGGGCCGACCAAGGAACCCCTTTCGGGGCGCCTTTTGCCTGGGTGTCGAGTCATGCCCCGCCGAGAGCGCTGGCCTTGACCGGAATCCTCCTCAGCGTCGGTGGAGTGTGGGCGATCAGTCGCTATCTGGCGAGCGATCCGATCGAATACAATCTGGGTAAGCTCGAGAACGACGCTTCTTCCGTGCAAAGCGCGGCCACGATCCTGGGCAGGAGCATGACCAGCATCACCGGCCGCACGGGCCAAGACGGCATGGCGATCATGACCGAGCGGATCGATCAGGTAAAGCCGCTCCTGGCCGAGCTCGAACGTCGCCGGTTGGCAGGCGGCAAATCGCCGCCCTTCGACAAGACGGCGTCCATTTTCGATCTCATCCCCGAACAGCAGGAAGAGAAGCTCGCGCTATTGAACCAGGTTCGCTCGAGGCTCGAGCGGATCCGGAAATTGGGGAAGCTGAGTGATGACGACTGGACCGCAATCGAGCCCTACTTGCCGGCGAAGGGTCTCAAGCCCTTCGGTATCGCCGATTTGCCCGAGCGCGTCGCGCGGCCCTTCACCGAGCGCGACGGCACGCGCGGCCGCATCGTGTACATCGCGCCTGCGGAGGGGCAGAGCGTCCGCAATCTGCACTATCTCCTGAAATGGGCCGACGCCTATCGAACCGTCGAATTGCCCTCCGGCGAGGTGATTCACGGAAGCGGTCGCGCGGTCATTTTCGCCGACATGCTCTCGGGGGTCACCGAAGAGTCGCCGAAAGCGATTCTCCTCGCCGGCATCATGACGTCCCTCGTCGTCATCATCACGTTCCTACGCAGCAAGAACGGCTGGCGTTCGATTGCGCTGGTGTTTTGCGCGCTCGGGATGGGGCTCGCCTGGATGGGTGGGATGCTCTGGCTCACGGGGATCAAGATCAATTTTCTCAACTTCATCGCCATTCCCATCACCCTCGGCATCGGAGTCGACTACTCCATCAACATGGTGCATCGGTGGCACATCGAAGGCGCGGGGAAGCTACCCACCGTCGTCCGAGAGACGGGTGGGGCCATCGTTCTCTGCAGTCTGACCACCATCCTGGGCTACACGGCGCTGATGCATTCCGTGAACTCCGCGGTCCGCAGCTTCGGTAAGGTCGCCGTCATCGGCGAGCTGACGTGCATCCTGTCGGTCATGGTGATCCTTCCGGCGATTCTTCGGTTGATCGAACCCACGGCCAGAACCAGATTCTGAGCCAACGATTCCCGCGCTCGCCATGCTCCGTCGGGAAAAGCGTCGCCGAGATCACCCGAGCCCTGCGGCGGGACGATCCCTCCGCACTCGTCGAACTGATGACCTCGGCGGCACCGGCAACGATCTTTGCTGTTACTTGCTGTCCCCGTCGTGGTCGACGTCCCCACTACGCGCCGCCGCTTGTAACGCGGCCTTCGAAAGCTGAACGGTGGCTGCGGGCGGGGAGGCCGCAGGCTTGGCGGCGGGTTTCGGCGCCGGAGCGGCGGCCTTGTCGACGTTGCTTACATTGCCAGACGGTTGAATACGCATTGGAACTTCCTCTCGGTACCAACCCGATTGAACGGTCGCCCGCCCTCTTTCTGAAAGGATTCTCGCGGATTCTCGCGATTCGTGCCAGCCGCGCGATTTCGCCGACCGCCTGCCCCAGAATTGTCGATCCTTCCCCCTGAACTGTGAGAGCGGCACATGGCCGCCGTGCCGCATCACCGTGGCGAACTCGATGAGTCAGGATGACCCCTGAGCAGAGGAACACCGCAAAGACGCCGCCGACGCCGCAACCGAACCACGTTTCCGTAATGCCGGTACACCATTCGAACGACTTCAGGTAGCGAGCGGCGTCCTCGCGCATTGCGACGAGCAACGCCGTGTCTTCGGCATCCTCTCCCGCAATCTGCGATCCGGGTGTCAGCTTCGAAGTATCGACGTTGCTATTCAAGGCTTCGGCCCCCTCTGCTTACGGAACGGACCAGGGCGAGCGGTTCGGTGCACGGCTACGCGTACGTAGCTTCGCATTCCTCGAACGCCACCCAGTCCGCGGCAGTCGTTTCGAGCCATTGTCGCGCGCGCTCGGTAACGAACAGGTACCGCGGGCCCTTCACCCGAAAGAAATCTGGCGTGTCGCGCGATTCGAGCAACAGCGACGTCTTTGGGGATTGTTTCGGCGACCCCCTGTCACGGCGACCCGAGCCGTTCACGGAAGCAAGTATCTCCCACAGCGCGCCGAGTTGTAGCGCCGCGCTCGGGTCATGCGGAGCTGCAAGAACGTAATCCTCCCGCGCCGCGCTGGGCGGCACACGCGGCGGCATCTGCAGCGACCGATCCCAGAGCTCCCAATCGATTCGCACGATGTGTGCCTTATCGATCCGCTGAAAGCTGGCACCGGACAACCCGGACCGTTCCAATTCACCCCGGAACGAATCGGTGACGACGACGTCGCTCGCGGGAAAGGTGATCAGGGGAATGAACGGCCCAGATCGTTCGAGCTGAATGATTCCTCCGAGTCGCTGCCTGTGCGCGGACATTCCGTGCGTCAGGATCCGTCCGTAGTCTCCCCACGGAGGGCCCGCGGCTCGCAGGACGCAGTATTTCATCGCGGATAGGGTCGAAGCGGAAGCTACTGATGCAGGAGGAATTCTCGTTCGAGAAAGCTCAGTCTCGTGTCCAGCTTGTCCGCATTCTCCGGCGTCGGCGCCACGTTCACGGGAATGACGTCGTCGAGCGGTTCGCTCTCGCGAACCGCGTTGACCCATTGGCGCATTTCCGAGACGTAACAGCGCAAGGCTTCGGTAGGGGTCGGCGCGTCGTCCGTTACGAGATATGCGGGCGGCAAGTCACCCACCACGACCCAGAGCGTCGAATCGGCGTCGTCGCTGTCGGACGTTATCTCGAAGAGGAACACCGCAACGACGCCGCCGACGCCGCAACCGAACCACGCTTCCGTAACGCCGGTACACCACTCGAACGACTTCAGGTAGCCGGCCGCGTCCTCGCGCATCGCGACGAGCAACGCCGTGTCTTCGGCGTCCTCTCCGGCAATCTTCGATCCGGGTGTCAGCTTCGAGGTATCGACGTTGCTATTCAAGGCTTCGGGTCCCTCGGCTTGCCGCCGCGTGGTCCACCAGTACGCTTGCCCCCCCAGCGTTTGAAGTCCCCCGCTTTTTTGTGAAGTTCAACATGCTCGGCATGCGGGCGCGGCTTGATGTTCGTGAGGTCGTTGGTGCCTTCGTCGGCGAGCGGCTTTTCGTGCGAGACGTCCTGATTCTTGCCCGTCGCGGGATCTTTGGGCCAAGTCTGACCCGTAGCTTGCTCCCATTCCTTTCGGATCTGTCTACTAGATTTTCGAGGTTCGGTCCCCGGAGTCGCGGGAACCGCTACCGGCGGCGCCGCGGGCGCCGTCGCAGTCGCGCCAGGTGCGGGGGCCGGCGCCGCTGAAGTGATCGGGGGGCTCTGGGCTTTGTTGAACCAACGGTTCGCCGCGTCCCAGGCATTCTGGGCGGCCCCCGTCGCCAACACCGCACCGGCCGCTGCCGTGGCTGCAAGCGCCGCGAGAGCTTGTTGCACCGGTGGCGACTCCACCGCCTCGTCGAAGAACTCGACGCACGCGGGGCACTTGCCGCTGGGATCACGAAGCGCGAGTGGGCTGTTCCAGACGTACGTGTAGGGCGGGATGTTCTCCGGCCTGAAGATCCCCTGGTTCGGTCCGCCCCTTACGTAGCGGTCCAGGATCGGATCCGTGCTCTGCCATCGGCTCTCCTGTGCATCGTAATACCGCGCGCCGAAATAGTAGAGGTTCGTCTCCGGATCGAGCTCTTTGCCGGTGAACAGGTAGTCCTGTCGCCCGTCGTTGTCTTGGTCGACACGTTCGTCGATCCACGTCTCACCGAACGCAAAGTACTCGTTGTGTTCTTGCACCTTGCCGTTTTGGTCGGTCAGGTAGTGCGTGCTCTGGAGGTTGTCCGCGTGGAAGTAGAAGATCGGCGTCGGATCTTGGCATTCCTGGGTCTCTTCGTTGTCGATTGACGTCGCGACGCGAGTGTCCCCGGCGTAGACGTGCTTCGACATCACGTCGTCGTTCTGGACGACGAAATACTGGTTTACGTATTTGGTTTCGTCCGGGCACGGTCCCGAACCGATACGGCGTTGGGTGCGCGTACCGTCCGAGTCGTACAGGTACGTCTGCGACGTATCCTCGATGTGCACGCCGTTCTGACTGGCGCTGCGGAGCCGGTCTTCCTCGTTCCATGTGAGGATTCGTGTCGCTTCCGAATGGTTTTCGTTTTTCTCGAAGAAATCGAACCGCGCATCGTTGCCGTCGGCGTCGTAGGTGTAGTTCCGGGCAGCGCCGTTGAAGAGCTGCGAGATCGGCCTCGGCTGCGGATCGCGCCACGTGATCTTCGAAGCTTGGTGGGGCCCGGCGGCCCCGTACGCGTAGTCCCAGGCCCGGCTCGTGTCATCTTCGGTGTTCGTCAGGTTCAGCAGCTGGTGAACGTCGGTTTGGTCCTTGTGCGTGATGTTCCCGATTTCGTCGTAGCCCAAGCCGAGCGTCTGCGTCTCTATCGTGTTCTTGTCGGACTGGTAAGTCCCCGTGGCGCTCGTCAACTGATAGAGATCGTCGTATACGAAGCCGAACGACGTGGGGCCCGTACGGTTCGCGAGCTGCGGAATCGGAATATTGTTCGCGAGCGCCGTCACGTTGCCGACGAGGTCGTACGTGTAGTGGAGGCGCTGTAGTGGAACGACGATTGCGTTCCCGTGACTGTCCTTATCGGGCCGGTTCGTGTTCACGTCGGTGAGCCGACGCATCTGCGGCTCATAGGCATAGCTCGTCGTCGCACCGTTCCCGAGATAGATGTTCTCCCGCTGCCCGAACTCGTCGTAGCCGATGTGGCTGACATAGGTGGTGTTCGTTGGCTGCGCGTGCCGGAGCTGGCACTGGACGTTGTTCGGAACCGGCGTGACGCTCGACACGCCGGCCAACAGACCGCCCGCGTCGTAGCGGTAGGCCATGTCCTCGCCGTCCGGGTAAACGAGCTCCAGGAGCCGGTCGAAGCTGTCCCGGCGGAACCGTGTGACGTAAGTCGGGGGCTTCGAGCAGTCGTGCTCGAAGCTGTTCAGCGGGTTTCCGTCCGTGTCGCAGTTCTGGAGGTCGCACTGACGATCGTCGCCGATCTGTTCGTTCCGCACGCTCAAGAGGCGCCGGCTCTCCTGCACGATCTCGCCCATGCTGCCGTAAAGGAATTCCTGGTGGCCTGACTCGTCGTCGATCGCAGCGATACGGTCGGCTTGGTTGTTCGGCGCGCCGGGCGGCCCGTACGTGAACACGGCCTTCTGACTAGTCGGGTAGTCGATTTCCTTCAGCCGGTTGAACTCGTACACGCGCTGAATCAGCTGGCTATTCGCACGCAGGTTCGGCGTTTCCTTGGCGGCCAGATTTCCGGAAAGGTCGTACCGGTACTCCACGCGGCCCGTGTCGAGGTTCGTGAGCGACACGAGCTCGCCGAGAGTGTCGTACAGGGCCGTCGTCGCGTGGTTCTTGGCGTCCGAAACGGTCGTGACCTCACTCAGCGGATCATAGCCGTACTGCGTGACGAGCGTCTTCGAGGTGCCGTTGATCTTGTTCTGCTCCTGGACGGCGACGATCTCGTCGCGCACGCTCGTGTAAAGGACGCGCACCTCTCCCTTCGGATCGGTCACGGTCTTCATCCGATGGAGCGTCGGGTCACCCGTGGGTGATCCGAACGCGTACTGCGTGGACGTGACTCCTTGGTCGGGAGTAGCGACCTGCGTGATTCGCGACGTCACGTCGTACGAGAACGTCGTCGGGTTCCGCTCGGCCTGATTGACGAACGCGGCAATGCTGGCCGACGGGCAGGTCGTATCGGTCGGGCTGCAGAACCGCGGCTGCGACTGTTGGAATACGCGGCCTCGCGCGTCGAAACGGACGAGACCCGAAACGGCAAACCCCGCTGAAGTGACGCCCGTTCCCGGATCGTCCTCGAGGTCCTTCTTCGTCTGAATCACCCGCTTGAGACCGTCGATGAACACGGCAGTGTCGATCGTGTCGCTCGGATGCTGCTCGTCGCGATGACTCGTCACGGCGTAAGGCGGCGTCGCCGCCGGCGAGTAAGCGATCGAAATCGTGGGCGAGGACGTACCGAAGTCGCGGGGCGAGAACACCTGCGTGAGCCGCCCGAACTCGTCGTAGGCGAAGTGCTCGCCGTTCCCGTTGACGTCGGTCGACGTGTCGACCGTGCCGAAGGAAATGTTCGGGATCGAGTGTGAGACGTATCCGAACGAGTCCGTGGTTTGCGTGCGATACGTCGCGGTGACCTGGTCGTACACGTATGCGAGAGCAAATCCCCGCGGATCGGTGACGTTGGTGACGTTACCGAAGCCATCGTTGTAGTCGAAATGCCAGACGGGATTCAGCGTTCCCGTGTACGGAGTGCCCGTCTCGGGAATCTTTCCGCCGATCAGCACGAGCTCGAGGTCCGTGAGCTCTCCGTGCGCGCCGTAGATGGCGTCGTGCTCTCGAAGGAGATTCCCGGAGTGATCTTTCGCGGTCACGCGGCTAGGCCTGATGACGTTCAGGGTACCCGGCGCCGTGTAGTCGACGTGATACGTGACGTCGTCGTTCGGCGTTCCTTCTTCGCCGGCATCGGTGAAGTCCTGCACGTTGCCGAACTGGTCGTACGTGCGCGTCTGGTGTGTCGACTTGCTGAAGCCGTTGACGTCGGTGGTTGTGCCCTCGAAGAAGTAAACGGTGTCCGTGCTGTCCTGCGGGAAAGAGGAGCCAGTGTCGACTGACGCGAGCTGCCACGTCGTGGTCGTACGCGCGAAAATCTTGCCCGCGGTCTGAGGCGCCGCCAAAGCCGGACTCGGCGCGAAGGGCTCGCCCGACGGCGGCGGACCGTCCCGCTCGATGCGATCGTACAGGCGCCCGCGCGCGTAGAACGAGTCGTTGCTCGGTGAGCCGAACGAGTCGCCCCGCGCGATGCCGCTCGTCGCCGCATCTTGGCTGCCGTTGACGAAGCGCTCTTCCACCGTCGAACCGTCGGGGCGCGTGGTGGTGACCGCGTCGTACCCTTGATTCTCGCGTTCGAGCCGGTTGTAGACGCTGCTGCCGTAGGCGATGGTGCTCTCGTAGGTGCTCCCTTGCCCGTCCATCATCTGGACGTCCGACAACACGTATTGGTTGTTCGGCATGTCGAAGGTGCCGTTCGCAACGCGGTTGCCGTCGCGGTGGTAGGCGAGCTTGAACCGTCCCTGGAGCGGCCTGTCGACCTCGACGAGCAGGTTGGACGTGCCCGTGTGGTTGCGCTTGATGAAGACCTGGTTGCCGCCGTCGAGCTTGAGCACGTGGTCGACTTTGCCGTCGCCGTCGATGTCCTCGAACTGCATCTGCGCCGTGTTCGATCCTTCTTGATGGAAGAAGGAACCTCCGACGCAAATACCGAAGCAGACGTTGACGCTGCCGCTCTCCGTGCTTCCGTCGCCGCGCGTGAAGGACAGCGCGTCGGGGTCGCCGTCCCCGACGCCGAGGTCACTCGCGATGCCGTTGAGGAACCGGTTGTCGGTGAGCGAGACGTTGTTCCCCCACCCGCTCGGAATCTCCCACGTCTGCTCGTCGGCGAAGCCGTCGCCAAGGTTCAGTTTGACGTGAAGCTTCGCGCTCGCGCCCGCGTCCTTCATCACCTGGTCGGGCAGCCCGTCGCCGTTCAGGTCGACGAGGTCGACGAACGTCCTCGACTGGCTGATATTTTCGCCACCGCCGCCGCCGACGATGCCGCTGTCGAGGCCGATACCGAGATTCGCGCCTGCAGTATCCTGAAAACGGAGCCCCTGAAGCGTGACCGGCTTCGGAAATATCCCGATCGTTCCGTCGTGAAGGCCTTGTTCGATACTCTTCGCGGTGGTCGACCCGACCTGAGTCTGCGACCACGGCGCGGTTTGCCACACCACTTCCTTGCTGAAGGAGTGGCCCAGGTTCAGTTCGACGTGGATCTGCGTCGCATCGCCCGAGTTGGTGCTGTCGCGCTTGACATGATCGGGCAGACCGTCTCCGTTGATGTCGACGATGTCGACGTGCGTCGCGGAAAATCCGTAGTCCACGCCGGCATCGAAGCCGGTCGTGATGAACTTCGAGCTCTTGCCGTCCGAATCCGATTCGTTGATCAGGTTGTCGGCGTCGCTGAGGCTCGCCCCGAGGCGCAGCGTCTCGTTCACGATCACCCGCATCTCCGGGGATTGGCCGAAGCCGCCGAAGACGTGATTGTCCTTGCCGCCCGCGATGACGGTGCCGTTGTTGAGACGCGACCCGTTCAGGTACACGGCGTCGGGGAACCGGTCGCCGTTCATGTCGACGAAGTCCTGCTCGCTATCGCTCTCGCCCATGTTGTAGCCCGCAGCGATGCCGATTCCGAATCCGAGGCTCGCGTGGAAGTCCTCGTTGCTCGACGTGGACGATCGGAGCGCGTCGCCGCCGAGCCCACCGCTACCCGGCGATCCATTCCCCGATGCGCGCGCGGGTTTCTGACGCGCGTGTGGTTGCATGGAAGTATCGAAGATCGTGCCTAGGTACTCGCCGAAACCGCGGCCCACCCACAGTGGCGTGTCGGGGAACTTGCTCGTTCCATCCCCCTGCGGGACCAGGAGCAGGAAGGTGTTTGCCGTGTTCTGGGACGGCCGGGTCACGTGATCCGCCTGGAACGACGGCTCTGCGGTGGCGTCCCAATCGCCGAAGAACCAGCGATGAAAGCCGCCGGACATCGGATCGATCGACACTCCCTGCACGTCGTTTCCAAAGTTCGCGGCGTCCAAGATGCGAACGTTGAAGGGCGCCGGTTGGCCGTTCACCTTCGGTAACCACGATACCGACGGCGTGCCGAGAGTCGGTTCCGTGACGTAGAACGTGAAGATGGTCTCCGGTCCGTCGTCCGTTCCGGCAGGTATCGACGCCGACCCGCCCGCGTTGACGGGGAACTTCTGTAGTTTGCGGTTCACGCCCTGCACCATGGCGATACCGCTCGCGCTCGATTGGACCGTCGAAGCGTCGTAGTTCGCCGTGCCTGAGTGGATGACGCCCTGCGTCCCTTCCGAAGGCGTGTTCGGCGGCTGCGGAGCGCCCGCGAAATTCGCGCTGACCGCGTCGTACTGGAACGTCGGGTAGAAGACTTGAGTTCGCTTCTGAACGACGTCCGCGGGGATCGTCACGCCCGGGTGGCCGACGATGCTGCAACCCGGCGACGGATTGCCCGGCAGACACGTCGGCTCGCCACAAACCACCTGGTTCGCGTCAGGGTCGAAGTGGCAGATGTTCGTCGTGTACGTGACGAACGGCTTGAAAACGATCTGGTTCGTGTCGATCGGCGTATCGGACACGACCTTGATGGTCAGAAGGTCCTTTTGCTTTACGTCGATGTCCGGAAGCGTGATCGTGACGCTGCCGGAAAAGCTGCCGTCGACGGTGTTCGACGACCCAGCCGCCGAAGGAGAGACCGTCGCCGTGAACGTCCGGTTCTGCGACCCGGATTGAACGACTTGCACCTGAAGGTCGTCCGACGTCTGCAGCTTCTGCAGAACGAGCGGAGTCGGGTTTCCGGTCGCGTCGAGCGAAATCACGGAGACGGTGCCGTCGGTCTGTGCCGTCCACGGAATGCTCGGAATCCCTGCCAAACGAACGTCGTTCGCGAGTGAGAACGTGTAGACGGACGATCCGAAGGGTTCCTGCGCGGCCTGCACCGAAGGATCGACCGAATAGCGGAACGTCGTGTTCCACTCGATGTCGTCCTGGTGCGTGTCGTCGATCGCGTCGACCTTCGTGAAGAAACGGTCGTTCGGCTGCACCGTAAAGGTGAAAGGCGTTCCGTTGCACGAGTTGCCCTGCGAAGGGACGCACGAACCCGTCGCGTCTCCGATGTCGTGCTCCCAGAGCAGAGTCGTCAGCGGTTGGGGTATCGCCAGGGTCTCGCGGAAGATCTGGACGTGCACTCCGTCTTTGCCGCCGGGCTTCACTTTCGTGATGGCTCCGTCGAGCGTCACCGTGCCTGCAAACGGCGCGACCCAACGGACGAGCGGATCGATGAGGTGGCTGTTCGTCGCGAACTGCGCGTCGCGGCTCGGATCACCAGAAACGAAATCGGCAGGGTCCAGCGTGGTCGACAAAGTACTCGCGTCACAACCTTGTCCCCAGCAGCTCTTCTCCGGATCGAGGAACCCTTGCTCGACGTCGGCCGCGCCGTTCAGAACGTGGATCGCGCCGCTGTTCAAGCGCACCTGGACGTCGCCGTCGTCATCGAGCCGTACGAGATCGGGCAGGCCGTCACCATTCACGTCGGTGACGATCGAGTCGTCGTCGTTGCTCGAGTGCAGGTACTGGCCCCCGACGCCGAAAATACCTCCCAGGTTCAAGCCCCCGCCGGCGTTCCAACCAGACCGGCTCGTGTGCCCGAGTGCCGACCCGCCGAGGAATGGCACGGTCACGGGCACGGCGAAGCTCCCCGTGTTCTGGACGAGCGGCGATGCCAGTCCGCCGGGGCTCGCACGGAGGAGTTGGCTCAACGCGGTCTGTCCCTCGTCCACCGACTCGGGTAGCGAGTCGCCGTTGAGGTCGAAGAAGGCGATGTCCGCGGTCTCGTCGCCGCCGAAGCCGCCGCCGTCACCGGTCAGGGAAAGTGACCCGATGCCGATGCCTGCGGATCCGCTGCCGCCGTTGGACTTGTCGGTGGACCGCGTGAGACCACCGTCGTTCCGAAGCACGCTCGGACCCCAATTCGTCGCGTCGTCGAAAAGCGCGTATGTGGTGTTCGGCGCCGCGGTCGTCGGCAGCGGGTCGTGCTGGCGCTGGTCGTAGCTGAACGTGTGCGTGCCGAGCACGGTGCCGGACGAACCGAGCTGATCGAGGCTCGTGAGGAGGCTCTTCGAGAAGTCCCCCGGTTGGTACACGAGGTTGTACCGACGGATGAGGGTGCCCGCACCGCCCGACCCGCCTTGAGTTACGCGGATGTCGCCGAGCCTGTACTGGGTCTTGACCTGAAAGCCAGGCCGCCCGGTGACGATTCGATCGGGGCGCACCAGGAGATCGCCGACGTTCGGCGGAATCTGCGGGGCGATGTTCTGCGTCGCCCGCTCGAGATCGAAGAACACGTGATACGCGGAATCGAGGTTCCCGCTCTTCGTGTAACGAATCTCCATCGGATACGTCTGCGTGAACGGTTCGTGTGCGCCGTCGTTGACGGAGTCGTGGTAGTAGGTGACGTCCATCTCGTTGCCGAACGTGTCGACGACGGATTCGAGGTACCAGCGGAAGATGCCCGGCGCCGGAGCCCCGGCGTAAGCTTCGAGGCGCGAGTTCGAGTCCGGCGTACCGGCCGCGTTGGCGCCGAAGAAGAAAGCGTGCCGCGCTGATCGGTGACGACCCAGTAGTACGTGCTCGGCGAAGAGCCGTTGCGAATGACCTTGTCGAATTTGCCCTCCACGCGGCGCACGAACGTTTGTTGAGAACCGCTTCGTGGCACTGGGTTCACGAGGTTCGCCGTCGGCGCGAGCGCTTCACCGTCGAACAGATACGACTCGGACTCGTTCGTGGCGTCGTAAGCGGGAGCCCCGAACCGCGTGTCCACCTCGATGGACGGAAGCTGGAGATCCCAGCCCACTCCGAGCCATCCGTCTTGCGTGTTGTCGCTGTTGTAGTGGATGGCGAGCTGCGGTTGGATTCCGTTTCGGCCGGGCGGAACGTCGATGGGATAAGACAAGTCCGCGGATCCGAACGAGTTCGCGCTCGGCGGCTCGACGAGCGTGATGCCGGCGGCGGGGTCGCCGAGCTTCATGTCCTTCATCATGTTTTCGTTGAAAGACTCCGCCGTCGGATGCTCAGGGAGCGCGAGCGTCGCGTTCACGAAGTCGGTGAAGTGCGTCGTGCGGCTCGTGACCTTCGCGAGCCTCGGCTCGCCCTTCACGCGGTTGACGCTCTTCCAGCGGTAGTCGTGCTCGTCGAAGAAGAACGCATGCACGTCGTCGGCCGTCTTCCCCTTCGGAAGGCGCACCGTTTCATACGGCAACGAGATCTCGATCGGCGTCCGGAAAGTGAGGCCGTGAGGGCCGAAGCGGTATCCACCGCCCGACGGCGTCACGTTCTTCATCCCGCTATCCATGGGGGAGAGCTGCGACTCCGGGAGCGACCGGATCGTGACGCGCACGGGCTTCTCGACGGCTCCAGCGGGGATCCGAATCGTCGCGCCGCCGTACGAGAGTGTTTTCGCTGCATGCGGCGTCACCAGCTCGCCATAAGGAGCACCCACGTCTTCTATGAGCTGCCCGGGTACGCGCGCCGCCGAGGCCGGCGGCACCGCGGGTGTGCTTTCGCAACCTTCCACCGTGACCGGGCGAATGACGGACGCCCCATCGGGGTAGGTCGCCGAGAGCTCGAAAGACCATGTCGAAGCTTCCGCGCCCGTTCGCGGGACCAGACCTTCGAACGCGCCGTCGCTACCGACGTGGGCGCCGAACGACTTCCCATCGACGCGAATGCTCGCCGGACCCGAAGCGTTGGCGGCAGGTTCGACGAACCCGCGGACGTACGCGCCGTCGGCGCTGCATTCGCCATGGAGCGGAAAGCTCAGAACGAGCTGGGGCTCCGGCTTCGAGACACCCGCCGCAACGGGCACGAAGGTGAGACGAAGATGAGAGACCCGGTAACCCGTCTGATCGGAACGCGACGTGGGTAAAAACTCGATCGTGTTCGAGCCTCGCTTCAACGATGCGGGCGAGACCTCTTCGACTTGCACGCCGCCTTCGACGGCGGGAAGCGGCCGGTACCCGCCCATCGCGTCCGCTCCGTTGATGCGACGAACGGGCGCCGTGGCGTTCGAGAAACCAGTCAGCTCATAAACGAGGAAGGCGCGTCCCAAGGTCGACGGATCCTCGTCGACCGAGAAGGCGAACCTAACCGAAGCCGACGAGCCATCAGCGCGCGCGTGCGCGACGCCCTCGGCAGGAACCGCGGCAATTTGTTTGCTCCCCGCGGGTGGAATGCTCGCGACCGCGCCGGCAAGATCGACCTCCGGTGCGGGCTCTTCCGCCGCGCGCGACCGTGAAGGCGCGGGCAACGAGTAGCTGCGCGGCGGGATTGGTGACGACTGCGGGTGGCGCGTCGCCGCCCAAACCGGCACCGACTGGCCAACAACCATGAGTGCAGACGCGCACAAGGCGAGCGCTCGAGATACTACGCTCCGCCTAAGCGGAGCCATCCAAGTAAGCGCCTTCGAACCGTGCGCGCTTCGCGCGGCCAATTTTCGCTGGAAATGGCTCATAACACCCACCCCTTCGGATTCAGAAGACACGACTCCCCTGCAGAGCAGCGTGCCGCTGGCGCGCACCCGCGCACCGCGCCGACCCGTCTTATGACGGCGCTCTACCTACCTCACCAATGTCCCGGCAACTGACCGCGGGCACGTCGTTCCCCGCCCTACGGTTCACCTCGTGCATGGACGTCTTATCGAAGGCGAGGCTCCGTTGTCAATCGGTTCATTGGCAACATTGGCTGTCACTTCCTAGAACAAACGGCGACATCGTACCGTCGTCATCATGAGAGGAAGTGACAACCGACCACGACGGATGAGCGCAGGTTGCAAGGACAGAACTCGGACTCACGCGAGGAGCCCCGCAGAGTCACCTGGCGGCGCATCGTGGTGCCGCAAGGGGGACTCCACCGTGGCCGCATTTGCCGACGGTCGTCATCAGTGCGTAGGTCCTCCCCCCCTTGCCTGTTCGTCCCTTGGTGTTCCTCGAACAGCTCGACCGCGCGAATCGCCATCAACCGTTGCGCGTTGCGCCGGGAAAGTTACCCGAAACCAACTCGCCCAGCGAGCGCTGCTACGAACGAGGCGCGAGCAAGCCTTCTTCCTGCGCCATTCGTTTGAGCTCGGCTTTGATGCGCTCGAAGGCCTTGCGTAGCCGCACGGAGTCGCGAAGAACCGCGTCGTCGTCGAGATCGCCGTCGCCTGCCATCGTGAGCGCGATGTCTCGCCACGGCAGATCGCGATCGACCCGCAGGATGAGCAGCATCTGGTCGTCGGGCTCGAGCCGCTCCCGCAGCGCGCGAAACCGGTCCTTCACTTCCGTGCGCTGGTGAACCTGAGTCGCGGTGCGCACGCGCTCCACCAGAGCGGAGAGCCGCTCCACCTTGGAGAGTGCCACGTTTCGCGCCGCTCGCTGGTGCGGTGACGTGGCGTAGCGACTGGCGGCGTTGCGCGCCAGCGTGTAGGCCCAGGTTCGCATGCTGCAACGCCAGGCGAACCGCGGCAGGCCCGCCCACAGATCCTCCGCGAACATCGAGAACGCTTCCTGGGCATCGGTGCCGCTCCGAAGACGCGCGCTCAAGAAACTCAGGATCTCGTCGGCGTAGGTCTCGATCGCGAGCGTGGCTGCGGAGTCGTAGTCCTTGGCGTCCCAGGCGCTCCGGACCGCCTGCTCGAGATCTGCTCGCTGGTCGCTCATGGAGATTCCTTTAGGCGGATTATCGTCGATCGACGGGCCGCTCCGAGTCTACGGGCCCAGCCAACCGCGAAGCGTGTTAAATCGCGGGACTACCGGGGAGGTGCCTCATTTCCGCCAGCATACCGGTGTCCTTCATCAGCATCGAGCTCAGCGTCTACGCACTGTTCGCGTGGGGTCTCTACACGGCTGTGCGTCGCGGTCGCTTCGATGCCATGAGCTTGATCGCCACGTGCATCGTCTCGTTCCTGATCGAGTTCATATTCGCGACGAACATCGCGGACCTCCCTAGTTGGCTGCAGCCATGGATTGCCGGCGCCCGAAAGGGAAGCGACGACGGGTACAATTACGGGACGTTCCTGGTGATGGTCGGCGGTGTTCCGCTGTGGGTCGTGCTCGGCTGGGGAAGCATCGTCCAGGCCGCGATGCGCACGACCGCGAAGCTCGGTTTCGGCGTGGTGCTCGCGGCGCTCGCCGATGGACTGCTCGCGGCGAGCGTGGACTTCGGGCTCGATCCGATCGCCGAACAACTCGGCTACTGGAAGTGGTGGACGTCCGGACACCAACCGGGCCTGAGCACCGCGTTCGGCATCCCACTCGACAACTTCCTCGGCTGGATGATGATCGTCGGCGGGTTGTCCCTCACGTTGCGCATCGCCCGTCAGTTGAGCGCAAAATGGGGCGCCCGGCTTTGGGTCGAGCTCGCCTGCCTGGTCGTGGCGATGGTCGGCGCCTTCGTGATGGCGGTCGCGCTGCAGAGCGTGTGGAACTGGTTGTACGCGCGCGTAACGCCGGCCGGCACCTTCATGCTCGTCTATGGCGCCGCGGGATTGTTGACGGTGACGCGACTACCCTGGCTCCGGCGCGATGCCACGATCGATGTTTGGTCGCTCAGCTTGATCGGCTACTTCCATTTGTTCTTTCTGACCATGCTCGTGACACAACGCGTGTACGTATCCGAGCCCGTACTGATCGCGTTCATGCCGCTCATGGCCGCCGGCAGCTGGCTCGCGTTCGCCTGGCCCTCTTCCGCCACGCTCCTCGAACGCATCAAGTCCGCGCGCGGCAAGCCGGTTGCAGCGCCACGCGCGACCGAAGCCGCGGAAGCTCAACCGTCACGTTGAAGACCCGGAGGCGTGCTGACGATGGACCACTTCCCAGGCGTACCGCGAAACCATGTTCATATCGTCGGCGACGAAGAGGAGCTGCGAGAGCTCATCCTCGACGCCTCCCGGACGGGGCGCTCCTTGCGCGTCGTCGGCTCGTCGCACTCGGTGCCGGCGTCGATCGCCGGGCCCGACTCGTTGATCGTCTCGCTCGAGAAGCTCCGCGCCGTGCTCGACTACGACGCGCAACGCGGTCGCATCCAGGTGCAGGCGGGTATGACGCTCGGACCGTGCCCATTGTGGCCGAATCGACCGGACTCGGAGACGCTCTGCGGTTTTCTCGAGCAGCAGGCGACGACGAGCGGCGTGGGCTGGGCGCTGCCGAGCCTCGGTGGCATCACCCACCAGACCGTCGGTGGTTTCATATCGACGGGCTCCTCGGGCGGATCGACTCGATATTCGTTCGCGGACGCGATCGAATCGCTCCATTTCATCGACGCCGAAGGCAACGTGCACGACGTCGACAGCGACGATCCACTGTTCGACGCGCTCGCGGTGTCGATGGGGCTCTTGGGGGTGATCACGCGTGTCGGCCTTCGCTGTGACCCGTGGTACGACGTCATCGGTCGCGAAACGACCACCCTGACGACTGACTGCGAGATCGACCTCTTCGGAGACGGCGACCGATCTCTGCGCGAATTTCTCACTCGCACGCCGTACTCGCGACTCTTGTGGTGGCCGCAGCCCGAGGTCAACAAGGTCACGGTCTGGCAGGCAAGGCGCATGCAGCCCGCCGACTATCTGGCGCAAGCGAGCACACCGATCCATCTGGACCGGCGCCCGTACGAAGCGATCGGCATGGCGGGGCAGCTCGTCGGTAGCGCGTTCTTCGATTTCCTCGCGCTCGGCTACGGGTCGAGCTCGATCGACCGATTGATCAAGGCGATCACACCGTACGTCGCGCCCCCGGTGATCAACGCTTTCACTCCGGTCAACGCCACGAATCCCACGCTGTTCTGGGACTATTGGCGTTACGGCCTACCGATGGACGACAAGAGCTCGGACACGCTCATGCCCACGGATTTCACCGAGCTCTGGATCCCCATCGAGCGCACGCACGAGGTGATGACCGCCTTGCGCGATCACTATCGCGACAATGGGTTCTCTGCTGCCGGAACGTACGCTTGCGAGATCTACGCCGCCAAGCGTTCACGTTTCTTGATGAGTCCCTCGTACGGCGCAGACGTGGTGCGAATCGACGTCTTCTGGTACGCGAAAAATCGCGCGAATCCCGCCACCGGGTTCTATCCACAGTTCTGGTCGCTGCTCGCGAAGTTCGGTTTTCGCCCTCACTGGGCCAAGACTCTCCCTGCCGCGGACTCCGAGACCGGCGTTGCATATCTGCAGAGTCAGTATCCACGCTGGCAGGACTTCATGGACCTGCGCCAACAGCTCGATCCCCGGCAGGTGTTCGTCACGGAGTACTGGCGAAAACACCTCGGCATTGCGCGTCACGCGGCACGCTCGCACTCGATGGTCGTGCCGCGGTCCGAAGAAGCCGCGACGGGGACGGCAGAGGCGGCGCGCAAACGGTCGGGGTAGCGCGAGCCGGCACTCAGTCCGAATAGCCAGGGGCATACACGGCGACGAAGCGCTCCGGCGACGCCACGCCGCGCAAGGCCATTGCCTCGGTAGCGGACGCGCGATGCATATCCCCTTCCGAACCACCGAGGAGCTGTCCGAGTCGCATGCGCGCGCACGCCGCCCACAAAATCTGGCGATCACCCTCGAACTCGGCGCACGCGAGCTTCAACTGTGCGGCCGCCTTGTCCGCATTGCCGCGCAACCACGCGACGCCCGCGAACACGAGGTGCGAAAGCGCATCGGCGTATCGCACGCGCTCACTAGCCAAGCGGCGCGCCAGGGTTTCAGCTTGCTGAAGTCGCGCGGTTCGTTCGTGGTTTTGCGCGGCCATCGCCAAGTCCAGATTGGCACAGTAGCCCATCACGACGACGCGATAGAGCTGAACGCGAACCATGAACGAACGAAAGAACGGCTCGTACAGCTCGCGCACGGCGGACAACGCTTCGGGTGATGCGCGCTCGTAGAATTCGAGCACTGCGAGCACGTGGATTGCCGTCATCTCGGCGGGCTCACGGCGCTTGGGCTGCCAACGGGCGAGCATGGGTTTGATTCCATCGCGCACCGCAGAAACGTCGCCCGTGGCGAGCGCACTGTACAGGCGATACACGGCGAGCTGAGCCTCCGCCTCCAGATCGTCGCGCTCGCGCGCGTTCTGCAGCCAGGCCGAGAGCGCCCTCGTGGCCTCAGGAAAGTCGCCCATGAACAGCGCCGCTGGCGCCCAAATGCAGCGAACGAGATTGAGCGCCCCCGTCACGCCGCTACAACGTTCGCGATAAATTTCCTCCGCGAGCGCCGCATGCTCGGCAGCCTGCGCGAAACGGCCAGTCAGCAGCGCGTGCGCGGCCAGCGCCCTCGTCAAGTGAGCTTGCGAGCTCGGCTGGGTGCGCGTGAGCTCGATGCCACGCGCGCACGCGATGAGCTCCTCCACGCGCGCGGTTGCCGGCAGACCCTCCGTGGAAGCGTAAGTGATCTCGTTCGCGAGCCCTTCGACCACCCGTGAAGGCTCGCCCGCTTCGAGGGCGAGTCGCAGGTGCATCGCACCGAACACGGCGCCCAACACCGGTTCGCGGACGGTGAGCGTGCGGGCGGCCACGCCGCACGCGTCCACGCGACGCAGAACGCGCGCGTCGATGCTGGTCACGTCCTTCGCGCTGAATTTCGTCCCGGCCAGGCGCAGACGAAGTCGCTCGACGAGAAGTCGACCGACCGCGGGTCCCTGGTTCGGCCCAGCGATGCCGCTGTGTCCCAGCACGCGAGTCAGTGTGGCGAGCCCGGCCTCCCGATGTCCGGAGATGAGGAGTTGCTCCGCGGCGCGCCTTTCGAGCTCGATCGCGTCCGCGGGCTCGGCCGTGCGGGCCGCTTCGAAGTAGTGGCTCGCGGCCTGTGCACCGCGCCCCGCGTACGTCAATGCATCGCCGAGGGCGATTCGAAGACGCCGCGCCTCTGCGCGCTCGAAGCGACCATGCTCGAGCGCCTGGGCGTACAATCGCGCGGCTCGCTCGAAGCTGAGCTCGCTCAGTGCCGAGTCGGCGGCGCACGCGAACTGCACGGCGGCGTTTTTCGTTTGCCCCGCCGCCAGCAAATGAACCGCGAGCTCCTCGGGTTTCGTGCCGGGCCGCTTCGACAGCGCGTTCGCAAGCGCCGAGTGGCACTCACGCAACCGTTCGTCGGTCAACTCGGCAAGCAAGAGCTCGCGGACCTTGTCGTGGAAACACTCGACGCGACTCTCGTCGCCGGTCGCGCGCGCGAGGTGCGCGTCGCGCAACGCCTCGAACAGCGTCCGAGGACCTTCCGCAGCGCCGGCCGCTTCGACCGCGATGTTCAACTCGATGGGTCGCCCCGCGACCGCGACGAGCTCCATCAAACCGCGCGCTGCGGCAGGCAGCTTCGCCATCCGCGCGGAGAGCATGGACCGCAACGAGAGCTCGGCATCTGCGGTCTCCGCGCTCGCCGCGGCGTGACGAGCGAGTTCGCCGAGCAAAAAAGGATTGCCGCCGGCCTCGCGTTCCAACCCCGACAGCGTCGCCCCCAGAAGCGCGACAGCGTCGTCGCGTTGGAGCGGGCCGAGCGGTATGCGGCGAACGTCGAGACGCGTGTCGCCGGGAAGCTTCTCGTAGAGTGGCGAGAGATATGGGTGGCCTTCCATCTGCTCGCTCCGGTGACTCACCACGAGCAGAAATGGCGGCACCTCCGCCTCACCGAGCAAGTGCATCAGAAGCAGCGTCGAGTCAGGATCGCTCCACTGAAGATCGTCGAGGTGGAGCACGAGCGGCGTTCGATCGCGGATGCGACCGAGCAGCTCCGCGAACGCCGCGAAGCCTCGGCGTCGTAACTCGTGCGCGTCCGGCACTTCGCGGAGCGGCGCATCGGCGATGGCTTCGACGCGACCCAGCACGGGGAAAATGCGATGCAACGCCGACGCATCGCGCGGCATCAGGCCATGTGCTTGGTTGCCGAGCTTTCGCAGATAACGGGTGAGCTCGTCGACCACGATGTCGAACGCCTTGAACGGGACGCTCTCGCGCTCGAAGCAGCGTCCGGAGAGCACGACTGCGCGACGCGACGCCCGCAGCTCGGTGAGAAACACATCGCACAAGGCGCTCTTCCCGATACCGGATTCGCCCGACAAGAGCACGATGATCGGCTTGCTCGCTGTGCAAGACGCGTCGAACGCATCACGCAAGGCCGCGAGCTCCGCATTCCGACCGACCAGCACGATCGGCTCTGGAGTGCGGGACGACGGCGACGGAAACGCGCTGACCCGCCGTGAAGAGATGCGTGCGTCCGGCACTTCGTCGGGTAAGACCGTCGCCGGGTCGGGCGATTCGTGTCGTTCGAGCCATTCGCGGAAGGCCGCCGCGTCGATCCGTTGAGCGGGCTCGCGCGCCAACAATGCCTCGCACAATTCGTCCAGATCCGCCGGCACGTCCGGCCGAAGGCTGCTCGCTCGAGGCGCCGTTTCGCGTAGTTTGGCGGACAGGATGTCGAGGATCCCTCCGTTGAACGGCAACGTGCCGGTGAGCGCCTCGAACAACATCACGCCGATCGCGTAGATGTCGCTAGCAGCGGTGGCCGGAGCTCCGGCAGCTTGCTCCGGTGCCATGTAGGCAGGCGTCCCGGTCACGCTCACCTCGAGCAGCGTCTGGCCGACACCGCCGGGTTCCGGATCCACGGCCAGCCCGAAATCGAGCACGACGACACGTCCATCTCGTGTGACGAGCACGTTCGACGGTTTCAGATCGCGGTGCAGCTTGGCGGCCGCGTGGATCGCGCCGATAGCGTCGCACAACTGCGGGAGGGCCGCGCGCAAGCGCGATGCATCCAACCTGTCGCTCGGGCGCACCCATTGATCGAACGGCTCGCCGTCGACGAGCTGCATCGTGAAGAACCACTGGCCTTCGTCGTAGAAGAGCTCGTGCAGGCGACACAGGTTCGGGTGGCTCACGTCGACCAGCAGTCGAAACTCGTTCTTCAAGCGGTACACGTCGCCCGGAGCGAGTCGGTTCAACGTCTTGAGTGCGACCGCGCCGTGACGGAGCTCGTCGTATGCCTCGAAGACGATTCCCATCCCACCAGCGCCGAGGTGGCGGTCGATGCGCAGCCGCCCGCCGAGCAGCGTGCCGCCCATGCGGAACCGCGCGCTCGCACTCGTAGCGACGGGGGCAGATACGCGAGCAGCACGCTTGAGCAGCGCGTCGAACTCGGCGTCCTCGGTGTCCGCCGTCTCGGTTCGCTGATGCTCCTTGGCCACTCGTATCCCTTCGGGGTGACGCTACTCATCCCCCCGCGAAGCTGGGACTTTTCGGCGCGCGAATCGCCCGAAACGGAACCCGGGGGCGATCAACCCCAGGTCCGGGATTGCTCCCCATCTCGAAAAAACGCGAGCCCTGCGCGGATCGCGCGTCACGAATCTCCCGGCCCCACTCCACCGGAGAGGACGCAGCCCGCCGCGGTTGCTCGCCCCCCTACGGAGAAACCCAATGATCGCATTCACCATCGCCTGTCTCTTGCCAGCCGCGCTGCTCTTGACCGTCGTGCCGATCGTTCTGCTCGGCGTAACTCGCAAGGGAGCGCGCGTCTCACCGCGTTCGCACGGAGGCGCGTCCCCGACTTGGCGTAATCCGTCGAGGACCGGTGCCGGTGCGCGGCTCCACGGTTCGGTACGGTCAATCGCCTAATCGATCCGCTTTGCTTCCGCCTCCTTGGGGGCTTCCTCGCTTCGAGCCGCCTTTCAGGGGTGACCGTCGGCGAACACGATGCCGGCGTGTACCTCGGAGATCGCCTTGTCGACGAGCTCGAGGGCGTGTGCGCGGTGCCAGCCCTTGTCATGCTCCGCGTGAACGAGGTGCTCACGCGCGGCGTGCAGCGATTCCTCCGCTGCGCGCATACGCGGTTGCTCGAAGGCGTCTGCGACGCGCACCAAGTCCAGCGAAGCGACGACACACAACACGACGGTGAGAATCAGAGTCGAGAGCTTCCAGGGATTCATCGTTCGGTACCTCCAAGTCGAGACGCGACCATGCTAGCCGAGACTCCCCGCCGCGAACGCGATCTTCGAAACGCCTTCGCGTGTTCGACGGGTTTGAGGTCCATTGCCCCAAATTGGGGACGCGAAGCGCGAGACAGATCGCCACGACGTCCATCGATTTGCAGCGTCCGAGGCACCACGCTCCGGTCGTGCGGAGGAGACGTGCAGACCCGGGCCTGGGTTCAAGAAGTTCAAGAGACCGCGACTAGCGTTCTCGCCGCTACTGTCGCGGTGCACCAGCGGCTTCAAGTGGGAGCAGCCCAGCAAAGAGACGGCCGTGCTCGGAGTCGTCGGAGCGTTCAAGCGATTCCCTGCAACGCGGTAAGGGAGCCGGAAGCGCATTCGCGTCCACGATCTCCGCGGCACGTTCGTCCTAAGGGTGAAACGATCCCTCTGCCGGCGTCCGTCTTCTACGTCCTCGAGCGGGTCGCCGAGGTGATGGCACGAGGCGATTCGATCACCGTTGTGCCGGTTGGTCGAGAAGTGACGACGCAGCAAGCGGCCGACCTGCTCAACGTCTCTAGGCAGTACCTCGTGCGGCTCCTGGACGAGGGGCGGATCCCATTTCGAAAGACGTGCAAGCATCGCCGTCTCCGCATCGAGGATGTCCTCACGTTCAAGGAAGGGCGTGACAAGGATCGGCGCGCCGGACTTCGCGAGCGGTCTCGATTGTCGGAAGACTTCGGCGGTTACGACGCCGAGTCGAAGTAGTAGTGTGAGCGCTGAGGCGGCATGGTCCCAGCGCCCTTTTTTGTCGTCGTGGATGCGAACGTCTTGTTCCCGCTCACGCTCCGCGACACCATGCTACGCGCCGCGGCCGACGGCCTGTACCAGCGAAAACCGGCGCTCAGGTGAACGCCACGTCGAACCTGAAGGACTTCACTTTGGTGCGCGAGTGTCTGAGAGGAGCGACCCCGAGTAGAGGGCTACTCGAGCACGAGCCGCTCGGTCGCAAGCGGCGGTCGCAGCTTTGCTTGATGAATTGATGGCGCGGTAGTGCGCTGTGACCGAATTCTATGCGGGCCTTTCTTGTTTTTAACGGCTTCAACTAAAGACCGGTCGAAAAAAGGAACGCTCGTAGCTTAGAAAGCACTTGGTGTCTTCGTAGTAGCGAATAGCGGCTTGGCATTCCGCATCGGACGCTGCTCGCATTCGATATGCCTCGTATGTCGCAAGCGATGGAAACGTAAAGAGGGCGAGAGCCACGTTGCTCGTGCCCTCGCTGGGCATAAAGTAGCCGTGATGTTTGCCGCCAAACTTCTCCACCAACGGAATCCACATCTTGCCGTAAATTTCGAACTCTTTCAGTTTGAACGGATCGAGAATATAGCGAAGGTAACAGGTCACCATGACAACTCCTTAACGTGCACTAGTATGGGTAACTCGCGACAGCCACCAAGCTAAAATCGGTGGTAGCGCCAATTCGCTGATTAGCAATGCAGCAACCAGCGGCGGCGGCATGCCATATACAACGACTGAGACCAGGCGTGCGAGGCCGGCGGCAAAAAAAAACCACAACACACAACGTATAGAGAGAACGCCACACCGTAAAAACGATTCTGGCTATCCAGCGCTGCAGACACCGCATCGGCTTGCCCAATAACTTCGCCGCATTCATTCTCGATGGGACAACGGCCTCTATCACCCGGCCTCCGCTGTCGGCCACGATGAGCAACCCGGATCCAAACTCACTCACCTTCCGGTTCAGGACCTCCGGATCCCAACGCCGCACCGTCTTGGAAGCGGTGTGCTTGTGAAGGTACTCCGCAGCCATCAACGGCGTGCAAGCTAGCCACACCTCGTTGACGTACTCCGCGAACGCGGTCATCTGGTCGAGCCCGCGCCGGAGTTGCGCCTCGCTGTTCTTCAGCTCCACTGCCACCGTCCTTTCCGCGACTTAGGAGCCTGGCCGATCGCCTCAAGCCCCATCAGTGCGACGTGATCGACCAGCACGAGGTTGCGCGCGATGAACTCGGCGAACTGGGGCAGCCGCTTGTAGGTGTCCCGATGAATCACGAAGCGAATTTCAACTGGAACGCCGGCACGCTTCAAGCTGAGTACGCCGCGGATCGTTTCGTCGAACGCCCCGCGAGCCTGGACGATATAGTCGTGGACATCCGCCACGTCCGCGTAGAGGCGGATCCCGATCATGATATCAGGATGGCGCACTGCCGCGACGGCGGCCGTATAGCCGTCGTCCGCGGAGCGACGTCCATTCGAGAGCACGTGGAGAGCGGTGCGCGGGAGATAGCTCCGGAAGGCTCGGATAAGCTCTACGAGACGTGGGCCGAGGAGCGTCGGCTCGCCTCCGGTGAGCCCAATTTCTCGCGTTGTTGTGTCGAACAGTGGGATCGCCTCGAGAAGCTCATCGACGATATAGCTGTCGTCCGCTTCCTTCGGTGCCCTTCCGGCTTCTCTGGGGCTTCCTCGCCCGTGAGGGCATGCGGGAGGGCGAGGCGCTGGCTCTCTCGTGGGCGGATCTCGACCCCGAGCGCGGCGCCGTCCGGCTCGACAAGAACAAGACCGACGATCCGCGCGCGTGCGCTCTCGATCCGCACGTGGCCATGGCGCTCGCGATCTACCGGAAGACGCGGCGGAAGGACGAGGAGGCGACGGAGACCGTCTTCGTGGACGAGCGCGGCCAGAAGCTCTCGAAGTTCGGTCTCGCTCAGATCGTTCGCGACCACCTCGATCAGTGACCGGACGGGGCACCCGTCCAGTCAGATGATCGCCCGCTGCAAGCGGACGGCGCGCACGTTCGAGGAGCTTCGAGGTGGTGAACTCGCGCCCCTGGACGAGGCGCTTTCCCGAGTTCTCATTGCCACACTGTTGCCACTCAGAATCACAATCCAGGACGAATAAAGAGCGTCCCCAGCGGGATTCGAAGCCGCGACCGGCCCCCGCCCCCGTCGCAAGCCGGCGAAACCTGCCGAATCCTCGGACGCGGGGCGACGTGAGAAGACGACGAAGGACGGCGAGGCCAAATCGGTAAGGCCCATTGCTGGGATGCCCGTCGGGGACGGGGACGCCGTTGAGCAGGCGCTCAGCGCGGCCCTTTCGCGGGCGACGGAAGCAGGCGACTTGGAGGCCATCAAGGTGCTCGTCGATGAGCTCCGTGCGAGACGTGAAGCGCGAGCGAAAGTCGTGGTGCTGGACGCTCTACGGACGCGGCGGCAGAAATAACAAATGGATCTTCCGGATGAGCCCGAAGAGCTGGCCCTTTGGCGCGGAATCGCGAGCTACCGCGACGACCTGGTCGCCAGAGTTCAGAACGGCATGAACGCCTCTACCGTTTCAGAAGGATTCGCCAGCCAGATGAGCGAAGCCGGAAGAAATAGGGCGAGCCTACAGGCGTCGATGATCGAGGTGCTCGCCGCCGACGCTCAAGAGGCTAGGACGCAGCTCGATGAGCTGGACGCGGCCATCAGGGCTCGACCCGAGAAAGCGCGAATGCCCCGAAAGCTCTTCGAGAGTCTGAAGGAGCCCGAATGGCGCGATGCAATCGATAAGATCGAGCGCCTTCTGCGCGCTGATGAAAGAGAAGAGATCGTCAACGCCGGTCTGGACGCCGTGCAAGCCCTCCACGTGCTCACCGAGCGCGCCCCGGAGAGCATCCTAGCGGCGCTCAATGATTTGATCTCGAGGGCACGGGCGAGCCGCGGACATCGCTCGGGTCGCGTCGGCGAGATAGCTCGCACGATCGTCGCGGACATGGTCGGCCTCAGCCGCGATTCACGGCGCCTCCGTTAGAAGTGCGACCAATCCGGGCCGCTTTGGCTCCCTGACGGGCGCTCGGCGATCGTCATGATTGCGCAATGACGACGCCGCAAATGCCCGGACCTCAGGAGCGTCGCCAGATCGCTGCGCGCGCCATGATGCCCGAGAGGCAGGTGCTGAAGGTGTATCAGCACCCGGACCGCTGCCGCCCGTCGGTCATCGCCCGCGTCGAGCATGCTGCCGCCGAACTCGGACTGCCGGTCCCTCACCTCGGTGAGGCCGCGTGAGCGACCACTTGCCATCAGAGGTCGTTGCTGCGCTCGAACTGCTGATGCGGCATTTCGCCGTTCCCGCCGCCGACGCAGACCCTTGGATCGATGCAGCGAAGGCTCCCTTGCCCCAGCGGGCGATCCGCGACGCAGTCCGTCGAGGCGAACTCGTCGGACACCGAGTCGCGCACCGGCTGCTCGTGCGGCGTTCGGAGCTCGATCGGTACATCGAGGCGCACCGCGTCGTGCCCGAGGCACGGGCCATCGCGACCGGGAACGTCCGCACGCTCCTAGGCTCGGGAAGGCGGATCGCGTGATGGCGGCACCGCGAGAGCCGGCGACGAACGTCGTGCGCCCGCAACGGCTCAACGGCCGCGCGCCACCGCCGCCGCACGACCTCGACGCCGAGGCCAGTGTGCTGTCGGCGCTCATGCTCGACCCGAAGCGCCTCGGCGAAGTCACTCCGATCCTGAGTGCCTCGGATTTCTACGCGGATGCGAACAAGCGGATCTTCGCCGCGATCGTCGACGTTTCTCAGAGCGGTGCCAGCGTCGACGTCGTGTCGATCGCTGCACGGCTCCGCTCTCAAGAGCAGCTCGCCGCGCTCGGGGGCACGCCGTACCTGTCGCAGATCGTCGATGCGACGCCGGCGGTCGCCCACGTCCGCGAACACGCGAGGCTCGTGCGTGACAAAGCGCGCCTTCGAGCGCTTATCGCAACCGGCCAAACATTCATCGCGGAAGCCTACACGTCCACCTCCGTTGACGCGCTGCTCGGTGTCGCTGGCGAACAAATCCGGGCGCTCGCTGCCGCTTCATTGGACTTGCAGCTTCTCGACGGGCTCGCCCTTTCGGCTCCGCTCCCGCCGATCGAACACCTCGTGCGCGAAATCGGTCTCGTGGGAGGCGGCGGAGCTCCGCACGTCGTGGCGGGCTACGCGTTCAGCGCGAAGACGGTGACCGCGCAATCGCTCGCGGTGTCGCTGGCCGCGGGGCTTCCGACGTGGGGCGCATACGTAACGACGCCGCGACGAGTGGCCCACGTCGACCTCGAGCAAGGGAAGCGCCTGACGGTGCGTCGGTATCAGCGACTCGCCCGAGCAAGGGACGTCGACCTCGAGTCTCTCGGCGATGCGCTCGCCGTGCTGATCATGCCCGGTTGGACCCTCGCCCCCGCGTGCGCCGACCGTTGGCGCGGTCTGATGCGCGGCCGCGATCTGCTCATCGTCGACAGCCTGCGCGCTGCGATGCCTGGCGTCGACGAGAACGCTTCGGAGGTCCGCGCCGGTCTGGACATGCTCGGCTCGCTCAGCGAGGAAACCGGCTGTCGCGCGCTGGTACTTCACCACGCCCGCAAGCCCACGGCCGATGGATCCAGTGGTCGCTTCTCCGTGCGGGGCAGCTCGTCGATCGTCGACGCCGCAGATTCAGTCTACGTGTTCTCGGCCGAGAAGGGTGAACCGGTCCGGGTCGAGCACGTCAAGGCGCGGTCGCACGGTGAGCCCGTCGAAGACTTTGCGCTCGTCGTTTCCGACATCGAGGAAGCCGGCGATCCCCGTGCCGGGCTTCGCGTCCAACTCCACGGCGCGGAGCTCGTACAGCAACGCCGCGAAGAGCGCGGAGCGGTCGCTCGTGAAGAACGTACCGCCCGCGACGCCGAGGCGGTTCGGAAGGTTCTCCGAACCCGCCCAGGGCTCGGCTCTCGAGAGCTTCGCGCGGCCACAGGGCTGTCAGGGGACCGTGTCACCGCGGCGCTTACCCGCTTGGGGGAAGACGTCGAGCTCCGCGATGAGACCAACGGCAGGGTCCGCACGACTCGTCACTACCTTCGGGGGGACCGGTGACGACCGGTGGACGGGTGGACTGGACGGGTGGATCCACCGGTCGTCCACGGGTGGACAGGACTCTTAGGAGTCCACCCGTGGTCCACCCGTGGAGCCCCGCCACCGACGGCGCCTCGCGCCCGGAACCGACGACGGCTCGAGACGCGACGGTAACGCGCGCCGCTACCTCGGCCATCCTGAGCAACTCTGATTCGGCCTCGTCAACGGCTGGCGAAAGGGCCTCGGACGGCACGGCTCACGCGCTTCGCGCTGGAATCACGCCTCGTTCATCGGTCTGTCGAACGCTTCCCCAACCCGCCGGGGGCTCGCGATGACGCTCCGCACGGGCCACGGTCGTGTCGCCGAACTGCTCCGCGACGGCCTACCACTTGGCGCGCACCGCCAGAACCACGCCGGCGACGAGTATGATCGCGAACGTCCCCACAATGATGGCGAGTCGGATCGTGGGCGGCGTCGTGAGAGCGCTCAGGGCGAGGTTGATCGCTCCGAAGAGCATCGCCGGGATAGCGCCCACCCACGCTCGACCTGCTCGGGTCACGCGACAAGCGTAGCACCGACGGAGGCCGTCTGATGGCAGTCCGATCCGCTCATGGCCGCGCTCGCGAGCTTGGGCGCCTGACGGTTTCAGAGTGCACGCCCGCCGACGAGCTGCCGTCGGCTACGCCCGCGGATGCGGTCCGCACCGACCGTGACACCTCCGGGCGGTTCGCGCCCGGCAACCGCGCCGGCACGGCCCGGCGACTTCGCGCGGGTTCGCGCGGAGCGCTCGCCGACCTCGAGCGCAAGGGCGACGCCGCTGCACGCGCCGCGCTCGCGTTCGGGCGACGCTACGCCGCGCACCGTCGCGCCGAGCTCGCCCGCTGCCACGGTGGTGAGCTCTCCGCCGGTGTGGGCGCGATGGTCGAGTCAGCCGGCGAGCTGCTCGCCAGCGCGCGCTACTGGTCGGCCCGCGGCATCGCGGAGGCGTCGCCCGACCACGCGCGCCTTGCTGCGACGCTCGTCGCGGGCGCGCGCCAGGCCGAGCGCGACGCTTGGGAGCTGGCGAGCCGAGAGGCCGTTGCGCGTCCCGCGACCGACCCGCTCGCCGCCGTTCGAGCGCGCATCTCCGCGACCGCCGCCGCCGCCCGCGGCGAGAAGGACCGCCCGTGACCGACCGCCGTGCACTCCTCGCCGCGCTGTTCGAACTCGACGCCTCACTCGAGCGCCACGGCGTGCCCCCGCTTTCTGCGAAGTGGCGGGCCGAGCTCACGCGGTGGGCCGAGCGCGGCTCGCGACGTCTCGTCATCCGAGCGGGCCGGCGCTCGGGCAAATCGCTAACGCTGTGCAAGCTCGCCATCGCGATGGCGCTGTTCGGTGGCGTGAGCGTTCCGACAGGCGACACCGCGTGGGCCGTGTTCGTCAGCACCACGGTCGCGGAGGCGCTGGCCCGACTCACGACGATTCGGACGTTCCTCGACCTGCTCGGCGTCGTGTACGAGCCGTCTGGCAACCAGGTGCGACTCGCTGGCGCGCCGCTCGGCTTCGTCGTCGTCGCGTGCTCGTTCCGGTCAGCCGTCGGCATGACGGCGTTCATGGTCGCGGGCGACGAGATGTCTCGATGGGAGGTCGACTCCGTCAATCCCGCCGACGAGGTGTGGACGTCGCTCGCACCGATGACCGCGACGATTGAGCAGGCGGTCGAGGTCGCGTCGAGCAGCCCTCTCGGCACGCTCGACCTGCACGCCGAATTTTGCGAGGACGGCGACACCGACGCACAGACCTTCGTCGAGGGGCCGACGTGGCTATTCAACCCGACCGTCTCGGAGGAGCGTTGCCGTCAGCTTGCGCGGACGCCTCGCGAGTTCGAGCGCGAGTACCGAGCCGTCCCGCAGGGCAACATCACGGCGTGCTTCGAACAGGACGATGCGCTGCGTGCGTTCGGCGCGATGCCCGACGGCTACCAGGTGGCGGGCTGGGTCTGCCTGGTCGACCCAAGCGGCGGCGGCGACGACCCGTGGGCGTTCGGGTTCGCGTCGTGGCTGGTCGGTCCGCGCGTTCCGGAGTTCCTCACCGAGCGGCGCTACATCGGCGGCGGCGTCGAGTACGAGGATTATGTTCGCGGCGACGACGGCAAGCCGATCCCGAACCCGCTGTACGAGCAGGCGCGCAAGCCGCCGATTCTTCGCGTTGCTCGCTATGGGCAGATCGCCGACGCGCGCGCCGAGGGCCTGACGCTCGAGGTGATCGTCCGCGGGCTGGTTCGTGCGCATTGCCGCCCGAACGGCGTGCGACTCATGGTTGGCGATCAGTACGAGGCGTTCGCGATGGCGAGCGAGGTCCCGAAGCACGGCGTTGCGTATCGGTCGTTCGCTTGGACGCAGCCGACGAAGCTCGATGCCGTTGCGCGCGTAGCGTCGTGGATGCGGGACGGCGTGCTTTCAATAGAGACGGGCAACCCTCACGAGGGCGAATTCAAGAAGCAGCTTCTCTCGTTCGACGAACGGATCTCGAAGTCTGGCGCGATCAAATACTCGGGGCGCGGCAGCGTTCACGACGACCTCGTGAGCGTGCTTCTCCTCGCGGCACGCGCAGACGCGGAGGGCTTGCTTCCGATGTCGCCCTACTTCGGTCAGCCGCGCGTCTCCCGCGCCGACGTGTTGCGCCAGCTCAATCAGCGCTTCGGCGATCGAAGCCTCGGGCCTGGACCGAACGGCGCGCGCGGTCGCTGGATGATCGACGCGAGCGGTAACGACAGAGGAGTCACGTTTTCTCGATAGCGGCCACGAGAGTGGCCAGAAGGAACACCATGGCAGACCGTCCGTTTCCCACCCTTCACCAGGCGAGCGGCGCTGCGGCGCCGTCAGAAAATCCGAACGGCTACCGCACGTTCTCGCTGCCGGCCGAGCAAGCCGCGTTCGACGATTGGGCGCGCGAGCACGGTCTATTTCGACAGGGGACGCGCCGTTGGCGAAACATCGATGGGCGAAATTCCTGCAAGCTCCAATTTCAGCTCGACCGCCCCATGCACTTGGGCGCGAGCCTTCACCGCATCGTTCGAGACCCCACGGCGCAGGGCGGCGAGCGCTCGATCGATTTGTGGCCCGTGTCTCAGCGCGCCGTTCGAATCGTTGTCGCGGCGGGTAGTGAGGCCGTGCTTCCCGAGCTTTGGTCGGGCGCGATTTTGACCGTCGACGACGCTGGCGTCATTCGCGGCGGCGCGGCGGCCGCGAGCATGCGACCGATCGGTGGGGCGCCTCTTGAGCTCGACGACGGCCTGCGGCACCTCACGCCCGAGCCGGGTCCGGAGGCAGCGTGACCAGCGCGCTGGACGCAGCGGTCGAGGCGCTCACCGCTGCCGGGGAGGCGCTTGCGACCGCGACCGCCGACGCTGTCGAGGCGCGGCGCGTTTTCGAGGAGCGGCCGAGCACGAAGGCGCATAACGCGATGGCGATTGCGGAGCAGCTCGCACGAAATTCAGTGGCACCGGTCGAGGCCGCGAAGGTTGCGGTCGAGCAGGCTCGCCGCGCTGGGCTCGAGGAGCGGCTGGCCGACGCTGTAAGCAGGGCGAGCCATTCCCGGTTGTACGAGCACACCGCACCGGCGCGTGCGCGTCTCGTCGCGCTCTTCTCGGACGTATCGGCGGTCGTCGGAGAGATCGTCGGCGCGGTTCGGGAACAACACCGCGGTGTCACGGACGCGGAACGGATTTCGAAGGAGCTCGGGGTTTTCTCGCCCGCGCCGCGCAAGGTCGCGCCGACGTTCCTTCGTCAGATGGTCGGCATTTTGATCGCCGACGCTGTCTACCGCGCCGGAGCGAAGTTCCCGCTCGGAGGAGAGCCGCACTCGTGGCTCGCACCTCGAGCGGAGCCGCCGTCCCCGCATCCGTCGCGCGACGAGTGGCGCGGCGCGAAGAGGCTCGTATTGCCGGACGCGTATCTGCCGCCGCCCGTCGTGGATCACCATTTGGATCTCGCCGACGTCGCGTTCTTCAACACCATGCCGACGAGCGGTCGGCCTTCGCGGGGTGAGGTCGAGTCATGAGCGACGATAGAAAAACCGAACTTCCCGAGATGCCGCGAATCCACGGTTTCGTCGCACCGGGCGCCAGCACTCCGACGCTTCTCGGCGTGCCAGGCCAATACATGAGCCGGGCGACTGCACTCGCGACGCTCAAACAGACGTTCGCCAAGGGCGTGCCTCGCGAGCTCGCGCACGTGTCGCACGTCGAGCTCGTCGCACTCGACGACGACGATCGTCCCGTCTCGCTGGGGCCCGTCCGCATTCAGACGCCGCTCTCTGAGCTCGTGCTCGGTGCGCACGGCGGCACCAGGACCGTCACGGTGCCGAGGAGCCGACTGTGACTCACGAGGAGCTCTTCGACGCAGCGATCCCCGCGCTCCGGCGGGAGGCACATCGGCTGGAGTCCAGCGGCCTGAGATGGGGCAACCTCATCGCGGTCGTCAGTGGTGCCGACCTGCCCGAACCGCTCGTTTTGATGCAGCCGAGCGACGCCGCAATCGCGATGCTCGCGCGGCACAGCGACGAGCGCCACGCCGCGCTGTTCGACGAGCTCGCTCGGCTCTCCGACGAACACCCCGAGCTCGCTCGTTGCGTGATCAACGGCGCCGACGGATGGCACGTCGGCACGCTCGAGTGGAGCGTGCTCCAGTGACCGGCAACCTCGCCCACTGCGCGCGGTGCGGCGTGCCCCTTACGTTCGGCGACACGGTCGTGCTCCTTCGAGGCGGCAAGATGCGGCACGCCGACTGCCAACCAGGGAAACGCGAGAAGCGCATGACGACGATCGTCGCACGGGAAATTCGCGAACGGCGACAGCGTCAAGCGGCACGGGGGGTGAAGTCGTGAGTTTCACGGACGACGCCCGCGAACACGAGCGGCCGACCCTCATGCTCTACCGGTGCCGCCGGTGCTCCGAGCTCGTGACCGAGCGTCACGCCGACGCGACGGTTGCGCTCCGACGTGCCGTCGAGACCGGCGCGATGGTCACCCTTCACGAGTGCGACGACGGAGCGGGTGGCGTCTGCGAGCTCGTCGGGACCGGTCCGGGACGGCCGCGAGAAACCAGCCCCCGCGAGGAGGTGCCCCGATGCGCTCCGTAGACCTCAAGAAATCGACGCTCGCCGACCCCGATGTCTCCCGGGACGGGGTCAGGGTCGATCCGATCGAGCGGGCGCGGCGAAACCCGAAGTCGCGCAAGCTCGCGATCGCCGCCAAATGCTTCGACTGCCAGGGCCGGCACGACGACCCTGGCGTGGTCGGGCGCATCCGCGAGTGCCGCTCGCCGAGCTGCCCGCTGTACCCGGTTCGCCCGTATCAAGGGTCGCGCGCTCGGTTGACCGCGGGGAGTCAGCACTCCGTCAGCGTTGACGTCATCGATTCCGACGGGGGGGCGGTTTGACCGTTCCTGATCGCCGTTCCGCTTCGGCCTCCGGAGGGCCATGCGTGTCGCCGCGTGACCGCATCCTCGCCTCGCTCGCCGCGCTCGGTGACGACGAGGCCGAGGTGTTGGCGCTCGTCGCCGAGCGACTCGTTGCGGGGCGCGCCGTCTACGGCCCGCTGCAGCTCGCGACGGACCGCCGCGACTTTCGACACGAGGCCTTGCTGGAGCTCGCCGACGGATGCGCGTATCTCGCGATGGGCATCGTCCGCGCCGGCAATGGCAAACCCTTGGCAACCGATGCGGTGCCATTGGCTCCGGAGGGCCGTCTCGTCCGGGCCGACCGGTGCGACCCGTGAGGTCGCTACCGTCCAGCGGGTCCGGTCGGTCCTTTTCCCCCTCCGGGCTTCGTTGGAATCCCCGGCGATGCCGGACCGGTGGGTCCCGTGTCGCCAAGGTATTTCTGGTCTGGCGAACCACTTGGCCCCCTAGTCGACTGGAACGGATTGGTGAGCGGGGCCGTCTCCCAGAGCGTGCCTGGATGACCGCGATCGCCCTGCCGTCCAAGCTCTGCAAGCGGCGCGTCGAAAGCGTTCACAAGGGCCTTCAGGTCCCACTTTCGGTCCTCCCCAACGTAGTCGACGCGCCTATGCGTGAGGTGCGACAGACGCTTGTTCAATCGCTCGCGAGTGTCACCCAGATCGATCGTCCACGGGGGGCACGTCCAACCTTTCGAGCAGAAGTCCAACGCTACGAGGTCGTCCGGCTTCGTCGGAGTCGATACGAAGAAGTCGAGCAAGTTACGCAGATGAACGCAGAAGGACTCCACCAAAGCGTTGTTGAAAGAGACGCGATCGGGCTGAGGATCCGAGTCGATGCTTCGGGCAGCTTCGTAGAGCATCCAAACCTCGTAGTGGAGCTCATTGGACGCCTTCTTGAGTTTCTCGACCGTGAACGTGGGACGCGAAGTTGCCACCTCTCTTCTCACTCTCCGGCCACCAATGCGGCGACCTCAACCGGCCATTCTTGCTGCGGCGTCTTCATCGAGCGGGGAAAACCACGAGCGGGCGCTCGAGGGCCTGGGGCGACCGTCGTGAGGTTACCTACTCGTCGGGCGCATCGGGAACGGGCGTCGGATAGTGTGGTGGCTCCGGCAGGTGCATCAAGCTTCCGTGGTCGAGAGCTGCCTTCGCAACGCGCGCGACTACGTCGGGCTCGTGCGAGTAAGGAGCGACCGAGAAGTGGATATTCCCTCCTTCCTCGATCTGGCTGAGGAAGAACCTCCCTGGTGGCAGGCGCGCACCGTCTGGAACCATCGTCGTTCTCATGACCGCGTAGTGCGGGTAACGCGCCTTCGACAGGTCCGTTTCGTAGCTCTCGAAGGTCACGATAAATTCTTCATTGTCCACCGTAACGAGCGGCATGACTTTTCTCTCCCCGGGCCGTCGGAAGACGACCTCGGCGGATCCTACCACCGAATCAATGGACGATTTCAGGCACTTGCGTGACCCCACGTGGAAGGCGTTGCGCGTAATGACGTTTTCATCAATTGTTTGGTTCAATCGATGGCGGACCGAACGCGAAATCTGAACGCACGAGTCACGGACGAGGAGCTCCGGATGCTGAATGCCGTTGCTGAGCGCGAAGGCACCACGGCGTCCGCATGGCTCCGACGGAAGATCCGAGAGTCGTATCGAAGGTTCTTCGAGAACGAGCCGCCGCCGAAACCGAAACCGAAGAAATGAGGCCGGCGCGTGCGCTAACACGCCCGACCTCGTGGCCATCGAAAGGTGAATTCCGATGACGAGACCGAAGTTACCACGACCCCAGATTGACGAAGCCGCCCAAGCGAACCGCATCTTGACGGCGCTCGCCGGGTTCCTGACCGCAGCGCCCGGCCGTCGCGTCACGCTCACGTTCAGCAAAGAGGGCTGGCGCGTCGAGCTCGACGAAACGAAGCGGACGAGCGGCCACACGCTGCAGGACGCGATGGCGCAGGCGGCGAGCGTCGTCGTGTTCGAAGGTGCACCGTGAGCGCCGTCGAGAAACGGAACGAGGGCTGGCGCCGTTGGCGTGGCCGCGTGATTGCCGCAGCGGTCGTCGGCGCGATTACGTGGCTCTGGCTTTTCTTCGGCGGCGGCCATCCGCCGGATCTTCATCGAGCTGCCGAGATGGGAAACGCGTTCGGCCCTATCGCGACCTTTGCGACGGCTGCCGCGCTTTTCGTCGGGTTCGATTCGTTGCGGCTTCAGCGTGAGGCGCTCAGTGGGCAGCAGGAAGAGATCACGCAGACACTTCGCGAGCTGGCGCGGACGGCGGACGCGCAAGAGAAGCTCGCGAAAGCGCAACGTGACTCGACGGTTGCGCAGGCGAGCGCGAACAAGATCGCATCGGAGGCCCTCGAGGCCCAGCGCGAACTTGCGAAGGTACAAACGGAGGCGAATCACCGGACCTTGGCGCTAGAGCACTCACAACGTATCGCAACCATCGCGGCTCTCGAGGCCGCACGCGTACAAGCGCAAATCGATCTACAGGACACCGCCAGACACGGACCGCGAGAAGTGGAGCGCGCCCGGACCAGCATCGTCCAGTTGGACGGCGTGCTCGCGTCAAGGATTGCGATTGAGGAGACGACTGAGGCGGCCGTGCGAAAGAAGCTAGTCGAGCACGACGACGCCTACATACAGCGCTCCTGGATACACGAAAGAATCTCGGAAGAAGGAGGCGATTGATGGCACGACCCCGCAAAGGTTCCCTCTACTGGACGAAATCGGGCTGGCGCGCGCGTCTGACCATCGACGTGGACGGCGTAGCCGTTCAGGAGTCGTTCGACCCGGAAACGCTCGACCGCGCGGCAGCCGCGTCCGTTGCGGTCGCGGAGTACCTAACGGAGTGGCTCACGCGAACCAGTGACGGAAAGGAAGGGCGCGATGTCGAAGGGCCCCGATGATCCGTTCGTGCAAAAGCACACCGGCCGCCCGATCGCGATCGTTGTTGCCATCGGCTTGCTGCTGGTCGCGACCGCGTTCACCCTTTACGCTTCTCGTTGTTGGGGGAATCCGTCGGGCGAGTGTGAAGCGTTGCGGAGTTCGCCGCCGTGGTCGCTGCTCACCGCGCTCGCTGCCGCTCCCGCCGCGATTCTGACGTGGTATTGGCGAACCGACCTCAAAAAGCGGGACGTACGATTGGCTCGGTCGCAGGAGCTCAACGCGCGTTTCGCTTCCGCGGTGACACTGCTCGAGAGCGGCTCGGCGGGCGCCATCTATGCGCTTGAGGGAATTGCGCGAGACTCGAGAACGCATCACTGGGCGGTCGCGGAGACGCTCGCGGCTGCTGTGAGGGGCTGGTCCGGCTGGGAGGGGGAAGAGTGGCCGAATCGTCCTTCCTTCGTTCGAGTGCAGGCGGCCATCCGAGTACTCGGGCGTCGACGCGTTGATCAGGATCCAGCCGGCCGTCGGATCGACCTTTCAGCGACCAAGCTGATCGGCATCGATTTCTCAGGTCTGGCCTTCGACCACGCCAACTTCAACGACGCGGATCTTCGACGCGCGAAACTGGCGACGGCATCCTTGTGGGGAGCCACGTTTTCGATGGCAAGCGCCAAAGACGCCGTCATCAACCCCGCTGGACTGTCCGACTTCGCATGCAGAAAACTAGTCCGTGCGGGCGCGATCTCGAAGGAGATCGACAGCGACTTCGTCGAAGACCGTGAGGAGCAAACCGAAGATGCCCCGTGAAACCCGCATTCGCCTCGGCGCCTTCGGGCGCAAACGGTTCCAGATCGCCTACGACACATCCGTCCCGTCCTTCGGGACTGCGACCTTCGAAGGAGCCGCCTAGTGAACACGTTCAGGGAGGCAATCACGACGATGATCGAAGGCGAGGCACGCGAAACCGTCGGTCATCTCAGTAGCGCGCAGGATGCGCGCGCGGTCGCTGCCGTCGCCCTGAGCGCGTACCGCCGTGCCGAGTCGGTGCATTTGCCGATGGTCGAAACGCTAGCTTGCAAGCGGGGGTGCGCGTGGTGCTGCAGAGGAATCAAAGTCGACGTCACGGTGCCCGAAGCGGTTCTCATTGCCGAGTTCCTCCGCTGGAGTCTATCTGCGGAACATTTTCAAGCGATTGCCGATGAGATCAGAGAAGCCGCGCGAGTCGCTCAGACGATGACGATCGACCAGCGGTGGCAAGCCCAAACACCCTGTCCACTGCTTGACGAAGAATCGGGGACATGCCTCGTATACCAGGTGCGTCCGATGAGATGTCGGGGCCACAATTCGACGAACGCCGATGCTTGCGCCCTGGCGGCCAGGAATCCGACCAAAAGTCTGGGCGTGCCCGTAGATCAGAATTTCAAGGGTTTTTACGACGCGATGACCGCCGGCCAAGTGGAAGGAATGCGACGCGCCAACGCCGACGATCGGACATTTGAACTCTCAAATGCGCTCAGCGTGGCAATGACTGCGGAGAACGCCGCGGTTCGATGGCAGCGGGGAGAGCGAGTCTTTGATGTGGCCCACTACACTATCGAGGACGAGGAGGAGTCGCACCGGCGAGCCGTGGATGCGATAAGCCGGCGCAAACAGAATGAGCGAAAGCGCGCGAAGCAAGGAAGGAGTTAGCACGTGCCCCGTAAACGAACCGGAGGCGTCGAGTTTGTCGACGGCCGTCTCTACGCTCGCGTGACCGTGACGCTCGACGACGGACGCAAGGTACGACGACGCGTACGGCTTGACCCAACGACGCCGCGCCGCGAAGCACGCAAGGAAGCAAAGCGGCTTTCGAAGGACGCGGAAAGCTACGTCTTCGATCCAGAGCGCTCCGGTCCGGCGAAGCCCCTGCCCGTCCGCTCGAAGGTTACGGTCGAGGAGTTTCACGACTCGTGGGCGACGGACCGTGAACGTCGCGGTCGAGTGAGCGAACGCGGCCGGTACGAGACGCATATTCGGCCCGTGTTGGGAACGCGGGTCGTCTGCAAGATCACGAAGGACGACGCGCGGCGGCTTTCGAACGAGCTCGACGAGAAGGTGCTCGCGAAGGAGCTCCACTGGACGACGGCGGTCAAAGTGTGGGGCGTCGCGACGAAAATGTTCCGCGATGCCGTCGAGTCGAAGGTCGCGGCGCTTCGCGTGCTCGACGTCAACCCGTTCGCTGGCGTTCGCGGGCCCGAGCGCGGCGTGCGGAAGTCGAAGCAGTGGCTCTATCCGAGCGAGGCGACCAAGCTGCTCGCGTGCGGAGACATCCCGATTCGGTGGCGGAGGCTCTACGCGCTCTCGCTCTACCTCTACACGCGCCCCGAAGAGCTCGCGGCGCTCGACTGCGAGGACGTCAACCTCGAGCACGGCTACGTGTTCATCCACAAGGCCGTTGACCTTCGCACGGGTGACGTCAAGCCGACGAAAACGAAGCGCACGCGAAAGGTGCCGATCAAGCCGGCGCTCGTACCGCTCCTCGAGCAGATGGTCGAAGCCGCCGGAAAGAAGGGCCCGATCGTCCGTTCGTCAGCAACGAACCGCGAGATCGAGCACGGTCTCCCGCCGGTCGAAGCCCTCGCCGCGACCCTTCGCCGACACCTCGAGCGGGCCGGGGTCACGCGGACCGATCTGCACTCGCAGACCGAGACGACCAAACGGATGACGTTCTACGACCTGCGCGCGACGGGCATCACGTGGGAGGCACTCGCCAAGACCGAAATGCTGACCATCATGCAGCGCGCAGGACACGACGAACCGAAGACGACGCTCGGCTACATTCGCGAGGCGGAATCCGTAGGGGAGGCCGTCGGCGAGCCCTTCCCCGCTCTGCCTCACGAGGTCATCGAAACGGCCGTTTCGGCCTCGGATAACGGCCTTAGTGACGATGCGTCCAGCGAAGTTGTCGAAAGCGCAGACGTTTTGGCAGCGTCCCCAACGGGATTCGAACCCGTGTTGCAGCCTTGAAAGGGCCGAGTCCTGGGCCTCTAGACGATGGGGACCTCGAAGGGCGGCGAAACATAGTCCCGAGAGGGCGGTCGTGAAAGAGGAAGTCGCGCTGGGGGAGCGAAAAAGAGCGACGAAAAGGCGAGGCAAAAACGGGGGCAAACTGGCGAGAAAACGGGGCGAAAGGGGGTTCTCGGGGCGGCGGGGGGTGAGTTATGGTCCGCGCTTTGTCGAGCGGCGGTCGGGTTTCGGGGGCGCAGGGAGCGCTCGATTCGAGGCGGATGCGCGCGGTGACGGCGCTGTTCTTCGCGTCGGGTGCGGCGGGGCTCGTCGATCAGGTTTGCTTCTCGAAGTACCTCTCGTACGTGGTGGGCGCGACGGCGTACGCGGTGAGCGCCGTGCTCGGCGCGTTCATGGCGGGGCTCGCGCTCGGCGCGATGCTCGGCGGGAGGCTGTCGCGGATCGTGCGGCGACCGCTCGCGGCGTACGGCATCGCGGAGCTGTGCGCGGGCGCGACGGTGGCGGTCACGCCGTGGGCGTTCGGCGCGTTGACGCCGGTCTACGTGGAGATGGCGCGACACGCGCAAGGGTCGCTCGCGACGTTGAGCGTCGTTCGCTGGGCGATGACGTTGCTCCTGGTGGCGACGCCGACCGTCGCGATGGGGGCGACCTTGCCGCTCCTCGCACCGGCACTCGGCGCGGGAACGGCGACCGCGAAGCGACGACTCGGCGCGCTGTACGCCGCGAACACGTTCGGCGGCGCGGTCGGCGCGCTGCTCGGCGCGTACGTCCTGCTCCCGCTCGGCGGCCTGTCGCGCACGCTCCACTGGGCGGCTCTGGCCAGCGCGATTGCCGGATGCACTGCGCTCGGCCTCGTCGCGCAGAATGGCGATACTACATTCGGAGACGAGCTCGACGACGGAGACGAGGCATCGTCGCGCCACGACGTGACAGCGCGCCGAGCCGCTGCGCCCTCCCCCGACGCGCTTGGGACGGCGCCACTCGGCGCCGCGTCCGATCCCCACTCCGCCACCGTTCTCCCCTCCACTTCTGACACTCCACCCGCGGCCCCTCTCCCCCTGCCGTCTGCCCATTCTCCAGGGCTGCCCGACGCAACCTGGCTCGGCGTGTTGTCGTTCGCGTCGGGGTTCATCGTGTTCACCCTGGAGGTGGTCACGACGCACCTCTTGGCGGTGATCATCGGGAGCAGCGTCTACGCCTTTGGGCTGATTCTCGCCGGATTTCTGACGTGGCTCTTCGTCGGTGCGACGATCGCGCCGCGGTTTGCCGAGCGGTTCGGAGCGCGGGCGCTCGCGACGAGCCTCGGGCTTCAAGCGCTGGCGCTCACCCTGACGTTGCCGCTCTGGGATCGCTTGCCGCTCGCGTTCGGGGGGCTCGGCGAATACGTGACGACGTTCGAAGGACGCGAAGCGATGCGCGCGCTGGTCGCCTTCGGGATCCTCGCGGTGCCGACGACGCTCATGGGACTCACCTTCCCGCTCATCCTGAATCGCGCTGCGGAGCGCCCGGATCTCGGGGGCTGGGTCGGACGCTTCACGGCGTTGAACACGATCGGCGCCGTCGCGGGCGCGATGGCAGCGGGCTACGCGGTCTTACCGAAGCTCGGCTCCGAGCGTTCGATCCTGGCCGTCGCGATCGCGCTCGCGGCACTGGCGGCCGTGACGGCGCTCCGCACCGATCGACAGCACTCACGACTGCCGCTCGGTCTCGCGGCGGCGGCCGTCGCGGTGGGGTTCATCGCGCCGCGCTGGGACATCGAGCGGCTCACGTCGGGTACGAACGTGTACTTCGATACCAGCGCGACGAAGGCGGAGCTGCTCCACGTCCGCGAGGACGTGCACGGCGGAATCACGACGGTCACCGTCCGAGACGGCGTGCACACCCTGTACACGAACGGGAAATTCCAGGGCAACGACGGCTGGGAGCTGAACGCGCAGCGGTACTTCGCGCACTACCCCTGTCTGTTCGTGAAGGACTTCGACAAGGCGCTCATCATCGGGTTCGGCACCGGGACGACGCTCGGAAGTCTCGCGACGTATCCGTGGAAAGAGCTCGACGTGGTCGAGATCTCGCCGGCGATCCTCGAAGCGTCGGGCACTTATTTTTCGACGCCGAACCGGCACGTCCTCGACGACCCGCGGGTGCACGTGACGCTCGACGACGCGCGGAACTACTTGCTCGTCCACGACGGCCGCTACCAGCTCATCAGTATGGAGCTATCGAGCGTGTGGTTCGCCGGCGCCTCGAGCCTCTACAGCCGCGAGTACTACCGCATGGTCCGCGCGCACCTCGACGACGACGGCGTGTTCCAGCAGTGGGTGCAGCTCCACCACGTTTACCGCCCTGTTTTCGCTGAGTTGGTGAACACCCTTAAAAGTGAATTCGAGCACGTGGCGCTCTTCTACGGCGGCGGCCAGGGCATCCTCGTGGCGTCGAAACGACCACTCCGATGGTCGCGGAGCCGCGCGAGCAAGTACACGATGGACCCGGTCGTCGGAGAGACGCTTCCGAACGGGCGCCCGCTCGAGGTGCTCACCAACGACATCCTCGCGATGGACGAAGGCCTCGACCATTTCCTCGACGAGTCGGCGCGCGAGGCGGGCACACGTCGCACCGAGCTCGTTTCGACCGACGACAACTTGTTCCTCGAATACGAGACGCCGCGCGGCAACGTGCTCCCGTGGGCGGCGCGCGAAGCCTTGGTGGCGACGCTCCGGCAATATCGCGACTCGGCGGCCATCGCCGGCCTCGACATCGACGCCGCCAACGCCGGCGCGAACTAGTAGGACGAGTCCATCGAGGCGATGGGCGGTCTCACGCGACTTCCGCGACCTGCGTTTCGTCGAGGGCCGGAGCGGCGATCGCTTTGACGATTTTTGGGGGGGGGCTCTCGGCGGCGTGGAGGCGCGCGGAGTCGGCGATGGCGGTGCAGAGCGCCGGGAATCCGAAGCCCGCGGCCTTGGCGATGCAGGCGAACACGCCGTCGGGGTGGAGGTCCGGCAAGGTGTGAACGGCGAGGACGTATTCGTTTTGTCCCTCGGTGACGAGCACGTCGACCAGCACCGCGGACGAGGCGTCGAGGGCTTCGGCCGCGCGCTCCCCGAGGTTCATGAGCCCGCGATAGCGCGTCGGCGAGAGCCGACCGGGCACCGCTTCGATCGCGCCGAGCACGCGGCCTTGAAAGAGCCCCACGTGGACCGCGTCAGCCGCGATGAATCGCTCGACGATCGCCGAAGCGTCGCATTCGTGAGCGCGCGCGACCGCCGTCGCAAGCTCGCCGAAGTTCTCTGCTTTTGCCGGCGACGCTGCGCCGGTTCGTCGCGGTTTGACGACGACCGGAAATCCGAACGAGCCGTGGATGTCGGCGAGCGCGTCGGCCTCGCCGCGATCGCAGACGTAGTAGGGCGGCGTCGGGAGATTGTGGAGCCGGAACAGCTCCTTCATCTTGAGCTGATCGGCCGCCAGCGCCGTCGCCATGACGCTCGAGCCCGTGTAGGGGACCCCCATTACTTCGAGAAGTCCTTGAACGGAGCCGCCCGCGTCGGCTCGGCCCTGTAAGGCGAGAAACGCGACGTCGAGCGCCGCGATCTGGAGGGTTCGGGCGGCGTCGAAGCCACGCTCGAGCACGACGGGAATCGCGTCGCGACCCGCGTCGACGAGGGCGCGCAGCACCGATTCACCCGCCTCTAGCGAGCGCTCGCGCTCGTTCAACCCGCCCATCACGACGCCGATCTTCGCGGAGCTCATCCGCTAATCGGTACCGAACATCGGTCCGGTCGGCCAAGAAACGGCCGCGCGCGCTCACTCGAGCGGGAGCTGCACTTCGACCAGGACGGCGGTGATGTTGTCCTTGCCGCCGCGGCTGTTCGCGAGGTCGATGAGACGTCGCACCGACGGCTGGCCGCCCCCGGCCATGAGCGACGGGATCTCTTCCTGGCGGAGATAACCGTGGAGCCCGTCCGAACAGAGCAAGAACGCATCTCCCTCTGCAAGTTCCACTATTTGCGTATCGACTTGAACGTAGTCTCTATTGCCGACGGCGCGCGTGATCACGTTCTTGTGCTTGCTGTGCTTGGCTTCCTCTTCGGTGATGATGCCCTGCTTCAGCTGCCAGTTGATGAGCGTGTGATCTTCCGTGAGCTGTTCGGCCAATTCACGTCGGATGCGGTAGATGCGGCTGTCGCCGACCTGCGCGGTAACGCAGAAGTTCTTGACGCTCATCATCGCGCTGATGGTCGTGCCCATCCCGCTCTTCCGAGAGTCGAGCTCGCTCATCGCGTAGACCATGTACGTCGCCGCCTGGACCGCCCCTTCGAGCAGGCGCACGGCGGCGCGGACGTGAGCTTCCGTTTCTCCCCGGTCGGTGCCGAGACGCGCTTTGCCTCGCTTCACCATGCCGTAGACGGTGTCGATCGCCTCCTGGCTGGCGACCTCACCGGCGGCATGGCCGCCCATGCCGTCGGCCACGACCCAGAGGCCGAGATCGTCGTCGCACAGGAAGGCGTCCTCGTTGGCCTGCCGTCGGCGACCGACATCGGAGCCGCCCTGAGATCGAATGACGAGCCCGTCTACACTCATGCCCGACCCTAGGCTACGTCACCGCACCGGTTTTGGCGACGGTTTCGCGAGGCCGTCGCCGCCCGTTCCTTAGTGATGTAACTTCCGAGGGCGCATGGGAACGAGCGCCTGGAGCTGGGAGGTAAAGACCAGCAGTCCCGAACGAGTCGCCAGCTCGCTCGGCCAGGCCCTTTCACAGGTGCGTTCGCCCGCCGGCGCGCTCATCTTCGTGAGCGGTAGTTTGGTGACCGAGCTCGCGACCGTCGGCACCTACATCGCGTCCCTGCGCCTGTCGGTCCCCGTCGCCGTCGTCGCGGGAGGCGGCGTGCTCACCGAACGGCGCGAGATCGAGGATCAGTCCGCGGCAGCGGGAATCGTTTGGGCCGGTGGTCGCACCGAGCTCATCGAGCTCACGAGCGGCGAAAACGAGGACGTCGGTGAGTCGCTCGCGCGGCTCCTCGGCGATCGCACGGGCTCGAGCTCACCGACGGTGATCACGTTCTTGAAGCCGGACGGCCTCGGGCCGTCCGCGCTTGCCGCACTGCGCGATCTTCGCGGCACGCGTCACGTCTTCGGAGCCGGCACGGTCGGCGATCTCGGCGCGGTCGGCATCGAACCCGGCGGTCGCGTGATGACCGGCTCGATCGCCGTGATCCTTCGCGGCCTGGCGGCGCCCGTGATCCGGACCTCGCACTCGGCGCGACTGCTCGGGCCATTGCGGCCCATCACGTCCTGCCGTGGCGCGCTGCTCGCCGAAATCGACGGAGAGCCGGCGCTCGACGTGCTGGCGTCTCTCGGTGAACGGCTCGCCGAGCGCCCGCTGGTCTTCGTCGTCCTCGCCGAAGACAGCGAATCGAGCACGACGGAAGGCGGCCGTCCGGCGCTCATCGTCCGCGGCATCCAAGGCGTCGATCCCGATCGGCGCGCGCTCGTCATCTCCGAAGAAATTCGCGAAGGCATGCGCATCGCGTTCGCCGTCCGCGATCCGCGCGCCGCCCGCGACGACCTCGAAGCCGTCACGCGCGAGATCGAGCGCGACATCGCGGGTGCCGCGCCACGGTTCGGCATTTACATCGACTGCGCGGGCCGGGGCACCGGGCTCTACGGCGCGCACGACGTCGACACGAAGATCCTCAAATCGCGCTTTCCCGGCGTCCCGTTCGCCGGCATGGCGTCGTCGTTCGAAGTCGCGCCGCATTTCGGTAGACCCACCATGCAGCTCTATACCGGCGTCCTCGTCCTCTTCACGTCTCCGAGCTGAGCAATGGCCGCCCCAACGCTGCTCGCTTCTCCGCGCTCGACGCGGCTCGGTGGCGCCGACGTCGCGCTCGCCGTGCTCGTCCTCTCGATCGTGACGTTGATGGTCGTGCCGCTGCCGACCTGGCTCCTCGACGTCCTCCTCGCGGCGAACCTCACGGTGTCGGTCGCGATTCTGCTGGTGACGCTCTACGTCTCGAACGCGCTCGAGCTCGCGACGTTCCCGACGCTCTTGCTCATCACGACCTTGGTGCGCATCGCGCTCAACGTCTCGTCGACGCGCCTGATCCTGCTCCAGGCCAACGCCGGCGCCGTCATCCGCTCCTTCGGCGAGTTCGTCGTGCGGGGAAACTTCGTCGTGGGCGCCGTCGTGTTCCTCATCCTCACGATCATCCAATTCGTGGTCGTCGCGAAGGGCAGCGAGCGCGTCGCCGAAGTCGGAGCCCGCTTCACGCTCGACGCCCTCCCCGGCAAACAGCTCGCCATCGACGCCGAAATCCGCGCCGGGACGATCGACGCCGAGGAAGCGCGCCGTCGACGGCGCACCCTCGATCGCGAGAGTCGTTTTTACGGCGCCATGGACGGCGCGGTGAAATTCGTGAAAGGCGACGTCGTCGCGTCGCTCCTCATCGCGGTCGTGAACCTCGTCGGCGGCGTCGCGATCGGCGTCGGCCAGCGTGGCCTCGATTTCGCGACGGCCCTCCGCCGTTACGGTCTGCTCACGATCGGCGACGGCCTGGTCACCCAGATCCCCGCGCTCCTCCTGGCGACCGCGGCAGGCTTGCTCGTCACGCGCGTCGCCAGTGACGAACCCGGGACGGCGCTCGGCGAAGAGCTCGGTTCGGAGTTGCTCGCCTCGCCGCGCGCGCTCGGCATCGCCGGCCTTCTCGCGCTCGGCCTCGCCGTCGTGCCCGGCCTTCCGGCGGCGCCGTTCGTCGTCATCGGCGCGTCGCTCATCGCCGTCTGGCGATTCGGCAAGGGCCGGCGCCGCGCGGAAGGCGGAGCCGCCGCGGTGGACGACGATCCGGCATTCGTCTCGCTCGTCGTGCCCTGGGAGCTCGAGTACAGCTTGGATTTGGGCGCCGTGCTCGGCGGGGCCAGTCAAAGACACGGCCTCGCAGAGCGGCTCCGTCGTCGCGTGTTCGAGGAACGCGGCGTCGAGCTTCCGCCCTGTCCGATGACCGTCGAGGCGTCGCTCCCCGATCGCCACGTCATGGTCTCGATCCACGAAGTTCCGGCGCGGGTCATCGAAGTCCCGCGCGACGTCCCGTCCAGCGAAGTGGCCACCTGGGTCGAAGACCGCGCCGCGGAGCTGCTGCTCGATCGCGCCGCGGATTTCCTCGGTATCGCGGAGACGAAGACCCTGCTCGACCGTCTCGAACGGCGGTCGCCCGCGACCGTCAAGCAAGTCGTGCCGAAGACGGTCGACGTCGCCACCGTCGCCGACGTGCTCCGGCGCCTCGTCGATGAAAACATCGGGGTGCGCGATCTCGGCGGCGTGCTCGAGGCCCTGTCGCGTGTCCCCGCGGGCGAACGCGACGGCGCGCTCCTCGCCGAGCACGTCCGCGGCGAGTTTCGTCGCGCGCTGACGTACGACCTGACCCGCGGCACGTCCGAGCTCGCCGTCGTGCTCCTCGACCATCACGTCGAAGAAGCCGTCCGCGGCGCGATCTCCCGCGCCGCGACCGGTACGACCTTGACGCTCTCGCCCGCCGCGTCCCGCGACATCGTCGCCGCCGTCGAGCGCGCCGTCGATCGCGCCCGCGCCGACGACGCCGACTGGTCGCCCGTCGTGCTCACGCGCCCCGATATTCGACGCTTCGTCAGAAAGCTGCTCGAGACGGATCTGCCGAGGGTGCGCGTCGTCGCGTTCACGGAGCTACTGCCCGAGATCACGTTGAAGACGGTCGGACAAGCGACGGTCGTCAATCGCTGAGCGCGTCGTTTGCTTCGAGCACGGGCCGATCTGACCGCTCTCGGTCCTCAGTGCGAGCGGGAGCGGGAGCGGGAGCGGGAGCGCGTGCGCGTGCGGGGACGTTCCCCAGCAAGAACTGTGGGGCTTGCTCGAGAGCTTTGAGCTTACGCGCGTACTCGGCCGCGTGAAGGGCCGGGGGCTGCGCTTCGCGCAGCGGCCCCCGAGGACGGAAACGCGATCATCAAGTCACACCGTCGGATGCTGAAGCGCATCTCGACGGCGGCGTGCTAGCCCGCCCTGGTCCGCAGCCGGCCCTCGTAGTCGCGCTTGCCGATGGGCACGCCGCGCGAGCGCAGGATGTCGTAGGCGGTGACTGCGTGGAAATGGAAGTTGGGCAGCGAGAACGAGAGGATGAAGGTCTCCGCCATGAAGGCGAGCCGCCGCGGGCCGATCTGGAGATCGAGCTCCTTGCCCGCGCAGCCGTCGATCTCGTCGCGATCGAACGCCGCCAGCGCCACCTGGCACTCGGCGATGATCCCGCGCAGCGCGGCGAAGGGCACCGGCCCGACCAGGGCCGGCGGGGTGAACGCACCGGTCCTCAGGGCCTCCACGCCCCACACGGCATGGTGCCAGGCGGCTTCGATCTGGAAGTGGAACGGCGCCATGTCCGCGAACAGGCGCGCCTCCACGAAGTCGTCGGGATCGGCGCCCGTCTGCGCGCAATGCGCGGCCGCGCGGTCGAGGAAGCCTGCCACGGCGGTGATGGTCTGCAGGAAGGTCGGCACGC
>CAZDNG010000060.1:0-60367 GCA_964506835.1 uncultured Polyangiaceae bacterium
TCGCTGTTCGTCACGACGCTCGTGTACGTCGCGGCTCGTCTGCTCGGCTTGCCCGCCGATGCTCCGCTTCTCGCGCCCGCGCGGGAGTTCTTCGCGCGCGAAGGCTCGGTCGAGGCGATTCCGACGTGGGGCAAGTTCTGGCTAGCATTGTTGTCGCTTTATGAGTGGGATGGCGTGAATCCGGTCGCGCCGGAGCTCTGGGCGGCGCCCACGTTCTCGCCGGTGCATCCGAGCCGTTACTACTGTCACACGCGCCTCATTTACCTCGCGATGGCGACGCTCTCCGCCGAGCGCTACCAGGCGGACGTCACGCCGCTCACGACGGCCCTTCGCGCCGAGCTCTATCCGTCCGGGTACGAGCAGGTGAACTTCGCCGGCAGCCGCCATCGGCTCCGCAAGGGCGATCTCTTCGCGCCTCCGAGCCCGGCGCTGAAGGGCGCTTACGAGGTCCTCCGCGTCGTCGATCGGCTCCGCTCGCGGGAGTCGCGCGCGCCGCTCTTGGCCGAGCTTCGTCGCGCCATTCGCTGGGAGCTCGCCGTATCGAGCCACACCTCGATTTCGCCGGTGAGCGGGCTCCTGAACATTCTCGCGCTGTGGGTCGACGATCCGCGTGACCCCGACGTCGAGAAAGCCATCGCACGGTTCGATTGCTGGATCTGGGAAGACGATCGCGACGGTGCGCGAGTGACCGGCGCCCGCTCGGCGATCTGGGACACGAGCTTCGTCACGCAAGCGCTGTGTCTCGCCGGCGCCGGCGGCCGAGTGGATCTCGCCATCGAAAAAGCCGACCAGTTTCTCGCACGGCAACAAATCAAGGAGTCGTTCCCCGGATACGCCGCGAATCACCGTGTCGATCCGCGTGGCGGCTATCCCTTCTCGTGGGGTTGGCACGGGTGGCCGGTGAGCGACTGCACGGCGGAGGCGATGCTCGCGCGGCTCGACGCGGGCGTCGGTCGCGGTCCGAGCGACGACGAGGTCCGGATGGCGGCCGAGTTCATCCTGCGCGCGCAAGGCAGCGACGGAGGCTTCGGCAGCTACGAAGCGCGCCGCGTCCCGTTCTCCCTCGAGTGGTTGAATCCAGCGGAAATGTTCGGCGATTCGATGACCGAAGCGGGGTATCTCGAGTGCACCTCGTCGTGCGTCGCGGCCCTCGCGAGGATCGCCCGCGAGCGTCCGCATCTCTTGCGGAGCAGCGCGCTTTTCGATGTTCCGCGCGCGATCGAACGCGGCGTGCGCAACATGCGACGGCAGCAACGACCGGACGGCGCGTGGCCGGGCGCGTGGGGCGTTCGTTTGATTTATGGCACCTGGTTCGGCGTGCGCGGCTTGTTGGCGGCGGGAGCGGCACCGACCGATCCAGCCATTCGAAAAGCGTGCGAGTGGCTGAAGAGCCAGCAGCGTCGAGACGGCGGCTGGGGCGAGCGCCACGTCGCGCACGGCGACGACTACGTCCCGCACGACGAGGGGCAGATCATTCAAACGGCGTGGGCGCTCATCACGCTCTCCGAGGCGCAAGATCCGGATTTTTCCGCGATGGCGCGGGCCGCACGGTTCCTCTCGAAGGCGCAGCTCGGCAACGGGGAGTGGCCGCGGCAAGATCCGGTCGGGCTCTTCTTCCGCACGGCCCTCCTCGAGTATCACCTGTATCGAAGCTATTTCCCGGTCTGGGCGCTCGCTCTGTTCGAAGAGCGGCGTCGTGCGCGCGCGCCGCTCCTCATGGAAACGCCCGTCGCGGTGAAGGCGAGCTGAGTATGACAGTGGCATCGGTTCACGACGCGATCGTAGTAGGAGGCGGCCCCGGCGGCGCTGCCGCGGCGCTCCGGCTGGCGCAGAACGGCGTTCGCGACGTCGTGTTGGTCGACAGCGCGACGTTCCCTCGCGACAAGACGTGCGGGTCCGGGCTCTCGCCGCACGCGCTCACGATCGCCGACCAGCTCGGCTTCGGCGACGAGCTCCGCCGGCGCGCGACGCCGATCGACGCCGTGAAGATCGTCACGCCCGGCGGAAGATCCTTCGTGCTCGCGTCGAACGCCGCGGCCGTCGTCTTGCTTCGTCGCGAGTTCGACGCCCTCATCGTCCATCGCGCCCAGAGTCTCGGCGTGAAACTGGCGGCGGGGGTGCGCGCTCGCGCGCTCATCAAAGCCGGCGATCGCGTGGTCGGCGTGACCCTGGCCGACGGGCGCGAGCTTCGTGCGCACTACGTGCTCTGCGCCGACGGCTCGCACTCCATTTTTTCGACCGATCCGCGCCCGAAGCGGAGCATCTCGACGCTCATGGGGTGGTGGGACGACGCCGAGTTCACGCCTCGACAGATCGAGATGATCTTCGATCGCGAGGTCGCTCCGCTCTACGGCTGGCTCTTCCCCGAGACGTCTCGCCGGGTCAACATCGGGATCTGCATCGACGGCCAGGACGCGGACGGCCAGAAGACGCAGCGCAACGTGCGCACCGTGTTCGCGGATTTTCTCGAGCGGCACTACGCGAGGCGACTCCGCGGCGCGACGCAGCTCGGGCCGTTGAAGGGACACCCGATCGTCTACACGACGTGGATCGGGCACTTGACCGCGCCGGGCGCGCTCCACCTCGGTGAAGCCGCTCGCCTCACGCACAACGCGACCGGCGAAGGGATCTCGCAGGCCATGCAGAGCGGCATCTACGCCGCCGACGCCGTAGCCCGGGTGCTCCGCGGGCGGGTGAGCGAAGAGGCGGCCTGGCGCGACTACGTGTGGCAGCACCGGAAGCGCTTCACGCTCGGGTTCGTCGCCGGTCACGCCGTCCGCGCGATCGTGAGCTCGCCGGTGCTCGACGCAGTGGCGCAGCTCTATGAAAATCCGTGGGTGCGGCGCAGCGTCGTACGAACGCTGGGCTCCGCGCTCGCCGGAACGTCGGTTCGCGACGCGGGCGTCGCACCGCGCCGCGCGAACGACCACGCGAACCCCGCCTCCGGCGCCGCGCCGTGACGTTCGCCCGGTGAGGCGATCAGCGCTTGGGGCCGGCGCCGAGCAGCCTCGCGTGACCGGACAGAGGCTCGTTCCGCGGACGTGTGTGGATCTCGACGTTCCCGAGGACGGCGGAGCCGATCACCCGAAGCACCGGTCCGACGGTTCGTCCTTCAGCAGGCATCCGGCTCATGGAAGAGAAGGAGCCGAGGACTCCGTTCCCGTCGCACTCGACGGCGAGATCCGGCGGAACCGTGATCTCCACGTTGCCGAACACGGCGCGGACGAACAGCTCCGTCACGCCGTCCGGCAACGCCACTTGCCGTAAATCGAGCTCGACGTTGCCGAAGATCGCGACGGCGCGGGAACTGCTCGATAGTGAAAAGCTGCCCCGGCGTTCGACGCTCGCGAAGATGGCCACCGTGCCGGGTTTCTTTTCGCGACGCGCCGGCACGAGGGCGGTGGATGGCGCGACCATTGAGTTTTCCGGCCGCACCGAAAGCGCGCTCGGGCCGCTCCGAGCGCCGTCGCTCGTCGTTCCGTCGCTCAGATCGCGTACCAGCTCCTCGAGCGCGTCGGCGCTCGTCGCGGCGTAAGCGCCGTCGACGCGGCGCTCGAACTCGTCGAGCCCGATCTCGTCCTTGGTGAACGCGTCCGACAGGATCGAAAGGATGCGCTCGCGAGTCGATCGGAGGAGGACCAAAGTGGGGTGCTCGTCGCCTTGCATCGGAAAACAGACTACCCTCAATGCGAGACTGAATCGACGCGTCTTCCGCCGGGGGGACTGAGCGCGACACATGGCCACATCGTCCGGAGAGCTCTGTCGTCTCGATGCGCGGGCACTCGCCAGAGGCATCTGCAGCGGACAATTGTCGGCGATCGACGTCGTGGAGAGCCACATCGAGCGCATCGAGGCGGTCAACCCGGCGCTGAACGCCGTCGTCGTGAAGCGGTACGACGCCGCTCGCGAAGAGGCGCGGGAAGCCGATCGGCGGCGGTCGTCCGGCGGGCCCCTCGGGTTGCTCCACGGCGTGCCGATCACCATCAAGGAGTGCATCGACGTCGCGGGAACGCCGTCGAGCTTCGGCGTGTCTTCGCACGCGAACGACATGGCGGTTCGCGACAACGAGTACGTCGCGCACCTGCGGGCGGCGGGCGCGATCGTGCTCGGCAAGACGAACCTCGCGCAGGTGCTCCTCTACCTCGAGAGCGACAACCCGCTCTACGGCTGCGCGCGAAATCCGTGGGATCTCGAGCGCACGCCAGGTGGGTCGTCGGGTGGCGAAGGCGCGATCATCGCCGTCGGAGGGTCGCCTCTGGGCTTGGGAACCGACATCGGCGGGTCGAGCCGCGTTCCGGCGGCGTGGAGCGGCGTCGTCGGTTTCAAGCCGACCGCGGGACGAATGCCCGACCTCGGACGCGGCAGCATCCCCATCGGGCAACGCGCCATCGCGAGCCAGGTCGGCGTCATGGCCCGCAGCGTCGGTGACGTCGCGCTCGCCGTCGAGATTGCGAACGGTGGCGCTCTGCCGGACCGCTTGCCGCCGATGCCGCTGCGAGATTTCGAGCGTGTGAACCTCGCCGAGCTGGTCATCGGTTACTACACCGACGACGGCACGTTCGACGTCTATTCGGCCGGGAAGCGAGCCGTCCTCGACGCCGTGCGCTGGCTCGAACGGCGCGGCGCGACGCTCGTTCCTTTTTCGCCGCCCGACGTCGGGGAGGCGATGCGGCTCTTCTTCGGTATTCTCGCGGGGGACGCTGGTAAGGGTGTGCGGCGCTTTCTCCGCGGTTCGCCGCGCGATCCGCGGATCGCGCAGTTGCTCGCGATCACCGCGGCCTCGGCGCCGACGCGAGCCTTGATCCGGCTCTTCCTGCAGGGGACCGGGCGGAGGCGCCTCGCAGCGTTGCTCGACGCTTATGGCGACCCGAGCGCGGATCGGCACTTCACCCTCGTCGCCGAGCTGATGGACTATCAAGCCCGTTTTCGGACCGCGCTCGATCGCGCCGCGGGCGATCGTCCCATCGACGCCCTGTTGTCGCCCCCCGTTTCGCTGCCCGCGTTTCGCCACGGCGCGTCTTCCGAGCTCGGCGTCGGCGGCGCCTATGCTCTCATCTACAACGTGCTCGGCTATCCCGCGGGCGTCGTGCCGGTGACCCGAGTGAGGCCCGACGAAGAAATCGCGACGGCTCGCTCGTCCGACAAGATGGACCGCGCGGCGCGCGACACCGAGCGCGGCTCTTGCGGGCTCCCCGTGGGCGTTCAGGTCGCTGCCCGACCGTTTCGCGAGGACGTCGCGTTGGCCGTCATGGCGGCGCTCGAGGGCGCAGCCGAGCCCGAAGCCGACTATCCCGACCTCGGACGGCTCTTCTCGTCGTTCACTCGGCGAGCGTGACGCCCGTGAAGAAGCCGCCTTCGACCCATTCGCGGAACCACACCATCACGCTCCGTTCGGCTTCGCCGAGCGCCGCCGGATCGGATTCGTCCACGGCGATGGTCGCGAGCGCGTCGCCGATCGGTTGCTCGGCGAGGAGCGCCTCGAGCACGCGAGTCATCGCCGGGGTCAGATCCATCCGCCAGATCCGGAAACCCACGCGATAGATCGCGAGCTCGGTCGGCGATTTCGCCGGGATCGCGGGCTCCTCGTCCTCGCGCCGCGCCTGGAAGAACGCGTTCACCGGGTACTCGAACCGCAAGACGCGGACGGTCTTGCTCGGGACGAGACGCGCGGTCGCCCAGGCCTCGACGGGAACCTTCGCGAGCTTCTGGAAGTCGAACGGCGGCGCCCCTTCGGCGTGGATCGTCTCCACGAGCGCCCATTCCAGTCGTGCGAGCTCGGCAAGGAACTCCGCGTTCGCTCCGAGCGCCCGGGAGCCCGATTCGCGGCAGAACGATTCCATGTGCCGCCCGAACGCGTTCAAGCTCGGTGCCGTCGAGGGGTGTCGCTCGATGTATTCGGTCGCCAGCTCTTCGAACCCCTCTTCGCCGAGCGTTTGCGCGACGATCGGATAGTCATCGGCGAGGCACTCGACGAGTCGCGCGCGATAGCCGTATTGATAGACCGCGAGCCGCTCCTTCGCCGAGAGGCGCGGCCCTGGCGTGAGGATCGTGTCGATTTCCGAGTCCACCGGCGGCGCGTCGGCGATCGCGCCGAGCATCCACCGCTCGAGCGCGCTCAGCGTTTGCGGGACGACCGCGGATTTTTGCGCTGTTCCGGGCACCTTCAGGTGCGCGTGCTTGCGCGCGGGTGTCGCGCTCGCTCGCTCGGTGCCCACGCCGTCGCGATTGGGGTCCAAGACGGGCGAAGGGAGTCGATCGGTCATGCGGCCTCGTCGGAGATGAACTCACGCGCGCGCAGGGCTTCTCGATGGGTCTCTTCGAAGCTCGGGATGTCCGCGTCCCACTCGAGGAGGACGCTCGGTGACGACGCTCGCCGGTACACCTCGCCGAGGAGCCGCCATACCGGATCGAGCACCGGACCGATGTGCGTGTCGACGATGTGCGTGCCGTGGTTCGTGTGTCCGGCGACGTGCATTTGCACGATTCGATCGAAGGGGAGGGCGCGCACGTAGTCCATCGGATCGAACCCGTGATTGTACGACGACACGAAAATGTTGTTCACGTCCACGAGGAGCGCGCAGTCGGCCTCGCGTGCGAGCTCGCTCAAGAACTCCCACTCGGTCATCGTCGACCCGGTGAACTCGACGTACGTCGACGGATTTTCGAGTGCGAGCGGCGCGCCGAGGATGTCCTGTACGGTGCGGACGCGCGCGGCCACGTGCTTCAGCGACTCCTCGGTGTAGGGGAGCGGCAAGAGATCGTGCGTATTTTTCCCGGCGACGCCGGTCCAGCACAGGTGATCGGACACCCAGCGCGCTCGCGTTCGATCGCGCAGCTCCTTGAGCTCGCTCAAGTACTGCCGGTCGAGAGGATCGGTCGAGCCGATGGAGAGCGACACGCCGTGCATCGCGATCGGATACATCTCGGCGATCTTGTCCAAGAAGGTGAGCGGTCGGCCCTTCGTCTGCATGTAGTTTTCGCTCAGGATCTCGAACCAATCGACGTTCGGCCGATGCTCGAGAATGTGCGAATAGTGCGTCGTTCTGAGCCCGAGCCCGATACCCAGGCTCGGCAGCGAAAAGCGATTCATCAGGCAGCTCTTTTAGCTCACGTTCGGCGCGGAGACGATGCCTTCGCCGGAAACGCGGCGAGACCGGCTCAGTCGACGACGAGGACGCCCGACGAGTCGCCCGTCTGATGGAAGCGACGACTGATCTCGGTCGCGACGCGCGCGGGAAACGCGAATCGTCCGCCGCTCGGCACGACGAGGAGAGCGATACCCGTGATCAGGAGCCCGGTCGGCGTGGCGTGGCTCAAGAGCACGGGGCGAAATTCCGCGCTCAAGGTGCCGCCGCGGGTTTCGTATCGGCCCGACGTGTTGTCGGTGCCGCTGTTGGTCGTGGTCTGCGCCTCGTGGGCTTCGGCCGCCAAGTACTCGCGCGCGATGGTGAACAGTGCCGGCGAGAGCGACCGGTCGCCAATCTGAGCCGCACAAAACGGTCCTTGATCGCCGACCAGGAGCAAGAACCCTTCGGTCGCGCCGCTCGCCTGCGCGAGCAGATTCAACGCCGTTTGGGCGCGTTCCGTCACGCCGCGACAGGCCTCCAACGTGGACACGATGCGCGACACGGTGAAGAGCTCGTTGAGCTCGCCGGGGCGCTGCTGCATCACGGCCGTCATCACCTCCGCGCGCTGCGCTTCGCGACGGAGCTTCTCGAACTTCGCGACCAGGGTCGGGCTGCCGGCCGCCGTATAGACGCCCTCGCAGAGCGTCGCGTACCGCTCGAAGGTTTCCTGGTCGTTGGCGAGGATCGCGACTCGAGCCCGCGTTTCGTAAGTGATTCCGAGATTGAGCCCGGTCGTGCCGAGCGCCTCGAAGCGTCGCAACGCGAGGTCGGCGTTCGCTTCCGCCTCCTTGATTTTTCCGACTTTTGCCTGCGCGATGCTGAAGGGCAAAAGGACGTAGTTCATGACGTATCCGAGGCCGGCGGCTTCGCCTGCTGCGAGATACCGTTCGCCGACGGCGACCGCTTCTTCGGGGTCTTTTTCGATGAGCACCCGGAGATGGGCGCCGGCGATGTTCGGCCAGACTTGCGATTCCCCGGCTTTAGTCAGTTCGAGCGCCGTCTCGAGCTCGGCGAGAGCGCCCGCTTGATCACCGCGGACCCGCTGGTATTCGCCGAGGCTGTATCGGTGCACCGGAACCCAACCCGGAAACCGCCCCGCCAGTTCCTCGATGTCCTCGGTCGCCTGCTTGAGCCGAGTGAGATCCTCGGCGGCGGCGAACGCGGTGACCTGCCATAGGACGTGGGAGCCCTCGTACCATTGCCGCGGGCTGTTCTGGATGCGGAGGATTTCGATCTCGTGTTTGAGCCGGAGCGCCTCGCGGAAGTCGCCCTGCCAGAGATGGTAGAGCACGCGGATCTGCACCGCGTTCACTTGAAGCGTCGGCTCGGACTCGATCTTGGAGGCGTATTCGAGACACGAACTCAAACCCATGCCGGCCTCGATCATGCCGAGCCCGTTCATGACGCCGAGCCGCGTGTACCGGTGATGGGACTCGTCGAGCCCCGCGCGATCGGGCTGTCCCGAGCGCTCGAGGAGGGCCTCGTAGAACTCGCGCGCCTGCTCCATCCGCGCGGTCTGGCGCGCCTTCATTCCTCGCATGAGGTTCTCGATGACGCCGAGGGCGGGAGAAAGCGGAGAGAGCGGCGAGAGCGAGGGTAGACGGTTCAAGAGCGCGAAATCGAGGCACGAGGTCACCATCCCGGCCGCGCTGAGGATCGCACGGGCCAGGTGCCTGATGGCTTCGCCCGGGTCGAGGACGCGGTCGTGCTCGGATGTCGCCGCGTAGCGCGCCTGCGCCCGTCCGAGAGCCGTCATTGCTCTGGCCATCGGTTCGAGGGAGGCGTCGATCTCGGCGAAATCCGCGAGACCGCTGAGACGAGTGAGATCGGCGATCAACGCGGGAACGTGCACCGGATCGCTGATGGTCATCAACGATACGATCCCGACGAACCGGTCTTGAAGGGCGAACTTGTATCGCTTCGGGAGATTGAGCTCGTTACAGAGCCGGACCGCCTCGTCGAACGTCGTGGACCAGTCGATGGGAAGCGAACGAGTGAGGACGAAGAACGCCTCGGGGTTCTTGTGCGTTTCGGCGACCGATGCGAGGCAGAAAGCGGCGAGGATCTCGACGGCGCGCTCGCGTTCATTGGCGCGAAGGAGGTGTTGCGCGACGCGGAATTGGTCGGTTCCGCGGAGCTCGAACAGGCGTGCCACGCGAACGTGGAGCTCTCGCGCTTCCGCCGCGCTCATACCGGTCTGGAGCGCAGGTTCCCAGGCACGCTGCGTCAGCGTGAACCGCTCGCCGGCTTCGCGCATGACCTCGGCGGTGAGCAGCTCGTCGAGGCTTTCCATGAGGCGGCCCGATTGATCCTGGGCGCTCAAGTGCAGACATTCCTGGAAGGTGAGCGAGAGCCCGGGCGAGACGGAGATCGTGCGAGCGAGTTGCTTTGCCCCGGCGCTGAGCGCGTCGACGCGGACGCTCAGCGCCTGCGCCATGCTCGACGGAAGATCCGCGGCGTCGAAGTTCTCCGAGATGGACCACGCGCCGGCCTCGTAGCGAACCACTCCGCGATCGACGACGTGCTGAGCGAGCCGCATCACGTCGCGCGGGTTTCCCCCCGAGATGGCGTGCAAGCGATGCGCGAGGAGATTCGCCCGAGGGACCTCGCCGAAGACCGAACCGAGAAGCCGTTGCACGTCGCTCGAAGACAGGTTCTCGAGCGCGAGATGCGTCGCGTTGCTCCCGAGGAGCTTCATCGCCGCCGCGGACACCGCGGGCGCCCCGGTTTCGGCGCTGACGATCACCGCGATGCGATGGGGCCGCAAATTGTGCGACAGGAGCGCGATCGCGGCGGCGGAGGGCTCGTCGATTCGATGAACGTCGTCGACGGTGACGAGCAGCGGCCGCTGCCGGCTGATCGCGAGCAACCACTCGCGGAGTGCCGGCTGAAGGCGCGGGCGCGCCAGGACCGGATCCTCGAGCTCGAGCGACGTCCGATGCGGGAGCTGATTGACGAGCTCGGGGATCGCACGACCGAGAAGGCGGAGATGAGGACGCGCGGCCGCGTTGGTCTCGTCGGGCATCGTCGCGAGGAGTTGCCGCGCGAGGGCACGGATGACGCTGTAGTCGGTGTCGTCTGCGTCGTCGGCGTCGGCCCGAAGCACCACTGCGCCGAGCAGCTTCCCTTCGAGCGCGCACGCGTCGAGAAACCGAGAGCGCCCGACGCCCGACGGGCCTTCGACGAGGAGCGCGCTGCCCCGTTTTCGAAGCGCGCGCATGGTCTTCATGCGAGCACGGGAGAGCTGCGTATCTCGGCCGGACAGGCTCGGCGTCGACAAGAAGGCTTGAGCGACCGGTAGATTGTCCGAGAGCGAGCAGCCGTCGATCGCGCTGAGACGTTCCAACACTTCGGCGGCGTTCGGTGGGCGCGCCGCGGGATCGAGCCGGAGCAAATCCATGACCAGCGCGTCGAGCGCCTCGGGAATATCCGGGGAGAACTCCGAAGGCCGAGGGAACGCGCACTGCCACAGCGCGCCGAGGCTCTCGAAGTCACGGGCCGGGAAGGCGTGCCGTCCGGCGAGCGTGTAGTAGAGCGTCGCGCCTAGCGCATAGAGATCGGTGCGCGCGTCGAGCGGCTGCAAATGCACGACCTCGGGTGCGCAATAAGCGGGCGTGCCGACGACGACGTATTTGTTTCGTCCCATCGGGACCATCGCGCCGAAGTCGATGAGTTTCGCGAGACCGGTGCTCGTGCAGCGCACGTTTCGCGGGCTCAGATCGCGGTGCACCGCCCTTCGCGAGTGAAGGAGCGACAGCGCCGAACAGACGTCGCGCGCGACGGCGCACGCCTTTCTCCAATCGGCTGGGACGAGCTGTTGCAAGTCGCCCCCGTCGAGGAGTTCCATCGTGTAGTACGGACCCTCGTCGTCCAATCGATAGTCGTAGACCTCGATGATGCGCGGGTGCCGGAGCTGGGCCAGTGTGTGAAACTCGCGTTCGAACAGTTCGACGGCGCGTCGCTGCTTTCGACCATCGTCGAGGATCCGGAGTCGCTTCAGTGCGATGCGCTGACCCGTGACGTTGTCGAGGGCCTCGTGCACGACGGCCATGCCCCCTTGCCCGAGTTTCCCGAGGAGGGTGTATCGCGCGCCCACGACCCGGCCATCCGCTACCTTGATGTCGGCGAGGCTCGGTCGCTCGTGGTCGACGCGTAAGACGGGAGAGGTCACGCTGACATGCTACCCGACTGGGGCATTCCGGCAACGCGTCGCCGCTCCATCGCGCGCGGATGGAATTCGTTCGCGAGCGTGGATGCCGCGAAACGGAGAGCGCGATCAGGTGAGCGTGCGTGCGCGCGTGTGCGCGAAGGAGCGCGATCGGCGACTCACGCCGGCGGTCGTCCGCTCGGGCGTTCCTGTTTTCCACCCGCGTAAATATAGAAGCCGCGGCTGGTTTTTCTGCCGAGCCAGTTCGCCGCCACGTAATTTCGAAGCACCGTGGACGGCCGGTATTTGTCTTCGCCGAACTCACGTTGCAGCACCTCGGCGATGAACAAGCACGTGTCGAGGCCGATCAGATCGGCGAGCTGGAGCGGGCCCATCGGGTGGTTCAACCCGAGCCGCGCGGCCTGATCGATGTCCTCGACGGTGCCGAGGCCGTCCTGGAGGGCGAAGCAGGCCTCGTTGATGAACGGAATGAGCATCCGATTGACGATGAAGCCCGGCATGTCCTTCGTCGTGACCAGCGTCTTTCCCATCGTCCTCGCGAGCGCGCAGGTCTCTTCGTAAGTCGGCTCCGACGTTTGGAGCGCGCGCACGACTTCGACGAGCTTCATGATCGGCACCGGGTTCATGAAGTGCATGCCCAGGACGCGTTCCGGGCGCTTCGTCGCGCCGGCCAGCTTGGTCAACGAGATCGACGACGTGTTGCTCGCAAGGATCGCGTTCTTGCCGAGCGCTCGATCGAGCGAGCGGAAGATCTCGAGCTTCACGTCGGTGTTCTCGGTGGCGGCTTCGATCGCGAAATCGCAGTCCCCGAGCTCGTCGATCCTCGTCACGCCGCTGAGTCGCGAAACGGCGGCGTCTGCGTCCTCTTGCTTGAGCTTCCCTTTCGAGACCTGCTTGGTGAGGTCGGTCGTGATCGCGGTGAGCCCCACCTGAAGCGCGTTCTCCACCGCGTCCATGACGACGACCTTGCAACCCGACAGCGCGGCGACCTGCGCGATGCCGCGTCCCATTTGCCCTGCGCCGACGACACCCACTACCGGATTGGCTTTCATGTTCATGTTCCTCGCGATTGAGCCACCCAACGGTAGCAGACGGAGCAGCCGCTCCGGCGTCTCGTCGAGAAAGTCTCGCCCGGGCGCGCGCGGCGCGGTCGTCGCTCGGGCGCGTCGAGGCTCAACGCGTCATCGACGCGACGGGGCACGCCCGCGCGTCGTCGAGATCGGCTTCGCAGAGCTCGAGGATCCCGACCAGGAAATCGTCGAAAGAGCGCGCGCGAAACCCGATTTCATGGATCCAGGCAACGACTCCCATTTCGCCGCGCGAATCGACCTGCGTCGGGTCGAACGCAAACAGCGTGGTTCCCTCGGGGTCGATGCCGAACGGGATCATTTCGCCCGGGTATCCTCGCACACGCGACGAGGGCGGACCCCCTTCCGGCACCGGCGTCTCGTTGGCCTCGAACACCGCTTGCGCGAGATCGGCGTAGCTCGTCTTTCCGAGATCTCTCGTGCCGAGCAAGGCCGCCCCGTCGAAAAATCGCGGCCAACCGTCGAAGCGAGCCAGAAACGCCCGATAGCTCGGTGGCAAGCGCCGGCCGATGCGCTGCTCGGCGCGCGCGATGCCTTCGGCGTCGGCGGGGGCGTTCGGAATGTCGTCGTCTGCCGGATGCCGACCGAGCTCCTGGAGCTCGATGCGAACCCAGTAGATCCGCTGCAGCGTGTGCTCCCATTCCGTGTCGCGACTCGGTCGCGTGCCCTGGAGCTCGGACACCTCGGTGCCGTACAACATGGCTATTGGGGGCGACCGTAGGCCTTAACGAAAATTCGGCCAAAGAATCCGCCGCGTCGCACGGGGTCGCTCCAGGAAAACCCAATAAAATTCAAAAGGAGCGCCTCCGTCGCTCGTCGACGAAACGCCCCTTGCGAGCTCGTGTTCCAAGCGCGAGCCTACGCCCAGCATCGAATCATGGGTCGAACGAACGGAAACGTCGCGGTGCTCGCCTGCGCGGTGCTCTTCGTTCTGTTTCTGATCCGCGGCTGCCGCAAACGGGGAACAGACGGCGAATGGGGGACGCTCCTCGCGTGCGTCACGTGTGGCCTCGAAGTCCCGCGCTGGTTCATGGCCGACAAGGGATCGCCGCGCGGACCCGTGAGTCGATATCCCTATCCGATCCCGCGGTCGTGCCGACGGTGCCGCCACACGAAAGGCGTGAAGCCCGTCCCGTGGCACGCCGGCGAGACGGAACGTCAGTACGACGCGCGCTCCGAACGCGCTTTCGCCGACGCGCTCGGCATGCGACGGTGAGCGCGCTTCAGTCGCCGCGGTGGGTGCCGCCTCCCACGTCGAGACCGACGACCACGACGAGCGCGACGGAAACGCCGCCGATCGGTGTCGTGCCGGAAACGTGCCCGTATCCACCGCTCTCGAGCGAGTAGGTTCGCGTCCAGGTCGGCTCGTGATGATTCAGATCGGCCGCGACGACGAGCGCTGCTCCAATGCGAGGGCCGAAGAGCTTTTCACCGCCGCGATCGGAGGCGCCGATTCGGAACGTGAGCGCGGTGCTCGTGACGTCGAGGCCGTTCGCGCCGTAGATCGGATCGGGGTTTCGATATCGCCGCGATTCGACGCCGATCGCAGCGTCGACGTCGATCCAATGTCGATACGGCACACGCGCTCCGACGAACCCGCCGATCGCGGTCCAATGTTCCACGGGCGCTTCGAGGAGGTCCTGGGCTTGGCTCGCGTCCGAGGCGTCGAACGACGCCCCGACTTGGATGTCGTGAAACGCGATCCGCGCGAGGCCGCCGTAGATCGCGTGCGGCTGCTGGCGCCCGCTCATCCATTCGAGCGCGAGCCCCGCTTGCGCCTCGAGCCCGAACGACGGCCCCGAAGGAACGTCGATTTCGAACCCTTTGCTCGGGGGTTCGAGCTCGCCTGCGTCGGCCGATTCGTCGTTTGATTCGTCGGGCGTCGCGGTCTCCGGCGCCGCGGAGGGCTCGGCAACGGCTGGCGCGCTCCGCCCGAGCACGGCTACCCACACGACTCCTCGCAATGCCCCGGTCAATCGCGCCAATCTTCGCCGTAGTGCTCCGGCGAACGTGAAACGGCTCAGGGCCCCCGTGTATACTCGCGCCGTCGAAAGAGAGAGAAGATGGCCGAACTAGACTTCGATCCCGAATACGTCTTCAGTCACCACGCCGCCACGCCGGAGAAGCTCGCGCACTACGATGCGATCCACGTCGGTGCCAAGCGCTTCGCGGAGGTCATCCTCGCGCACGTTCCGGCGTCGGTCGATCGCAACCTCGCGCTCCAGCTCTTGCGCGAGGCGACGATGACCGCGTGCTCCGCGGTCGCGCTCGAAGGCCGCCTCAAATAAGGTCGTCGTCGGCCGTCCGACGCTCGATGACGCGAGCGGCTCCGCGAACGCAGAGTCGTCGACCTATCGCGTGACGATGTCTTTGATGTGTGCCGCGCCGTGGATCACGCTCGACGGCGCGAGGGTCACCGAGGCGCCCACCGCTGGCGGCGTGAAGCGATCGAAGCGATCGTTCTTCCACGCGAGGAAATAGAGACTCGGATCATCGAGCGGACGAGAGAAGCGGAAGGTCGCGCTCTCGGGTCGGCCATCGGCCAGCACACGGGTCACCTCGATGCGGACGTTGGGCAGCGTGATGACGTCGCCCCGATGGAGCGGGTGGCCGTCGCTTCGGAACATGCGTTCCGTCTGGGCGAGCAGGTAACCGTTGTCGAGGGTCACCGACAGGGTGTGCGCGTCGAGGCGCGATACGGTGACCTGCCCCGTTGCCGTCGCGAGCGACAGTTGCGTCGCGGGGATCGGCACGCCGTTCGCGACCCGCGTCGGAATGAGGAAACTAACGGTCGGATCGGAGGGAGGGTTCACGTACACGACGGTCCGCGTCGCGACGTCCGGCGAGCGCGGCACCGCGCGGTCGGCGAAGCCGACGATGGCCCGCGAGAGCACGACGCCCATCGCGCGACCCGGCAAGAGGAGCGGCGCGACGACGAGGTGCAAAAATACGATGATCGGCGGTCCAAAAAGCGCGACGCGAGGACGCCGTTCGCGGCCCTTGGCGATCGCTCGCACGAATTCGGCGAGCGCGCCCATCGCACCGACCGAAACCCAGAGCAGCATGCGATCCGACGGAAATGCCGTCGATGCCGGGATGACGGACAAGAGCGCGCCGGTGATCCAGAAGCAGACCCGACGGCTCTGGGCCGCGTGCGGCCAGAGCACCCACCCGACGAGCACGACCACGGCGAGCGCGCAGAGGAACATGACGGCCGGCAAGATCGGCGAGACGAGCCGGTAGCCGTTCGCCCACTCCGAGGGCACGCCGCCGAGCTGAGCCAAGAGAAGCGCCCCTCCGCGACCTGGCAGCGCCCTCAGGAACGCGAGCGGTTCGCGAAGAGGGTCGAGATATTCTCCGGAGCGCGAGACGCCGTATCCGAAGAAGCGGGTCGTCGCGAGCCAGAGCGCCGCGACGGCTCCGAAGGGCACGAGGCTGATGACGCGCCGGCTCGCGGGGCGTCCGTCGAGAAATATCGCGTACGCGACGAGGTACGCCGCTCCGGCGATCGCCGCTTCACCGGCGGCGAGCGACGCCGCGAACGCGACCGGACCGAGCCATCGCGCTCCGGACGAACCCCGCGCTCCACGATGGAACAAGACGACGGCTCCCATCGACAAGGCGAGGCCGATCAGCGCGTTCCGGTTCGCAACCCAGCCGATGGAGGGGCCGCGCGCGTCGTCGAGCGCGTAGAGCGCCAGCGCCAAGGTCGCGCCGAACCCTGGTCCCATGATCGAGCGATAGAGGGCCCTCACCGCCAGGAGCCCGAGCACGGCCCACGCGACACTATGGAGGTGCATGAGCATCGGCGACGCCGGAAACAGCGCGTAGTCGACCCAATGCGTCGCGGCGCTGAGGGGCCTGAAGAACGCGAACCGGAGCTCCGGGTCGGTCCACCACGGGAGAATTCCACGCTCGATCAGGGGGCCATTTTCACCGGGAAGAGCGAATCGGAAGAGCGCGAACGGCGACTTCGCAAAACCCGGAAAGTTCAGACCTTTGAGGATGATCGCGTGGATGTAGTCGTCGGCGACGAGCCCGGTGACCAGCGACGGCAGCACGAGGAGCGTCCCTACGACGACGATCGCCCGGTCAGCGCCGGGACGCGTGAGCGTCGCGACGAGCCACGACAACGAGGCGCGCGCGCGCTCGAGTGCGTCCGCGGGCTCACGAAGGGCTTTCCGTCGTGATCGCGACGCGGGCACTCGCGTGCGCCGCCTCGTCCACGAATCGTCCAGTGCTGGCGAGCCCGGCGCGTCCGATGTCGCGTTCGGTGCGTCGCTGTCGAAGTTTCCGTTCGCGGGTGGGCGCTCGCTGTCGCTCGGAGTGAGCGGAGTGCCGAACGGAGAGCTCCGCGGTTCGAACAGCTCCTCGCCGGATGGATGCGGTTTCATGGCACCTGATGGGGCCTCCGCGTTTGCACACGAAGGCTTGCTGGCTCCGTTCCGAAGAACCGGAGCGCATCAAGCGCCGCCGACGAGAACCCTAATGACGAAATACGTTCTCGTGAAGACGAGAAGAACTAGCTCTCGCGCGCGTATTGGCACTCACGACATCGATGTTTCCTGCCGCGCTCACCATGACATCGAAAGCAAAGTGCGCGCGACGTTGTTCGATCTTTGCGCGACCGGCCGTGCGACCTGAAGAGTTGTCGTGTCTGTTCGCGCTGTCGTCGCGCGGTATTGCCGCGACGTGTTCGGTTAGCGATTCGCTCGAGTGTGCATGAATTGCACAAGCCGTTCGGGCGCGCCTCATCGATAGCCCTCGGCTTGCAGATTGAACAAGCGCGCGTAGCGTCCGTTCTTCACCATGAGCTCGGCGTGTGTCCCGCGCTCGGCGATCGTACCGCCGTCGAGAACGACGATCTGATCAGCCATCCTGACCGTCGAAAATCGGTGCGAAATGACGATTCCCAGGCGGTTTTCTGAAAGGCTACGGAAACGTTGGAACACCTCGGCTTCCGCCGCCGCGTCCATGGCCGCAGTGGGTTCGTCGAGGACGAGGATGTCCGCATGCTCTCGCATGAACGCGCGCGACAGCGCGATTTTTTGCCACTGACCGATCGACAGCTCTTGGCCACCTTTGAACCACTTGCCGAGCTGCGTCGCGTACTGAGACGGCAAGCGCTCGACGAACTGGCTCGCCATCCCCATCTCCGCGGCGCGCCGCCACCGGGCTTCGTCGTCGAACGCGTCGACGTCGCCAGCCCCGATGTTCTCGCCGACGAGCAGCTGATAGCGAATGAAGTCCTGGAAGATGACGCCAATGCGACGACGAAGTGCGTCGGGGTTCCATTGGGTGAGGTCGAGTCCGTCGAGCAGGATGCGCCCCGTCGTCGGTTCGTACAGACGAGTGAGCAGCTTGATGAGCGTCGTTTTACCGGCGCCATTTTCTCCGACGAGCGCGAGCTTTCCGCCTCGCGGCACGTGGAGCGTGATGTTGGACAGCGCCGGCGCGGGAGCGTCCGGGTACACGAAGCCCACGTCTTCGAATCGAAGTCCGTCGCCGGGGTCCGGGCCGTGCGTCGCGACGCCCCCCGACGGGCTCGGGGCATGCCCCAGATATTCGTAGAGGTTCGAGAGGTAGAGGTTGTCCTCGTACATGCCGCCGATGGCGCTCAAGATCGCCGACAGCGCGGATTGCCCCTGCTTGAAGACGAGCAGGTACATGGTCATGTCGCCGAGCGAGAGCTGTCGCGCGACGGCGCGGAGCACGATCCAGGCGTACACCCCGTAGAACGCGCCGGTGCTCAGCAGGCCGAGCGCGAATCCCCACCCTCCGCGCCGAAGCGTGAGTGCGCGGTCTTCGTCGTAGAGCGTTTCGAAGATGGCACGATAACGTCCGAGAAAGAGCGGACCGAGACCGAACAGCGTCACTTCCTTCGCGTGGTCCTCGCGCGCGAGCAACGTCTCGAGATACGTCTGCATGCGCGACTCGGGTGCGCGCCACCGAAAGAGGCGGAACGCATCCTCGGAGAACGACGTCTCCACGATGAACACCGGAATCGCCGCCACGGCGAGGACGAGCGCGGTGTAACCCGAGAGATGGAGCAAGAGGGCGCCGTACACCGTCAGCGAGATGAGGTTTTGCACGAGGCCGAACGCACGCTTCACGAGGCTGAGCGGCCGCGACGACGCTTCTCGTCGAGCTCGGGTCATCCGGTCGTAAAATTCCGAGTCTTCGAATTCGCGAAGCGAGAGCGTCAGTGCTTTCTCGAGGATCAGCTCGTTGACCCGCTGACCAAGGAGCGCGCGCAGCAGCGATTCGCACACGGCGAGCCCCCGCTGCGCGGCCGAAAGCAGCACGACGAGGCAGAGCTCGACCGCGACCCAAGTGAGCGCCCCCTCACGCGCGGCCCCATGAGCACGGCCGGGGTTCACGACCGCGTCGACGATCAGCTTTCCGACGTACGCGATCGCGGCGGGAAACACGCCCGCAGCCACCGACAGGCCCGCGAGCCAGAGGGTGATGACGCGGCTCGTCGTCCACACGAGCTCCATCGCACGACCCGTGTATTGGAAGACGGAAACGAATTGCTCGAGGTGAAGTCCGGCGGTCGGATCTCTCGGCGACACGAAATCAGCGATCTTTCGCACGTGCCGGAGTATAGGACTTTGCCGCCACTCGGAAGTGCCGCTTGACCGCTACGCTCTCAGGACGACTCGTACGGCCGCTGCTCGAGCACGAGCTGCTCGCCACCCTATTCGCGGAGGAGGCGCGCCGTCTCGGCCTCACCCTCGCCGATCTCGACGTGCCGGACGCGCGCGTCGACTACGACATCGTCGTCGACCTGACCGAGTTCGCGATCCGGACCACCGGAGACGATGCGATGGGTCTGCACGGCGCGATGTTTCTGGGAACCGGCGTGTTCCACATCGTCGACTACATGGTGCGCACGAGCCGCAACGTCTACGAAGCCATGCAGCGGGTCGGGCGTTATTCGCGCCTGCTCCACGACCGCTTCGAGCTCACCGTCGAACGGACGAACGAGGCCGAGATCATCCGGTTCGGCATCGAAGGCGGCCTGCGGTTCCCGGCCGCGTTCGCCGACTTTTGCATGGCGAGCCTCTTCGTCGGGAGCGCCGCGCTCGGGTTGCCGCCCAAAGCAGACGGCGTTTTTTTCGCGCACCCGCCGGTGAGAGACGTCGCGGAGTACGAGCGGCTATTCAATTCGCCCGTCCACTTCAACGCGGGCAGCGACTACGCGGTGTTTCCGGCGCGGAGCTTCGACACGCCGATTCCGGCGTCGGATCCGTTCCTCTGCGGTCTCCTCGAGCGACACGCCGATCGGCTCCTGGCGCGGCTTCCGAAGTCGACGACGTTCGCCGAACGCGTGCGGCGTCTGCTCGTCCCGGAGCTCCGCGGTGGAACGCCGACCCTTCCGAACATCGCCGCGCAGCTCGAGCTCGCGCCGCGCACGTTCCGGCGCCGGCTCGAACGCGACGGCGTGACGTTTCAAGAGATCCTCGACGATCTCCGGCGCGATCTCGCCGTCGCGTATCTCGAGCAACCGGACATCGAGCTCGAAGAAGCGGCGTATCTTCTCGGTTACTCCGAAGCGAGCGCGTTCCGGCGTGCGTTCAAGCGTTGGACGGGGAAAAGCGTCACCGAGTTTCGTCGCGACGTGGTTCCGGCGGCATCGTCGAACTTGGTGACGCGCTCGGACGCGGGCTGACGCGCGCCACAAACAGACGCGATAATCGAATGGTTTGCGGACTGACCTTTCGCGACATCGTCCCCTGAGCTACACTGAGGTTGCGCGTCGGTTTCTGTACAATCTATGTTCTATACAGGTAGCGATCGCGCGCATCGCGGGCGTGCCCGCATTGTTCAAACCCTCGTTCTCGTTGTCGGAATCGGCGCTGCCGCGCTGTCTGCTTGCTCGGCGAGCAGCGGCGGCCCCGGCGGGTCGCATCCCGGCGCGGGCGGAGCTACCGGAGGCGGCAACGCTCCCGGTGCCGGGGCGACCAGCGGCGCAGGGGGGAGCGTTGGTAGCGGGAGCGGAGGCGCTCCGTTCGTCGGCGGATTCTCCATGGATTCGGGATCGTACGTGCCGCCGCCGCCGCCTCCCACGGGGTCGGGCGGCGTGTTCGACGCGTCCGTGCCGTACACGCCGCCGAGCGGCGATCCGACGCCCGTCGCGGTGAACGAGTGTCCCGGCTCGCTCGATGCCGCGACCGCGCAGAAGCTCGCGCAAGGCGGAACGGGTCCGAGCGGGACCTTGCTGTACCCGTACAACGGCACGGTGTTCCCGGTCGGGCTCTTGCCGCCGCTCCTGCAGTGGTCCGGACAGTCCGCGGCCGACGGCGTTTACCTGCACCTGAAGAGCAAGTTCTACGACTATCAAGGATGCTTCGGCGCCAACGCAAACTCACAGCTCGCGATCCCCGACACGGCGTGGGCGAAGGCGGGCACGCAGAGCATGGGCGTCGGCGATCCGCTCTCGGTCGACCTCGTGACGATCAGCGGCGGCGCCGTTTCGGCACCGCTCCACGAGACCGTCACGTTCGCTCTGGGCAAGCTCAAGGGTGATCTGTTTTACAACACGTACACCTCGCCGCAGGCCAACAACAACGGCGCGGTGATGCGCCTCCACATCGGCGCCGCGACGCCGGAGGTGCTCCTCACGGACACCGGTCTCTCGCCGTTCGGACCATGCTGGTCGTGCCATTCCTTGTCCGCGAACGGCGCGGTGCTCGTCGCGCAGCACCACCAATACCCGGGCGGCCCCTACTCGAGCGCGTCGTTCAACCTCGCTGCGAACCCCGGCACGAGCCCGCCCCCGACCGTCCAGATCATGAGTAGCACGGGCGAGATGGGGCTCGGTGCCGTGTACCCGGACGGGTCGAAGGTCCTCACGATGGGTAGCCCGGGCGATTCCACGCAGAACCCGGTCTTCCCGGACGCGCCGGGCAACGTGCCGGCGATGATCGGCCCCGCGACGACCAAGCTGCTCGATACGACGACCGGTCAGCAATACCCGCTCACCGGTTGGAACGTGCAGTACGCGAAGATGCCGTCGTTCTCGCCGGACGGCTCGATGGTCGTGTTCAACTGGCACGAAGATTCGAACGGTCACTCGCTCGCGGTCGCCAACTTCGACAACAACGCCAACGTCATGTCGAACGTCAAGGTGATCTACAAGAACGACACCCTCTTCCCGGGCTGGCCGTGGATCACGCCGGACAACAAAGAAGTCGTCTTCGTGCTCGGCAGCACGCAGGACTACGTGAGCGGTTATCCGGGACGCGTCGGGATCGCCGCGAGCGATCTCTACGTGGTCGACATCGCAACCGGGAACGTGCGCGAGCTCGCGCGGGCGAACGGATACGCGAAATCGGGCTCGCCGACGTATCTTCCGAACCCGGGTCGCGACGAACATCTCGAGTTCTTCCCGACGATCAGCCCCATCGCCGAGGGCGGGTATTTCTGGGTGTTCTTCACGAGCCGCCGCACCTACGGTAACTCGATCACGCAGGCGGTCGACGACGCGACGACGAAAAAGATCTGGGTGAGCGCCTACAACATCCGGAGCGGCGACATCATCCAAGATCCGAGCAATCCGCCCTTCTATCTACCCGGGCAAGAGGCGACTTCCGGGAACATCCGCGCGTTCGCCGCGCTCGAACCGTGTCACAAGGATGGGGACTCCTGCGAGTCGGGCGTCGACTGTTGCAACGGCCATTGCTACCAAGGGTCGTGCGGCCTCCCGCCGCCTCCGCCGCCCCCGCCGCCCAATGAGCCGCCGCCTCCGCCGGCCTGCTCGAAGATCGACGAGCGCTGCTCGACGGCCAAAGATTGCTGCGACGCCACCGCGCAATGCATCAATCACTTCTGCACGTTCGTCGTTCCGCCTAGCTAGGACGAGTCCATCGAAGCGATGGGAATTTCGACGCCCCTGCATGGGGGAGGGCATCGAAATCGAGGCACTAGGAGTCCGTCGGGCAAAGCCCGACGGAACTCCGTCGTGATGGTCCTGTTCGAGGGGAGCGCGCTCCCCTCGAGCTCCCCCGCAAAGGGGGTGAGGGCTCAGGCGGGCCCGGGCAGCAGGCGGGGCCCGTAGCGAAACAGCTTCAGAACGTTGTGACCGAGCGCCATTGATGCGCGACGAGCTCGAGCACGAAGTAGGCGAGATGCCCTTCCGGTAACCAGCTGCGCATGTCCGGCGGCAGCAGGAGCTGTTGGTCGACCTCGTACGGGAGGTATCCCTTGGCCATCGGCCCGAAGGTAAGGTCCATCCCGTCGCTGTCGATCCCTCCGGCTCCCTTTTTCCCCACTCTTTCGGGGAGCTCGAGGGGAGCTCTGCTCCCCTCGAACGAGAGAGTCACGACGGAGCGCTGTCGGGCTTTGCCCGAAAGGCTCCTAGAGGCCGGGCGGTTCGGCGTCCACGGCGCTCGCCGACTGAACCGCGTTCTCGAGCTCCCGGCGCCACCACGCGGGATCGAATCCGTCGTTTCGGAATTGGACGAAGAGTTCCCGCCGCTCCTCGGCGAGCGTCTCCTGGAGCGAGCGCACGCCCGCGCCCAGCACGGTTCGGCTCCGCTTTTCGAGCTCGCGCCCTTGCTCGTCGAGGAGCTCGCCCATCACGACGAGATCGTGATGCGTTCCGAGGAGCTCCTGGGTGCTCTCGGCGCGCTCGTAGAGTGCGGCGTAGCCCGTCCCGAGGGACGGCCCGAGGAGCTCGATGGCGTACCGGAGTCGCTTCAAGTCGAGCCGGAGCTCGTGCAACGCCTCCGCGTCTTCCGGTCCGTCGTTCGGCGGCGCGTCGTGTTCGGCTTCGCGAATGAGGGGTTCGAGCGAGTCGAGCACGAAGCGCGCCGTCTCGGCGCCCGGCGCCGGCAAGCGGAGGACGATGTCGCCGAGCGCCGCGCCGAGCGAGCCGGCGAGCGCGTCGAAATCGACGCGGCGGAGTTTTCGCTTGGCGTCGCGGACGGTTCGCTCGCGTTTGCGGTCGAAGTGTTCGAGCAAATACTCGAGCGCCGCTCGCTCTTTGTCGTCGTGAGACGCGGCGAGCCGCTTCGCGAGGAGAGCGAGCTGCACGTCCTCGTCGCGAAGTTCGCGCACGGCGCGCGTCACGCGGCGGAGGCGCTTCGTGGTTCGCTCGCGGAGGTCTTCGTCGAGAAATTCGCCGAACACGTTGCAGAAGGCGAGAAGCCGTCGCGACGAGACGCGGAGGTCGTGCAGGGCCTCGACGGGGTCTTCGGAGCTCCAGAATTGACGGCACTCGAAGAGCCGCCGCGCGCGCTTGTCGGCCAGCTTCCCCACATGAACGGCGAGCGCCCGATTCCGCGTGCCCTCCCGAGAAGTCGCTCCCGAGAGCGAATGAAACGCGCGCGCCGGGGACGAGGGACCCCGCGATTTTTCACTGCCGAACAAGGCCTCGCTCGCCGCGGTCGCGGCGCGGGCGAGATCGCGTGAACGCGCCGCCAAGTTCTGGACGAGCGCGCTGTGCTCGAGGGTTTTTCGAGCGCGTTTTTCGATGGATTTCGAGACGGAGCGAAAGCCGAGGCGCTTCATGCGCATCACACCGGCAACGTCGGTGTCGGAAACCGGAGCTCGAAGCCGGCGGCGGCGAGAAATTCCGCTTCTTCTTGCAGATCCGCCTGGGTGAGCGGGTGCGCTTCGATCCACGACGGCGCGAAGCGAACGTCGAGTGAACGCCGGCCCGCGGTGAGGGTCACTTTGCCGACGTCCGAACGGCTCCGATGCAGGAGCACCGCGAGGCGCAGCAAGACGGCGAGGTGTTCGACCAGGCGCGCGGACGCTGGGAGCGTCTTGAAGAGCGCCACCGGGAACTTTCGCCGATGCGAGCGCACGAGCGTCGCGAGGAGCCGCTGCTCCTGACGCGAGAACCCCGGCATGTCCGCGTTCTCGAGCACGTACGAGCCGTGCTTGTGATAGTGGCTATGTGCGATATCGAGCCCGATCTCGTGGAGGCGCGCCGCCCACGAACAGAGCTCGTGCGACAAGGTCGGCGGAAGGCTCCAGGCGGTCGTCACTTGCGGCAAGAGCGAGAGCACCGTGTCTTCGACGCGCCGCGCTTGCTCGCGGTCGACGTGGTAGCGGTTCATCAACGCCGCGACCGTCTCGGTGCGGACGTCGTGGTGCATGAATCGACCGAGGAGGTCGTTCAGGAGCCCTTCGCGGAGGGCGCTGTCGCTGACGACGAGCTCGTCGATCCCGAGGCTCTCGAAGAGCGCCGAGAGGACGGCCACGCCGCCCGGAAACACCGGCGCGCGGGTGCGGCTCAATCCGGGCAGATTGAGTTGATCGACGCTGCCGGCGTCGATGACGAGCGCGGTCAGCTTTTTCAATGAATCGCGGGTGATGCCGCGACGGCTCCAGCCCGCTTCGCGAACGACGGCCGCGACCGCGCGGATCGTCCCCGACGCGCCGATCGCCGTTTGCCATCCGAGGCGGCGAAACCGCTCCTGGACGCGCTCGAGCTCCTGAAGGGCCGTCACTTCCGATCTCCGAAAGCGCTTCGCGGAAATCTTTCCGTCGGCGAAGTGGCGATTCATCATCGCCACGCACCCCATGTAGAGGCTTTCCATGTCGAGCGGCGTGAAGCCCTCGCCGATGACGAGCTCGGTGCTGCCCCCGCCGATGTCGATGACGAGGCGCCTCTGGTTGTCGGAGTCGAGGCTGTGCGCGACGCCGAGATAGATGAGGCGCGCCTCTTCGATACCGCTGATGATCTCGATCGGATGTCCGAGCGCCTCTTCGGCGGCGCTCAGAAATTCGTCCGAGTTTCGCGCGACGCGGAGCGTGTTCGTGCCGACGGCGCGGACGCTCTCCGGTCCGAGGGTGCGGATGCGCTGCCCGAACCGTTCGAGGCACGCGATGGCGCGCGTCCGCGCGGCGGTGGTGATGTGGCGATCGGCGTCGAGGCCGGCGCCGAGCTGCACCATCTCCTTCATGCGGTCGACCACGGCGAGCCGTCCGTTGGTCGCCCGCGACACGATCATGTGAAAGCTATTCGAGCCCAGATCGATCGCCGCGAGCGTCTGCTCCTCCGCGGGATTTTCCAGGGTGACGGGGTCGGTCATCACGAGGGGCTCGAGTCGTTGGGCGAAGGGCACCGGGGTCGTGCTCAGAGGCGTCGAAGGAGCGCGGATTGCGCGAGCCATACCAGCTTGCCCTTTCCGGGACCCGGAGCATCCTCGAAATGCAGGAGGCACGCGGCCCCTTTGCGTAAATCCACGAACGTGTGCGGCTCGCCGATCAAGCTCCAGCCGATGAAACGGCCGAGGTGCGGCTCGTGTCCGACCACCGCGACCGGCGATTCGGAGGCGCTTTCCGCCAGGAATGCGGCGAGCTCCGCCGGATCGGCGTCGGGCAGGAGGGCCGGGGTCTCGGTGTGTTCGATGCCGCCGTATGCCTTGCCGAGGATCTCCGCGGTCTCGATCGCGCGCCGGAGTGGGCTAGTGACCAGCGTGAGCGCGCGCGGGAAACGCTTCGCGAGGCCGCGCGCCGCGCGCTTCATGCGCGAGCGACCCTTGGCCGTCAGCGGCCGATCGCGGTCGATCATGTTGCGCTCGGCGGCCTTGTCGTGCTCGAGCGCGATTCCGTGTCGTACGACGATGAGCTGCATCAATCACTCCTCGCGCCAGGCGCCACCTTTGGTCATGAAGTGTTCCTGCGAATCGAAGGGCTCTTCGTCGGCGGCCGGACTGCGCTTGCGGTACGAGCCGTCGCGCAGGAGCTCCCAGCACTTCACGGTATCGCGCAGCGACGCTCTGAGCACGCCGTCTCGGAGCGCGACGCGAAGCTTCGGGTCCTTGATCGGGACCAGCGCTTCCACGCGGCGGCTGAGATTGCGGAGCATCATGTCGGCGCTGCCTATCAGAAGCTCGTCGTCGCCGCCATTTGCAAACCAATAAATGCGCTCGTGTTCCAGGAACCGGCCCACGACCGAGGTCACCGTGATGTTTTCGCTGAGCTCCGGAACTCCGGGGCGCAGGCAGCAGATGCCACGCACCTGGAGCTCGATCTTCACGCCCGCGTTCGACGCGCGGTAGAGCGCGTCGATGATCGGCTCGTCGGTGAGTCCGTTGCATTTCCAGCTGATGTGCCCGCCCCGCGCGTTCGCCTGGTGCTCGATCTCGCGGTCGATCTTCGCGATCATCTGGGCGCGCAGCGAGAGCGGCGCGACGACGAGATCCGCGTAGTCGGTTTTCGCCGAGTAGCCGGTGAGCGCGTTGAAGAGGTCGACGACGTCCCGGGCGATTTCTTGGTTGCACGTGAGGAGGCCGATATCGGTGTAGATACGGCCGGTCACGGGGTTGTAGTTGCCCGTCGCCAGGTGCACGTAGAGGCGAATGCCGCCGCCTTCGCGCCGGACGACGAGCGCCATCTTCGCGTGCGTCTTCAGCCCGACGACGCCGTACACGACGTGGACGCCCGCGTCTTCCAGCTCCTTCGCCCACACGATGTTGTTCTCTTCGTCGAACCGCGCCTTCAGCTCGACGAGCGCCGCCACTTGCTTTTCGTTTTCGCGCGCCTCCTTGAGATAACGGACGATCGGCGACGCGGGCCCGACGCGATAGAGCGTCTGCTTGATGGCGATGACGTCGGGATCGCGCGCCGCGGTCTCCAGGAACCGGAGCACCGTGTCGAACGAGTCGTAGGGGTGGTGGAGAATGACGTCCCGTCGTGCGATGAACTGGAAGATGTCTTCCGGGGTCGACCGCGCCGTGTGGCGGATCACCGCGTTGAACGACGGGTACTTGAGCGCCGGAAGATCGAGCGACGGCAGCTGCGACAAGTCGGCGATGCCGAGCGGGCCGTTCGTCGTGTACACCTGATACGGCGCGAGCTCGAGGTTAAGCGTCAACACCTCGCGAATGCGATCCGGCATTTTGCCGTCGATTTCGAGGCGCACCGCGTGTCCGAAAAAACGCCGCTCGACGACGTGCGAGATCGCCGTCAGGAGATCGCCCGCTTCGTCCTCCTCGATTTCCATGTCGGCGTCGCGCGTGACGCGGAACGGGTACGAGGCGAGCACTTCCATGCCGGGAAACAGAAGATCGAGATTTTCCGCGATCACTTCTTCGAGCAAGACGAAGTTCGGCTCGACGATGTTTTGCAGGCCGAGCTGCTCGTAGCTCTCCGCCTTTTCTTCGTCCGGGATGCGGACGAGGCGCGGCAGGCTGACCGGCGCGCGTAGCCTCGCGAATCGCTCGGTCTGATTCGGACCGCGGATCACGACGGCGAGGTTGATGCTGAGGTTCGAGATGTGCGGGAAGGGATGCCCAGGGTCGAACGCGAGCGGCGTCAGGACCGGGAAGATGAAGTCCTTGAAATGCCGGCGAAGGAGCTTTCGCTGCTTCTTCTTGAGGTCCGAGTACTTCAAGACGCGAATGCCGACTTCGGCGAGGAGCGGCAAGAGCTCGTCGTTCCAGCACGTCGTGCATTGTTCGAGCGTCGGCAGGAGATCGCGACGGATCGCGGCGAGTTGTTCCGCCGGAACGCGGCCGTCGAACGAGCGCTCGGTCGCGGCCGCGTTCATCTGGGTACGAAGCCCCGAGATGCGGATCATGAAGAACTCGTCCAAGTTGCTGCCGAAGATCGACAGAAACCTCACCCGTTCGAGGAGCGGAGTACGCCGGTCGAGGGCCTCGGCGAGGACGCGTCGGTTGAAGCGGAGCCAGCTGAGCTCCTGGTTGATGAAGCGAGACGAGGCCTGGTCGAGGGTCTGGCCCTCGTCGCGAGATGCCGGGATCACGTGGGACATGGGGTCGGGGTCGGCCGAGTGAAGCGCGTTGTCCATGGGGGGCTCGGCACGCTTGGCCGAACGCATGGCCTCATCATGGCCCATTTGTGACGATTCCGTGGCCGCTACGATTCCCGGGAAAACTAGAGCCGTGCGTAGGTCGCGTTCGTGCCTTGTTGAGCGCCGTACAAGCCGTCCACGCGGAGCATCGCCTCATCGTCGAGCCGGCGCGTCGATCCGTCCATTGCCGCGTCCAGGTGCCGGACGGTTCCGGGTCCGACCAAGACCGAGTCGACGCCCGGACGGCTCGCGAGCCACGCATAAGCGAGCTCAACGAGGCTCAGGCCGAGGTCGTGGGCGAGAGCCGCGTAGTCGTCCGTCGCGCGATGCATGCGCTCCGTCCAGTAGCGGTTCTGGTACATCGTGTTGCCGTCGAACCGCGAGCCGGGCGCCGGCGCGCTCGCCTTCGCGTTCGCACGAGCGAGGAGCCCGCCCGCGAGCGGATTGTAGACGGCCGTGTGCAGCCGATAGCGCGACGCGAACGCGAAGTACTCGATGTCGAGCTGCCGGACGAGCAGGTTGTAGAGCTGCTGCGTCATGAGCGGACGGGGCGCGGCGTTCTGCTCGCACCATTGGAGCATCTCGAGCACCTGCCACGAGGCGTAGTTCGACGTCGCCCAGGCGCGGATCTTTCCCGCTCGCACCAGGGTGGCCATCGCGTCGAGGCTCTCCTCGATCGGCGTGTGCTGGTCGGGCGCGTGCAGGTAGTAGACGTCGACGTAATCCGTCGCGAGCCGTCCGAGGCTCTCGTCGCACGCGGCGAGGATGCGGTTCTTGGAGAGCCCCTCGGGGGTTCCCCCCGCGCCGATGAGTCCCTCGCCGGTACCGCCGCTTCGGCGCAGGCCGACCTTCGTCGCGAGCACGACGCGATCGCGACGTCCTTGGAGCGCGCGCCCGACGATGCGCTCGCTTTCGCCCTCGACGTAGGCGTTCGCGGTGTCCCAGTGCACGACGCCGCGCTCGAACGCGCGGTCCAGGATACGTCGCGATTCGGCTTCGTCGGTCCGCTTGCCGAAGTTCATCGTGCCGAGCACGAGCGGGAGCGGCGCGGCCGCCGACACGCGGGGAACGGACCAGGTCGCGAGAAGGTCGGTCATTGCGCCCCGCGTATCATACCCAAAAGAACGGCGCCGCTTCCCGAGGGGGAAACGGCGCCTTTCAGCCGACGAGTCGGCTCTGTACCGAGGCTTGCGGTAGGCGCGCGCTCAGTTGCCGAAGCTGCGGAAGGCCCAGAACAGGGTGCCGGCGATCAACATGGAGCAGGGCAGGGTGAGCACCCACGCCATGAGCATGTTGCGGACGGTGCTCATTTGCAGGCCGGAATGATTCGCGGCCATCGTTCCTGCGACGCCCGACGAGAGCACGTGCGTGGTGCTCACCGGGAGGCCGAATGCGTCGGCCGCGCCGATCGTCGTCATCGCGACGATCTCGGCGCAGGCGCCCTGCGCGTAGGTGAGATGGTCTTTGCCGATCTTCTCACCGACGGTCACGACGATGCGCTTCCACCCGACCATCGTGCCGAGGCCGAGTGCGATGGCGACGGCGACCTTGACCCACGGCGGAATGAACTTGGTCGCGTCGTCGATGTGCTTCTTGTAGTTTTTCAGGACGACCTTGTCGTCGGCGGAGATCGTCGGAACGCCCTTCTTGTCGATGAGCCGGAGGCTCTCGCTCACGAGGTACATGTCGTTCCGGAAGTTGCGCATCTGGTCGTGCGGCACCTTCTTCAGCTCCTTGTAGATGCCCATGTCGTGGCTGATGCCGCCGACCATGGCCTGGAGCGCGGGGATCGTCTCCGGCTTGATGTCCCGGCTCCGCACGAACTCCTGCACCGCGTCGTGGGCGTTCGCGACCGGGGGTGCGTCCTTCGGCGCGTAGTGGCCGAGCGTGTCGACGGTCTGCATCGAGACGGCGATGAAATCCGGCGTGTGACTCGCGGGGACGGCGCGATTGAGCGCGTACGCGGTCGGCACCGTGCCGACGAGGATGAGCATGATGAGGCCCATACCCTTTTGTCCGTCGTTCGAGCCGTGCGCGAAGCTCACGCCGGTGCAGGTGAGGAGCAGGAGCATCCGGATGTAGAAGGGAGGCGGCTCGGTGCCTTCGGGGGCTTCGTAGAGCACCTTGTTCGGGATCAGTTTCTTCATCAGGACGAGCAAGAGCGCCGCGAAGGCGAACCCGACGAGCGGCGAGATGAGGAGCGATTTTCCGATGTTCGCGGCCTGACCCCAATCGACGCCACTCGTCGCGCTGGCCTTGGACAGGAGCTGATTGGAGAGACCGACGCCGATGATCGAGCCGATCAAGGTGTGCGAGCTCGAGGACGGAAGCCCGAAGTACCAGGTGCCGAGGTTCCAGAGAATCGCCGACGCCAGAAGGGCGAACACCATGGCGAACCCCGCCGAGCCGCCCACCTGTAAAATGAGCTCGACCGGGAGTAGCGAGATGATGCCGAACGCGACGCCGCCGGTCGACACCAGCACGCCGATGAAGTTCCAGACGCCGGACCACACCACCGCGATCTGCGGATCGAGCGTGTGCGTGTAGATGACCGTGGCCACCGCGTTGGCCGTATCGTGGAAGCCGTTCACGAACTCGAAGCCGAGCGCGATGATCAGCGCGAGCCCGAGGAACAGGAACGGAAAGATCGACGTCGTCTTCACCGTTTCGAGGTCCGCGACGAGCTGCGAGGCCGCGTAGACCAGGCCAATCGCGAGAAGAACGACGAAGATGGCCGCCCCGATCTTGCCGGGTTGCCGCTTCATCTTCGAATCGAGTTTGTTGCCGATCAGTACTTCGGGAGTCGTCGTGGTCATCGGTGTCGTCGCCCTTTGAGGCACGAGGCCTCGGTTCGGCGGGCAAACTAAAGGACGGCATCGACGGGCGCACCGGGGCAAACACCGGCGCGCGAAGTGTTCACGTGGCCGGCTTACGGCGGTTGCAAAACCGACACAGAGCGAGCTGCCGCGCCGGCCGAACCGTGTAAAAGCCGCCAATCTTCGACTCGGCGAGTCATGACGGGGGGACGCACCCTCGGGTGCCGATCTCGTCGGATGGCGTCGCGCGTCTTTTGGGTCGCTCCGCGAAAAAAGGCGTCGGACCCTGTCGATCGCCGGCAGCCCCGATCGACCAGGGGCGGGACAAGCCCGTCCCTCTCACTCAACCGAGGCTCCGATGCAATACCTCCTCCTCATCTACGCAAACGAAAACCAGATGCCCGCCGACGGCAACGCGCTCTTCAAGGCGTACGGCGACTACACCGCGAACATCATCAAGAGCGGCAACATGCGCGGCGGCAACGCCCTCGTGGGGACGACGAACGCGACGACCGTCCGCGTGCGCGACGGCAAGACGCTGTCGACCGACGGCCCATTCGCGGAGACCAAAGAACAACTCGGCGGCTACTACCTCGTCGACGCGAAGGATCTCGACGAAGCGATCAAGCTCGCCGCGCGGATCCCTTCGGCGACCTTCGGCTCGATCGAAGTGCGCCCGATCCGCGAAATGCCCGCGGATTACCCGAAGCCCTGAGCGGCGAATGCTCGACGGCCGTCCGGGCTATGCTTCGCCCGGACGGTCATGCCTTTCGACCCGAGCTCCATCGAGCGTGTCTTCAAAGAAGAGCGGGGTCGCGTGCTCGCCACGCTCATCCGTGTGCTGGGCGATCTGGATCGCGCCGAAGACGCGCTCGCGAGTGCCCTCGAGGCAGCGCTCGAGGGCTGGCCGCGTGACGGCGCGCCGGACAATCCGCGGGCGTGGCTCATCCGCACGGCTCGCAACAAGGCGGTCGACGAAATTCGCCGCCGCGCTCTCGCCCAGCGCAAGCACGCGGAGCTCGTCACCGACGCCGACGACGCCACGGTGCCGTCGCCCGACGACCGGGAGGATCCTTCCGTGGGGGACGATCGTCTCAGCCTCATTTTTACTTGCTGTCATCCGTCGCTCGGCGTCGAGGCGCAGGTGGCGCTCACCTTGCGCACTCTCGGCGGTCTGTCCACGGAGGAGATCGCTCGCGCGTTCCTCGTGCCGGTTCCGACGATGGCCGCGCGGCTCGTGCGCGCGAAGCAGAAGATCAAGACCGCGGGCATCCCGTATCGCGTCCCCGACGAGGAAGATCTGCCGGACCGCGTCGAGGCCGTCGCTGCCGTCGTGTACCTGATCTTCAACGAGGGCTACTCGGCGACGTCGGGGGATGCGCTCGTGCGTCGTGAGCTCGGAGCCGAGGCGATCCGTCTCGGCCGCTTGCTCGTCGATCTGGTTCCGTCGCACCGAGGGCCTCAGGGCTTGCTCGCGCTCATGCTGCTTCACGATTCGCGACGGGACGCGCGGGTCGACGCGCAGGGCGATCTCGTGCTCCTCGAAGACCAGGATCGGACGCGCTGGGACCAAGCGCAGATCCGCGAGGGGCTCGCTCTGGTCGAAACGGCGCTTCGTGCGGGTCCGCCCGACGTGTACGCGATTCAAGCCGCCATCGCCGCGATCCACGCGCGCGCGACGGTCGCGGAAGCGACGGATTGGGTGCAGATCGCCGCGCTCTATCAGCGGCTCTCGCTGCAAAACCCGTCACCGGTGGTGATGCTCAATCACGCGGTTGCCGTCGCGATGGGCGACGGGCCTGAAGCTGGGTTGCGGCTTCTCGAGCACATCGACGCGAGCGGTGAGCTCGCCGGCTATCCCCTGTTTCATGCGACGCGCGCCGATCTCCTGCGACGACTCGGCCGTCGCGCCGAGTCTGCCGTCGCTTATCGCGAAGCGCTCGCCCTCGTCGAAAACGAAGCCCAGCGCCGCTTTCTCAAGCGGCGCCTCGACGAGGTGGCGAACGCGAAGTGAACGCGGGCTCGCGCGTCGGCTCGACGCACCGCGAGAACAACTGGACGGAGATTTCGCCAGTCACGTGAGCGGCGCGCGCGAATCGGCAGCGAACGCGATCAAGTGACGGGCAACGAGCGACGTTTCTCGGCGCGCGTGGCGCACGCTTCGCAGATGCACGTGACCCCTCGCGCGGCTTCGGGAATGAGCTCCAGGACGCCGCTCGGGATCGTCGCGGTGAAGCACCAGCACTCCGTGGAACCGGCGGCCATGCCGCAGGCGTTCGACTCGCCACAGATCGGGCAGCGGCTCGGGTCGAGGACAGGCTCGTTCATCGGAATCGAGGGTTCCTAACACGCGCCGTGCGCGACGCCCCGGCGCGGAGGGCCGCGCCCCCGCGCACTCGAGCACGGCCCCCGAGAGGGGCGCCCGGACGGGCGATGTCAGCCCTCTTCGCCGTTCGCTCTTGCTACCGACAAATACATACTGTATTTATGTTCAGCGCTACCGCTTGGGGGTTCCTACGTCTGGAACCCCAATATGTCGTTGACATGCCACGCTACATCACAATATATTGCCCTCTGTGCTGGTACCTCGGGCTTCGGCTCGGGGTTGAAAAGGGAATCCGGTGAGAATCCGGAGCTGCCCCGCAGCGGTCAGCGAGAACGAGCCTCGTCACGTGCACTGGGCCTGCCAGGGTCTGGGAAGGGATGAGGTGAGGAATCCGGTGAAAGCCGGAAGCGCTCGCGAGCCCGAAGACCTGCCGGCATCCGGCGTGGCCTCTGCACGTCGGTCGACCTGAGGACCTCGCAACGGCGCGCGATGGAAGCGGTGAACGTTTCCACTCACGTGGCGTCGCGACGTCCTTCGAGCTGCCCGCGGGGGCAGATGGTCGCTCTGGTGCATGCGTGCGGGCGTCTCCGCACGTGCACGAGGGCGGCGTTTTCTCCGCGGGTGTCACGGGCGGACGGGTCCGCCCCCTACGTCAGAACGAGGTCCCATGTTGAGCGAGTCGATCACGGAGAGCAACGGCCAGGCGCCGTCGCGGGCGAATTCCACGAAGAGCCACGGTGCGTACGACGAACCCTCGACCCAGACGACGATGCGCGTGAAAAAGCGCAACGGTTCGACCGAGCCTGTCAACATCGACAAGATCGTGCGCGCGGTGAACCGCTCGTGCATCGGGCTCGCGGGAGTCGACGCGCTCCGGGTTGCGACCAAGACCATCAGCGGGCTTTACGACGGCGCGACGACGCGCGAGCTCGATCGGCTCTCCATACAGACGGCCGCGGCGCTCATCGTGGACGAGCCGCAATATGCGAACCTCGCCGCGCGCCTCCTCGCGACGTACGTCGAAAAAGAAGTGCGCAATCAAGAGATTCACGCCTTCTCGCAGTCGATCGCCCGCGGTCACCAGCTCGGCCTCGTCAACGACCGCCTTCAGGCGTTCGTGACCGCCAATGCTCGGAAGTTGAACGACGCGCTCGTCACCGAGCGCGATCGGCGCTTCGAGTATTTCGGACTTCGCACCGTATACGACCGGTATCTCCTGAAGCACCCGAAGACGCGCCAGGTCATCGAAACACCGCAGCAGTTTTTCCTTCGAATCGCGTGCGCCCTGTCGGAGTCGGTGCCCGAGGCGCTCGAGCTCTACGACTTGTTCTCGTCGCTCGAGTACTTGCCGAGCTCGCCGACCCTGTTCAATTCGGGCACCCGGCACGAGCAGCTCTCGAGCTGCTTTCTCCTGGACTCGCCGTCCGACCATCTCGAGGACATTTATCGGCGTTACACCGATATCGCGTTGCTCTCGAAGTTCTCCGGCGGCATCGGGCTCGCGTATCACCGCGTTCGCTCGCGCGGCTCGCTCATCGAAAGCACGAACGGCCACTCGAACGGCATCGTCCCGTGGTTGAAGACGCTGGACGCCTCGGTCGCGGCGGTGAACCAGGGTGGCAAGCGCAAGGGCGCGTGCTGCGTGTACCTCGAGTCGTGGCACGCCGACATCGAGGAGTTTCTAGAGCTCCGCGACAACACGGGCGACGAGGCGGCCCGCACGCACAATTTGAACCTCGCCAACTGGATCAGCGATCTGTTCATGAAGCGCGTCGAGGCCGACGCCGATTGGAGCCTCTTCGACCCGAAGTCGGTGCCCGAGTTGCCGGATCTCTACGGCGACGCGTTCGAGCAGAAGTACGAAGAAGCGGAGGCCGCGGGGCTTGCGGTCCGGACCGTGAAGGCTCGCGAGCTCTACGCGCGGATGATGCGCACCCTGGCGCAGACCGGCAACGGCTGGATGACGTTCAAGGACAAGTCGAACCGCGCCTGCAACCAGACCGCGCTTCCGGGGCGAGTCGTGCACTTGTCGAATCTGTGCACGGAGATCCTCGAAGTGACGTCGAACGACGAGACGGCGGTGTGCAATCTCGGTTCGATCAACCTGGCGCGCCACACGGTGATGAACGCCGACGGCGTGTCCTTCGATTTCGACAAGCTCGCCAAGACCGTGCGGGTCGCGGTGCGGCAGCTCGACCGCGTCATCGACTTGAATTTTTATCCGATCGACGTCGCGAAGAGCTCGAACCACCGCTGGCGACCGGTCGGGCTCGGCGTGATGGGGCTCCAAGACGTGTTTTTTCAGATGCGTCTCCCGTTCGACGCGCCGGAAGCGCGACGGCTGTCGGCCCGCGTCGCCGAAGAGATCTATTTCCACGCCCTCCAGGCCTCGGCCGAGCTCGCCGGAGAAAAAGGCGCGCATCCGTCGTTCGAAGAGACGCGGGCCGCGCGCGGTGAGCTCTCGTTCGACGCCTGGGACGTGCATCCGGAAAACGCCGCTCGCTGGGACGCGCTCCGCGAATCGATTCGACGGAACGGCCTTCGCAACTCGCTGCTCGTCGCGATCGCGCCGACCGCGACGATCGCGTCGATCGCCGGTTGCTACGAGTGCATCGAGCCGCAGGTGTCGAACCTGTTCAAGCGAGAGACCTTGTCGGGCGATTTCTTGCAGATCAATCGGTACCTGGTGCGCGAGCTGCAGGCGCTCGGGCTCTGGGACGACGCGATGCGCTCGCGTCTCAAAATGTCGGAAGGTTCGGTGCAATCCTTGACGGAGCTTCCCGAGCACCTTCGTGCCGTGTTCCGCACGTCGTGGGAGCTCCCGATGCGTTCCCTCATCGACATGGCCGCCGACCGTGGCGCGTTCATCGACCAGAGTCAGTCGCTCAACTTGTTCGTCGAGAGTCCGAACATCGGGCAGCTCTCTTCGATGTACTTCTATGCCTGGAAAAAAGGCCTGAAGACGACGTATTACCTCCGGTCGAGGCCCGCGACGCGCATCGCGAAAGCCACGGTCGAGACGCCGATGGCGTCGGCGGCGAGCACTCTGCCGCCCGACTCGGCGGGCGATCCGCGCGCTGAGCGGGGATGGACGCCGGCGCCGCCGGCCGTCGCCGAGAAGGGCAAGGTGAATGCCGGCGACGAAGACGCCGCGGCGATCGCGTGCTCGCTCGAAAACCCGGAGAGCTGCGAGGCGTGCCAGTGAACGGCAATCGACGCCCCGAGCGTCTTCTCGACCCCGGGCTCTGCCTCACCTTGCGCCCGATGTCGTATCCGACGTTCTTCGACATGTACCGGTCGGCGATCAAGAACACCTGGACGGTCGAGGAGGTCGACTTTTCGACGGACATCCTGGACCTCAAGGTGAAGATGTCCGAAGCCGAGCGGCACCTCGTTCACCGGCTGGTGGCGTTCTTCGCGACCGGGGACTCCATCGTCGCGAACAACCTGGTGTTGAACCTGTATCGGCACGTGAACGCGCCGGAAGCGCGGATGTATCTGTCGCGGCAGCTCTACGAAGAGGCGCTGCACGTGCAGTTTTACCTCACGCTCCTCGACACGTACGTGCCGGATCCCGAAGAGCGTCAGCGGGCGTTCGACGCGATCGAAACCATCCCGTCGATCCGGAAAAAGGCCGAGTTTTGCATGCGCTGGCTCGATTCGATCCAGGGACTCGAGCGCATCGAGACCCTCGCGGAGCGGCGTCAGTTTCTCTTGAATCTGATCTGCTTCGCGGCGTGCATCGAAGGGCTCTTCTTCTTCGCCGCGTTCGCGTACGTGTACTTCTTGCGCTCGCGCGGGCTCCTTCACGGGCTCGCGGCCGGCACGAGCTGGGTGTTCCGCGACGAGAGTGCGCACATGGCCTTTGCGTTCGAGGTGGTGAAGACGGTGCGAAACGAAGAGCCGGAGCTCTTCGACGACGAGCTCCGTCGTTCCGTCGAGACGATGATCGCCGAGGCCATCGACTGCGAGGTCGAGTTTGCCGAAGATCTGCTCGGCAAGGGCATCTCGGGAATGTCCGTCATCGAGGTGCGCGCGTACCTCGAATATTGCGCCGATCAACGGCTCGCCATGCTCGGGTTGCCGAAGCGGTACCACTCGAAGAATCCGTTTTCGTTCCTGGACCTGCAGGACGTGCAGGAAGTGACGAATTTCTTCGAACGCCGCGTTTCGGCGTATCAGGTCGGCGTGACCGGCGACGTCGTGCTCGACGGCGCGTTCTGAATCATCGCGGCCTTCGCGGAGCGTCGCGCCGGCGCTCCGCGACTCAGCCGCCGATGTAGCTCATCTCGATCTTCGGCGTGCCGGCGGCTTCTCGACGGATTTCCGAATAGCGGTCGTCGCGGGCACGCCAGACGCCGCGGAAGAGCTCGCTGAGCGCCCGGTCGGGGTCGTCGCCGCGAAGCGCCGGTCGAATGTCGGCGCCGTGGCTCGCGAATAGACACGTGAAGAGGTGACCGTCCGCCGAGAGCCGCGCGCGCGTGCAGCTCCCGCAAAACGGCGCGGTGACCGACGCGATGATGCCGATCTCGCCGGAACCGTCGCGATAGCGGAAGCGCTCGGCGACCTCGCCCGGATAGCGCGGCGCGAGCGGTTCGATCGGAAATACCGCGTCGATGCGTTCGGCGATTTCGCGCGCGGGAACGACGTCGCGACGATTCCAGCCGTTGGTCGTGCCCACGTCCATGAACTCGATGAAGCGAACGGTGACGCCTTCGCCCTTGAATCGGCGCGCCAGCTCGACGACCGACGCGTCGTTCACGCTGCGGCGGATCACTGCGTTCACTTTGAGCGGCGCGAGCCCCGCCCCGCGCGCGGCGTCGATTCCGTCGAGCACCTCGCTCAGCGGCACGTCGGTGTCGCTCATTTGCCGGAACACGTCGGGGTCGAGCGAATCGAGGCTCACCGTGACGCGACGAAGACCGGCGTCGGCGAGCGGTTTCGCCAGCCCGCGCAGCAGCGAGCCGTTCGTCGTGAGCGCCAGGTCCAGGCCGTCGATGGCCGCGAGTCGTCGCACCAGCTCGGGGAGATCGGCGCGCAAGAGCGGTTCGCCGCCCGTGAGTCGAACTTTTTCGACGCCGAGCCGCACGGCGACTCGCACCGCCGTCGCGATTTCGTCGAACGTCAGAATGTCGGCGGGTTTCAAGAACGGGTGCCCGCTTCCGAACTTCTCGCGCGGCATGCAGTACGTGCACCGGAAGTTGCAACGGTCCGTCACCGAGACGCGAAGATCGCGGAGCGGCCTTCCGCGACGGTCGAGCGTTTTCAGCACGGGAAGTGACGTCATCGCGACCCCGGGCCTATAGCATCGATTCGATTTCGTTCACGATGCAGCGCCCGACGCGCCGCCCACGCCGCACAAAACGTCGCGATCGGCCGTCGACTTGATGCGACCGAGCGCGACGCAACGGGTGGGTCCGCGAGGAGTCCATTTTCCTGAAGCCTGGCGGTCATTGTCGAAGCGCTCGCGTCCGTGACTCGTGATAGGAGGCGGCCGTGAAGTCTTTTATTTTATTGGGGGGAGCCCTCGTTCTCGGTGGCGCCGCGTGCGCGACGCGAACGCCGGAGTCGCCGTCGAACGGAGTCGTGGCCGCGACGGCCTCGGGCGTCGAAGCCCCGGCGCCGGAACTGGACGAGCCGAACGGCGGAACGCCGGACGCCGACGCCGCGCCTCGCGGAGTCGCCGCTGCGGGTGGCGGAGCGTCGAACAATGGCGTCGGCGCCGCGCGTCGCCAAATTGCCGCTCCGAGCGACGGTCGTGCGAGCGCCGTGAACGGCGAGCGCGACGCTCCACAAAGTCGCACCGACAAACCTTCTGGTCGGATCGAGAATGGGGCTCGGCCGACGACCACCACGGCCTCCCCGGGCGGCCCCGTTCCGAACGTGAAGCTCGTGAACATCGGGCTTCACATCGGAGGTGGTCCGAACGACGCGCGCACGAAGGCGCCGTTTCTTCGCGCGCTCGGCGGCGCGTTCGACGACTTCAAGCGGTGCTACGGGCTCCTCGGTGATGCGAGCGCTCACGGCACGTTCGGCATCGATCTACTCGTGCCGGCCGCGGGTGGAATCGCGGCGACGTCGAATCCGCGCACGGCGTTTTCCAGCGCGGCGTTCCGAGCGTGCATGGTCGAAGGATTCGAGCGGGTTCACTTCGACCCACCCCAGCACGGCGCGACGAAGCTGAGCTACGCGTTGCGCATCGGAAATCCGTGACGGCTCGGCGGCGATGCGTTCGTCGGGGCCGGCTCGCGAATCTTCTTTGAACGACGGTGAGCCGTTCCGCGGCGCTCCAGGTACGCTCATCTCGTCATGATCCATCGACGATTTTTCGGGGTTCTCTTCGTCGCGGGCCTCGGTGGCGCTGCGATTGCGTGTTCGAGCAGCGGCTCGGGATCGTCTCCTGACGGAGGCAGTTCCGGCGGCGCGACGTCGAGTGGAACCGGCGCCGGCCCGAACGGCGGCGCGTCGAACGGCGGCATGTCGAGCGGCGGCGCGTCCGCGGGCTCAGGCGGAACCGGCGGAACGGCAGGGAGCACCGGGGGATCGAGCAACGGTGGAGCGGGCGGAACGGCGGGCAGCGGCGGAGTCTCGGCCAACGGCGGGGTCGGCGGAATGGCGGGCAGCGGCGGAGTGTCAGCCACCGGCGGAGCCGGCGGAACAGCGGGCAGCGGCGGCACATCGAGCAGCGGCGGCGCGGACAGCGGCACCGATCACGACGCGGGGAAGCGCGGGACGCTCCTCGGGGCGTACTGCGGCAATTCGACCACCAACCTGGTCGCATTCGAGCAATGGCTCGGGCGTCCGGTCGACGGCATCCTCGGTTACACGGGCGGCGCGAGCTGGGACGACTTCGACGGTTCCGTCGGCTACGAGACGAACCTCTGGAGTCCGCTCGATCGGCGCGTACTGTGGTCGGTGCCGCTCATTCCGACCGGCGCGACGCTCGAGGACGCGGCGGCGGGCATGTACAACGACCACTACAAGAAGGCCGCGCAGCAGCTCGCCGCGTATCGGCCGCAAGACGGCGTGCAGTACGTGCGCACGGGCTGGGAATTCAACGGCAACTGGATGACCTGGACCGCGCAGGGCAAAGCGCAGGCGTTCGTCGGCGCGTTCCAGCAATTCGTGACGACGTTTCGCTCGGTGTCGAACCGCTTCGTGTTCGAGTGGAACGTGAACGTCGGCGACGTCGGGATGAACCCCGAAGACGCGTACCCCGGCGACGCGTACGTCGACATCATCGGCATGGATTTCTACTGGAACCTTCAATACGACCCGACGGATCCGGAGCAGGCGTGGTCGGGCAAGGAAACCGAAAAATACGGGCTCGACTGGCACCAGCAATTCGCGTCGATGCACGGTAAGCCGACGGCGTATTCGGAGTGGGGCGTGATGTCCGACGGTGCCGGGCCGTACATCGATCACGTGAAGGCGTGGTTTGCGAGCCACGACGTCGTGTACGCGTCGTACTGGAACTCCAACGCCGATTTTTCCGGCGAGCTTTCCGCCGGCCAATACCCGAACGCCGGAGCGGAGTTTCAGAAGGACTTCGGGCCGTGAGCCGCGGCTAGGGACACGCGCCGCCCTGATTGGGGTCGCTCGGTGCGCAGACCAGGTACGAGGTGCAATCGCCGGTGACGTCGCATGCGGCGCCTTCGGGGCTGCACGCGTCGCCTGCTTTCTCGGTCGTGCAGAGCGGAATTCCGTTTGCGTCTCCATTTCCCGGGCCGGGTCCGCCTCCCGGGTTCACGCGACACGCGGGACCGCCGCAGGTGTGGAACCAATGATCGACCGCGGCGCTGCCGCCGCTGCCGTTCGAGCCGCCCGCTCCGGAACTGCCGCCGCTTCCCACGGCGCATGGCGGATACGCCACCTTGCACACGCCGTTGTCGCACAGCGGGTAGGCGCACGATTGCGTTCCGCCGGGGCAAATCTTGCACGTCGCCGTGACGGGGCACTGATCGTTCATCGTGCAGCCGGCGTCGGGCAGGTCGCTCGTGCCGCCGGTGCTCGTCACGCCGCCGGTGTTCGTCACGCCACCGGTGTTCGCGTGACCGCCGGTGTTCGCGTGACCGCCGGTGTTCGCGACGCCACCGGTATTCGCGTGCCCGCCGGTGCTGGTCACGCCGCCGGTATTCGCGACGCCACCCGTGTTGGCGAAGCCGCCCGTGTTCACGAAACCACCCGTGTTGGCGAAGCCGCCCGTGTTCAAGATGCCACCGGTGCCGCCGACGCCGCCGGTGCTTCCAACGCCACCGGTGTTCGCGACTCCGCCGGCGCTGCCGGCCCCACCGGTGTCCGTCGTGCCACCACTCGCGTGACCGCCGGTGCTCGTTGCGCCGCCGGTGCTTGCTGCATGGCCCCCGGTGCTCGCCGCGCCGCCCGCGCTCGGATGGCCGCCGCTGCCCGACGTGCCACTCACGCCACCGGTTTCGGCACCACCGCCTCCAGTTGAGGAAGGCTCTCCGAACGGGACGGAGTCGGTCGCCGACCCGCAACCGACCAGGACGAGAAACACGGCCCCCGCTGTCGAAAAGTGACGCATGCAAGATTCTCCGTAGGTCCGTATCCCCGGCAGAGCCGAGGTTGATCACGGGATCGCTAGTTTGCACCCGCGCCGGCTCCAGTCACAGGGGAGATGCGGCGAGTGTGCCCGTTTGCTTTCCCGCCGGCGGAAGACAGAAAGCAGAAACGGAAAGCACCGCTTACAGCGCAACGCCGAAGACTACCGTCCTGTATTCCGAGCCGTGACCTTGCGCGTAGACCACACCGCGTCCGTCTTGTTCTGAACGCGCGTCAAGCGAGCGGCTGCTCGTAGACTCGATACTTCTTGTAGATGCGACCGCCCATCGAACGAATGCCGAGGTTGATCGGTGCGTCGTCTTCACGCGTCCAGGAGAGCTCGCCCCAGGCGTAACCTTTTGCCGCTCCGCGCTTGGCGACTTCGACGTACATCGCTGCCGACAGGTAGCCGTAGCGCTTCACGTTCTTACGGATTTCTTCACGAACGCCGAGGATGATGAGCCGCGCCGAGGTCGGGTGGTGCACCTTGGTTCGATAGAGGAGCTTCGCCCAGCCGAACGGGAACAGCTTTCCGTCGAGATCGCGAATCGCTTCGTTCAAGTTCGGGATCGCGATGCACACGCCGGCGGCCTTGCCGTTGACTTCGGCGATGAACGCCATGTCCCGATCGATGACCAGCGACATGTCCGCGGCCATCTTGTCGAGCTCCGCGGACGAGATGGGGACGTAGCCCCATTTGCCGGCCCACGTCTCGTTGTAGATCTCCATGACCAGATCGAGCTCCTGCCGGAGGCGCTTGAGCTCCACCGAGCGCATCTTCACTTCGCTCATCGCCATGACTTGCTCCCAGGCCTTCTGGGTGCGCGCGTTGACGCCGTCTTTGGTGTCGTAGCGCCAAGCGTAGAGGTCCTTCTCTTTGACGAGCCCGCACGCTTCGGCGAGCGCGCCCTGATAGGCTCGCGAATGACCCATGTCGATGACCGGCGGATGCTCGAAGCCTTCGACGAGGACGCCGATGTCGTGGTTCGCCGACAGCGACATCGGCCCGTTCATCCGCTTCATCCCTTTTTCCCGGAGCCACGACGCGGCCTTCTCGAGCAGGGCACGCGCCACGTCGGGGTCGTCGATGGTGTCGAAGAAACCGAAGTGCCCCGTCGCGTCGTTCCAGGTCTCGAGCCACGTCCGATCGATCGTCGCCGACGTCCGACCGACGAGGCGCCCGTCCTTCCACGCGGTGAAGAGCGCGACCTCGCCGTGCGAGTAGAAGGGTTCCTTCTTCGGGTTCAGGCGGTCGCCGATCATCATGTGAAGCGGCGGGATCCAATTCGGATCGCCGGCGAACACGACGTTGCCCGCCTCGATGAAGTCCTTCGTGTCGCCGCCGGGCTGGTGAGTGCGAATCTCGATCCCCATGCGCGAGATTCGTAACACGACGCCCGGCGCGGCGGCGGCCAAGTACCGCCCCGCGGGATCGCCGTGTTCGTTACGCGGCGCGACGTTCGGTCGACCTGGCGGCGGCAGGCGCCGCGGTCGCGAGCTGTCGTTCGGCCTCGACGAGGAGCGCTTTTCGCTCCGCGAGCTCCTTGCCGTGCGCGGACAGGACCGGGCCCGCTTTCAGGAAGCCGGAGAGCACGTCGAACCGTCCCGTCGCGAGCGCGAGCGCCATCCACGACAGCACCGTGCCGTTCCCGATGAGCTCGGCGGGCGAGATCTGGCGATCGAGCATCAAGGCCAGTCGTCCGAGGAGGCGGGGCCGCGTCGCGAGCTTGGACATCAAGAACCGGTTGAACGGCTCGTTGAATCCGACTTCACCCTGCCGAAGCGCATCGAAGTGGAGCGGTAAGGTCGCGACGTCGCGTTCTCTCCAGTAGCGTTGATACGCTTCGGGTCGTCCGTCGAGGATGGCGGTCGAAAGTCGACGCGCGTCGAGGAAGGCATCGGCCATTCCTTGCCCGGTGACGAAATCCTTGAAGTGACCGGCGTCACCGACGAGCGCGAAGCCCGGACCGACGGCGCGTCGATAAAAGAACTTCATGGTGAGCAAGCCGAGCGTCTTCCCCACCTGTTCTTTCCCTTCGACCAACGCGGCCGTCGTCGGAGATGCCGCGAAACGCTCCATGAGCTTGGTGCGATAGTCGCGCCCCCAGCTCTGGACTTCTTTCTTCTCGCCCACGTAGACGACCGTGACGAGGTCGCCGTCGGTGCGAAACACGTAACGAATCTCCTCGCCGCGGTGCTCGAGCGTTGCGTCCCAGTTCGCTTCCCATTTGGAGGGAGCGGGGAAGTAACCCCAGTACCCCGCGCGCGTTCCCTCTTGAACGAGATACTCCTCGGCGCCCGCGAGCTTCGCGACCGTCGAGTGAGTGCCGTCGGCGCCCACGACGAGATCGGCGTGGAGCGTCACGTTGCCGTTCGGGCCGCGCGCGACGACGCCGGTCACACGCTCGCCGTCGCGAACCAGCTCGACGACCCGATGATGATCGCGCAGCTCGGCGCCGCTCTGCTCGGCGGCGTCCTGGAGCCACGGGTCGATGACCGACCGCCGCACACAATAAGCCGGGCGACCCTCGAGGCTTCTGTTGTTGACGACGACCTCGTCGAGCGCGAATCGAAACCGCGGGCTCGCCGGCGTCACCGCGCGCACTTTGTCGCCGACGCCGATGCTATCGAGCACGTCCATGCCCGGCGGCTGCACGAGGTGCGTCGACATCGGCATGTCGGTTCCGCGCGGCGATGCTTCGAGGATCAACGTGCGCACCCCTCGTTTCGCGAGCAATGCACCCAAGGTGGCCCCGGCACAGCGCGCCCCGACGATGATGACGTCCCAACGGTCTTCCATGAGAACCTCCACTTGAACGAACCAGACGGATAGTAGATACTATCCACTATCCGTTCAGTCAAGCATTACGAATGAAAGTCGCCGAACTCAGCCGAAAGTCGGGAGTGCCGCTCCCCACGATCAAATTCTACATCCGCGAGGGGCTCCTGCCCGCGGGGTCGCGGACCGGGAAGAATCAGGCGGACTATGGCCCGAGGCACCTCGAGCGCCTCGCCATGATCCGAGTCTTTCGCGACGACGTGGGCCTGCCGATCGACACGATTTCGCGCGCGCTCCGGGCGGCGGACAAAGCCGGCGAAGATTTCGTCGTCGACGCGATCGACGCGCTCGTGCCTTCCGAAAGCGCGCTCCCCCCTTCCGATCCGGAAGCGTTCGGGCGCGCGCTCGACGTCGTCGTGAAGCTCGCCAAGAAACGCGGGTGGATGGTCAATCGGGACGATGTTTCCGTACGCTACGCGGCCCGCGCGCTCGAGGCGATCGGGCGCTCGTTTTACGAAGGCACCGGGGACGATCTCGTTTTCTATGCCGAGGCCGTCGACGCGATCGCTGACTGTGAGATCCCCGACGATTGGGCGCCCGACGAATCGCCGGACGCCGCGCTTCGCTACGCCGTGCTCGGCACGGTGCTGTTCGAACCGTTCATCCTGGCGCTTCGCCGCATGGCTCACGTCGCGCGCACCCGGAAGCTCGGGCAACAACGCCGGAAGAAAGCCAAAGCGCGGGCCACGTGACGGCCCCGTGACGTCGTTTCGCGTCCCCACAATAGCGCGCGCGTCCACTCCGCGTGCCCCCCCTCAATCCAAAACGGTTCCCAAAGAATCGAGGGTCCGACAAGGCTGGCTCAGATTTTGGTCACCATGAGTCGCGAAGCGCTTCTGCTCCGAGGGCGCGCGCGGGTCCGTGCGTCGGCGCATCCCTTGCGCGTCGCGAGCGTTGCGCGCTCGGTTTGAATCGACTGGGGGTTTGGCCCGCGGGACGCACGTGGCGCCGATGGCGCGGCGCTTGCTCTCCCGACTGTGCATGAGTACCGGCAAGGGAACGACATGACGACACTCAACGCCGCCGAGCTCGCCGGAATCGACGCGTACTTTCGCGCGGCGAATTTTCTGACCGTGGGGCAGATCTATCTGCGTGAAAATCCGCTGCTCCGCGAGCCCTTGCGCGTGGAGCACATCAAACCGCGGCTCCTCGGTCACTGGGGCACTTCGCCGGGACTGAGTTTGCTCTACGCGCACATGAATCGCGCCATCCGCGCGCGTGACTTGAACGCGATTTTTCTGACCGGACCGGGTCACGGTGGACCGGCGCTCGTCGCGAACGTCTATCTCGAGGGCACGTACTCCGAGGTCTATCCGAAGGTGACCCAGGACGTGCACGGCGTCCGCGCGCTCTACCGTCAGTTTTCGACGCCCGGCGGCGTGCCGAGCCACGTCGGTCCGCAGACGCCAGGGTCGATTCACGAAGGCGGCGAGCTCGGGTACGTGCTGACGCACGCGTTCGGCGCCGTCTTCGACAATCCGAATCTGCTCGCCCTCGCCGTCGTCGGGGACGGCGAAGCCGAGACCGGTCCGCTCGAAGGGTCGTGGAAGGGGATCAGCTTCTTGAACCCCGTCCGCGACGGCGCGGTCTTACCGGTCCTGCATCTGAATGGATACAAGATCGCCGGGCCGACCGTCCTCGGTCGCGCGTCCGACGAAGATTTGACCCGCCTCCTCAGCGGTCACGGTTACGAGCCGCATTTCGTCACCGGCAGCGAACCGAAGCTCGTGCACGAGGTTCTGGCAACGACCCTGGACGCTTGTCTCGACGCCATCGCGAACATCCAGCGCGCGGCGCGCGAACGCGGACGGATCACCGAACGCCCGCGGTGGCCGGTCATCGTGATGCGAACGCCCAAGGGGTGGACGGGTCCGCGCGAAGTCGACGGCGTGCCCGTCGAGGGGACGTTTCGCGCGCATCAGGTGCCGCTCGACGGGGTGCGCACCAATCCCGCGCACCTGTCGATGCTCGAGCGGTGGATGAAGAGCTATCGCGCCGAAGAGTTGTTCGACGAAGGCGGTCGCCTGATCCCCGAGCTTGCGGCACTCGCGCCGAAAGGCGAGCGGCGCATGGGGGCGAACCCACACGCGAACGGCGGCCGTCTGACGAAGCCGCTCGATATGCCGAACTATGCCGCGTACGCCTTGCCCGTCGTGAAACCGGGTTCGGAAAAGCACGAATCGACGCGACAGCTCGGGAAGCTGATGCGCGACATTTACGTCAAAAACCCGACGAATTTCCGGCTCTTTTGCCCGGACGAGACCAACTCGAACCGCCTGGGCGCCGTGTTCGAGGTCGAGAACCGGTGTCTCGTCGAGCGCACGATCCCCGCCGACGATCACGTCGCCATCGACGGTCGCGTGATGGAGGTGCTGAGCGAGCACAATTGCGAGGGCTGGCTCGAGGCCTATGTGCTCACGGGGCGACACGGTCTCTTCGCGACGTACGAAGCCTTCGCCCTCATCGTCGCGTCCATGACCACTCAGCACGCCAAATGGCTCGAGGAGAGCTTCGACCTCGCGTGGCGCGCGCGCGTTCCATCGCTGAACATTCTTCTCACCTCGACGTGTTGGCGGAACGATCACAACGGGTTCAGTCATCAGGGGCCGGGCTTCATGGACACCGTCGTTTCCAAGAAGGGAACGGTGTCGCGCGTGTACTTGCCGCCCGACGCGAATTGCCTGCTCTCGGTCGCCGACCATTGCTTCCGGAGCAAGAGCTACGTGAACCTGATCATCATCGACAAGCAGCCGGAGCTTCAGTGGCTCGACATGGACGCGGCGCGAGAGCATTGCGCCCGCGGCGCGTCGATCTGGAATTTCGCGAGCACGTCCGGCGGCGACGCGCCGGACGTCATCCTCGCGTGCGCGGGCGACGTCGCGACGCTCGAAACCATGGCGGCCGCGGCGTGGCTCCGCGAAAAAGCGCCGTCCTTTTGCGTCCGAGTCGTCAACGTCGTCGATCTGATGTGCCTTTTTGCGCCCTCGGAGCATCCGCACGGCATGCCCGCCGAGAAATTCGACGCGCTCTTCACCACGGACACCGACGTCGTGTTCGCCTTCCACGGTTACGCGGGTGCGGTGCATCAGGTACTCCACGGGCGTCCGAAGCCGGGCCGCTTTCACGTGCGCGGCTATCGCGAAGAGGGCTCGACGACCACGCCGTTCGACATGGTCGTGCTCAACAAGACGAGCCGGTTTCACCTCGTCATCGAGGCGATCCGTCGCGCGCGCCGCCCCCTCGAGCACGGCGAGCTGCTCATGGACGAGTGCGAGGAGATGCTGAACAAGCACACGGCGTACGTGCGCGAGCACTTCGAGGACTTACCGGAGATCAGCGGCTTTACGTGGCCTTCATGAGCGACGCGAGAACGAACGACGAACACGCCACGGACGACGTCGTCCTCTGCATCAACGCCGGTTCTTCGTCGCTCAAATTCGCCATGTTCGTCGCGAGCCGCTCGGGGCCGGCGGTCGCGACCGGAGAGCCGCGCCAGATCGCGACGGGCGGCGTGGAGCGGCTCGGCGGTGACGACGGCCGTGCGTGGCTCCACGGGTTCGGCCCACCCGCCGAACGAACCGGCAAATTCGCCGACCACGCCGCGGCGCTCGACGCCTCGTTCGCGCTCCTCGAGGCGGCGCGCGCTCCGACCGCCACGGTGGTCGGACACCGGGTCGTCCACGGCGGAGCAAACCACGTTGCCCCCGCGCGCGTCGACGACGCGCTCGTGACGGAGCTGAAAGCGCTCGTGCCGCTGGCGCCGCTGCACATGCCCGCCGCCATTGCCGGCATCCAGGCCGTGTCGGCGCGATTCTCCGAGCTTCCTCAAGTGGCGTGCTTCGACACCGCGTTTCACCGGACGATGCCGGACATTGCGCGGCGCTTGCCGCTCCCCGACGCGATCGATCGCGAAGGCGTGCGTCGGTACGGCTTTCATGGTCTCTCGTACGAGTACGTCATGTCGACCTTGGGCGATGCGCCGCCGTCCCGGATCGTCATCGCCCACCTCGGCAACGGTTCGAGCCTCGTCGCCGTGAAGGACGGAAAAGCGGTCGACACGACGATGGGCTTCACGCCGGCCGGTGGCGTGATGATGGGAACGCGCACCGGCGATCTGGACCCCGGCGTGCTCGTCTATCTGCTCCGCGAAAAAAACCTGTCCGCCGATGCGCTCGAAGACCTCGTCGAGCGAAAATCCGGCCTCGCCGCGATCGGCGGCGTTTCCGACGTCAAGACGCTCTTGACGCGCGCGTCGAGCGACGACCGCGCTCGCCTCGCGCTCTCGATGTTTGCCTATTCCGTGCGCAAGGCGATCGGCGCTTTCGCCGCCGTGCTCGGCGGCATCGACCTCTTGATCTTCACGGGCGGGATCGGCGAGCACGCGGCGGCGGTTCGCGCCGACATTGGCGCCGGGCTCGAGCACCTCGGGATTCGGATCGATTCACGTCGAAATGAAGGGGCGAACGGTGACCACGAAAGGGCCGGCACCGTGATCAGCGTCGACGATAGCCGCTGCACGGTGCGCGTCGTCGCCACCGACGAAGATCTCGTCATTGCGCGACACGCGCTCGCGCTCGTGAGCGCGCGGCGCACGAGGTAGCGAGCGGAGCGCTCGTCCGGGTCACGGCAAGCGTGCGCCCGTCCACGATTCGCTCAGGAGCCACAGCCGCTCGGCGAACTCCCGATTCGTCGCCCACGGCCTCACGCCGCGCGGCTCGGGGAAATCGGCCGGCACTGCCGGGGCGATGTCCACGTCTTCGCAATAGACGCCGCCCTTGCCGTCGAGTTGAGTGCTCGTGGCGCACCAGATGCTCGTCGCGGCGCCCTGTTCGGTGGTCTTCAGGGGCGAGATCTTGTTCGAGTTGGCGACCGCGGCGGTGATCTCCTCGTCGGGCATGAACCGCATCAAGTCGGTGAGCACCGCGCCCGGGTGGACCGAGAACGCGCGGACTCCGTGCGGCACGCCTCGCGCGTCGAGTGCGACCGCGAAGAGGGCGTTCGCCGTCTTCGACTGGGCGTACGCGATCCACTTGTCGTAGGGCCGGCGCTCGAAATGCGGATCGTCGAAATCGATGCCGCTGCGGGCGTGACCCCGCGACGATAGCGAAACCACGCGCGCGCCGTTTGCCTTCGCGAGCGCCGGCCAGAGGCGCATCGTCAGCTGAAAATGCCCGATATGGTTCGTCGCGAGCTGCGACTCGAAGCCGCGTGCATCTCGCGATAGCGGAGCGGCCATGATCCCGGCGTTGTTGATGAGCATGTCGAGCGAGCGACCCGACGCCAAGAATCGCTCCGCGAACCGGTCGATCGACGCGGGCTCGCCGAGCTCGAGCACGTCGAACTCGACCCTTGCCAGACCCGAGAGCGCGGCGCGCGCCTTCTCCGGACTTCGACCGAGCACGATCACGGTGGCGCCGGCGTCCGAGAACGCGCGCGTGGTTTCCAAACCGACGCCCGCGTAGCCGCCCGTCACGACCGCGGTGAGTCCGTCGAGCCGACGCGATCCGATCACCTCGCGCGCGGTCGTTTGCGCGCCGTAGCCAGAGGGAAGGGGGGATTGAGGGGTCGTGATGAGGTCCATGATTCGATCTCCTAGTGTCCTGAGTCTGCAATTGCAGACCGCCGCAGCCGCGGCGCCGCTGCTTCGCAGCGGTCGGACACTACCTGTTTCCTCGGGGCTTCCGCCCCGAACCCCGCGCCCGCTTCGCGTTCGCTCTAGTGCCCCGAGCGCTGATTTCGTCGATGAATTCCTCGGCGAATCGACTCGGGACACTAGCGCCCCGACACGGTGTTTTCTCGAATCACTCGACGGCGAATTCCGCTCGGGGCACTACGGAGACGTCCGGATCAACCCCGGATGAAGCCGAGTAACTCCTCGTTGACCATGTCCTTGAGCGTCGTGCACATCCCGTGCGGCGCACCGGGGACGATCTTCAGCTTGGCACCTTTGACGATCTTGGCCGAGAGCAACGCGGCGTCCGCGTACGGCACGATCTGGTCGTCGTCACCGTGGAGGATGTACGTCGGAACGTCGAACTTCTTGAGATCCTCGGTCAGGTCCGTCTCCGAGAACGCTTTGATGCAGAAATACGAAGCCGGAAAGCCGCACATCATCGACTGAAGCCAGAACGACTCGCGAACCCCTTCCGAGATCTTCGCGCCAGGCCGGTTGTAGCTGTAAAAGGGCAGGCTGAGGTCTCGCCAGAACGCCGAGCGGTCCGCCTGGACGGCGCTGCGGAGCTGGTCGAACGCTTCGATCGGCGTGCCGCCCGGGTTCGACGCCGACTTGACCATGACCGGCGGGATCGCGCCGATGAGGACCGCTTTCGCCACGCGCTTCGTGCCGTGACGGCCGATGTAACGCGCCACTTCGCCGCCGCCGGTGGAGTGGCCCACGTGCACCGCTTTTTTCAGGTCGAGAGCCTCGACCAGCGTCGCGAGATCGTCGGCATAGGTGTCGAGATCGTTGCCTTCCCACGGTTGGCTCGAACGGCCGTGCCCGCGTCGATCGTGTGCGATGCAGCGGAACCCTCGCGAAGCCAGATAGAACATCTGGTCTTCGAAGGCGTCTCCGGAGAGCGGCCAGCCGTGACTGAACACGATGGGCTGTCCGCTGCCCCAATCCTTGTAATAGATCTCGGTGCCGTCTTTGGTCTTGATGGTGGCCATTCGTCGATTTCCTCGTTCGGGGTGGAGAGCGGTGGCCGCCAACACGGAGTAGCGCGGACGACCAGAGCCGGAGCTCGAGACAGCACGGGCCGTGCCGTTCGTGGCTCGCCGTTCGGCGCCCCTTGGCCGCGTCGCCTCCGACACCCGAGACCGCGCGAAATCTCACCTTTTACACGCGGGAGAGAGCGCGGCGCATGCTGCCCCGCGCGGCGACTGCGAGAACAATTTGAGCCCGGATGCTCAGTTATGGTCCTCGGCCCGCGGCCCGACGCAGGCAACGATCCGCGCCCACTCGCGCCTCCCCAGTCGACGCCGTCGCGACCAACAGGGTGGTCAGGATCACCCGTCGCGATCACACATTGCAATCAGATGTATGGACATCGAATCACGGACGTGCGAAACGCGCTGTCGAAAGTGAGGAGCGCATGAGATCCAAGTATCGTTACGTTTCGATCGTCGTGGCGGGTGGCTTTCTGGCGGGCGCGGCATTTGCGGCAATTCCGGACGCGAACGGCGTCATTCACGGTTGCTACAACTCACTCACGGGCAGCGTGAGGATCATCGATTCCGCGAGTCAGAGTTGCAACGCACTCGAACACGCGGTCACGTGGAGCCAGACTGGACCGAAGGGTGCGACTGGCGCGACCGGTGCGACGGGCGCAACCGGTGCAACCGGCGCGGCGGGACCGACGGGCGCGGCGGGGCCTGCGGGACAATCCGTGACGGGGGCATCGGTCAACGTCGGCAACGGCAATTGTCCGACCGGTGGCATCTCGCTCACGCTCGGCGGCTTCACTACGTACGTGTGCAACGGCGCTCCCGGTGCGCAGGGCCCTGCCGGTCCGGCGGGGCCGGTCGGCCCTCAGGGAACGCAAGGGCCGGCGGGTCCACAAGGGTCTCCTGGTTTGACGGGCCCGACGGGTCCTGCGGGCTCTGCGGTCATCGGGCACAGCCAGGTTTTCAGCAGCACCCCCGACGTCGGAGCGTCCAAGCTCGTCACCAATGGGCAAACCTTCACGGTGGCTCACGACGGGATCTGCATCGTGTCCGTGTCGGGCTACGTGACGACCGCGAGTGACACCGCGTCTCCGGAGACGCTCTTCGCACCCGTGCTCCAGGATCTCACGACCGCCACCAACGCGACGGACACGGAGGTCAGCTTCCGGATGAACGGACATGGAGATCCGTCCGGTTCCACGACCACCGGGTTTCCGGTGAAGGCGAACCACTCGTATGCCGTCGCGGTGACCGTCGATGCCAACGGCGACTCGGTCGGCGCCGACAAGTTCCTCTCTCTGACGACCACCTGGATCTGCCAGTAGCGTCCCCCGAAAACAGCGGACCCGGACGTGGTCGGGAAAGGTGATTTCCCTCGTTTCGGGTCCGTGTGGCGATTCTCGTCGCTCGCGGGATATGCTCCTCACCATGGGCGACCGGGTGACCGAGCTCGAACACGAGCTCGAGCGCATGCAGGCGAAGATCGATGCACTGACGGACGAGCTCGAGGAGGCCCGGCACTACCGAAATGCGGTCGAAGGCTCGCCGATCGGCATCATGAGCGTATCGGCGGCGAAGGGGCGCTATGCCTTCGTCAACGAGGCGTTCGCGCAGTTGCTCGGGAGCTCGCGAGAGGAGCTTCTGGCCAGCGATCCGTACGAAATATGGATGAAGACGACGCATGCGGACGACGTCGATCCCGGCCGTGCGGCGATGGGCCGCGTCGCCAAGGGTGAAATCGACGGCTTCCATCTCGACAAGCAGGTCATCCCTTTGCGAGGCGAAATCCGCTGGGTCACGCAGCACGCGTTTGCTTCGCGCGACGACGCGGGGCGGATGGAGTTCCTCACCGCGTTCTTCACGAGCGCCGATCGGCAGCGCGCGCTCATCGTCGCTCAGGAGAGGCTGGAAGCCGAGCTCCGCGAGGCCCAGAAACTGGGCGCGGTCGGCAAGCTCGCCGGCGGAATCGCTCACGACTTCAACAACCGATTGGTCATCGTCATGGGCTACGCCGAGCTCCTCAAACGCGGTCTGCCGTCCGACGGTGCCCTCGCGTCGCACGTCGACATGGTGCTCGCGAGTGCGAAACGGGCCGCCGAGCTCACGCGGCAATTGCTTGCGTACAGTCGCCGTCAGGTGCTCAAGCCCGAGGCGTTCGACCTGAACGAAATGACCGAGCGTGCGCGAGCGCTCCTGCAAACGGTGCTCGGCGGGGGCGTGGAGCTCGTCACGGAGCTCGGTGCGAAATGCGGGGTAGTCGCCGATCCGGGACAAATCGAGCAGGTCATTTTGAACTTGGCGCTGAACGCGCGCGACGCCATGCCCGAAGGCGGAACCCTTCGCCTCGAAACGAGAGAGGTGACGTTCGGACCCGGCGAGCATGCCGGGCTTTCCGCGGGGGCCTACGTCGCGCTCGTCGTGTCCGACAGTGGAACGGGGATCCCTCGGGACGTCTTGCCGCAGATCTTCGAGCCGTTCTTCACGACCAAGGAGCTCGGGCAGGGGACGGGTCTCGGCCTTTCGATGGTCCAGGGCATCGTGCTTCAGAGCGGCGGCGCCATCGACGTCGAGAGTTCCGTCGGCGCGGGCGCGACGTTCACGATCTACTTGCCGCACTCGGTCGCAACGCCGGCGCCGGTCCGGTCGTTCGGCGAACGCGCCCCGTCTCGCGGCGCTCCGTTCGAAACCGTGCTGGTGTGCGAGGACGATCAGGACGTGAGACTGCTCTTGGTACGCTTGCTCGAGCTCCGCGGCTATTCCGTGCTCGCCGCCAAAAACGGGATGCATGCCCTCGAGGTGGCCCGCGAACATCCGGGCTCCGTGGAACTGCTCGTGACGGACGTCGCGATGCCCGAGCTCGGTGGAATGGAGCTCGCGACCGAGTTGCGCAAACGATGCCCGGACCTCCGCGTGCTCTACATCTCCGGATACACCAAGGACGCCGAGCAGTTCTCCGTGCCGCTCGGCGAGGGTACCTATTTTCTCCCGAAGCCCTTTCTCCCCGGCGATTTTACCCACGCGGTGTCGTCGATCCTCGAAAAGCGGGCAAGCATTGCCCCTCCGGAGCTCGTTCGGCACGCCGGCGAATGACTCATTCACGCGCGTAGTTTCGCGAAGAGGCGAGCGAGCTCGGGCAGCTGGTAGTGCGCATTCAGTCCGCTCGGATTGGGGAGCACCCAGATCGTCGACGCGCCGAGCGGTTCGGGCTGCTTGCCGAGCGTCGCGTCGGGTCGCCGAAACGCCGTTCGATACGCGGTGATGCCGAGGATCGCGACGATTTTTGGCTCGAAGCGACGCACTTTGGCCGCGAGCCGTCGCGCCCCGGAGGCGAGTTCGTCGGACGAAAGCTCATCGGCGGTCGCGGTTGCGCGCGACACGACGTTGGTGATGCCGATACCGAAGTCGAGGAGCCTCCGTTCGTCGTCCGGCGAAAGGCGTTCGGGCGTCAAGCCCGCGAGCGCGAGGGTCGGCCAGAACCGATTTCCGGGGCGCGCGAAGTGATGTCCGACCGCGGCCGAGTAGAGCCCGGGATTCACGCCGACGAAGAGGATGGAGAGTCCCGGACGAATCAGATCCGGCACGCGGCGGCTTCGCGCGGCCTCGAGCGCGGCGCGCTTCATCAGTCGAAGTCGGTCGCGAGGTGGGGCGCGCGGACATGTTCGAACATGCGACGGACCTGCCCTTCGGTGTTGCGATTGAGCGACAGCGGCGGGATCTCGTTTTCGCCGAAGAATCCGAGCTCCGGCGTTTCGAAACTCGGGCGCGCTTCACCGCCGTCGATGCGACACAGAAAGAACAATTTGTAGACGCCCCACAGCTCGGAGACGGGGAAGTGGGTCGCCTTGTCGAACACCGCGAGCACTTTCAACGGCGTGACGACGTATCCGGTCTCTTCCAGGACTTCGCGCGCCGCCATTTTCGACGGCGACGTTCCCGAGTCGGCCCAACCACCCGGAAGCGCCCAGCGGCCATCGGTCGTTTCGCGGACGAAGAGGAGCTGGTCGCCGCGCGGGACGACCGCGCGGACGTCCACCTTCGGCGTCGGGTAGCCGCGCTCGAGACGCAGGATCTCGGTCACCTCGTCGAGCGACGTTCCGGTCGACGTCGCGAGAATCTCTGCGGCGAGCGCGAGAAGCTGCTGGTAGCGATCGCGGTCGAACGGGCCTTCGGAGTACGCGAGGCCCGCTTGCGCCAGGTTTCGAATGCGTTGAGCGACGGTGAGAAAGTCCACCGCTCGGTCGTACCATGAGCTCGAGCGGCGGAACCCTATTCGTCGGTATCCGGCAAGGTGACGTCGCTGAGCGATCCGCAATAGCCGAGGAATGCGTCCTGAATTTTCCGGTCCAGCGCCGCCGGGTGCACGCTTCGCGTCTTCTGATGGAAAAAATACTCGCCGGTGACGGTCGCCTGCGGATCGTCACTGACCGCGAGCCAGGCTTGGGTCACGGCGCCGAGCGCGAGATCGTCGGGAGCACCCGCGCCGCCCATCTTCGTCGGCACCCAACCGGGTTCGAGTGCGTTCGAGAGGACGTCGGGCCAACGTCGCGCCACGGCGAACGCGAGCACGACGTTCCAGAGCTTGCTGTCCGAGTACGCTTGCGAGCCGTTCCAGGCATGCTTCTTCCATTGCGGGTCGCGCAGGTCGGCTTCGCCGCTCCGGTGCAGACCCGAACTGAGATAGACGAGGCGCTTCGGCCGCGCGATGAGCGCCGTGAGCACGTAGGGCGCGAGCGCGTTGATCGCGAACACGCGCTCGATGCCATCGGTCGTTTCGAGCCGTCGCGGCTCTCGATACCCGATCGCGACATTGTGGATGACGGCGTCGAAGGGGCCCGTCGCGTTCGCTCGTTCGGACACCTGGCGCATGCCGTCGAGGGTAGCGACGTCGCCCGTGACGACGTGTTCCGCGGCGGGCAGCTTCTTCTTCGCGTCGTTCGCACGTGCGTCGTTTCGCGCGTGAAGCGTCACGCGATGTCCTTCGTCGGCGAGGCGCTTCCCCGCCAAGAGGCCGAGACCGTCGCTCGAGCCGGTGATGAAAATCCGAGCCATGGGTATTTCCTAACTCGGACATGGCACGCGGGAGCGCGCGAAGCCGCTCGAAATGCGAAAAATGGCCGATTTGAGCCGATTTTCTGCCACTTCGGTAACTCTTGCCGCATCCGGCAAGTGCCGGATACCGGAGATGCGGCGATGCCCGTACGCTGGACGGAAAGCCAGATTCGTCGAGGCTCCGGGCATGGCCATTCCACTTCGCTTCAGCGGGTTCGTCGCGGCCGTCGCGTTCTCGTGTCTTGCTTGCAGTAGCTCCACGAGCGGCGATTCGTGTGCGCCGGGCGATCAGGACGGGATCAATGAACAATCGGAGACGGTGCTCCTCACCGTGAGCGACACGGCGTTCGCCGTCGGTGGGGTCGACAGCGGATCGACGGAGCGGAACATCACGTCGCAGAACTCGAGCCTGATCACGTTGACGTTGACCAACGTCGGCACGAAGCCGCACGACCTCGTGATCGGATGCATCCCGACCGGGCTTCCCGCCGGATGCCCGACGACGTCGTGTTTTCCGAAGGGCGCGAATTTCGCGCCGCTCGCGCCCGGCGCGTCGATGACGACGTCGTTCACGACGCCGGCTGTCGAAGGGGCGTACTCGTTCACGTCCGACGTCGCTGGCGACGGCGCGCTCATCGGCGAGTTCGTACTGATGTGACGAGGCTCGGTCCTGCGCGATGGGCGACGGCGTTCGCGTTCAGCGTGGTGCTCGCGAGCGCGCCCGCGCATGCGGATCTCGTCGTGGCGGAGCCCGCGACGCCCATCGCCGTGCCGTTTCCGAGCGGCGCGCCGGAAATGGAAGCGCAGGTCGTGCTGCAGCTCGTCATCGACGCGAGCGGGCACGTCGAATCCGTCGTGGTCGCGTCGCACGCTCCGGAAAAAACGCCCGCGGCCTACGACGACGCGGCCGTGGCGGGGCTTCGCAGTTCGTCGTGGAAACCGTCGATGCGCGACGGGCAGCCCTTCCGATCGCGCGTCGAGTACGTCGTGGTGTTTCATCCGGCGCCGGTCGCCACGGCGGCGAGCGGTGCGGCCGTACCGGTGAGCGGCGCGCCTACGCTGGCAAATCCTGCAACGACGGCGAGCGGTGCGGCCGTACCGGTGAGCGGCGCGCCTACGCTGGCGAATCCTGCAACGACGGCCAGCGGTGCGGCCCCGGCGGCGACCGGCGCGACGCCCGAGAATGCGAGCGGCGCCGCGGTTTCTACGAACGAGCAGGACGAGGACTACCGGGAGGTCGTCGAGGTGCGCGGCAAGGGGTGGTCGTCACCGCGCGGGCTCGGCGATTTGCGGATCAAGCGCGAGCTCCTCGACGCATCACCGCGACAAGAGACGAGCGAGATGCTGTCGGCCGCGCCGGGGTTTTTCGTCGATCACGAAGACGGCGAAGGATTCGGCAACGACGTTTACTTGCGCGGGTTCGATCTCGATCATGGGTCGGGCATCGAGATGCGGGTCGGCAATGTGCCGATCAACAGTCCGGTGCACGTGCAGGGGCAAGGATACGCGGATGCGAATTTCATCATTCCGGAGGTGGTGCGCAGCATTCGCGTGCTCGAAGGTTCGTACGATCCGCGACAGGGCGACACCGCGATCGTAGGGAGCGCGTACTTCGACCTCGGCGTGCCGAACCGCGGCAACCTGGTGAAGGCGTCGGTTGGGTCGTTCAATCAGCTCCGTGTCGTCGGCGTCACGGCGCCGAAGGACGCGGACGAAGAGACGTTCGCGGCGTTCGCCGTGCGAAAGAGCGACGGATTCGGCCAAAATCGTGCGTCCGAGTCGGCCACCGTGAACGCGCAATACGGCTTCGACGTCGCGACGCGACAGCATTTGAGATTCCTCGCGACGGCGTACGGCGTGCGCGCGACGTTGCCCGGCGTCGTGCGACAGGACGACCTCGACGCCGGGCGCATCGGTCTTTACGACAGCTACCCGAACTACACGTCGGGACAGGGCGTGCAGACGTCGCGGGTGATCCTCGGCGCCGATTTCGACGATGTCGCTCCGAGCGGCGCGCGGTTCGAGCTCGCGCCATGGGTGATGTGGACCGACTTTCGCGCGCGGCAAAATCTGACTGGCAACATCTACAGCTCGCTCTTGAACCCGGAGCTCGCCGGCGGACAGGGCGACTTGTGGGAGAGCACGAATCAGGAAGACGCCATCGGCGTCACGTCGCGGTACCATACGGCGCCGCTCCGATTTGCGTCGTTCGGCGAGGTCGTCGCCGAACCCGGCGTGACCGTTCGCGCCGGCCACACCGATCAGACGAAGAGCCTGCTCAATCCGACCACGCTCGTCGCGTGGGATCGCCGGCTCGACGCGGGCATCGACACCCTCGACGCCGGGGCGTACCTCGACGTCGACGTGCGGCTCTGGAAACGACTTCGCATTTCGGGCGGCGTTCGCGCCGATCTGCTCGCCGTCGGCGTCGACGATCGGCTGGGCTACGACGTGCCGCCGTCGAGTCGCTCGTCGGCCATTCCCGACGCGCATCGCGGGGCACAAGGCGTCGCACTCAGCCCGCGCGTCACGGCCGAGTACGACGTGACGCGCGAAATTGCCGTGGTCGGCTCCTACGGCGAAGGGTTTCGTTCGCTCGACGCGACCGCAAATGTGGCCAGCGCGGTGGCCGCAGGCGTGAATCAGGCCACCGCTACGGCCGGACCGGGAAACCCCGGAGTCGGCCCCAGCATCCAGGAAGGCGCGAGACCGTATTCGAAGGTGCGCTCTTTCGAGGGCGGCGTGCGGGTGCAGACCAAGGAAGAACGCTACACGGCGACCGCGTCGCTCTTCGAGACCCACGTCGACAACGAGCTGGTCTTCGAAGCGACGTCGGGTGGCTTCGCGACGGAAGGGGCGAGCATTCGCCGCGGCGTCGTGAGCTCGGTGATCGCGAAACCGACGGATTTTCTCACCGGATCGGTCGCGGTGTCCGTCGCGGAAGCGACGTTCACGACGCTGGTTCCTGGCATCTCGCATTTCGTCCCGGGAGTTCCGCCGGTCCTCGTCCACGCCGACGTGAGCGCGCACGGCCCGCTGGTCACCATCCGGAGCCATCCGCTCACCGCGCGCGTGGGAGTGGGGTACACGTTTCTCGGCGGACGCCATCTCACCGACGCCATCGTCGGCCCGACGAACAACGTGCTGAACGCGGGCGGCGCGCTCCGTTATCGCGACGTCGAGCTATCGCTGGACGCTTACAACTTGCTCAATCTTCACTACGCGGACGACGAAGAATATTACGTCTCGAACTTCAGCGTGAAACCGGGCACGGCGCTCGCGTCCGCGGCGACGCATCTGTTCGCCGCGCCGCCGCTCACCGTGGTCGCGAGCCTCGCCGTCTATTTTTGACGCTGACACGCGGGCGAGCGCGCCGTGTCTGCGACGATTTCGTCGCGCCAGTTGCCCCAAAAAATGAAATGCGGCGTTCTCGCGCTTGACCCTTCGAAGTGAGGGAGCCAAGGGAAACCGGAGAGGATTTGCTCCATGCTCCAGAAATCGCCGATGTTCGCGTACCTGCCCGTGAAAGATCTCGCTCGCGCTCGAGCATTTTACGAACAGAAGCTCGGGTTCGCTCCGAAGCACGCGACCCCGGGCGGCGTCGTCTACGCTTTCGCCGCGGGTACCGAGTGCTTCATGTACCCGACGCCGAACGCCGGCACGTCGAAAGCGAGCCAGGCATTTTGGCAAGTCACGGACATCGAGAGCGAGGTCCGCGAATTGAAAGAGCGCGGCGTCGAGTTCGAGGAGTACGACTACCCGGGACTGAAAACCCACGACGGCATCGCCACCGCCGGCGGCGCGAAGAGCGCGTGGTTCAAAGACCCCGAGGGCAACATCGTCGCCATCATTCAGAGCCTTTAGGAATCATGGGTTCTGGCGGCGTCTGCTACGGCTCGGTGGAAAAGAGGTAGACGGCGCCCGACACCGGCGCGGTCATGTCGGTCGGGT
>CAZDNG010000061.1:0-57228 GCA_964506835.1 uncultured Polyangiaceae bacterium
GAATGGGTGTTCAAGTCGTTCCGGAATCGGCGTTCAAGTCGCGCCGGAATACGCAACCCTTCGCGCGTTGACCGAGCAGGCGCATCTCGGCGCTGTAAGGCCGCGCAAAGCATTCGCTCGACCGCCAGATTTGCGTGTTCGTTGCGAGCCCGTACCCCGCAATGGAGCTCGAGAGCGCAGATCCGCGCGGCCGCCTTCCGAGCAATCGCTCCTGCGCCTTTGGCACACACCCTGCTCAGAGGGACGGTTACGGGCCGTTTTGCCCGAAGACAGGAGACCATTCATGAAGAAGTCGTTTTTGATCGTGGGAAGTGCGTTGGTCCTCGGAACCGTTGGCAGCGCGGTGGCCCTCGCCCAGAGCACCCCGAAGACGGCCACACCGAAGGCGTCGCCCGCACCTTCGACGAGTGCGCAGCACTCCATGGACGGCCAGATGGGCGGCGGAATGATGATGGGGCACGGAATGATGGGCGGGATGTCGGACGGCGCGAGCGGTCACGACGTAATGGAGAGCTGTTCCTGCGAGTCGTCCACGAAGGTCGACGTGAAGAAGCTCCCGAACGGCGTCTCGATCACCTACACCTCCGACGACACCAGTCAGGTCGAGCGACTCCAGAAGCGGGGCGAAGCCACTCGACTTCTCCACGAATCGTGCGGGACCTCGCGGAAGCGGTCCCCATGATCCGAGCTTCGGCCTCGGCCGAAACGCTCTGAAGAAGATCCCGCCCATGTCGCAAGCCATCCCTCCGACGCCTCCGAATCGCGCAGCGGAGCCACCGAAACCGAACGGGACGCGTCTCATCTGGAAACGGCCTTCAGGGGCGGCGTGGCTCCTGATCCTGCTCTTGCCGTTGATGTGATGGCGCGGTGGATTTGGCGTGCAGGAACTCCGACGCCGGACGAGCCGTTCGATGTGCCCTACTCTCAATTCTACGCCTTGATCCAAGATGGCAAGGCCGAGCTCGAGGCGCGACTCAGCGTGCTCATGGGGGCTACGCTGCCGAGCAAACGGTTCTCGGAGACGTCTCGAGCGGCGCCGAGAACGACCTCAAGGAAGCGACCCAGCTCGCCACGCGCATGGTCTCGAACTACGGCATGAGCCGGGCGCTCGGACCCGCTTACTACGAGCATGGTTCCGAACATCCCTTCCTCGGGAACCTGGTGGCCACCGAGAGCGGGGCGAGCGATTCGACCGTTTCCACCATCGAATCCGAGGCCCGCGCGCTCCTCGTGAAAGCCCTCGAAAGAGCTACGTCGATCATCGAACGGCACCGCAGTGAACATCGCAAGCTCCTCGAAGCGTTGCTCTCGGTGGAGACCATCGAAAAGGCCGAAATCGACGCCTTGCTCGGCTCTCGGTCCCCGCTCGGACGCGAGCCACGTGTCGATGCGGCCGATGAACGCGTCTTGCCGCTCGCCCGTCCTCCGGTGCCTTTACCCGAGTATTGAGGCGAGAGCGTCACGCAGAGACGCTAAATGGGTAGCTGTCGGGCAGTCCACTCGGTAGCTCCGTAGTTTCGAGTGGACGCACCGCGCGCGTCTCGTCGAACCAGACGTACTCGTCGAATTGACGCGGCAGGTTTGCGTAGAAGTAGTGACTCCGAAGCTCGCTTCCGGGTTTGTAGACGACGCCGATTGCCCTCTCCAAGCGCTCGGCGAGAAGCTCGTCGCGCACCGCGCCCCGAGCCGGCTCCCTGAGGTGCAGCATCAGCGCTGGTATCCCCGCTTCGTGAAAGATCCGTTCGTAGCTATCGGCGTGCGAAGGTCGCACGCGCATTCGTTCCATCGGCTCGCCCCACGTCGAAGCGGCGGCGACGGTGCCGTGATCGGTCCCGAACCCGATCGAGTACGCGCGCCCTCCGAACTCAACTCGGCATAGCTGGCCGACGTTGTGTTCCCCGTGCGCGCTCATTTCGGTCGCTCGCGCGTCGCCGATGTGCGAGTTGTGCTCCCATACGATTCCCTTCGAATCCGGCCCATGGTAGGTCAGAAGCGACCGGAGTGTCTCGAACATGTGCGTGTCGCGCAGGTTCCACGACGCAGCAGAGCCGTAGTACATGGCCCGGTAGTAGTGTTCCGCGTCGGCGACGACCCGCGCGTTCTGCGCGGCGTCGAAGAACCGCTCGCCGTCCTCGAGCGCGTAGTCCAGTCGTCGCTTCAGCATGTCGCGCAGCATGGTGACGACCGCCTGTTCCGAACTCTCGTAGCGGCCCGCAAGAACGGCCCTGCCGTACGCCGCCGGATCTTTTTGCCAGGGCGTCAATGCACCGTAGCGGTGCCGGGCAACACGAGCGGCCGCGGGATCGACGTCGTCCAGGTACGTGAGGACGGCGGCGATCGAGGTGAACAGGCTGTACAAGTCCAGGCCGTGGAAGCCCACGCGATACGACTCGCGACCCGCGTTGTGAACGCGTAGCCAGTCGACGAACGTATGCACTTCTTCGTTGCGCCACATCCAAGTCGGAAAGCGCGAAAACGGGGTGAACGCGAGCCGCGAGCGGCGCGTATCGCCGAGGACGTACTCGTCGACGCGCGCGGCGTCGGGCCAATCCGCCTCGACGGCCACGAAATGGTAACCGCGACGTAAAATGAGCTCTTTCGTGATGCGCGCCCGCATTCTGTAAAACTCGCTCGTGCCGTGGGTCGCTTCCCCGAGGAGCACGATGCGCGCGTCTCCGATCCGCTCGATGAGCGCGTCGATCGAAGCCGTTTCGATGTCGTCGATCGGCTCGGCCGCTTCGCGTATCAACCTGGCGACGGCGTGCGTGTCGCTGTGTTCACGCGCCGCACGAATCATGTGCGATTCCTGTTCGTTCCAGGCCTGCTCACCGATGAGAGGCACGAAGCGCACGTTCGTGAGTGCCTCTTCGCGAAAGTCGCTTTCCCCTTCGCACGTGACGCGCAAGAGCTTCTGATTCGAGGAGTCGGGACCGACGGGCATCACCAATCGTCCACCGATTCGCAACTGCGAGCGCAACGCGGGGGGCACCTTCGGGCCGCCCGCCGCAACGACGATGGCGTCGTACGGCGCGTGCTCGGGCCACCCGAGCGATCCGTCTTCGCAGAGTACGTGCACGTTCGCGTATCCGAGCCGTTCGAGCCGTTCGCGCGCTGTTACTGCCAGCGATTCGATGCGCTCGACCGTGTAGACCTCGCGGGCGATGCAGCCGAGGATCGCTGCGGCGTATCCCGACCCGGTTCCGATCTCGAGCACTCGGTCACCCTCGCGTAGCTCGAGCGCCTCCACCATGAACGCGACGATGTACGGTTGCGAAATGGTTTGCCCCTCGCCGATGGGAAGCGGCGCGTCGTCGTAAGCAAACTCGGCGAGGTCCTCGGGGAGAAAATCCTCCCTGGGCACAAGGCGAAACGCTTCGAGTACGATCGGCGTGCGTATGTTACGGCCGGCGAGATGCCGTTCGACCATCCGGGCGCGCGAAGCTTCCAAATTGCGGTTCATGTCGTCCTCGTTTCTCGCTTCGCCGCTACGATCGCAGCGACTCTTCGAGCGCGTGCACACAACGCGAGTTCTCGAAACCGGTGCTCACGGTGATCCTCAGACATCGATCGAGGAGACCGGGGCGTGACACGTCCTTCACGAGAACCCCCTTCGCCAGCATCCTGAGAAATATCAGATGCGCCGGTTCGGGCGTCCGGACGAGCACGAAGTTCGCGTCGCTCGGATAGACGATCACCCCGGGAATCGAGCGGAGACCGGACTCGAGCTCGGCTCTCGCCGCGACGATCGCTCGAACCCGTGACTCGAGCCTCTGGCCGCCATCGGAGATCCACGCCGTCGCGAGCGCTTGCGAGACCGCGTTCACGTTCCACGGCAGGCGAACCTTGTCCAACTCCGCGATCGCGTTGCGCGCGCCGAGCAGCGCCCCCACGCGCAACCCGGCGAGTCCAACTTTAGAGAAAGTGCGAGTGACGAAGAACCCGGGGATCTCTCGAATCAGAGGAACGAGCGCGGATGCGCCGCCCTGACGGAAGTCCACGTACGCCTCGTCCACGACGAAGGCGGCGTCCATTCTTCTTGCCAGACGGACGAGCACGTCGCGATCGAAGCTGTTGCCGGTCGGGTTGTTCGGCGAGGCGAAAATGGCGAGCGCGGGACGGTGAACATCGACTGCTACAGTGAGCGCTCGCTCGTCGAGCCCAAAGTCCGGCTGGAGCGGAGCGGCCACTGGAACCAAGCCGTGGGTTTGGGCGATTACCTCGTAGTGCGGAAAGCTGGGGTCCGGGTACAGAAGCCGCGGAGGTCGCTCCACCTCCGCCCCGCCGAACGCCATCGCGAGGAGCGACAGTACCTCGATCGAGCCGTTTCCGAGGAGGATCTCGCCAGGGTCCACCTTCCATCTTTCGGCGAGCGCGCAGCGGAGCTTCGCGCCGCTCACGTCGGGATATCGATGGAGCGCCAACGGACCGAGCTCTTGGATGAGCTGCGCCTCCTCCGCGGCACTCGCTGGCGGACCTTCGTTGCAATCGAGACGGATGAGCCCTGGGGCCGATCGATAGTCGTACGTTCTCAGCGACGTGACGGAGGCGAGCCCGGGCCGGAGATGATCAACCCAAGCCATCGATGCCTTCGAGACGCGTGCTCGGATGCCAGCGGACGATCGCGGCGGCCGTATAGTCTCCCGCGTGGGAAAAGCCGCCGAGCGCGAGGCAATCGTTCGCTTTGAGCTTCCCGTGGCGGAGCGCGTCCTCGATGTTGATGGGGATCGCGGCTCCGAATAGGTTTCCCAAAGAGTCGAAGGTGTCGTGGTGCTTTTCGCGCGGGAGCTCGAGCGCCTCGCGCCAGTTGCGAAGGAAGATGGGATTCGGCTGATTGCTGACGAATAGGTCGATGTCTCCGGTGTGGAGACCTGCGGCGGTACACGCGGCTCGGACGCTCTCGGGAACCAATCGGTTGCCGCGCTCGATGATAGAAGCAACTCGTTGATCGGTGAACCGAATGCTGATCGGGCGGAGCCCCGGCTCCCAATAGCGACGTCCGTCGGCGGCAGAGGCCTCCATGTCGCTTGCCGACTCGGGGTGGCACGTGTGCAAGATCGAAAGCACGGGCGACGCTTCACTCGCGGCGACGTAGCCGACGCCGCAGCCATCCCCGGGGACGGGCGCCTGCGACTGGAGGCGAACTTCCTCGTTCGAGAACACGCGACCCGCCGCGTTCTGCACGTTGCACAAGAGAGCGCCCCGCGCCTCGCCTGCAGACATGATCGAGCGCGCGAGCTCGATCATGTAAAGAAACGAAACGCACCCCGTGTTGTGCAAGTCCAGGATCCAGCGCGGGCGGCAACCGAGCCGTCGAGCGACCTCGGCGCCACACCCCGTGAACGCCTCGTCGGGAACCGCGACGTTGGTGAACAGGACGTCGATGTCTCGGACCGGGTTCAAGTTCTGCTCTTCGACCAGCCGCCGAGCAGCGCGTTCGATCATCTCGGCCGCGGACTCGCCTGGGCCGACATGCCGGCGTGTCTTGGGCGCCGTGAACATGCCCCGCCGTTCGGAAGCGCCCGGCGCGAAGAAGTCGTTCGTGATGACCCGCTCGGGCAAATAGCTCGCGACGCCGAGCAAACTCACGGTCGTCATGGACGCCCTTCACGCAAACACGGGCCCATCGGCAAGCCGAGTCGATGACGGTGTTCGAGAATCGCTTTGAGGTTTTGAAACTCGATCGAGTGTCCGGCGTAAAACAGCGGCCACCAGTCACCCACCCACTCGCGCTTGGGGTCCTTCGAAAGATTCGGAAATGGATTCTCTTTGTAATAAGGATGGCGACAGTTGGTCCAGATCACGACCGAGCCAGGGCGTTTGAGGACGGTCTCGGCGGGCACGATCCGGTTCAGATAGATCATCCACAACTCGTCGCCCTGATCCCAGGCGCAATGGTAGTCGACGGTGAGTGCCTCTTTGCACGCAACCGTCTTGCAATAGATGGGCGTGTTTCCGGAGTCGACCCCGACCAACGTGTCGCCATCGCCTGTCGGGTGGAGATCACGCACGGAATACGTCCATTCGAGAAGGCTGTAGGGGTTTGCCATGTACGCGAACACCTGCTCCGGCGGACACTCGATATGCGCGTGAATCGTGATGAACGGCCCGTAGACTTGGTCGTGCGGATACACGGTGTGCGTCATCTCCGTGATCCGTTCACCGAGCGCTTCGCGATCGAACTCCTCGCAGCGAACGAGGCCCTCGATCCCGCCTAGACCCGAAGGATCGAGCTCAGCGCGCGTTCTCGACACGACCATCGTCGACCTCTCGAGGAACGGTGAGTGCGGTCGGTGCCCGCTCGCGAAACGCCGAAAACGGGGGAACTTCCACGTCCGGCATCGACGCGCACACGACCGAGGGCCCGCTCTCGCGGAACGAACGCTGGAGCAGCAACTCGAACTCGCTCCGCGTCTCGCAGTCGTGAGCGGGAAGACCCGGGAACATCGCCGCGAGCCCCGCGCCGAGGCGCGAGGAACGGAACGCGTTGTAGCCCGCGTTCTCGCCGAGTAAGAGGCGCTCGCGCACGAGACACATGCCGTGTGCGCGATTGTCCAAGATCACGTACGTGATGGGGAGCCCGTGCTCGACGGCGGTGTGGATCTCCATGCCTTGCATGAAGAAAGCGCCATCACCAGCGATCACGATGCAGCGCTTGCCGGTGGCAAACGCGGCTCCCGTCGCTGCGCCAAACGTATAACCCATGCCGGCCATCCCCATGGCGAGCAACCACCGACCTCCGCGCGGCGAGCGAACGTGATGAACGGCGCTCGCGCCCGTGTTGCCCGCGTCGACGAGAATGACGCTTCCCGCGGGGGCGCTCCGGTCGAGAGCGTCGAGCAAGGACGCCATGGTGAACGACGGCGGACGAATCGGGGGTCCCTGAGCTGCATCGAAACGAACGCTCGCGGGCGAAGTGCGCGGGGAGTCAGTCGCCAGTGTCGCGAGCGTCCGAAGCGACGTGGAAAGATCCCCGTCCACGTGAACACAACGAGGGAACGAAACGAAGGGACGCTCGAGCCCGACGGAAACGATTGCCTTTTCGGAGAGCACGCTCTCGAGCCCCTGACGCGCGAGGAGTGGAAGGGTCGTGCCCGCGAGGAGGACGGTTTGCGCCGCCTGGATGGCCTCGGACACCGCGAGATGCCCCATGGCTCCCGAGACCCCGAGAAACCGCGGATCTCGATTGTCGAAGGCGTCGCGGGCGTCGGGAGCGGTTGCCACCGTCGCGTCGAGCTCCGTCGCCAACAGAGCCAGGTCGAGCTCCGCGTGGCAACGCGACACCTCGGGGCCGGCGATCACCACGACGGGACGATTCGAGAGCCACCGTGAAGCGAGCTGAAGGTCCACTTGGTTCGGGCGAGCCGTCGGCGCTCCCGTTCGCCCGACCGCCGATCGGCTCGTTGCGATTTCCGCGCACTGTAGATCCTTGGCGATGAGCAAGAGCGACGGTCCCTGCAAACCGCCGAGCGCGGCCTCGAGCGCTTCTTCCAGAAGCTGCGGCGCGTCCGCCGCTCGTTCGACGCGAGCCGCGTACACCGTGACGGCGCGGAACACCGCGAGTGCGTCGACCGCGCTGCCTTTTCCGCTCGTGTCTTGGAAGGCGCCCTTGCCTTGCAGGTTCGTCGGCGGCTCACCGACGATCGCGAGAACGGGAATTCGCGACGCCCGCGCCTCCGCCATCGCGTGCACCAGGTTCATGGCGCCGCCGCCGGAAGTGGTCATCACCACGCCGAATCCGCGGAGCCGCGCGTAAGCATCCGCGGCCGTGCCCGCGGCGTGCTCGTGCTTGCAGAGCACCGCTCGGATTTCCGGGCGGCGTCGCTGCACGGCCGCGAACATGTCTTCGATGTTGGCGCCGCCCACGCCGAACACGTGCCGGACACCCAATTGCGAGAGCCGCTCGACGATCAGATCGTGGACCTTCGTGGAGGACGCCATTCGAGTGGGCGGAAGGAGCAAGTTGCGTGCCTCCGCCCCACACGTGGTCACGCTCCCGTATTTCGAGGTGATGAAGAGGTGGACCGACTCATGGTGCGAATCATCTGCATCGCCGCGCAAACCGCGCGCGGCTCCGCCTCGAGATCGACGGCAGGGGGATCACGGGTCAGGTCGTCGTGCCCGCGGATGAGTCGTCTGCTGAGAGCCGTTCGTAGTCGAACGACCACGGCGGGTATTCTGCGACGAGGGACGAATGATACGCGAGCAGCCGTGCTTGCCAGCGCAGAAGTCCGCACAGAAAGTCGTAAAGGCCGTCGGGCAGCAATCGTGCGACAAATCGCCTCCGCGCTCACGACCGTCCATGGCTCGGGACTGGTTCACCGCGACGTGAAGCCCGCCAACACCTTCGTCACGACCCCCGCGATAGCGAAGCACCGCCCTCCAAGGCTGCGGTGTCGTGGCTACCTTCGAGCATGGATCGACGATTCGGAGCGGACTTCTTGGACGTCGCTTCGTCTCGGAGCGAACCATCGAAAACCGATCACTCGGCGCCGACGATTGTGCGTCCGTACCATTGACGCGAGCGCGTCCCGCGAACCACCGCTGGACAACCGCCAGCGGTGCAGAAGCATCCGTTCTTGGCTAGCTGTTGGTGGCGGCGAGCCCATCAGGTGCGTGGCTGTTCCTGCCGAGACCGCTTCGAGCCGACGGTAGTGATGCTTCGCGCTCGCGAATCCGGCCCAGAAGTGCCTCGAGGTCCGGCGTTCCGTGCAAGCTGCGAAACACGCGTTCCGGCGTGCCCCAATCCGACCACCCACAAGGCAAGAGAGGGACAGCTCGCAACGACTTTGCCTTTTGGAGGACGTCACGCGAAAAGTCCGCCGGGCGGAGCGCGGCGTACGTTTGGGATAGAGCGCGATGTTCGTCGTTCGCGCCGATGCGGCGCCGGTAAGCGTCGAAGAGCGCGCTCGTGTGAGGCAAGTGCTGCCGCGTGAGTTCGAGAAAGCGCTGCACGGGCCCGACCATGATGAACGTGTTCCACAGTGCCCCCGACTGAAATAGCCGTTTGGCGGCTTCTTCGTCGGGCTTTTCGATGAATCGGGCGACGCGACGTCCCTGTCTTCCGTCGTGCGAATCCATCGAGATCCAGCCATATTCGCGCTCCGAACCTTCGGGGACAGCAGCGACGAGCACGATCGCCGATTCGCGGCGCGCGACGCTCATCGCCACTTCGACGGAAGCGACGAACGCACCCGCGTTTTCGACGTAGTGATCCGACGGAATCACAGTGACCAGCGCCTCCGGATCCCGGGCAGCGACGCGCGCGAGCGGAAGCAAGAGGCCTGGTCCCGTTCCCACGTTTCTGGGCTGCGCGACGACGTCGAGCCCAGGAAATTCCGCGAGCTGCTCGCGCGCCAGAGATTGCCGCTCGTCCGCGACGACCACGACCGTTCTTTCCGGCGGACTGGTGCTCAGCGTTCGGGCAAGCGTCGCTTGCAAGAGGGAACGCTCTCCTTGAAGGGTCGCGAACTGCTTCGGCAAGTCTTCGCCGTGCAGCGCGCGAGTCAGCGGACGAAGCCGCGTCCCGTCACCGCCAGCGAGCACGATCGTCCAGACCTTCGATGCTTCATCCGTTTTCGGATTCATGGGCACTCCTCGATGTCGTTCCCAGCGCTCGCCCGTCGTTGCAGTGTGCGTGCCACCTTTTGTCACATGGACGTCAGCCGACCGACGGCGAGCGGCGCCATCTTTTCGAGAGCATTTCGCGCCGAAAAAGGCTGTCGACCGCAATCCGGTCGCTGCAAATTCTGCGCGACCGCGCAATCGCTGCTCGTGCGTCGCTCGCGCCGAAGGGCCGCTCGGTGTTCCTTCGCCCGGGTGCGGTTTCTTGCGCAGGTCGGCGCGGTTCGTCCAGCCGTGCGACGTTCCCCCCACTGGTCGACGTTCGACCGACTTGAAAGGGCAAGTCGGCGGAGTGGCACCTGCCTTGCTACGCATCGCAGCATGAGCGACGAACGCGCGAGCGCGGCAGTTGAACGACCGACAGGCCTTCGTTTCTGGAAACTACTCGAGTCGCGGCTCGTCACGGGTCTCGTTCGCGAACCCGTGTTCGACTTTTACGCGAGTACATTGAGTCCGGGATTCACGGCGCGAAGGATCCGCGCTCGAGTCGAATCGACGCGCGACGAAGCGCGGGGAGTGAAGAGCTTCGTTCTCAGGCCGAACGGTCACTTCCGCGGCTTCCGACCGGGCCAACACGTGAATCTCACCGTCGAGATCGATGGGGTTCGGCACACACGCTGTTACAGCCCCTCCAACGCGCCCGACGGGACGCGCGCGGTGGTGCTCACGGTGAAGCGACATCCGGGGGGTAAGGTTTCCGGCTGGTTGCACGATCGTTTGCGCCCCGGAGACTGGGTGGAGCTCGGACCTGCACGCGGCGACTTCGTTGCACCCTCGAACCCGCGAGACAAGCTGCTGCTCATCGCCGGTGGCAGCGGGATCACGCCGGTTGCGAGCATGCTTCGCGACCTGTCAGCGCGTGACCTGGCGCACGACATCGCGGTGCTCGTCTACGGGCGGACGCGCTCCGATCTGATCTTTGCCGATGAGCTGAGAGCTCTGGCCCGACGTCATCCAGGCGTCCGGATTACGTTCGCAGTTACCCGCGCAAGCGCCGCAAGCGGAGAGCTGATGGGTCGATTTTCCGCAGCGCATCTCGATCACGTCGCACCCGACGCGGGCGAACGCCGGATTTTCGTGTGCGGTCCCCCGGCATTGATCGAAGGAGTACGCGGTCTCTTGAAGGAGCGCGGAGTGACGGCGCCGCTCCAGGCGGAGACGTTCGCACCGATCGAGCCCCTGACCGCGGACGGCGATGAGACAGTCCCCGCCGTGCAGGTGACGGCCGCGCGCTCCGCGCAGACGTTCGCGGCAAACGCCGCTTCGTCTCTCCTCGTCCAAGCCGAACGAGCCGGGCTGTCGCCCGCGAGTGGGTGCCGCCAGGGCATTTGTTTCAGCTGTTCGTGCCGCAAGAGAAGCGGCGTCGTGCGAAATATCTCGAGCGGTGCGATCTCGTCCGAGCCGGACGAGGACATCCGCTTGTGCGTATCCATCCCTCTTTCCGACGTGACCCTCGACCTGTGAGTAGAACCATGAAGAACTTCATGAGCCGAACCCTGGACCCAAAAGAAATCGACGCATTCGGAGCCGAACTGGACGCTCTGCGAAAACGGACGCTCGACGATCTCGGCGAGAACGACGCGCGTTACATTCGCCGGATCCGAAGCGCCGTGCGATGGACCGGGCTCGGCGGACGCACGTTGCTCTTCGCTGGTGTTCTCCCGCCCGCGTGGCTCGCCGGGACGGCTTTGCTCGGCGTCTCGAAGATCCTGGACAACATGGAGCTCGGGCACAACGTGATTCACGGGCAATACGACTGGATGCACGATCCCGAGTTCCGGTCGCAGACGTACGAGTGGGACACCGTCTGTCCGTCTGCGGGCTGGAGACATTCGCACAACTATCTCCACCACAAGTTCACGAACATCGTAGGGCGCGACCGCGACGTGGGGTACGGGCTCCTGCGGCTCTTCCCGGAGCAAGATTGGCACGCGGGCTATCTACTGCAGCCATTCTACGCGCTGACGCTCGCCACGATCTTCGAGTGGGGTTTGGCGCTCCACGACGTCGAGTTGAATCTCGTTTTTCGCGGCGAAAAGTCGCTGGCCGCCGGCGCTCGTGACCTGGGGCTCGTGCTGCGCAAGGCCGGCACCCAGACCGCAAAGGACTACGTCGTTTTTCCCGCCCTCGCAGGACCCTTCTTCTTGGCCGTCTTGTCGGGCAACGTCGCGGCGAACGTCGTTCGCAACCTTTGGGCGTTTCTCATCATCTTCTGCGGCCACTTCACGGAAGGAGTGGAGACGTTCCCGGAGTCTGTGCTCGAAAACGAAACGTCGGGCGACTGGTACCTCCGACAGCTCAAAGGCTCGAGCAACCTGGAGGGCGGAGGGCTGTTTCACATCATGAGCGGCAACCTCAGTCACCAGATCGAGCATCACCTGTTTCCTGACGTCCCAGCCAACCGCTATGCGGAAATGGCGAAGGAGGTGAAAGAGATCGCGGCGAGGTACGGCCAGCACTACGAAACTGGACCTCTCTTCCACCAGTTTTCCGCCGTCGTTCGCCGCATCTTCCGCCATTCACTTCCATCCGGGCCGCGTTCCTCGAGCGATCGGCAACACTCTTCTAGTGCTCCTGCTCGAGCCCCTCGATCCTGCGGTTGAGCGTCCGACGGTCCAAACCGAGCACTTGTGCGGCGAGTGCCCTGTCGCCTTTCAGCTCGCGAAGCACGCGAAGTATGTAGCTCCGCTCGTGCTCGTGCAGAGACGAGAGCGGGGTGAGATTCGCCATCGGACTCTTCATGGGTCGCACGAGGGGTAGCGTGTGGTGGTCGTTGAGCTCTTCCGGCAGATCCAAAACCGTTATTTGGTCGAACTGCGCGAGCGCGACGGCGCGCTCGATGCAGTTTTGGAGCTCTCGTACGTTGCCGGGCCATCGGTAAGCGAGAAGCCTTTCTGCGGTCTCGGTCGAGAGCCCGCGGACGGGCTTGTGAGATTCGCTCGCGAACTTCCCGATGAACCATTGAGCGAGGAGTAGGACATCGTTGCCCCGAGCGCGGAGCGGCGGCATGTGCACGCGCACCACGTCGATGCGGTAGTACAAATCGCTGCGAAATTGGCCCTTGGCTACAGCGGTTTCGAGGTCGCGGTTCGTTGCGGCCACGATGCGCACGTCGAACGGGATCTCTCGACTTCCGCCGACTGGGCGCACCACTCGCTCTTGGAGCGCTCGTAGTAGCTTAGCCTGCATCGCGGGCGGCATTTCGCCAATCTCGTCGAGGAACAAAGTTCCCCCGCTTGCAGCAACGAGAAGACCGACCCTCGTCCGCTTGGCGTCGGTGAAAGAACCGGCAACGTGCCCGAAAAGTTCGCTTTCGAGAATGTTCTCGGCTACTGCCGCGCAGTTGATCGCGACGAACGGGCCCGCCGCCCGCTTGCTTCTCTTGTGAAGGGCGTGGGCGACGAGCTCCTTTCCGGTGCCGCTCTCGCCGGTCACGAGAACGGTCGTTTCGGAGTTCGACGCTCGCTCCAAGAGTTCGAACACGTCATTCATTGCCGGGCTGTCTCCGATGATTTCCTCGAACGCTCGCGGAGCGTCCACGCCCTCACGTAGGCGTTTCACTTCGTCGCGCAGCGCCCGAAGTTGGAAGGCGCGATCGAGCTTGTCGAGGAGCTGAGCCATATCGATGGGTTTCTTGATGAAGTCGTAGGCGCCCGCGCGCATCGCACCCACGGCGGATTCCATGCTGCCGAACCCCGTGACCACGATCACCGGGATGTCCGGGTGGCTTTCGTTGATGCGCTGGCAGAGCTCGAGCCCGCTCGTTCCGTCGAGATGGATGTCGGTAATGACGGCATCCGAGGGGTTCTCCTGCATGCTCGACAGAGCTTCGTTCGCGGAGCCACGGGCATCTACGTCGAAGCCACGGCGCGCGAGCGCTTTGCTGACGAGGTCCCGTACTTCGAATTCGTCGTCGACAAATAGGATGCGTTTCTTCACGTGCATCTCCCCGCAGCGGGACCCAACTCGAGGCGCTGAGTGGGCCCGCTTTTTTGGCCCGGCGTAGGTGCGAGCGCAGTGCACAGGGCAGGCCAGCGCCGCACTCGGGATTAAATCCGCCGAATCGTGAGTGAGCCCGCAAAGGAGACGAACGGTTTGCCGCTAGGCGAACGTTTTGCGCTCGTGGGATCTGCGTTCGTCGCTCGCTCGATGCACGGCGATGACGCTGCGTCCGGATCCGCGCGAACACGCCGCACGGCTTCTCTCCGCAGGGCGAACCGCGCCGTGGCCAACGGTCGGGGATTCCTATACAGTCGGCATATTGGACGGCGGGTTGGATGCCGTTGAAACATCGCGGCACAGCACCGGATGAGCGAGCCTCGCCCCTCAGTTATGCAATTCGTTGGGGCGGTGGTTCGAGCCGAGTTCGCTCGTGCTGGCGATGCGCACGATGCCGACGTCGCCCAGCGCATCATGGTGCGACTACACGGGGCTCTCGGAAAGCTCATCGGTCCGGCCGGGTTCGACGTTCTCGTCGCTCGCTCACTCGTAGTGGCGCGCCGGGCGCACCCGGTCCTCGTCGGGATCATGGCTGGTCCGGGAGGTACATTTATCGGTTTTGACAAGGGCGAGCGCGATCGAGTCGCCCTGCAAGAGGGAGCAATGGCCATCGTGGCTCACTTCATCGAGCTCCTCGTCGTCCTCATTGGAGAAGATCTCACGATGCGTCTGTTGCGCGACGTCTGGCCGACGGTAGAGGAAGAAAGAAATGACGACCGAGCGTAGTCCGACAATCCGGCTGCTTCCGAGCGGAGTACCGGGTCTGGACGTCGTGCTTGGCGGCGGCCTACCCGAGTATTCGTTCAACCTGATCGCCGGCGGGCCCGGAGCCGGCAAAACGACGCTCGCGCAGCAGATCGCCTTTTCGCGAGCTTCGGCCGAGACGCCCTCCCTTTATTTCACCGTGCTCGGAGAGCCACCGCTGAAGATGCTCCGGCACTTGCAGCAGTACCGCTTCTTCGACAGCGCGAAGGTCGGCGGCGCGGTTCGGTTCGTGAATCTGAGCGTGCAAGCCATGGATCACGACCTCGAGAGCATCATGCGGAGCATGCTCGCCGAAATAGAAGAGGTCCGCCCCGCGACGGTCGTCGTGGACTCGTTTCGCACGGTCGCGCACGCGAGCGGGTCCGACACGCAGCTCCAGGAGTTCGTACAACGGCTCGCGCTTCATCTGACCGGCTGGCAAGCGACGACGTTCCTCGTGGGCGAATACGAAACCGCCGAGTCGCACAGCAACCCCATCTTCACCATCGCGGACGGTATCATCTGGCTCGCGCAAAGCATCGAGGGACATGCCTCGGTGCGCAGGATGCAAGTCTCGAAGATGCGCGCGTGCGCGACGATGCCCGGACTGCACACGCTCTTGATTTCATCGGACGGTATTCGCGTGTTTCCGCGGATCTTGCCGCGAGCCGCGCCACGTTCGCGCGCACCGGCAGGTTCGCGCGCGTCGACGGGCATCGAGTCCCTCGACAGGATGATGGAGGGCGGCATTCCCGTGGGCGAGACGGCGCTCTTCGTGGGTCCGTCGGGCTCGGGCAAATCGGTCTTCACCCGGCACTTCATCGCGGCGGGCGCCGAGGCGAGCGAACCGGGGCTCATCGTCGTCTTCGAAGAGCACCCGGAGGATTATCTTGCGAAGACAAGTGCCTTCGGGCCCAAGCTTGGGTCGTTCATCGAGCGGGGGCTCGTCGAAGTTCTGTACCTTCGGTCGCTCGACCTGACGGTCGACGAGGCCCTTGCTGCCATACGCATGGCCGTGGAGCGCACTGGCGCGCAAAGGGTCGCGATCGACTCGTTGTCCGAGTTCGAGCTGGCGCTCGTGCCGTCCTATCGCGAGGACTTTCGCCAGTCGCTCTTCCGCACGATTTCGGCGCTTACCGGCCTCGGGGTCACCGTGTTCATGACGGTCGACATCGTGCAATCGTTCACCGAGCTCGGCCTCTCGCCGCACATCACCGAATTCTTGGCCGACGTGCTCGTCCTCCAGCGATACGTCGAGCTACGAGGAAAACTCGAGAAGGTGCTCGCCGTCGTGAAGATGCGCACCAGCCGCCACGATACGAGCATCCGCCACTATGCGATCGAAACGACCGGTGTCGTAATCGGAGAGACCGTGCATAACCAGCGGGTCCTCACCGGCGTTCCCATCGATTTCGCCGAAAGCGGCGTGGAGACTCCGAAAGAGTAGTCGTGGGCGCATGGTTTGCGCACGCGCGCAAACCATGCGCTCGGCAGCGAAAGCGGGGCACGGACTTCTTGGTCGGCGATAGGGCCGAGGACCGTGGATCGCGTAGGCTCGACGTGAAGCAACGGTGCCGTCATGGACGCGTCATCGTCGCGCTCACAAATTGGTCTAAATAGATGGTGGTCCCGGATCAGCTGGCTTGGCGCGCCTCGTGCTTGTGGGCACTTGTAGGAGACCGAAATGGGTTTCATGAATCTTGATCGCGATCTGGATCCTCTCTCCGGGGTGCATCGAATTCGCTCGCGACAGTCCGCGGCGCGCGGGAGCGTCCTCGTCGTCGACGACGACGCCTCCGCGTGCAGGGCGCTCGACGAGCTGCTGCGGATGGAGGGATTCGTCACTTCGACTGCATCGGGTGGAGAAGCGGCACTCGCCGAAGCCAGGCGCGCGCTCCCCGACGTCGTTCTGACGGATCTGCAAATGCCGGGGATCGGTGGCATGGCCCTTTGCCAGAAGCTCCACGAGATGGATCCTGATCTCCCGGTTATCGTCATGACCGCGCGCACCGACATGGAGTCGGTCATCCAGAGCTTGCGGGCGGGAGCCGAGGACTACCTCATCAAGCCATTGCAGCACGAAGCAGTCCTCTGGTGCGTGGAGCGCGCCAGGGCGCGACGCGCGGAAAAGCTCGAACGCGCGGAGCTTTATCGTCAGCTCAACGAGCGCCTCGTGCTGAGCAGCATTCGCGAACGGGAGCACGCCGAGGTCGAGGCGCGGCACCACGCGCAGCTGAACGCGCTCGTCGCGAACCTGAAAGAAGGCGTGGTCATTGCCGACAAGAGCGGACGGCTCCTGATGATCAACGATGCTGCGCGCGCCATCCTGGGAGTGGCGGACGAGGAACTGCACACCGTCGACGCTTTCCACTCGTGGGTGCCTCTCGAGCTCGAAGTCGCCCATCACGACGACGAGCGCCCTCTCGCCAGAGCTCTCCGAGGCGAGCATTTCATGGACTACGAGGTGTCGCTGCTCCGGCCGAATGGCGAGCGCCGGCGTGTCGTGTCGACGGGCACGAGCGTGAGAGACGAAAACGACGGCGTGGAGCTGGCGATCGTCGTGTTTCGCGACGTCACGGAGTTGAGACGCCTCGAGCGGCAGCGCGAAGAATACGTGTCGCTCGTCTCCCACGATCTGAGGAGTCCGCTCAGCGCCGTGCTGACGTGCTTGTTCATGTTGAAGGCGCCCCTGGAGAAGAAGGGGCTCACCGAGGAAGGGGGTTTCGTCGCGCGAGCGGCTCGAAACGTCCGGCGCATGGCCGAAATGCTCGATGAGCTGACCGAGGCGACGAGCCTCGAATCGCAGAACGTCGCGCTAGAACGAGTGCCGTGCGATCTGCGAGAGCTCGTCGCCACGGGCGTCGACAGTGTCGACGACTCCGTCGCGCGGCGAATCACGATCGAGACCGACGGCACGCCTCACTACGTCGTTCTCGCAGAGGCGCCGCGGATCGAGCGTGTGATCGTCAACCTCCTCACGAACGCGCTCAAGTATTCGCCGCCGGATGCGCCGGTGATCGCCCGCCTCACGCGCAAGGAGGGTGCTGTCGAGCTCGATGTCGTCGATCGCGGCATCGGCATCGCGCCGAGCGATGTCCGGAACCTTTTCGACCGGAACTTCAGGACGACGGCGGGGAAGGCGCGCGCGACGGGTCTTGGTCTCGGGCTCTACATCGCGCGGCTCATCGTCGAGGCGCACGGCGGCCGAATCGACGTCTTCAGCGAAGTGGGCAAGGGCAGCACGTTCAGGCTGACCTTGCCGTCGTACGATCAGCCCGGCGACGCGAGCACGCCCTCGAGCGCAGTCACGAACTCATCGACCTTCACCGGCTTCGTCAAGTAGCGGTAGAAGCCTTCTTTTAACCCTTGCTGCCTATCACGCTCGGAGGCGGCCGCGGTCAACGCGATCACCGGGATCTCCTTCGTTTCCGGTGCGTCGCGGAGCGCCCTCAGTGCCTCGCGTCCGCTCAATCCTGGGAGATTGATGTCCATGACGACGACTTCCGGCCGGCGCGCGCGCGCCAGTTCGATCCCCGCCTCGGCCGTGGGGGCGGTCAGCAGCTCGACATTCTCGAACGCGCCGACGAGGTCCTTCATGAACCTCACGTTGGCAGGGTTGTCTTCAACGTACAGGATCAGCCCGCGTCCTCGAGCGACGAGCGCTCGTTGCTCCGCGACGCGAAACGACGGCGGGGGGGTCGATCGCGTCTGAGACTCGTGGACGGGGAGGTCGACCCAGAATTCGGAGCCCTCCCCCTGGGCACTTCGAAAGCCAACGTCGCCCTCCATCAACTCCGCGAGTCGCTTCGTAATGACCAGCCCGATGCCCGTCCCTTCGATCGGACCCGTCTCCTGGCCAGCCCGCTGAAACGGTTGGAAGAGCTTGGCTTGCTTGTCCGACGGGATCCCCATCCCCGTGTCACGAACGGCCACCCTGACGTACTCCTCTGCTGACGTGAGAACGGTGAACATCACCCTGCCGTCGGGGCGATTGTATTTGATGGCGTTCGATCCGAAGTTCATGAGGATCTGCGCGAACCGCGTGCGATCCGCGGCAATCATCCGGGGGTCCGCCGGAAATACCTCCAAATCGATGCGAATTCCTTGCCGCGCGGCCATCGGCTCGAGGGTAGCGATGATCTCTTGGAGAACCTCCAGCACGCACACCGGTTCGGTCGATATCGACAAGCCTCCGGCTTCGATGCGCGACAGATCCAGGATGTCGTCGATGAGGCGAAGAAGGTGCGCGCCCCCTTTCAGGATTTGGTCGACGCGATCGAGATGACGCTCGACGAGCCGATCCCTCTTGTCCCGCTGCAAGAGCTGCGCGAACCCGAGGATGGCGTTCAACGGCGTTCGAAGCTCGTGACTCATCGAAGAAAGGAACTCGCTCTTCGCACCGTTCGCGAGGTCGGCGGCCACGCGAGCCTCGCGCAATTCCTCGGCGAGACGGACGTCCTCGGTCACGTCGCAAATCGTCTTGACGACCCCTCCCTCCGCCGTGCGTCGATCGACGACACGCAGGCTACGCCCGTCGAGCATTCGAATGTCGAATGTCGCCGTTTGACGGAAGTGCCGTCGTTCCAGCCGCTCTGTGCGAAAACGCAAGCGTTCGGCGTCGCTTGCAAACGCGATGTCTCGGATCCATGCGTCGAGCAGGGTCTCGTACAATTTACCGACGATGGGCCCAGGGAGTGAATCTCCGATGAGCCTTCGATAGACGCTGTTACAGAGGACCAAGCGATCTTCGTGGTCGAAGATGGCGAAGGCGTCCTGGATGCTCTCCACGGCGCTCGCGAGACGTTCGGCCGCGAGCTTCTCCGCGGCCTCCATGCGCTTTCGCTCGGTGACGTCGCGGATCGCCGCCGAAACCGTCACGCCGTGCTCCGTGCGGAGCGGGCTGAGGCTCACCTCGATGGGGAGCTCCGTGCCGTCTTTGCAGCGACCGAAGAGCTCGAGGCTCGAACCCATCGGGCGAGCGCCCGGGTTGGCGAAGAAGCCAGCGACATGGCCGCCGTGACCTTTGCGAAAGCGCTCCGGGATCAGGAGGTCGAGGTGCTGTCCCATGAGCTCCGAGCGCGTGTAGCCGAAAAGGCTCTCGGTTCGGACGTTCACGAGGGTGATCCGCGCGTCATCGCCGACGACGACCATCGCGTCGGGTGCCGAGTCGAGCAGCCCTCGAAATTTCGCGTCGGTTTCGTGCTCTTCGCGCAAGCGCCGAACCGTTGCCTCTGCGAGCCTCTGCTCGGTCAGATCGAGGACGAACGCGACGTACGCCGAGGCGCCTCCATTCAACGTGGCGGCGCCCACCAGGGCAGGGACGCGGCTTCCGTCCTTTCGGAGGTACTCTTTTTCGCGCGCGGTCACGATTCCCGCCGTCCGGAGTTGTTCGGCCGAGCGCCGGTCGCTCTCGCGCCCTTCGGGCGGAGTCAGGTCGTTGAATCGGACCGCTCCCGAATGAACGTCGTCTTGCGTGATGCCCACCATGCTCAAGAAGGTGTCATTCGCGTCGAGGATGTTCCCCTCGAGATCCGCCGTCACGATTCCGATGATTCCCGCATCGGCGAGTCTGCGAAAGCGCGCCTCGCTCACCACGAGCGCTGCTTCCGCGCGCTTCCGTTCGACGATCTCTTTCGCGAGCTGTTCGTTCTTCCCGGTGAGTTCGAGGGTTCGCTCCCCAACACGGCTCTCGAGGGCGTCGTGCGCCATTCGGAGGTCTTCATGAGCCTTCGCGAGCTCTTCGGAGGTCGGAATGACGAGCGCTTTCGGGACGAGAGCGACGAGAAGCGCGGCGGTTGACACCGAGGCGGCCGCCGTGATCGCCTTGATCAGTCCGGACAACCAATAGAGGGGCGTCCAGAGCGTCCAGATCTCCATGACGTGAGTCGCGCCGCACGCGACGATGAACGTGCCGAAGCAGGCGAACATCCAGTTGAAAGGGATGTCCCTCCGTCTGCGGGCGAGATAGGCGAGCGTGAACGGGATCGACGTGTAGGCGAGCGCGATCAATCCATCCGACGTCACGTGCAGCCAGACGAGCCCCGGGTTCCACAGGTAGCAATGCCCGTGCGGCATGAATCCGTCAGGCGAGAACAGACGGATCAGGAAATTCGGCAGGGCTCCTCCCCAGGCAACTGGATCGTGAGCTTTCGGAGCTCGGCGTTGCACATCGCAACGCAAGATGGCCGTACTGAGCGCGTATGCCCATCCTCAAGATCCACGACCCCGGGGCGATCGGCCGGTTGGTTTACCTGTCGACTCTTGGACTCAGTATGTCGCGGTAGTGACGAAAGCATAGCAGCCGGGTTACGGTTCGACCGACGTCAGTCCCTCGCGAACGGCGTATTTCGTCAGTTCCGCGATGGTCCGCAGCTTCAGCTTCGCCATGAGCTGGCGACGGTGCGTCTCGACGGTCGTTACCGCGATACCGAGAACGGTGCCGATTTCCTTCGAGGATTTGCCTTCCGCGATGAGCTGCAACACTTCGCGCTCCCGGGGGCTCAGCGGGCGCGCCGGTTCGGGGCGTTGCGCGTCTCCCGGGGTCGGCCGGTCGCCGATGCTTCCCGCGATCGCCGAGGTCACGTAGGTTTCGCCTTGGCTAACGACCTGAAGGGCGGTGAGGAGTTCTTCAGACGCTGAGTTCTTCAGCAAGTAGCCCGCGGCGCCTGCGTCCAGCATGGCGATCACGTAGCGGCGATCGGCGTTCATGCTGAGAGCAACCACTTTGACGGCGGGCATCTCGACCGCCAGGCGTCGCGTGGCCTCGATGCCGTTCAGGCCCGGCATGGCGATGTCCATGACTACGATATCCGGCAGCAGGCGTTGCACTTCCGCGATCACCTCGTGACCGTTCGCGGCCTCGCCGATCACCTGCACGCCGGCTTTCTCGAGCAAGGCTCGAAGTCCCTCGCGCATCATCCGATGGTCGTCAGCGAGGACGACTTTCATCGAGTCTCGCCCTCGCCCGGAGGGACGCCGTCGCCCTGTTTTACGACGGGCTCGCCGCGGCTCGCTGGCGCAGCGCTCGACTGCAGCGGGATTTGGACGCTCGCCACGGTGCCTCTCCCCGGAGCGGACTCTACGTCCAGCCTGCCGCCGAGTCGAGCGATCTGCGAGCGGACGCTGAGGAGGCCAAAGCGTTCTCCACTTCCAGGCTCGTTCGTCGCATCGGGAGCGAAGCCGGCTCCGCGGTCCTCGACGTCGATCCGGCAATGGTCGTCGGTGCGCCTCAAAGATACCTTCGCTGTCGGCGTCTTCGCGTGCTTGAGCACGTTCATCAATAGCTCGCGGACAGCGCGAAAGACGATGCCCTTGCTGGCGTCGTCCAGCGGTTTGCTCGCGCCATCGTCGGCGACTTCGATCTTGATTCCGTAACGCTTTTCCATGTCCTCGGCTAGCCAAGCGAACGCCTCCTCGAGGCCGAGGTCGTAGAGGATGGGGGGGCTGAGATCGAAGATGAGCGTCCGCGTGTCGACATGCGCCTGCTGGAGAAGCTCGACGGCCGCGTCGACGGCGGAACGGGCCTCCCCTGTGAGCTCGCTGCGTACGGAGGTGAGCTTGATTTCCGCAAGCGCGAGGGACTGCCCCATTCGATCGTGCAGCTCGGTGGCGATGCGTCGCCGCTCTCGCTCCTCCGTGACGGCAGCGTCGAACGACATCCGTCGGAGCTCTTCCTGGTAGGCTTGGATCTTCTCCTCGGCGCTCCGTCGCTCAGTGATGTCCGTGACGAACGCGACGACGACGGGCCCGTCCACTTGCGCCACGGAACTGAGCGTGACCTCGATCGGCAGCTCCGTTCCGTCCTTGCGCCGGCCGACGACCGCGCGGGACCGACCCATGACGCCAGGCGAGGGAGCCGCCACGTAGCTTGCGCGATGCGCTGCGTGCATCTCTCGCAGATGCTCCGGCACGAGCAAGTCGACCGAAGCGCCGAGGAGCTCTTGGTCCTCGTAACCGAAGATCGCTGCCGCCGCGCGATTCACGAAACGGATCCGTCCCCCGGTGTTCACCATCAGAACGCCTTCCGCCGCTCCCGCGAGGACGTCGCGGAACTGGATTGCCGCCCTGGCGTGCTCGACCACGGTGACGTCCTCGAAGGCGAGGAGCAGAAGCTCCGTGCCCTCGATGCGGCGTGCGTTGAGCAGGAAGGCGCGCGGCTTGCCGGTCCCCTCGCCATGCTCGAGTCGGAAGCTTTCGATAGTTGCGTTCTTGTCGAGCTCCCGGAGAAGCTTCGGCAGCGGGGAAGCGGATAACTCGGGGCGACCGATCTCTTCCAGGCGCCGCCCGACGATGTCTTGAAGAACAAAGTCGAACGCCTGCAGGAAGGCCTTGTTTGCCGAGGTGACGCGGAGATCGCGATCGAGCACCACGAGGCCCTGGCGAACCGTGTCGACGACACTTTGCGCGTACCCTCGGGCGGTCTCGAGCCGTTCAGCGCTTCTCTTCTCCGCGTCGACATCACGCGCGGCGACCACCGTCCCGTCCACCCGACCGTCGAGCGTCACGTACGGGCGCACCGTAAGATCGTGCCAACGGCCGGACGCGTCTTGGAACGCGGAGCTCGCTGGACGGAGGTGCTCGAGCACCACCGGGACGATGTGCGCGAGCTCCGGCGCGAGCGCGACGAGCCGTGGAACATCGCTCATCGCACGGCTGCGGTCGGTGGTGAGGAGACCGAACACCTTGGCGGCTGCCGGCGTGAACCGCCGCAAGCGCAAGTCGCGTCCTACCAGGAGGATCGGGATGTCGATGCTGGTGAGGACGTTCGTGAGATCGTCGCTGAGCCGCGTCGCCTCCGCGCTCCGGTCGCGCATCTCGTCGTTGACGGTGCGGAGCTCCTCGTTCATCGCTTGAAGCTCCTCCTTCGCACTTTGTAATTCCTCGTTCGTGCTTCGGAGCTCCTCGTTGCTCGAGACGACTTCTTCGTTGGCCGCCTTGAGCTCCTCATTCATGGCCTCGAGTTGCTCGATGACCGACTCGAGGTATTGGCGCGTCGATGAGAGCTCCTGCTCGATCGCGCGCGGGGGCACTTCCGCAGAATCTTTGGTCGGAACGACTGCTGAAGCCCCGGTTTCGCCCTCGCCCGGCGTGATATCGTCGAACAACACGAGGAAGTAACGCTGGCGTGTCGCGGGAACCGAGAATGGAACGACCTCGAGATCAACGGCGCGACCTTTGCCTTCGATGAAAAGCTCGACGCCCGATTCTCGCGCCGGAGCCCCGCTCGAGCGCGCGTGCTCGAGCGCGCGGCGGAGCGGGAGCCTCAGCTCCTCACGTGCCGTGTGCAGCAAGTCGAGGGTCGCCGCGCCCGGGGCATGCTCCAGAAAGGCGCCAGTGCGTCCCCGGAACTGAACGACGGCCAGATCATCGGTCACGACCACGCCCGGTGGGCCAAACTCGGCAAGCACGAGGCGATCGGCCTCGCGCTGAATGTCGGACGGACCGGGCGTCCTCGCTCCGACGACGGGGTCGATTGAACGCGAGCCAATGGGCTCGGGCCTACTGGGATGCGTCGAGAGCCGGTCGAACGCGGGGCGCGGCGTCGTGAAATCGAAGGCGAGGCGCGGCGTGGCCGACGTGCGCGAGTAGATCTTGTTCTTGCCGTCCACCACGGCAAAGCCCGCGAAGGCCCGCACGGTTTCCGCGCTGCCGAGCATCAAGAATCCGGGCTCGCTCAAGGCGTAGTGGAGCAGCCCGATGACCCGATCCTGGAGCTCGTGACCCAGGTAGATCATCAGGTTCCGACAGCTGATGAGATCCATCGCCGCGAACGGCGGGTCACGCGAGACGTCGTGCTTCGCGAAGACGCAGAGATCGCGCAAGTCTCGTCGAATCTGGTACCCCCCTTCGGTCTTCGAGAAGAAGGCGAGGAGGCGCCCCTCCGAGACATCGGCTTCGATGCTCTCGGGGTACCTGCCGGTCCGCGCCCTTTCGATGATGGCGGAGCTCAGATCCGTCCCGAAAATTTTGATCGGGACTTCTCGACGTGCGTCTCCGAGGAACTCGCGCAAGCAGATCGCGATCGAGTAGACCTCCTCGCCTGTCGAGCAACCGGGGACCCAGATCCGGATCGGAGCGTCGCGGCGTCGGCCTTCGCACAACTTCGGAAAAACCTCCGTGCGGAGCGCCTCGAACGCTTCCGGATCGCGAAAAAAGCCCGTCACGTGAATCAGCGCCTCCTCGCAGAGCGCGGCGACCTCTGCTGGATCGCGTTTCAGGAGCTCGAGATAGGCCGAGAGATCCGCGAGGCCGCGAAAGAAGAGTCGCCGCTCGAGGCGGCGCCGGAGGGTCGCATGCTTGTAGCTCGCGAAGTCGACGCCGCTCGCGGCCCGCATCTCGGCCAAGATCTGCAAGTAGTCGCGCTCGTCGGCCTCGGATTGCGCCGCCTTCCGGAGCAACGGCGCGTGCGCACCCAGCCGTCGTAGCTCGCGTGCCAATCCCGCGGGCGGCAGGATGAAGTCGATGCACCCCGTGGCGATCGCGTTCTCGGGCATACCACCGTACTGAGCCGTCGTGTCTTGCGCGAGCGTGATACCGCCCTCCCTCTTGATGGCCTGGATTCCCTCCGTTCCGTCGAAGCCAGTCCCGCTGAGCACGACGCCCCCGGCGAGGCCGTCGCGGTCGAGCGCCAGGGACTCGAAGAACCGATTGATGGGGAGGTGAAGGTTGCCTCCGTCGGCTCGCGGCACGACCTTCAAGACCCCATGACTGACGAGCAGGTCCTCATTCGGCTGAATGACATAGACATTGTTCGGCTCCAGTCGAAGCCCGTCGGCCGCAGCCGCCACGGGCAGCGTGGTCGCTCGCGAGAGGATATCGACCAGGCCGCTCGTATGCGTCGGATCGAGGTGGTGAATGACGACGAGCGCGATCCCCGGTTCTGGGCCGAGCTCGTGCAGGAGTTCCACCGTCGCCGCGAGTCCGCCCGCCGAGGCGCCGACCGCCACGACGGGGAACGAGCTCCGAGCGCCTGCCTCTTCGGTCACGTGATGGTTTCCACTTGAATCATCGTTGCCTTCGCGGTTGGCGAGGCGAACGTATGCCATCGGGTTGACGCCGCGAAGGCAATTTTTGCGAGCCGCCAGCCCCGGATCTCCAAGTCGAAGCGCATGCTCGTCTATCGCGGCCGCAGAGCGGCGCGGGTCAATAGAGGCGTTCGGCTCCGTCCAAGACGCGTCGCCAAAGTTTGGGGAGCTCTACCAAACATTCGCCGACGATCTCCTCGACGCGGGGCCGTATCTTCGCCAAATCGTCCGTGGTTCTGACCGACACGGAAGCGAACTCCGGGCGTGTGATCGGTGCGCCGATGCGGCTCACGAGTTGACAATCGGCGGCAACCACGTTGGTCACTTCGGATACGACCTGTTCCGCGATGCGACGGGCCGCGATGTTGTAGAGCTTGCCGACGTGATTCACGGGGTTCTTTCCGGCAAGCGCTTCGAGGCTCATCGGGCGAAACGGCGTGATCAGTCCGTTCGCGCGGTTGCCACGTCCGACTTCGCCGTCGTCGCCCGACTCGGCGCTGGTGCCGGTCACGGTCAGGTAGATATCGGATCCGTCCAACGAGTCGGCCGCGTTGACTCGGATTTCTGCTTCGCCCGGTAGAGTTGCCGCCGCGCGACGGACCATCGTTTCGAGAGCTTGCTTCTCGCTCGCATACGCCGACAGCGTCGGCACGTGGGCGGCGACGAAGGCTCGCGCAAGGGTCACGCTCAGCCGAGGGCCGGCACGCACGGCCATGATCTTGACGTCTTCTCCGTGACTGGGATGCTCGCGGATGAAGTCGGGTGAGTCGAGCTCCTGCTCGAGACGAAGCGTGAACTGCTCGAGCGCGCTCAGCGGCGCGAATCCGACGCCGAAGGACGTGTCGTTCGCGAGCGGCACTTCGTCGTCGCGGCGACCGAACAACGTAGAGAGCGCCACCGAACCCGGGCGCACGAGACAGTGGATCCGCACGTGCCGCACGGGGTCGAGCGCGTGAAGATGCGTCTCGAGCCAGCTTCTCGCGCTGTCGATCGCGAGTTGTTCGACGGGAACTCGAATGTCGCCGACCTGAGTTACCGCGCGACCGGCCAGGTAAACGTCGATCGGCTCCAGGACCTCGCCACCTCCGAAATGGGCGCTTGCCGATCCGCCGCGCAGCAGCGCCTTGTCGACGTTGTGGTGGAGGATCGTTCCGAAACGTTCGAGATAGAATTCACACAGCGCACGCGAGAACTCCTCGGCGAGGGCGTCGCACATCGTGTCGGGATGGCCGATTCCCTTGCGTTCCACGATTTCGACATCCGATTCCCACGGGGCCGAGCCGCTCGAACGGATCACGATGCGCTGGGGTGCTTCTGTCACTGGAACCTCCGACGTTCCAGATGCAGAAAATGAACCAATCCCGTTCGTTATCGCTGAACCAGATACTTGCGAAGAAAACTCGGCACGGCGTCGAGCCACGCCCCGTGGTCGCCCTTCGAACGATACTTCGTTCCGAACGGCGCAGTCCGCGGACCGAACGAGTTCCTCCGCTTGTCGGACAAGGTGGATGGAGAGCGGGATAGGCGCGAAGGCTTGGGCTTGATTGAGGGCCAATGGTCGCTGCGCTCCAATAGTTCGAAGCCACTGAGCGGGAGTCCGGTCGTATGCACGACGATGAGACGCAAGGCTTCGAGCACGTCGGCTTTCGTGTCGCCCGTAGCGGCGACGAATTCGTGCTCCCCGAGCTCGACGGAGCCGACCCAGCTGGTGACGGCAAGTTTGCAGGTCACGAGAAATTTGGGCGTCATTCGTCGAGAGCCGTGCAGGTTTCAAGCCACGCAAAAGTTGGAGCGACGCGGCGGAGAGTCGCGTCGGTAACGTGCAGAGCCTGCGCGTTGCGGTAGCTTCAGCGGGACGTTCACGCTTCCCGAAGGTGTCGACGCCGATCGGATCAAGGCCGAGCTGAAGAACGGTGTCCTGACGCTGGACGTTCCGCGGCGCCCGGAACACGAACCGAAGAAAATCGCCGTCAAGGCGACGTGACCCGTCGAGCTCGCGGGTGTGCCGCAGTTCGACGGGGCACACCCCCGAGCCCGAACATCAGCAAATCCAATTGGAGAAACTACCATGAAGATCGAAAAGGCAATGACCAAGGAAGTGTTGTCCTGCTCTCCGTCCGATTCTTTGAATCGGGCAGCGCAACTCATGTGGGAGGGAGATTGCGGGGCTCTGGTCGTCGTCGACAAGGAACACGATCGCGTCGTCGGTATGGTGACGGACCGTGACATTTGTATGGGAACCTATATTCAAGGTATTCCTCTTTCGGAGGGGAGTGTGTCCAGCGTTTATCTGCTCTCCCGATGACGACATCAGCGATGTGGAACACTTGATGGCAGAGGAGCGAATTCGTCGGGTACCGGTCGTCGGGGCGCACGGCAAGCTCGTCGGCATCGTGACTCTGGGCGACCTGGCTCGGTGCGCTCAGTCGAGCACCCTTCAAAAGGCAAAAGGGGGTTGGCGATCGGAAAAACGCTCGCCGCGATCTCCGAACCGCGGCCGCCGTTGGTACCGGTGGCGGCTGAGTGATCAGCCACGGCGTCGTGCGCACGCACACGACGCCAGTGCTCTAAAGCTCGACGCGATGCCGACCGACCTGGCCGGCATCGCGCGTAGGGCATCTCAAGACGACGTCTTTCCCGCCCAGCGTTTGAGTTTGGGCATCACTTCGGTCATCAGCTTCGACGCTTGTTCGCGAGGCATCACGTGGAGCTCGACCATCTTGTCGACACAGAAGTCACGCATCTGCTCCATCGTCGTGTTCGGCCCAACGAACGCACCGTTTTGGAAGCAGTAGGCGCAGTAGTCGTTGCTCCGGATTCCGCTCGCCTCGGTACCGAAATCCTCCGGCCTGCTCAATGGCATGGCGCAACTCTGACAAAACGGACCTTGTGGTTGTGCTGTATTCATCTTTTTCTCCGTCGAGCGACGACCGCACACTGCAGGTTCCGCGCCTACCTGGCCTGCGGCCCATGAACGGCTTCCAGGCGGGGAAGTGGTCTTCCCCCGCGATCAGGAGGGCCCTTCGCCGCGCGGGCGCGCGCAATGTTCGCGTCGGCCCGCGCACTTTGCGCCGGCGCCTTGCTACGAGGCCGCCTTGACGGACCTCCGGCGAAGTCACACTAAAGTTTGGTGGGCTTATTTTCGGAGCAGTGGAAACGCATCGATGCGCCGGGTGAAGCCAAAACGGAGTGCCCTACTGCGCGAGAGCGCATCGAGGCGGCGCTCAACCATCAGCTCGTGCACGTCTGGCCGTTCGGCGCTCTGGGGACGGCGGATCTCGTGCTCGACACTGGCCCGACCGGCGCCTGGACGGTCCACGCGAAGGACGGTCGAGTCACGTTCAAGGCGGGCCGCGTCCGACGCCCGACGACGACCGTCTGCGCGAATGCAACGACTCTGCTCGAACTGCTCGAGGGCGCCCGCTCGGGCGTCACCGCGTGGCTCGAAGGAGATCTAGTGATGCGGGGCAACATCGGGCTCGCCTTGAAGCTCGAAGGATTGCTCCGCGGACCGCGTCGCCCCGTCAATTTTCCGAGGCCGGGCCGCGCCGAAGCGCACGGTATCGACACGTTTTACTTGGAAGCAGGACGCGGAGATCCCGTCATCCTCTTGCACGGCCTCGGCTCCACCATGTCCGGGATGCTACCGACTCTCGACGATCTCGCGCACGATTACCGCGTCATCGCGCCGGATATTCCCGGGTTCGGCGATTCGTCGAAGCCCATTCGCCCCTATCACGCGGGGTTCTTCGCAAAATGGCTCATCGCGCTGATGGACGAGCTCGGCATCGAACGCGCGCACCTCGTCGGCAACTCGATGGGCGGTCGAATCGCCCTCGAAGCGGCGCTGCGCGCTCCGGAGCGAGTCGATCGCCTCGCATTGCTCTCGCCTGCGGTGGCGTTCAGAAAGCTGCGTCAATTCGTGCCGCTCATTCGGCTCACGCGGCCCGAGTTTGCGCTTTTGCCCTTGGTGGCGACACGCTCGACGGTGCGGCTCGTCACGAAGAGCCTCTTCGCGGACAGCGCTCGAATCGACGCTTCGTGGCACGAGGCGGCGATCGACGAATTCTTGAGGGTCTTCTCGACGGCGCGAGGGCGGATCGCGTTTTTCTCGGCGCTCCGGGAGATCTATTTGGACACGCCCCACGGTCCGGAGGGCTTCTGGACTCGCCTCGAGCAACTGTCGCGACCAGCGCTGTTCATCTGGGGGGATCGCGATCCACTCGTGCCCGCCCAGTTCGCACGACATGTCGAGCAGGCGGTGCCACGTGCAAGGTCGATCGTCCTTCGCGACTGCGGGCACGTTCCGCATTTCGAGCACCCGAAGGTCACGCATCGCCTCATTCGCGAGTTCTTCGCCCAGGATGCTTGGCCCGTTGCTTGCTCCAAAGAGAGTCGTGCACCAACGGCTGGCTCGTCTGACCGACCGTGAGATCGACCTCGACGCTCGCGACCCCGCGTACATTCGCTCGATGCTCCCGCTCACGTGGCTGCTCGCGAGCCTCTATTTTCGCGCGGAAGTCCGCGGTCTCGAACGGGTTCCGAAGGACGGGCCCGTCTTGTTCGTGGGTAACCACTCCGGTGGAAACATCACGCCGGATACGGCCGTGTTCTTGCTCGCGTTCAATACCCACTTTGGCGTCGAGCGCTCGCTCTACGTCCTTGCCCATTCGCTCGTGACGTCTTGGCCGCTGCTCGGTAAGTGGCTCGAACGCTGGGGAACCTTGACGGCCAATCCCCTCGCCGCCCGGCGCGCGCTCGACGCCGGCGCTTGCGTGCTCGTATATCCGGGCGGTGACGTCGAAGTCCACCGACCGTGGAAGGCCCGCTATCGGGTGGACTTCGCGGACAGGACGGGGTTCATCCGCCTCGCTCGCCAAGCTCGCGTACCCATCGTTCCCGTCGTCTCGTGCGGCGGGCATAGCACCTACTTCCCGCTCACCAACGGGCGCTCTATCGCGCGGGCGCTCCGGCTGAATCGACTCGCCCGGCTCGAGGTCATGCCGATCTCCCTCGCGCTGCCGTGGGGGCTCAACATCGGCGACTTCATGGGGCACATCCCGCTCCCGGCGAAGATCGTCGTCGAACTCCAGGAGCCGATCGACGTGGCCGAGCGCTTCCCGCGCGATGAGGACACACCGAGAGCCACCGAGTACGTGAGGCTCCGAATGGAGGAGGCCCTCGTCGCGCTGAGCGCCGAGCGGTTGTCTCCACTTTAGCCGTGGTCCGCATCGATCGCTCCCTCTGCGTGGCGCAAGCGCCGGAAGTGCTCTTCCATCTGCTATGCGACCCGCTCAGGTTCCCGCGACTCTTCAAGGCGTTCTCGAAGGTCGAGCAGATTTCAGCCGACGCCCGTTGCGTGGGCGCGCGCTACTTGATGCTCGTCCGAGTGGGCCGCTCCGAGGCCGGTGGAGTCCAGAGGATTACGGATTTCCAACCTCCGTATCGGATCGCCTGGACGTCCGAGCGAGGGGTAGAGCTCTCCGCGGCGGTTTCGATCAGACCCGTTGGCTCTGGTGTCAGCGAGGTACGCGTCGAACTCGCCTACGCGGTCCCCGGCTGGCGGCCCGCGGGAGTGATCGTCGAGCGCCTCACGCGCCACGTCGTCGACCGGCACATGCACGCGACGCTCTTGACGCTCAAGCGCCTCGCAGAATTCGATCTGGAGACGGTTGCCGATACAGAGCGGCAGCGACCGTGACTCCCGCCCCGACCGTCACGAAGAGGACGTTTCTCGCGCGGGAGAACTGCCCGGACCGAATGGCGGCGTCGAGCGAGGCAATGGCGCCGACGGCGTGGGCTCCTGCGAAACGGTCCTCGGGAACCGCGATGCGATCCGACGGAAAAGCGAGCCGTTTCGCGAGATCCGCGGCGAACGTCCGAGGATAGGTGCTCGCAATCAACAGATCGATATCGCCGAGGCCAAGGCCATTTTCCTCGACGAAGCGACGTACCACGACCTCGGAGCACTCGGACGCGCGGAGCGTGAACTCGTCGCCGATCGCCACCGCGAGCACGTTCGTTCCCTCGGAGAACACCGGGTGGGCGTGCGGGTGCCAGACGATCGCGCTCTCGAAATTTCCGGAGAACTCCGGGAACGTCGCGGAGGTGAAGGCCGTGAATCCTTTCCCGAGCGGACTCGGCCGAAGGAGCACGGCGCCGCCGGCATTGGGGAACGGGAAGGCCTCAACGCCTCCCGGATTCGAGTCGCTCGCCACGACGGCTCCGAGCTCGATGGTTTTCGACTCGATGAACCCGGCAACGAACTCGAAGGCCGTGACCACGCCGCACCCCCCGTTCGCGACGTCGAAGGAGAACGTTCCGTGAGAGTGGTCGTCGGAGCTTTGTTCGGGGTTTGCTCCGATGTCCTCTTGAATCATCGCGGCGAGCGCCGGCTCGGCGAGGTTCTTTTCGCGATAGATCCCCGCGTTCACCAGCAGGTCGATGTCCGTCGCACTTCGGTTGGCGCGCTCGAGGCACTCGCCGATCGCGTCGTCCGCGAGCTGGAGGGCACCCTTCTTCAAGAAACGGCGATTCGACGCGACGACCGCCGCGCATTCAATGATGGCCATATCGCTCCATGAGCTCGTCCATTTCGAAGACGAGCACTCCCACTTCGAGCCCCGACGCGACCGAGATGAGCGCGATCGTGTCGCCTGCCGCGAAAGCTCGCTTCTCCAGAAACTCGTACAGCGCGACGAAGTGCGTGGTGGTCGCGGTATTGCCTCGCTCGGCAATATTATCGACAAAGTGCCTCGGTCTGAAGCCGAGACGCTCGGCGAGTTCTCTTGCGCCCTTTTCGATCGCACGCTTGGACGTTTGATGGGGGATCGCGTAGTCGATGTCGCCGAGGTCGAGGCCGCTCTGGTCGATCACATCGGCGAGAAGAGCAGGCGCGTCTTCCAACGTCACTCGGTGAATCGCGCGCGCATCCGTGTACATGGACGCGCCGGGCCCGACGCTCGAGGGAACGCCGACGCAGAGCCGGCTGTGCTCGGAAAGGGTCGTGAACGCGACCACGCGGATCCCTCGCGAACCCTCCGCTGCTCGGGCGACGATCGCCGCCACTCCGGCGTCGCCCAGGGTCAAAGACGCGAGCTGCGGACTCAGGACCGAGCGGATCTTCTTGGCGGCGTTCGCGCCGAGGTTCGAGATGTACTCGCCGCTCACCACCATGCCGCAACGGATCGCGCCGCGCCGGATGAAGTCGTTGAGGACGAAGACACCGGTCATCATTCCCGAGCACGCGTTCGAGATGTCGAAGCTCTTCGCCTGGTTCGCCCCGATGGCCTCCTTGATGGAAAGGCTCAGCGGCGGCTCCAGCCGATGACGCACGCCGCCCTTGTTTTTGCTGATGCTGCAGCTGACCAGCATCTCGAGATCTCGAGCACCGTACGCGGAATGCGCGAGGCAATCGCGAGCAGCGGCAACGGCGAGCGTGAAGGAATCTTCGTCCTCCGAGCAGATCCGCCGCTCCCGGATTCCAGTGAGTTTCTCCAGATCGATTCCGGTCGAATGCTTCGTGCTCCGGAGCAGCTCGTCCGTCGTCAGTCGCTTCTCGGGCAGAGCGAGGCCGAGGCTTTCGAAGCGGCCTGCGTGGGCGGCAGCCGCAGCCGCTCGTCCGCCTTCGTAAAGCATCCAGTGTTGCTTGCCTTCGAGGTCGCGCATGAAGTCTTGCTCGACTCGACACGCAGAGAGCGTGCCAAGCAGCACTCTCCGGTCACTCGGGACCCGCGAGGAACCGGCGCACCGCGCTCCGCGCACGGACTGCGCCCCAGTCGCTAACTTTGCGGGGCGGCCCGGGCGCCCACGCCAGAGGTCGCCTCAACGCTCCCGGGATACGACAACACACGTTGTCATTTATGTGGGCACGGCCCTTGCGTCGTCTCGGTCGTGATGTCCCAGCGCGCACGGAATTTGACGGAGATGCTCGACCACTCCTGCACCGTCCACACAGGGCGTCCCGCACTCGGAACGAAGAACGGCACCGGCTTTCGTTGGACGAGCTACGGCGAACTTCGCAAGCTCGTCGAGCACTGCCGCGGCGGTCTTGCCGCACTCGGCGTCGGCCCCGGGGATTGTGTGGCGATCGTGGCGAACAACTCGGTCGAGTGGGCGGTGGCGGCGTATGCCACATACGGGCTGGGGGCCACGGTCATCCCGATGTACGAAGCCCAAAAGCCGGCGGACTGGGCATTCATCCTCCGGGATTCGGGCGCCAAGGTCGCCATCTTGGGCTCGCCCGCGATTCGGGATCGGCTCCGCCCGCGCGAACTGGGGATCCCCAGCTTCGAGCGTGCGGTGACCATCGGGGAGACGGGTGACGGGACCTTCGAGCGCCTTCTCGAGACGGGGGCACGTTCGCCAGTGCAGGGTCGACCCCCGAGCGCAGAAACGATCGCGACGATCATCTACACCTCGGGAACTACGGGCACGCCAAAAGGGGTGAAGTTGAGCCACGGCAACATCATGTCCAACATCGATGCTGTCCACGAGATCTTCGACTTCACGGAAAACGACCGTTCGCTCTCCTTCATCCCCTGGGCGCATGCCTTCGGCCATACGTGCGAGCTGCACACATTGCTCAGCCTGGGTGCATCCATCGGGATCAACGACACGCTCGCTCACCTCCCCGACAACTTGCTCGCGGTCCAGCCGACGGTGCTGATCGCCGTGCCGAAGGTCTTCAACGGCATTTTCGCCCACATCCACGCGGAGATATCCCGGCAGCCGGCGATCGTTCGGCGCGTCTTCGAGGCCGCCGTCCGCGGTGCGCTCGACGAAAGGCCGCGCTTCTCCGAACGCCTGGCGCGCGTCGTCGCGGAGCGCCTCTTGTTCCCCAAAATTCGCGAACGGTTCGGCGGCAAGCTCAAGTACGCCGTGAGCGGCGGGGCAACTCTCTCCAAAGAAGTCGCTGAGCTCATTCAAACGTTGGGCATCGTCGTCTACGAGGGCTACGGGCTGACGGAGACGAGCCCGATGGTGACGACGAATACGCCGGGCCACGTGAAACTCGGCAGCGTCGGCCGCGTCATTCCGGGCGTCACCGTGAAGCTCGAGCGCAACCCGGCGTTCGGTGGAGCGGAAGGGGAGATCGTCGTCTTCGGGCCCAACGTCATGCAGGGCTATCACAACCGCCCGGAAGAACAGGCAGCGGCGTTCACTCCCGAGGGGGGATTTCGCACCGGCGATATCGGAACGTTCGACGACGATGGATTCCTCCACATCACCGGGCGCATCAAGGAGCAGTACAAGCTCGAGAACGGCAAGTACGTCGCGCCGTCGCGGGTCGAAGAAGAGCTCAGGCTCTCTCCGTACATCGCCAACGTCATGGTTCAGGGCGCGAACAAGCCATACAACGTCGCGGTCGTGGCCCTCGACGTCGAAGCGGTCAGTCGCTGGGCCAAAGAACGCGGCTACTCGATAGAGCACCCCACGGAGGACCAACGGGTGCTTGAACTCATCAAACGAGAGTTCACCGAACGAACTGCGAACTTGAGCGAATTCGAGCGACCGCGCCGTTTCGCGCTCGCCACCGAGGACTTCACCGTCGAAAATGATCTGCTGACGCCGACGTTGAAGGTCAAACGCGCGCGGGTCTTCGCGCGCTACGGACAGGCGCTCGAAGCCCTTTACCGACAGGCACCCACCGCGCAATGACACGCGCCGCGCTTTCAGAGCGGGTCGGCCAGGTCTCCGGCGCAATCGATCGCAGGACGAATCGACGGAGTCCCCGACGAATCGACGTGCGTGAACGTGAACGTCGACCCTGCGAGATCGAGCGGCAACGGCTTTTCGACGTTGCCGGTGACGGTGCCGCAGAAGAACTGCGCGGCATGGCACAGATTGCCGGCGAGCAGGACGTTCGCCTGGATGTCTCCACCGGTGACCGCATTCGCGGCGCCCGTCACTTGCAGACCCGTGAGCTCCGCACGAAAGCTCCCGGTTTCGTCGATGAGGGTCGGCCCGAAAGAGATGCTCGGCCCCACCGGGGAACGACGGTCCGCCGCGCTGAGCGGTTGCGCGTCGAACGCAAATCCAGCGCCGTTCTGGAACGCCGACGTCGAGATGTTCGCCAACGCGACGATCGGCTTCGTCGGTGCGAGCGTGACCGAAAGGGCGAACAGATACTGGCCGCTCAGGTCACCGGGATGGACCGTGCAAGTCGACGCGTCTCCGCCGGCATCGTGCACGCTCGCGTCCGTCGACACCTGCCTCCGCGCGGCGAAGGCGTCGAATTCCGCCTTCGGATCGACGCAGCCGCTGCACGCGTACCACGCGACCAGAACCCCGCACGACAACCTTCGCATGATTCGTTCTTTCGGTGCAAAGCGTACGCCAGCGTCATCGGCGCAACGAATGGAGCAATCCGTTCGTGGCGCGAAGTGTGCTTTCACACGCCGTCAATGCTTGCTCTTCGCGTCGGGCGAACATCGTGACCAAGAGCGTAGTTGCGCTCATTGTTGGCGCCGTCGTCCTCGCGCCGGGCGCGGCGCACGCTTCCGGTCTGTCGATCGCGCGCTTCGGCGGAGAGCACGGAACTCCTACGACGACGGAGGCGCCGTCCATTTATTACAATCCCGCGGGCATCGCCGATAGCGAAGGCGGTCACCTCTACGGCGACCTGAGCCTCGCGTTTCGAAGCGCCACGTATACCCACCAGTCTTCGGGGACCGACGCACCGGTGCCGGCTGGAGCCGAGGGCGCGAATACCGGACGCGCGACGCTCTTCAACGTCATTCCCGAGCCGTTCGTGGGCGCCACCTACCGATTTGGCCGTTTCGCGATCGGCGCTGCGGTCTTCGTGCCCTTCGGCGGGCAAGACAGCTGGAACAAGAACGGCGCGTTCCAAGGGAACAATCGCTTTCCCGGCGCGGTGGACGGTGTGCAGCGCTGGTACATGATTCAAGGGGAGCTCCGCTCGACCTTCATCAGCCTCGCGGGCGCGTACAGCCTGGGCAAGGTGAGCATCGGGGTCGCGGTCAACCTGATCGATACCGTCGCCGACATCGTGCAGGCGCGGAACGCGTCCGGGAGCGACGACATTCGCACGGAGGGGCGTGCGTGGCTCGATTCGCAGAGCTGGGACGCGTCCATGGGCGTCGGGATTGCGTACCAACCCATGAAAAAGCTAAGGCTTGGCCTCTCCTACCAATCACGGCCCAACTTCGGCGGTGGCATTCGGGCCACGGGAGATCTTCACACACTCTTCGGTGCGAGCGCGGCGGACAGCAAGGTCGCGTTCACGACGGATCTCCCCGACGTCGTGCGAGCCGGTGCCTCCTACAGACCCACGGAAAGAGTCGAGCTCCGGCTCTTCGGTGACTACCAGAGATGGAGCGTCCTTCAACACCAATGCATCATGGCCGCATCGTCGACCTGCGACATCAATCCAGACGGCAGCGCGCAGCCGGGAAGCCAGGTCATATTGAACTACGTCCGCGATTGGCATGACACCTTCGGCGTCCGTGGCGGAGCGAGCTACTGGACGAGCCCGGGCGTCGAGCTCCTTGCCGGCGCGGGGTACGGCTCGAACGCCGTTCCCAGCTCCACACTCGAGCCGGCCCTCTTGGACATGGACTTCGTGTCGGCATCCCTAGGCGGCGTGTTCGCTCTGTTCGAGCGCGTCCACCTGGCGACGACCTACACGCAAGTGTTCTATTTTTCCCGCGACACGACGGGGCAGAGCGCCCATCCCACATTTCAAGCGCCGTCGAAGAGCCCCGACTCCGGTGGCAAGTACACGCTCGCCCTCGGTCTCTTGAACGTGAATCTCGACGTTGCGTTTTGAACCGTCTCAAGGTTCAGGGTCGAACCCCGGAATACCCTCGTCGCGTTGCACGCCGAACGTGTTGAGAGCCATGCTGACGAGTTGATACTGCCCGACCGCGAACACGAGATCCATGAGCTGCTGAGTGTCGAAGCGCGCGGATAGCGCGGCCCAGGTGACGTCGGTGATCATCGCGTCGCTCTTCAGCTCGTCCACGGCGCGAAGCAGCACACGATCCTCATCGCTCCATCCTGGAGCATCGGGGCCCGCCTGGATGCGCCGGATCTCTTCGTCCGTCAGACCACAAAGCTTTCCGATGATCGCGTGCTGTCCCCACTCGTACTCCGAGCGACAGAGCCAGCCGATGCGCAAGATCGCAAGCTCGCGTTCACGAAATGGGAACGTCGAGGTCATGAGCACGTGCTGACCGAACACGAGCCAGCTCTTCGCGAGCGTAGGATGCCGGGCGATGGTAGAAAAAATGTTCAGCACGCGACCGCCTACGGCAGACGCCTCGAGCATTTCGCGGATTTCGGGCGACCATTCCGACGATGGTAGCGGCAACAGGCGTGGTGTCTTGAGGCGCATCTTCCGCTTATAGCGCTTCCCATTCGAACTGAATCCCGCTCCCGATCGGGAGACAGCCGATCAGCGTCGATACGCAAAGCCCGCCGGCCGGCGCAAGAGGTGCGCCGCGCCCGCAAAGCTTCGAGCCGTTCGTCCCACATGTCTCGAATGGCACGAGGGCTGCTTCAGCCCGCGGTCATGACGAAGCGTATCCTCCTGGTCCATTACTCGAGAAGCGGAACGACCTCCCGCGTCGCCGCGCATATTGCGAAGGAGCTGGGGGCCGATCTCGAACGGATCGAGGAGAGCGCCCAGAGATCGGGCGTCGGGGGTTACATGCGTTCGGCCGTGGAGGCGCTGGCCAAAGGGCTGCCGGCAATCCGCACGCAGAAGGATCCCCGCGAATACGATCTGGTCGTCATCGGAACACCGGTGTGGGTCGGCACGATGTCGTCACCGGTTCGGTCGTACCTGTTTTCTCATCAGAGACGCCTGCGCAACACGGCATTCTTCGCGGTGATGGGCGGACGCGGCGCAGACGACACCCTGCGCGAAATGGCTCTCGCCTGCGGAGCGACCGACGCCCCCATGTACGCGCTCACGCAAGCCGAGGTCGAGCAGAACCGTTATCAGAAGGGCTGCGCGGCCTTCATCCGTCAAGTCAAGGCAGCGCTCGGGAATACCGAACACACTACGGCGCGGTGGCGTGAGTCTCACGGCGCGCGGGCGCCGCTCGAAGAAGGCTCGTGAATCGACGGCGGCGCCGCGCCGCCCTGCAGCTCTTCCGCGATCCCATCGACGAAGCGCTCGAGCGCTTCCCAGTCGGTGTATTCGTGATCGCGCGAAGTATCGGTGTCGCCGCCGGACCGTTTGGAAATCATGCGCAACACCATGCGCTTCAAGAAACCGTATTCTCGATAGAGCAACGCGCCTGCAATCGGCCGCACGCGCGCGGGGTGCCAACCCGTCTCGGCGAAGAACGCCTCCAGCACTTGGCGCACGCCCTTTTCACCCTCCGCCTTCACGTGCGGCGTGGACGACGGGCGCTCCACGCCAGCCTCCGACAAGCTCACCGACAAGAACGCCGTTGGCAATGATTCGAGCTCTTTCCGACGCGTCTTGACGAACTCGACCATCTGCCGTTCGTGGCGACCCATGTGGACGGATGCCGCCAAAATGGCCGCTGCATAGTTGCGTACGCTGAACCCCGCCGGCACCTGTCCGACCTCGACCACGTCGGCCGCGAGCCCGCGCGTTCGTAGAGTCGCGGCCGCGTGCTCCGCGATGTGACGCGTGTGGCCGTCGCGAGTCGCGTACAATACGAGAACCGGATTCACGACCCGCCTCCCGCCGCGGCGAGCGCGCCGGCCTGCGACACGAACGGTCGTCCTTCGTCCGCGCAGATGAGCTGGGTGACATGACGACCGGACAAGAGCGCGGTCGGCACGCCGCCACCGGGTTCCACCCATTGCCCCGCCATGTAGAAGCCCGCGAGGCCGGGCAGGACCTTCTTGACGTGCCCGAACAGGGCGTTCGCATTCGGGATCCAACCCTCGTAGGCGCCCCTCCAAGAGCGCGCCGTCTTCCAAAACGTCAGGGGCGTCGCGACATCGGTAACCTGAACGGCCGCCTTGACCCCTGGGACGTATCGGTCGAGGTGTTCCAGCACGAGCGCGCCTACTCTATCTTTCTCGGCGTTGTAGCTCGAACAGGTCTTCGCCCAGTACTCATAGTCCGTCGCGAGCATCGTCTGTAGGACCGTGTGCCCGCGCGGAGCGAAGCTTGCGTCTTCGTTGTAGACGCGCATGTAAAGGTGCTCGCTCTGGACTCCGCCGACCGACAACGGTCGCACGTGGTCGATGAGCAACGACGACGGCACGTCCGAGAGCGGCGTCGCCACACCGTAGCTCGCGAGCACGACTGGTTGAAACATCTTCCAATGCTCCATTCGGTGGCGCATCTCTGCGGCGCCGTAGCTTCCAGCCAGCAGACGGAGCACCGTCTCCGGCGCGCTCGAAGTGGAGACGACCAGGTTCCCCTCGAGGATCGAGCCGTCCGTCAAGCGCACTCCTCGCGCACGGTCGCCGTCCACGAGAACTTCCTCGACCGTCGAGTGGAGCACCACCTCGCCGCCGCGCTGCCGATACGAGTCGATGAGCGCATCCCGAAACCGGGCCGTGCCCCCTTCGGGACGAGACAGGTAGCCGTGCTTCAAGTAGCCGAGCACCATCATCAAGAGGAGAGTCGGCGCTTCCTCGGGCAACATTCGCGTGAAGAGTCGGCGGAGCCGCTGGCTCTTGAGGTGCTCCGCCGACCATTTGCCGATCGGCTCGCGGAAGCGCGCGATGGTGCCGAGCTCGTGGCGCATCTCCCAAAGGCTCGCGAGCTGATCGCGCATCGTCGAGAGTTCGACGGGCCGATCGATGGGCGGCGACAGCTTCAACACCCGTTCGACACCATCCATGAGCCGTTGGATCTCGTCCCCGTCTTCGGGGGCGAGCTCACGGAGCGCGCGAGCTACCGCATCGAGATCGCGCGAGATGACGACCTCGAGTCCGTCGCGCGCGTCGCGATAAGTCACGAAGCGGTCCATGACCCTCAGCGGAACGCGCGGAACGATGCCGAGTTCCTCGTAGATCCGATGAAACGCGCCGCCGGTGAGCCAGTGAATGCACCCGTCGATGGTGTACGGCCCGCGCGTCCAGGCAGTGCAGACGCCACCGAGCGCAATGTTGTGCTCGACGATCGTCGTTCGAAAGCCGCTCGCTCGGGCGTAGCAGCCGGCTGATAGGCCGGCGAGACCTCCGCCCACGATGATGACGTGTGATTCCATGCTGCTTGGTCCAGCAAGCAGCGCGCCAGTCGCGACTCGATTTCAGAGCGCCGACCGATCGCGCTTCAATCGACCCCGGAACATGCGCGCGCGACCTCTCCTCATCGCGAGGGCCTTTGCCCGGCTGCGCTTCGTCTCGCAAAATGTGCGTTCCGTCGCACATCCTGCGCCGCAGCCGGCGACCTGCGCGTCCCAGAAATTCGGGCGTTCGTTCAAGTTCGGGCGTTCTCGCGGACCCAAAGGCGGGCACGAGCCCTGCAACGTGCAGAAGGAAATGGCACTAACGAACGAAGCCCTCGCGAGCTCGACTTCCGATGGTCGCGGCAGACCCGGACCTGCTCGACCTTTACATCCCGGGCATCACTTCGAGCGCTCCCCTAGTTCGGGTGAGCACCGCTTCGGACACAGGAAGACACGCGCAGGCGCCCTCGGCGCCGTTTTCGTTGCCGTGCTCTTGATGGCCGTGTGCTCGCCAACCGCTGCTGGGACGACCCTCGCAACCCCCCTCCCAGAGTGCATCGACGTTTGGGGCGAGGCAATTTACCGAAACGACGGGTACGACCACATCGTCCACGTGAACAACCGGTGCGATGCGAGCGCGATCTGCGACGTTGCTACGAACGTGAATCCGGTTCCGCAACGCATCACCGTGGGCCCGAAACAGGAGGTCGAAGTCCTGACGTTCCGGGGTGCGGCTACTAGAGACTTTCAACCGCGGGCCGAATGCCTGTTCATTTTAGATTCGAGGAATCGTTAGGCCGCGCTTTCCAATCGCCGCGGCTAACGGCGTTTCGCGCGCAAGCGCGTTTCGCCGATGCGCAATTTGTGCGCGAGCCGAGGAAGTGACCGCGCGCAAAATGAGAAGTTCGAGCTGGGCACGACGCTTGCTGAGTCCCGACGCATGTTCCCCCACAGCATCGATCCAGAGTCGCTACGCGAACGCCTCGTCACCGAGCATCAACGACTCGAAGGTCTCTTTCAGGCGGTGCTCGCCGCCTTCGAAGCCGACGATCGCGACGGCGTCGAACAGAACTGGACGGCCTTCGATTCACAGCTCGAGGCCCACATGAGAATCGAAGAAGAGCTGCTCATTCCCCGGCTCGAGCAGCATCACCCCGAAGCTGCTCAGGCGATCCTGGCCGAGCACCGGCTGATTCGAGCTCGTCTGATGGAGCTCGACACGGGCGTCGATCTGCACCTCGTCAATTGCGAGACGGCGCGCGCGTTCATCGACGAGCTACGCCAGCACGCGCGCCACGAAGACGAGATGCTCTACGCGTGGTCGGACCGGAACCTCCCGGCGTCGGAACGACACGCGCTCATCGAGCGACTCGCGCCGGGAACGGCGGACAAATGCGTCCACGTCGTGTCTTCGGCCGGAAGCACGCTCTGAAGCCGCCTTCCGCGGGAGCGTCCATTGGTTACGCGGCGCCATTGACACGAGAGACCGCTCCCGCAGCCGCCGTTTCTCGCGCCCCTAGACCTGCGTCTCGGAAGTACCAATCCTCCTTGCTATTCCGCCGCACTTTCGGAAATTCGCCGGCTTCGAGTACCCGGTGGAGCACCTCCTGAAAAATCCGTGCGGACGGCCCGTACATCGTTCCTGCAACGTTCGTGAACACGAGCCGCCCCGGATGCCGAAGGTGCCACTCTCGGAGCAACGGCAGAAGCGGATCCAGAATCGGCACGTAACGCACGCGGTCGGACTTCGTTGGTCCGTCGAAGCTCCGTTGTACCGCGATGAGCCGACGCTCCATGTCGATGTCCGGCCACTCGAGCGCCGCGAGCTCGCCCGCGCGCATGCCCGTGTAGATCGCGACGGCGTAAAACGCGAAGACGTTCTCGCCCTCGTCGCGGGCCGCGACGAGGAAGCGGCGCACCTCGTCGTCGCTCCGGAGCCACTGAAAGTCGCGACTGAACGCGGCGACCTTCGGCTTCCGGAACTTCGGGACCATGGTGAGCCAGGGCACCTTGAACGTCATCGCGAGGCGGAGCATCGTCGCGAGCAGCGTGACGTGATTGCTGACGGTCTTTTCCGACAGCTCGTCGACGTCGATCTTCTCGTTGACGTAGCTGTCCACTTCTTCGACACCGACGTCGCGGACCTTCATGACGCCGAACGCCGGTCGGAGGTGCTTCCGAATGATGCTTTCGTCGTCCTTCTGACTCCGCTTCCGCGGCGCCCGCTTCTCGACCCAGTAGTCACAGAGGTCGCCGAAGGTCTTCGGGGGCGGAGGGGCGTTTCGGACGCCTCGCTTGATTTCTTCGACCTCGAAGTGGAGACGACTCAGCTCGGTCTGAGCGCGCCGGTAGTCGTCGAAGACGGCGCTCTGACGGGCGCCGTGCTCGTCGAGCCAGCGGATGCGCCATTTGTCTCGGTGCTTGGCGGGCTTGCCCACGACCGTGCTCCTTGCTCCGAGCACGAGCGCCGGTCTCCTGCAGCACCCTGGCGATCCGTTGCAGGACTGCGTTGGTCGAGGGCTCTGTGGCCCCAGAATGGCCCCAGAACGAAAAACGCGAGGTGCCCGTTCGGGGCTAACCTCGCGTCCTCATTCAGTTGCGCGGGGGCGATATGCGCGCTGGAGCACGCTGATTTCCTGGGAGTTCCGAGTCGAGCTGGTGGCGTAAGCGGTCGGCGGTCACGTCCGCTGAGGTTTTAAGCGGCCCGCGCCCGTGGCCACGCTTCCGCCCTCGACCCCTCGACGGGCGCCGTGAATCTCGAGCCGGCCGACGCCGTCCAACGGGGGTGGCCCGACGGATTAAGCGCCAGTTCCCCTTCGCGACCCTCGCCATCATCACCGCGTCGGTTGCCGCCTACGCCGCCGAGCTAGCCGGCGGCGGCATGGTGGTCTGCGAGCGATTCGGATTCACCCCCGCCCACCCGACGTTCGCGACGGCGCTGTCCTCATTGCTCGTTCACGATCCCGACCACGTCGCCCACATCGCCGGCAACATGCTGGTGTTGTCCGTTGTCGGCGCCGTGGTCGAACCGGTGCTCGGGCATCTCCGCTTCGCCCTCTTGTATTTTGCGAGCGGCGTCGCCGGCGCGCTGCTTCACGTCGCGGTCGATCCGCAATCGAGCGTCGTGCTCGTGGGCTGCTCGGGATCCATCGCCGGCATCATGGCCGTCCTCGGCGTCCTTCGACCGAGGTCGCTCGGCCTCGTCGCGGGCTTCGTCCTTATGAACGTTTACTGGGCGTGGACCGGGACCGCTGGAGGCGTTTCATTCGCGGCGCATCTCGGCGGGTTCACTTGCGGCGCCGCCGTCCTTTTACTGGCGCGGGCGCAAGGGGCTCGATGGGTTATTGTCTGAGCGTCAAGCTGACGTCCGCTTAGCGCTCGCCCGCGTGGCGGGTGCCGCGAAGAGCTGGTCCCGTGCGTTCACGGCTTTCCGACGATCGGCGGCGCCCTCGTCTAAGATAAACCGTTCCTCCCGCCGGACGGGTACGGTGGCTCAGCGCGCGAGCCAGGGATCACGATTTGGTCGTCCGCTTACCGCGACGCTTTCTTTGCTGGGGCTCCGCGGCGACCAGGATGCGCTCGTGGCGAGCTGGCTTCCCTTCCGTGTCTCTGGAGGGTCGCCCGGCGCGCATGACGTAGCTCGACGGACGGGGCGGAACGAGCAGCGCTTCGATTTCAATGTCCAAGGCGTTCGCCACACGGGCGAGCGAGTGAATCGTCAGATTGGCGCCGTACTCGATCTGCTGCACCCACTGCATCGTCGCCCGGAGCTTCGTGGCCAGGGCCTGCTGGGTGAGGCCCCGCTCGCGGCGAAGTTCCGCGACACGGCGCCCGACGTCGCGGACCAGCCTGTCGGGAACGTAGCGAGCCACGGGGCGAGACGGTCCCAGCCCGCAACCTGAGAGAATACATAGCGATGACTTGTGTTATGCTTCGCCGATGTCCGCGGGGCATCCGGAACTCGACGGCGTCCGGAGTAGGACGTGGTGACTACGGAGCACGATGACGACCTCGTGACCGAGCTGTTTGATCCGCTCCTCGTGCGGGCGCGGCAGCGGGTTGGTCAAGTGCTGTGCGAGAAGTGGCGCCTCGACGTGCTGCTCGGCGTCGGCGGCATGGCGGCCGTGTACGCGGCCACGCACCGCAATGGCTCTCGCGTCGCAATCAAGATCCTTCACTCCGAGCTGTCGGTGAACGCGCAAGTGCGCCAGCGGTTCCTGCGCGAAGGCTACGTCGCAAACAGCGTCGTCCACGACGGTGCGGTGAAGGTCGCGGACGACGACCTTGCAGAAGACGGATCGGCGTTCCTCGTGATGGAGCTGCTCGACGGCGAGACGCTCGAAGAACGCCGTCAGCGTTACGAGGGCCGCCTCAGCGAAGACGAAGTCCTGTCCGCCGCCGACCAGCTCCTCGACGTGCTCGTGGCTGCGCACGCGAAGGGCATAGTTCACCGGGACCTCAAGCCGGAGAACATCTTTCTTACCCGCGATGGCCGCGTGAAGGTCCTCGACTTCGGCATTGCGCGCCTTCGCGAGCTGTCATCCGACGCTAGCAGGTCCACTCGGAGCGGCGCGAGCATGGGCACGCCCCACTACATGCCGCCCGAGCAGGCGCGGGGCCGGTGGGACGAAGTCGACGCGCGAAGCGACTTGTGGGCCGTGGGCGCGACAATGTTCGAGCTGCTGTCCGGGCGACTCGTGCACAGCGGCGACACATCGAACGAAGTTCTGCTTGCAGCGATGACGAATCATGCGCTTGCGCTGGCATCTGTCGCACCGACCATCGCGCCGTCGGTCTGCTACGTCGTCGACAAGGGGCTCCGCTTCGAGCGCGAGCGACGCTGGCCGGACGCGATCAAGATGCAAGAGGCCGTCCGGCGCGCCTTCCACGATCGGCACGGCGCGCCGCTCTCGACAGCGCCGAAGCTCACGGTACCGCCGGAGGTGCCCAACAGAACACTACCCGGCGCAGAGGGGACGGTGCGACCGCGACTCCCAACCACGGCGCAGCCGGTCGCTCATACCGGACCACCGGCTGCACGCGCGCTCGGCCTACTCTCATCCAACCGACGACGGTTCGTTCTCGTGGGCGCGGCTGCGGCGCTTTGCCTTTTCGTCGTGGCGCTCGCAGTCGTATCGATTGGGCGCACGTCCACGAGTGCCCTAGCGTCGAGCAGCGCCGAGCCCGCCGTGTCTGAGCCCGTGTCCGTCAGCCCCTCCGCCGCATCCGTTATCGCTTCTGCTGCGCCTGAGCCAGCCGTTACGAAGCTGGCGCCTTCTGCGACTTCAGCTCCGCCAGCGCTGGCCATCACCGACCTGCCGCGCGCGGTCATTGCTCCTCCGTCAGCCGCACCAACAACGGTTGTCGCGCATCCCGCACCTGCGGCCTCTGCAACAGCTGCGTCCCAGCCCACTAGGCCGACGTGCACGCCACCTTACGTTCTCGATGAGCACGGGATCAAGAAATGGAAGCCAGAGTGTTTCTGAAAGGCTGCGTCTCCGTGGCGCTCGTTGGCATTGCCTTGTCGCTGGCCGCGGTCGCGTACGCCGCTGACCCCACGAAGGAGGAGTGCATCGCCAGCAGCGAGCGCGGCCAAGAGCTCCGCAGAACAACGAAGCTGAACGACGCACGCGCGCAGTTCGCCATCTGCGTGGCAGCGAGCTGCCCTGGACCGATCCGCGAAGATTGCGCGGAGCGTCTGGACGAGATCGCGACGGCGATGCCGTCGATCATCTTTCAAGTGAAGGACGCGGCTGGCAACGAGGCCGCCGGCGTGCAGATCACCGTGGACGGGCAGCCGGTCGCCGGCGGGGCAATCGACCTCGATCCGGGCGAGCACACGTTCAGCTTCGAAGCGGCGGGGCTGAAGGAGGCCGAAAAGCGGCTAGTCCTGGTCGAAGGAGCGAAGGAGCGGCGCGAGGTGGTCATCATGGATCGCGCTGAGGCGGCGCCGATCGCGACCACGCCGTCACCACCGACGAGTGAAACGCCCACACGATGGGGCCGTCCACCAACGCTCGCTTGGGCGGCGTTCGGAGTCGGCGGTGCGGGCTTTGTGCTCGGCGTGACCGCGGGCCTCGTGGCGGGCGGAAAGCACTCAACGCTCGCGGGCGAGTGCGACAACGGCGCGGGTACCTGCGCGCCGCAGTACGCTGGGAACCTCGACTCGTTCCACACGTGGCGCACCGTCTCGACCGTTGGCTACGTAGTCGGCGCGCTCGGCGCAGCGGGGGGCGCGGTGCTGTGGTTGACCGCGCCGAAGGCGCAGAGCACGGCGATAACGGGGCACGTCTGGCTCGGGCCGGCGTCCGCGGGCGTCGAAGGGAGGTTCTGACAGATGCGTGGGTGGCTGCCGACCGTGTTCACGCTGCCCTTGGTCCTTACGGGATGTCCGGCAGTGCTGAGCGATTGGAAGATCAGTAGAAGTAGCGGGACCGACGCTTCGGTCGACGCCACTGGTTCCGAGGCCGGCGCGGGAGTTGCGGACTCCGGCACTGGCGGCACACTGAGTTCGAGCGGCGGCTCGTCGTCGGGGGGTTCGTCGGGTTCGTCGGGCGGCGGCGCGGACTCCGGCGGAGTCACGGGCGTCAGCGGCACGACCAGCACCAGCGGCGCGACGGGTGTGGGCGGAACGACGAGCAGCGGCGGAACTGGCGCAAGCGGTGGATCGGGGGCATGCGATGGAGGCACCGTCTGCAGCGGCCGTTGCATCGACCTGCAAAAGACCTCGAGCGACTGCGGGTACTGCGGCCACGATTGCCTAGGAGGCGGGTGCTTCGCGGGAGAGTGCCAGCCGCTCGTCTTCGTTTCTGGATACGGCGGCTTCATTACAGTCGACAGCACGAGCGTCTACTGGACGAACGCGGACGACGGCACCGTCAGGATGTGCCCGGTTAGCGGATGTGGCCAATCGCCGACGGTACTTGCATCGGGCCAGAACACTCCGCATGGCCTCGCCGTCGATTCGACGAACGTCTATTGGACTGACGAAAGCTCGGCCGGCACTGTCATGCAATGCCCCATCGCCCACTGCAGCGACGGGCTCGTCACGCTCGCGTCAGCGCAGGATTCACCGGACGTTGTCGCGCTCGATACCGACAGCGTGTACTGGGTGAACGTCGCGGGGGGCACCGTCATGAAGTGCGCCATCGGCGGATGCGGCAACTCGCCGACGGTGCTCGCTTCCGGGCAAGGGACACCCAGCTCCATCGCCGTAAGGAACGGAAACGTGTATTGGACCGACACCTCGACGGGTACCGTCATGAAGTGCGGGACCGCAGGGTGTGGCGGATCGCCGACGATTCTAATGGGGAATCAAAGCGGCCCGGAGGACATCATCGTGGATTCAGCGAACGCCTACTGGACCAACAATGGGGGCTCGATTGCGAAATGTGCGCTTGGCGGTTGCGGTACTTCGCCAGTAACGCTCGTGTCGGGAGAGTTCCATCCGGCAAGCATCGCGCTTGACGCGGTGAACGTGTACTGGAGTAACTGGTCGGACCAGGGGACAGTGAAGGCTTGTGCCATCGGCGGATGTAGTGGACCCGCAACGCAGCTCGCTGGTGCACAACCCTACATTGGCGGGCTCGCATCCAACGGAACCGCGATCTTCTGGTCCACGAACAACAACACGATATTGGAAGTTGCGAGGCCGTGACGGTCTGGGGGACAGGGAATGGTATTCAACGTGGTCAACCGATGGGTCTCGAGATGCCGTAGTTCGTTTTACCTCGCCGTCGTGTCGATAGGCGTTATTGGATGCGGAGGAACAACGACCCGAGCAAGCAGCGGCCCAATATCCCCTTCACCGCCACGATTCTCGGACGCTTACTACGCGCCGTACCCGTCGGGATCCGCGACGCTCGTCGCAACACCGCGCCCCCCAGCGATTCCGCCCTCAGCCTGGAGCGCAATTACAGCACCTCCAGCAGCACCATCCGCACCAACCGTCGCGTACGCGCGGGTGTCGCTGGTCAGCCTTACCCTAGCACCTCAAAAGTCCGACGGATCTACATGGGACGGGATCGGCCATGTTGATCCGAGCGACCTAACTGCGATTGCGAGTGCGATGAAGCTACCGAGCGTCTACGCAGCGGTTGCGGCCGTGGCATCGCTTCTGGCCGCCGGGAGCATGGCGGCATTGGATAAGCCGGACGTTTACGGCGCTGCGGCTATAGTGAACGCGTATGCGTCGAGTCCCGAGATCCGCTTCGGCGTCGTTCAGGACTCCTTCACCCCCAGCTTTCGGAACGTCGAATGGCAACACGTTCCGATAGATCAGACGCGCATCCGGGTGGAGGTGATGGAGAAGGACATGGTGCGCGACGACCCAGTGGGGACGTTCGAGCTCGGACCGGAAATCCTCCACCGAGCGTCGGATGCGGGCCGTGTCCTCCCGGTCCCCGTGGGCGACCAGACCACCGGCCAGATTCTGTTTGCCTCCATTTCCGTGCTTTTGGAGAGCACTTCACCTGACGAGCTGCCTTCGTCTCCGGCTCGATGACGATCCAAACCTCTTCGGCTCCTGCTCTCCGCTCGGCTCTGCGACGCGCCATCGCTTTCACGCTGCCCATCGTGCTCACCGGCTGCCCGGCAGTGCTCAGCGACTGGAAGATCAGCGGCCGCAGCGACGGGACCGATGCTTCGATCGATGCCGCGGGTCCCGACGCTGCCGGAGGTAGCTCCGGCACCGGCAGTGGCGGCTCATTGGGATCTGGCGGTGGATCGTCGTCGGGCGGCTCGGCTGGCTCGTCCGGCGGCGTAGCGGGCACCGGCGGGGAGCCGGAAACTGGTGGCGGCGGCACGAGCACTGGGGGCACGAGCGCTGGCGGCGTCACCGGCACGGGCGGCGCAACTGATTCGGACGGCGCGGCTAGCTCCGGGGGCGCGAAGGGGGTGGGCGGAACAACGAACACCGGCGGAATGGCCGGCTTCGGCGGCGCGCCGAACGACTCGGGATCATGCGCCAACGACCTGAGCAACATTCAGACCGGCGACTTTCATATCTCGTTCGACGTGCTCGCGGCGGCGACTGTGACCGACGGTCCGCTCGTCGAACAGCAGGAGTCTTGCGATCCCTACTCCTATCACGTGAGCGTCATTGAGGAGACGGCGCACATCTTCACCGAAATCGGCGACGGAACGGGATGGGTCAACGTGCAGGGCGTTACCGCCATCAACGACGGTCTCTTACATCACGTCGTCGTGGCTCGAGTCGCCGGCACGCTCTCCATTTCGGTCGATGGCCAGCTGGACAACTCGATTCCCAACGGCGGAGACGTGCCCCTTGGCCCTTTGGGGCTACTTCAGGTGGGCCGATCCCCCTGCAACCCTCCGTTCGCTGGACAGATCAAGAACGTGTGCGTCGAGCGGAAGTAGGGCCCCCCTTGCGGCGGATCAGTCCGCGTACCACAGGATAGGCTTTCGCCCACGCGAGTCCGCGCCGGTCAAGCTCACGTCGACGATCGCTCCAGAAACCGTCTGCTCAAGCGGAGGCACCTGCCAGCGGCTCCGCGGCGGGGCTGCAGGCACGTCACGCAACCGAGCGTCTCCATCGTCTTTCCACGCGGCAATCGTTTGAATCGTCAACCCCGAGCCCACGTCTATCCCCGGTTCATCATGCGCCCCGACCTCGACGACGCCCTCGTCCGTGACTTCCCGGCGCTCTATCGCGAGCGACACGGCGACTCGAGCGAGACGCGTATGTGCCACGGCTTTCCCGGCGACGGCTGGGAGGCGCTCATTCGACGCATGTCCGAAAAGGTCGAGCCGTTCTGTGTCGCCACGGACCTGCGCTGCGCGCAAATCAAGGAGAAGGGTGCGCTCCTTCGCGTCTACCTGCATTCGAGCGGGCTGGTTCCTCATGAGGTCCGCGCCGCCGTCGGCGAAGCTGTGGCGGAGTCCAAACGCACGTGCGAAGGGTGCGCCGTTCCCGGACAACCGCGAAGGCTCAGGTGGCGGCGAACCCTCTGCGAGAACTGCGCGCAGTTCGCGGAGGAGTTTGAGCGACGGCGCTTTGAGCGCACACCCGTTGACGAGCAGTGGCCAGAGCCGTTTCAAGGCGAGTTCGGGCGGATCCTCACCTTCGAGGACGCTCTTCGTCGGTGGCGAAGCAGTGCCGGAGAGAAAGGAACCATCCGGCGGCACCTCGACGTGGTGCGCGCGCCGAGTACGCCCCGGCCGCGTCGAAGGCTCTAGCGGTCTGGCCTGGGACACGGTGGAACCGGTCGGCGGCTAGAGCGCGGACGAGTCTCGCCGAGATGCAAGCCTTCGGAACGAGCGCGAAGGCCCGCCGGCTCACCCCCAAAAGCGATCCCGAATTGCTGGAGCATGCTTCCGCGCGTCCTCGAGGCGACGGCGTCGCCGCGCCTGTTCGCCGGCTTCGAGCGGACGGTAGGCGAGCTCCAGGCCGGGCGTCTTCTCGATGCCCTGGATGGGCCCGGCGCATGACCGATTCCGCGCACTGCCATTAGTGGCGCTGAATGCCAGATCAGACACGGCGACCGTGCCATCTTTGGCACCGCTCGTCGCGGTCGAAGCGCTCCCCGGTGCAAATATCGAGAGTTCGCGGAGGAGCGATGCTCGGAGCGCGCGGCATGGAGTGTGCTGCCTCGACGACCGGTGGTCGGGCGGCCCGGGCGCGAACAGCTCCGTGCGTCGCGATTTCGTTCGCTGGAGGCATCGGTGCGCACACTTTTACGAACCGTCGCGGCAGGGCTCGTCGCTTTCGGATGCGGAGGGTCGACGTCGGATCCTTCGATGGGTGACTCGATCGGCTCGGCGGCGCAGCGCTTGTCCGGCGCGCCGCCGGTGTGCCTCACGCACAAGATTCACGTCGTCGACCAACCCGGGCCCACGCAAACCCTGTGGAAGGGAACCGAAACGCTTGAGACCGCGCCGTCGGTGGCGCCCGGCGCCGAGTTCGTCTTCGTCTTCGATCAACCGGTAGCCCTCGACAAGATCGCGGCGTCGGCGTCTGCAAAACTCCAAAGTTGCGACTCGTCGGTCTCCGCCCACGACATCGCCCTTCAGGCGGCGTGGACGGTGAAGGGCAATCTCGACGTCGTGACGTTCAAGCATTCGACCCAGTTCATCGCCGGGTGCAAGTACACGCTGTCCATCCCTGGGGACCATCCCGTCGCGGACGTGCTCCAGTGCCTCGATCAACCGGTCGGATTCACCTTTCGGGTACGCAGTAAGGACGAGGACTCTCCGCTTCGAAAAGAAGCGACGTCGATCCGTTATCGGCCGAAGACGTTCGACGTCTCGGCGTTCTCGTTGCCAGAAGCCATACAAGCGAGTCCGTCGGCGATCGTTCAGCGATACTCCGAAAATCTCGGGATCCGGCCTTACGTCGATACGTTCGCCGTGGACCCGACGATGCCGAAGCGCCTGCGTTCCCCGGCGTATGCCGAGTACTACCTCGGCGTTCCCGTCACCGGTGCCGGCTACGTGTTCCAGACGGACGTGAACGGCAACGTCACGTCCGCGACGGGGCGCATCTCGCAGGGGATCTCGCTCGACGTGCATCCGCTGGTGCTCGATGCGGCCGCACTCGTGGTCGCGACGAACGAGGTGTTGAAGACGCAGAAGTTCGCCAAGCTGCCGATTCTGCTTCCGTCGAGCAAGACGCTCGTCATCCAGCCCGTGACGGCGAAGCTCGGCACTCCACCCAAGTTTCGATTGGCTTGGGCCGTGCGGCTCGTCGACCAGGTGAGCCACGCGGCTTTCAACACCGTCGTGGACGCGCAGAACGCGAGCATCCTGGTCGAGCCTGCATCGAACATCGACGGCCAGTGCGCCAACACGGACACTAGCGGGCTCGCCGCGCCAGCGGCAGAAGACGGCCGTCTCCCGACGACGCTCCAGAGCACACTCTACCGCGATCCCGACGACTACTCGCTGTCTCGGTTCACCAATGGCGGGAGCAGTATTTTAGCGCTGCGCACCGACGGCGTCGCTCCGTTTGCACTCCCGACGATCGCCGCGCAGTGCGGTCTCAACGTGTTGTCAGACAGCACTTACGCGACGGTTCCGAGCACTCTGTCCGACGCATCCTGGAGCCCGGAAGTATTGACCACGGCCGCCTCCTTCCTAGGCGTGCAGCGGACGTACTCGTACCTCGCGGCGCATCCACTCAAGGACGTCGACCCGGGCACTCCATCGGACGAAGCGGCCTGGGTCGGTTTCGACGGCGACGGCGCCGTTCCGATTCGGATGCTCGTCGGCACTCCGGTTCTCGGGAATCCGCCCCAAATCCAGGCGTATTTCGATCCCAACGCAAACCTCCTGCACTTCGTTGGTCAGTTGCCCGGGACGAGTCTAGATCTCGTAACGAACGCCGCCCTCGACATCACCGGTCACGAATTCGGACACGCCGTTCTTCACAGTCTCTATCCGGAGACCCAACAACCCGAGACGCTGGCCATCGGTGAAGGTTTTGGAGACGTTCTCGGATCCACGGTCGAGCAATCCGTCCGCGGCGACGGGCCGTGGAACTATTGCCTCAAGGGCGACGTCCACCAAAACGCGATCACGACGGTGGGCGCGTGTCTGCGCGACCTCCAGAACCCTCAGAATTCGGCGCAAGGGCCGTCCCCCTCGGCGTTCGGCGACGGCAACTACAGCCACTCCACGGATCCGCAAATTGTCGGGCACCTGAATAGCACCGTGATGGGCCACTGGTTTTACTTGCTCCAAAAAGGAACCTCAGCCCCGAACACGCTCGGATGCACGTACGACCTTTCGCAGCCGCCCTTGACCTGGGACGAGTCCCTCGCCGTCGTTTTTCACGCCGTGGAGTCGCATCTGTTCAAGGACCACGACTTCAACGATCTGGCAACGGCCACGGTGTCTGCCGCGAAGATTCTCTTTCAGGCCGATCCCAATCTCAACGCGAAGGTCACCCGTGTGGTGAACGCGTGGGCCGCGGTTGGCGTCTACGATCCGTTCTGGGAGGGAGTGGATCAAAGCATCGCGCCCGGCACCCAGGAAGAGCATGTGAGCCCGTGGCAGCCCATTGAATGGGACGTCGCGCCCACCGAGACCGCTTGGCAGCTCGAAATCGAAAAGGACGACCCGACGCTCCAGGTTCCCGCGCTGGTCAGCGTGACCGAAACGTTCGTCGGCACTGATGGAAGGAAGAAGGCGGTCGCGCGCGTGGCTCTCGATCCGAACTCTCAGTATTACTGGAGGGAGCACGCAACGGCGCCGACGGCGGAGAACGCGCAATGCAAGGCGACGCACGCCTTCATGACCGGCGACAATCCGACCGTCGATGATCTGAAGATCGTCGCCAACCTCGCGCCGGACGGCTCGGTGCGGCCAGGAACCGTCGAGGCCCAATGGAAGGAAATACCTGGTGCCGTTACGTACAAGGTGTTCGCCGGCACCGGGGATCCGAACTGCGCGAAGGGCACCGGTGTTCTCCCTGAGGTCGACGTTCCGGGGAGTCTCACGGCAACCGAACCCACGGGCTCGGTGTCCGGCATCCAGCCGACTACGACGTACACGCTCGACGTCCAAGCCGTCGGTCCCACTCCGATTGGAAGTGCAACCGCCGCGGTGACGGCGTGCGCGGCCACGACCTTCGCGACCATCGCGATGCGGCCGCCGACGCCTTCGGCGCCGGTCGATGGCACACCATTCCCCTATCAGAGCCCGCATCTCGGTGGCACCGGACTGCTCACCTGGACGTGGACCGGCTTCGACGGTCCGAGCTCGTTCAGCCTCAACTTTTATGAACGCAGTCTCAACGGCACCTGTTCGTCGACCCTTGCGCACAATGAAACCATCCCCGCCAATTGCGGTTCCGGTTTGATCGATTGCTTCACCAGCTTCAGCAAGGACGTCTTTGCGGTGCCACCCATTCCATCGACCTCCGATTGGGCCAACCCCACCGGATATTGCTGGACCGTCACGTCCATCGCGGGAAAAGGCCAGAGCTCTCCGCCCGTGCCGCCGCCAGCCGATCCCCATTTCTCCAGCTCCTTCTCACTGGATGGGCCACAGCTCACTTCGCCCGGCATACCGCTCGGCTCGGCGGCGGACACGCACGCGCCCGTAACTACGAATCTTCGCGACTACGAAGACACGAGCGACGTAGCGTTCAACTGGTCCGCGGTACCCAACGCGTCCGGCTACGTCATTGTCGGCGGTCGTTGGCCGTGGCTCGCCGTGAGCGCGGTCGCGGATCCCCCCAATTGTATTTTGCGAAACACCACGACTGGCGCGGACTCTTGTCAGGCCGGTCCGGCCGAGATCACGTTTGGGGCCACCGAAGTCGACGGAGCCACGACGACGACCGTTCCAACCGACAAGGCCGGCCGCGGCCGGTATTGCTGGACGGTATGGCCCGAGCTCGAAGACCCAAAGAACCCCGGTCAAAAGAACCCAGTTCAGCCTTTGGTCAATCCGCAGGCGAACACTTTTTGCTACTCGACACAGGCTGCGGTTCCGGTGATCACCACCGACAAACCGACTCCGGATGGAGGGGACTTCTCCGCGGAGCCCATCACTGGGAAGATCGTGTTCCCATACCAACCTGGTGGCATAGGCGGCCTCAATGTCGACTTCGGCAGCGCTCACGGCTCAGTGATTCCTACGCCGGCTTGCACCGTCACCGTGACCGGCGATCCCGCGGCTTGGCATGACGGAGTCGGTTTCGTTTTCGGCGACATCTACAACTGCGAGTACGATTTCACGCTCGATCCCGATCCCGACACTGACTACAAGATCGTCGCGACGGCGAGCGGCTTCAATCAGCAGAAGCTCACCGCGACGAAGAAGTTCACGACCGGCCAGTGTGGTGGTCAGGGACAAGTCTGTTGTCCGGGTAACAAGTGCACGGCCGACAGCACCTTCTGCGACGGGGGCACCCACAAGTGCGACCACTGCGGCGGTATGGGCGAGCGCTGCTGCGACGACGGCACGTGCGGACTCGGAGACATTTGCAATTCGACCACCGACACCTGCGAGTTCTGTGGCGCCCAGCCCGGCCAGCCCTGCTGCGACGACCCCAAGAACATCGCCGCCCTCGGCGGTCACCAATGCCGCATCAATTCTCCGCAAGGTCCGGAGATCGCCTGCTCGTTCGGGAAGTGCGTGACCTGCGGGAACACGGGCGAGACTTGCTGCGACGGAGACACCTGCATCGACAACCCGGCCTTGAACCTGCAATGCGTGGTGACCAACCCGTTGCAGCCAGCGACGAGCAAGGGCTGCGAGGAGTGTGGACACGACGGAACGTTCTGCTGCGCGCACGGCACTCAGTGCGAAAACGGCATCCAGTGCGACCCGGTCACGAACAACTGCTGCGACTCGACGGCCCACAGTTGCGGTCAGCCCATGAGCACGTGCACACCGCCGGTGAAGCCGACCGGCTTGAGACCCGGCACGTTTTACAGCGGCGCGCTCCAGTCGGTGGATCCAGCTTGTTTCTCCTCCGGCGGCGTCGCACCGCCGGGCTGTGACGCCGCAGTCGTCGATGCGGTCCCGAACGGCAAGGACACGTTCCTCGGCCCCGGTTCGCTCGCGTGGAACGCGCAGTCCGCGAAGGTGAACTACGACGTCGAGCTCTCTTGCTACAATGGCGCACAGTCCTTGGTGAATGTGCCCGTATTGGTGCTGGGTAACGGCACCGAAGCGAGCTTCTCGGAGGACGACCTGCCGCTCGCGGAGACGTTCTGCGCGTGGACGGTGCGCGCGTTCAACGATTGCGGCTCGGTGACCTCTGACCCGGAACTGTTCCAGTGGTTCTAGCCACGGCCCGCGAGGGGTCGGCCAGGGCACGACCCCCCGCCACGCTTTTGTACGGTCGGAACGGAGAGTGCCGGTGACCGACCGGCGATCGAAGGGCACGGGGCGCGAGCCAGTCCTCAAGAAGAGGGCGCTGGAAGGCCCAAGAAGAAGGCGGCAGCGAAGAAGAAGGTGAACAAGAAGAGCGCTGGGAAGAGAACCACTGCAAAGAAGTCTCGGTAGGGTCGTGTCCGACGCCGTCGAGCAGCATCGTGAGCGACGCCGGATCGAGGACTAACTGCGATGCGCCGTCCGGGATCCGCGGCATCGAGAAACGGCCGCGCTCGAGCCGCTTGTAGTAGAGGACGAACCCGTCGGCGCTGAGGAAGAGGACCTTCACGCGATCGCGACGGCGACCGATAAACACGAACAGCGGAACGCTGTACGGGTCGGCCTAGCCGAGAGCGAGCGAACCAGCGTGACGAGACCGTCGTGGCCCCGCCGTAGATCAACCGGCGCGGTTGCGAGCACGATTTTGAACGTGGGGCCCGAGGGCTCGGCACGCGCGAGCCGACGCCGTGACGATCGCGGCGACGTGCTTGGCGCAAGCACACTCCGACCGCCATCAGATCAACGGGGGTTCTGGGACCCGTAGCGACGTGCCACGTCCTTCGCGTCGCCGCCCCGCGCCTACTCCTCGACCCGCTGAGCCCACCGCGTCGCATCGTGCTTTGCTACGCGCCGCTTTCACCGCGAGATCGGGAACGGGCGTACGGCGTCTATCTCCGGACGGTTACGACGCTGCCGGCTTGAATCGACGCAGGCGACACAGTCTCCGGCGTTGCCCGCGCTCCGGTCGCGAACTCCGCCGCCGCCCCGCGGAGCTCGCGTTCGACGACCGCCCCGGCATCGATAACACAGCGGCGCTTTCGGTACGCGAAATGGGCTTCAGCTCGCACGCCGCCACACGCGCC
>CAZDNG010000062.1:0-57131 GCA_964506835.1 uncultured Polyangiaceae bacterium
CGGCAAATCGCGCTTCGGCCGCTTCGCGCGCATGAGATCGGCACGCGCCTCCGCCGTGATCAGCTCGACCCCGGCCGCCCTGCCGTCCGGTGCGCTCTCCATGACGGGCAGGTTAGCACGCGAGGCACGGGGAGCCGGCCTCGGGGTCGGCACGTCGTGGTTTGGCACTTGCCCTTGTCCATTATAGTAGATATACGTCTACTGAAAATGTCAGAACCCAGCCAGACCACCGGGCACCCGCACGTTCGACGAAATTCGACTGCTGGGTGCTGCCGCTGTTCGAGGCCAGGGCCGGCGACCTAGGGCGATCACCGGCCTCGTATGCCTCGAGAAGCCCGCCGAGTGCCTCGGTGGGCTTTCACGTTTTCCCCGTTCTTCAACGATTCTTCAGGAGCTCCGGACATGCCGGTTCTGACTCTCCCCAATGCTGCGACGACGCCACTCTCCGTTCGGGCGAAGGCCCTCGTGTTCGAAGATGCGAAGTCTCGGGCGCTCGAAGACCGCGTTTTGCAGATCGCGCCGAGCCAGGCGACGGTGCTCATCACCGGAGAGACGGGGACCGGCAAAGAGATCGTCGCGCGGCACATTCACGAGCTGAGCGCGCGTCGAGAGCGGTCGTTTTTTGCCGTGAATTGCGGCGCCTTCTCCGAGTCGTTGGTCGAGAGCGAGCTCTTCGGACACGAACGCGGCGCGTTCACGGGCGCGCAAACGTCGAAGGCCGGTTGGTTCGAGGTCGCCAACGGCGGAACGCTTTTTCTCGACGAGATCGGCGATCTTCCTCTGTCGATGCAGGTGAAGCTGCTCCGGGTCATGCAAGAGGGGGAGGTCGTGCGCTTGGGTTCGCGGCACGCGATCGCCACGGACGTGCGTCTCATCGCCGCGACGAACGTGGACCTCGAAGACGCGGTGGCCGCCGGAAAATTCCGCGAAGATCTGTTCTATCGTATCAACGTCGCGACGGTCGTGCTCTTGCCGCTCCGCGAGCGACCCGGCGATATCTTGCCGCTCGCGAGTCACTTCCTCGGTGTCTATCGCCAGCGCCTCGCCGCGAAGATCGGCGACTTTTCGAGCTCGGCCGTGCAGGCGCTCCTCGAGTACCCGTGGCCCGGAAACATCCGCGAGCTGGAGAACGTGATTCATCACGCGCTCCTCGTCGCGCGCGGCGATCGTATCGAGGTCGCCGATTTGCACTTGCCGCGCGCCTCCACGCGGCTCGCATCCGGATCCATCGACCGCGCGGACCTCGCGCCGTCGTCGCGCAGAAAGAGCAACGGCACGCCGACGAACGACGATCCGTCGGCGCGCCTCGACGCCGCGCTCGTCGATCTCTTCGAACGCAACGTGCCGGATCTCCACGAGCACCTCGAAGAGCGGATTTTTACCAGCGCGTATCGGTATTGCGATCGCAATCAAGTTCAAACCGCGAAGTTGCTCGGCATCAGTCGCAACGTCGTTCGGGCGCGGCTGATCCAATACGGGGAAATCGTCGGTTCGGTGCGGCCGCCCGCGAACGGCGCTCCGTCGGCGAGCTCGCTCGTCGAGCTCGCCGAAACGGTGCTCGCCGAGCGAAGTCGAACGTCGTCGATCCGCGTCGGGTACCAGCGCTTCGCGCTCCCGATGCTTCTCATCAAGACGCGAGGCGTCCTCGAGCGCACGCTCGCGAGCCGCGGACTCCGGCTCGAGTGGGTCGAGTTTCCAGGAGGGCTCCAGCTCGTCGACGCGATTCGGAGAGGCGAGATCGGGCTCGGAGTGGTCGGCGAAGGGCCGCCCATCTTCGCGCAAGCGGCGAGCGTCCCTCTCGTGTACGTGGCCGCCGAGGCGTCGTCGCCCGAGAGCGAAGCCATCGTCGTTCACGGCGATTCGCGACTCTTCGACGTTGCGGATCTTCGAGGCAAGAGCATCGCGTTGAACAAGGGCGCGAACGTCCACTACCTCGTGATTCGCGCGCTCGAAGAGGCGGGGGTCGATCCTCGCGACGTCGAGTTCACGTTCGCCTCTCCGGAGTCCGCATCGGCCGCGTTCGCCGAACGCCGGGTCGACGCTTGGGCGATCTGGGATCCCTGGCTCGCGAGCGTCCAGCACGCGACGGGCGCGCGCGTGCTCCGCGACGGCCGGGGACTCGCGTCGAACACGGCGTACTACGTCGGCACGCGCGAGCTGGCCGAGGGGCGCCCCGAGGTCGTCGAGGTGTTCTTGGCGGAGCTCGACCGCACGGTCGCCTGGGCCGCGCGGTACCCCGAGGATGCGGCCGAATCGCTCGCGGCAGAGCTCGGCGTGGCCGAGGGCGCGCTCGCTATCGCGCTCCGGCGGTCGAGCGGCGTTCGCCCCGTCGGTCGCGATCTGGTCGAGTCGCAACAAGCGATCGCCGACACGTTCTTTCGCGCCGAGCTCATTCAGGCCCCCATCGTCGTGCGGCAAGCAGCCTGGCATCGTCGGATTTTGCACGACGCACCGCGAGCGCTCAGCTTTGAGCCCGCGCCGGGATGATCTCGTTCGCGATCATCTCGCCGAAGGGTCCGGTGATATTGCCGTCCGCGACGGCAGACTTCCGTCCGACGTCGAGCTCGGGGAACAAGAGCTCCGCGACGCGGTACGCCTCTTCCAGGTGCGGGTAACCCGAGAGGATGAACGTCGAGGCGCCGAGGGCCTCGTATTCACGGAGGCGCGCCGCGACGGTTTTCGGATCGCCGACGAGCGCGGTGCCGGCGCCCCCGCGCACGAGCCCGACGCCCGCCCAGAGATTCGGACTCACTTCGAGGCGATCGCGACGCCCTCGATGCAGGGCCGACATGCGTCGCTGTCCTTCCGAGTCGAAGCGCGAGAAGGCCTGTTGCGCGGCGGCGATGGCGCGATCGTCGAGGTGCCGGATCAAATCGTTGGCGGCAGCCCATGCCTCGTCGTTCGTCTCCCGGACGATGACGTGAAGGCGGACGCCGAGGCGTACGGTGCGGCCCTGTGCGGCGGCGCGGCGCTGGATGTCGGCGAACTTCTCGGCGACCGAAACAGGCGGTTCGCCCCACGACAGGTACACGTCGATCTGCCGCGCGGCGAGCTCGTGCGCTGCTTCGGAGGACCCGCCGAAGTACAGCGGAGGGTGCGGCTTCTGCACCGGCGGGTAGAGCACGCGGGCGCCCTTGGTGCGCAGATGACGCCCCTCGAAATCGACGCTTTCGCCGGCGAGTACCCGGCGCCAGATATCGAGAAATTCGTCGGTCACCCGGTACCGATCGTCATGGTCGACGAACAACCCGTCTCCTTCGGACTCCGCGGGATCGCCGCCCGTCACGACGTTGATGAGTAAGCGCCCGTTCGACAATCGGTCGAGCGTCGCCGTCATGCGCGCCGCGGCCGTCGGCGAGATGATCCCCGGGCGCAGCGCGACGAGGTACCGGAGCCGCGTCGTGACGGCCGCCATCGCCGATGCGACGACCCACGCGTCCTCGCACGAACGACCCGTCGGCAAGAGGACACCTGGAAAGCCGAGCTCGTCCGCCGCCTGGGCGATCTGCTTCAGGTAGCCGAGATCGACGGCGCGAGCGCCCTCGCGGGTTCCGAGATAGCGGCTGTCGCCATGCGTAGGGAGAAACCAAAAAAGGTCCATCGATCGTTGCCTCGCCTCCGAAGCGCGGTCTCTGGGCAAGTTTCAAGCCCACGCGAAGAACGCCGGTTCAGCGGCGGTTCGACGTGGTCGTCGCGAGCAACTGTTGCGCGGGCAGCACCGCTCCCGCACGCGTTGCAGCCTCTGCAGCACGTCCTCGCCCGGCGCGTGCTCGCCACGCGCTGCCGGGCCTGGCACGGACCGTGCTTTTTGCTTCTCGATTCGACGATGAGATCGACGGTCGCCTCCCCCCGCGAGCCGCGCGCGACCAGCCGCGCTATGGGCGGCGCCATGCGTGAAACGCACGAGACGAACGTCGCGACCGCCGTACAGGACATCACCGACGAGCTTCGAAGGACCGCCGTCGAGCGCGACCGGGCCGGCGGAGTTCCGAAGCGAGAGCGCGATCTATTGAGGAAAAGCGGGCTCCTCACGCTGGCGATCCCGCGCGAGCACGGCGGAGTCGGCGCGAGCTGGGCCGATACACTCCGCGTCGTGCGTCAGCTCGCCGAAGTCGACGGCTCGATGGCTCACGTGTTCGGGTTTCAACATTTGCTCCTCGCGACGCTTCGATTGTTCGGCACGGCCGAGCAATATGTCCCGCTGTTTCGGAGCACCGTCGAGCGACAATGGTTCTGGGGCAATGCGCTCAATCCTCTCGACGTGCGTGCCGTGATCGAGCCGCGCGGCGGGGACTTCGTGATGCGCGGCTCGAAGAGCTTTTGCTCGGGCGCCGGGGACTCCGACATGCTCGTCGTCTCCGCGCTGAAGGACGACGGCGGAAAGCGCCTCGTCATCGCCGCCGTCCCGACGAATCGCGAGGGCATCGTCGTCCTCGGCGACTGGAGCAACATGGGCCAGCGTCAGACCGACAGCGGGAGCGTCGATTTCAACGACGTTCACATCGCCAAGGACGAGGTCTTGAGCATGCCGGGCCCGCTCGGAACGCCATTCGCGTCGCTCCGGCCGCTCATCGCGCAGCTCACCTTCGCCAATGTCTATCTCGGCATCGCAGAGGGCGCGTTCGAGGAAGCGCGGCGCTTCGCGCAGACCCGTGGCAAGCCGTGGTTTCTCTCGGGCGTCGAAAAGGTGTCGGAAGATCCGTACCTGCTTCACCATTTCGGCGAGCTCTTCGTGGAGCTGGAGGCGGCGCGCCTCCTCACCGATAGGGCGGCGGCCGAGCTCGACCTCGCGTGGGCTCGCGCCGAGTCGCTCACGGCGAACGAGCGCGGCAAAGTGGCGGTCGCCATCGCGACGGCCAAGGTGAAATCGTCCAAGGCCGGGCTCGACACCGTTCAGCGCATCTTCGAAGTGATGGGCGCGCGGGCGACCACGTCGAGCGAAGGGTTCGACCGCTTCTGGCGCAACCTGCGCACGCTCACGCTCCACGATCCGCTCGACTACAAGCTGCGCGAGCTCGGGGCGTGGGTCTTCAACGAGCAGATTCCGACTCCGACGTTTTACTCCTGAAAAATCCGTCGTTCGCGACGGGAAGAGGCTGCTTCGAACCCATGCTGTCGCCGATCGAACACGCCATTTTTGCCATTCGCCGCGGCGAGCTCGTCATCGTCGTCGACGACCCGAATCGAGAGAACGAGGGCGACCTCATCATGGCCGCCGAAAAGGCGACGCCCGAGGCGCTCGCGTTCATGATCCGCCACACGAGCGGCGTCGTTTGCGTCAGTGTTCCGCCGGCGCGCACCGACGAGCTCGAGTTGCCGTTGATGGTGCCCAACAACACGGAATCGCATCGAACGGCGTTCACCGTCTCGGTCGATGTTCGTCACGGCACGTCGACGGGGATCTCGGCGGCCGACCGTGCTCGCACGCTCCGCGCGCTCGCCGATCCGAAGATGCGCGCGTCGGATTTCGCGCGTCCCGGGCATGTGTTTCCGCTTCGCGCGCGTCCCGGCGGTGTACTCGAACGACCGGGGCACACCGAAGCTTCGTCCGATCTCGCGGGCCTGGCCGGCCTGCGTCCGCTCGGCGTCCTGTGCGAGGTCGTCAACGACGACGGCACGATGGCTCGGCTCGGCGACCTCGAAGCATTCTCGAAACGCCACGGTCTGGTGATGATCACCATCGCGGATCTGATCGCGTATCGCGGGCGGCTCGACTCATCGCGCACGCCGGTCGGAGCGCGCGAACGTCCGGCGTTCGGAATCGCGTCGCGCGCACCCTGACTGTTGCCTGAGCAACGGTGAACCAACACCGTTGCTTCGAGTCGAACAAGTCGGTGCACGGACGAGCGCCTTTTCGAATCGGATCGGCTGGCACGGTGGCTGCAAAGAGATGCATCGAACTCGAACGAAGGTCATCCCCATGAGCGAAACGAAAATCGTCGCGGTCACCGGCAGTCTCGGCAGCCCCTCGCGCACCGTCATCCTCGCCCGCAGCATTCTGCGAGCCCTTTCGGAGCACGTGCAAGCGAGCGTCGAGCTCGTCGAAGTCGCGGAAGTGGGCGCCGCGTTCGGCGGCGTGCTGACCCGCAAGAGCCTCGACGACAGGCTCGAAGGGATCATCCGCTCCATCGAAGTGGCCGATCTCCTCGTCGTGGCGAGCCCGGTCTACCGCGGCACGTATACCGGCCTGTTCAAGCACGTGTTCGACCTCGTTCATCACGAGGCGCTGGTCGACGTTCCGGTGATCCTCGCCGCGACCGGCGGGAGCGATCGGCACGCGCTGATCATCGATCACGCGCTTCGTCCGCTCTTCAGTTTCTTCCGCGCTCAGCCGGTTCCGGTCGGCATTTACGCGACCGAGGGCGACTTCAAGGGCGAAGAGATCATCAACAGCGAGCTCGATCGACGCATCGAGCTCGCCGCGCGCCAAGCAGCGCGTGCGCTCGCCGCTCGGTCGCACGGTGCCGGCGCGGTGCGACACGTGCCCGAAGCTCGCCCGAGCTGACTCGAGGAACAGACGATGTCCAAGCCCGACTACGTGAGCATTCGCCAGCAGGTTCGCAAGATCGCCGACGAGGTGATCCGCCCGAACGCGGAGCGCACCGATCGCGACGGCGTGTTTCCTCGCGAGAACCTCACCGCGCTCGCCCGCGCCGGATTCAACGGCGTCCTCTTGCCGCGCGCTCTGGGCGGCCTCGAGCTCGATCACGTCGCGTTCGCCATTGCCGCGGAAGAAATCGCGTCCGCGTGCGCCTCGACCGCCCTCGTCTACGTCATGCACGTCGGGGCCGCTCAGACCGTGCTCCTCTACGGCAACGAGGACCAGAAAAATCGCTGGTTGAAGCCCGTCCGCGAAGGCCTCATCGGCACCTACTCGACCAGCGAGAAGGCCTCGGGCGGGCACTGGTGGTTCAACTTCAGCGAGGCGAAGCGCGACGGCGACGACTATCTGTTGAACGCGGAGAAGTCGTTCACGACGAGCTCGGGTCAAGCCGATTTCTACGTCGTTCAAACGCGGTCGCCCGCCGCGAAGGGTCCGACGGACATCGTCTTCTTCATCGTCGAAGGGAAACTTCCCGGCATCGAACCCGGCAAGTGGGAAGCGCTCGGCGTCCACGGCAACCACAGCGGACCCATCCGCTATGCCGACGTGCGCGTGAAGCGCCGCGATCGTCTCGGCGAAGAAGGGCAGGGCAAGGACATCATCTATCACGGCGTGTCGCCGGTGTATTTGATCGGTCTCGGTGCCGCCTGGCACGGCGTCGCACGCGGTGCCCTCGCGCAGGTCACCGAGTACGCAATCGGAACCGTTCATCGGGACTTCAATCGGCGTCTCGCCGACTACCAGGTGCTCCGCCAGCAAATCGGCGAAGCGAAGATCCTGGTCGAGAGCCTTCGTCCTTGGCAAGAGGCGCTCGCGCTCCGCCTCGACGAGCTCTGGAAGCAAGACAAGCCGCAGGGAGAATTGCTCCTCCCGCTCACCGAGTTCAAGGTGCATGCGGCAGAAGTGGCCAATCAAGTGGCCAGACGTGCGCTCGACGTGAGCGGCGGCTACGGCTACAAGCGCGGCCCGCTCGAGCGCGCCTTTCGCGACGCGCGCGCCGCGATCGGCATGGGCCCGTCGAACAACATCGCCCGCGAATGGATCGGCAAATCGCTGGTCGGATTGCCGCTCGAGCTGTTCGAAGCCGGCGGCGAGTGAGCCGCAGCTTGCGGCGATCGGTTTTTTACGTCGGCAGGAGTCAAGCATGAGCAAGCAAAATACGAACAGCGAATACGAGACGAATCCTCTCAAGTTCGCGTACTGGGTTCCCAACGTGAGCGGCGGCCTGGTGGTGAGCAAGATCGAGCAGCGCACGGACTGGAGCGTCGACTACAACGTGAAGCTCGCTCAGCTCGCCGAGCAGAGCGGCTTCGACTATGCGCTGACGCAGATCCGATTCACGGCGGGCTACGGAGCGGAATATCAGCACGAGTCGGTCTCGTTCAGCCAAGCGCTCCTTCAGGGGACGAAGCGACTGAAGGTGCTCGCCGCGATCTTGCCGGGCCCGTGGGACCCGGTGGTCGTCGCGAAGCAACTCGCCACCATCGATCACATCAGCAACGGGCGCGTCGCGATCAACGTCGTCAGCGGCTGGTTCAAGGGCGAATTTCACGCCATCGGGCTGCCCTGGCTCGAACACGACGAGCGCTACCGGCGATCGGAAGAGTTCATCCGTGCGTTGAAGGGAATCTGGACCGAAGACTCCTTCACCTTCAACGGCGATTTCTATCGATTCCGCGACTACTCGTTGAAGCCGAAGCCCGTTCAGAAGCCGCACCCGGAAATCTTCCAGGGTGGAAGCTCGCGAGCGGCGCGCGACATGGCCGCTCGGGTCTCCGATTGGTACTTCACCAACGGCAACACGCCCGAGGGCATCAAGCTGCAGGTCGACGACATTCGGGAGAAAGCCGCGAAGGCCGATCATCGCGTCAAAGTCGGCGTCAACGCATTCATCATCGCGCGCGACACCGAGGCCGAAGCCAAGAAGGTCCTCGCCGACATCATTGCCCACGCCGACGTCGAAGCAGTGAACGCGTTCGGCGACGCGGCGAAGCAGGCCGGCAAAGCATCGCCCGAAGGGAAAGGGAACTGGGCGACGTCGACGTTCGAGGATCTCGTCCAATACAACGACGGGTTTCGCACGAACCTCATCGGCACTCCGGAGCAAATCGCCGAGCGCATCGTGGCGCTGAAGAGCGTGGGCGTGGACCTCGTCCTCGCGGGCTTCCTCCATTACCTCGAAGAGGTCGAATACTTCGGCCAGCGCGTCCTGCCGCTCGTTCGCGAGCTCGAAGACAAGCAACGACGAGCGGCCTGAGCGCGAGCGAGATTCGTGATGGAGCACCCATGTCCGAGGCATCTTCCCAGAGCGATTTCGCCGGCGCTCCTCCGCAGTCGGCGTCGGTCGGTGCCGCGCGGAGCGACGCAGTCGACCTTTTCGAGCTGTTTTTGGCTCGTACGTCGGCGTCGCCCGCGGAAACGGCGCTTCGAGAAAAGACCCGCGGGCTGCGCCGCTCCGTCACGTGGTCCGAGCTCGAGCGAGAAGTGTCGTTCTTGGCGGTGGGCATTCGCGAGCTCGGATTTTCGCGAGGCGACGTCGCGGTCGTCGTCGGTGAAACGCGCCGGCGCTTGCTGACCACGGTACTCGCCGTCCTCGCGTTGGGCGGCGTCGTGCTTCCGCTCGATCCCCGTGCGGGAGCGTCGAGCATCGGCGCGGCCCTCGAAGGCGTGCGCGTTCGGGTGGCGTTCGTGGAGAATCGAGGACAGCTCGACGCGGTGGCGACGTTTCTCGGCGGGGCCGTGTCGTCGATCATCGTCGACGGGCGACGCGCCAGTGGTCGTCTCGAGCACGAGGGCATCCGCGACTACGAAACGGTCTGCGACGCGGGCGCGCGCAGCGCCGGATGGCTTTCCTACGAGCGTCGCGCTCCGACGGCTCCGGCGTTCCAGTTCGTTCGAGCGGGCGAGCGCGGTGAAGGGGCCCGCACCGTTCGACACCTTGACCTGATCGCGGCGGGGGCGGCGGCCAGCGGCTTAGCGGGGCTCGGCACCGCCGACGAAGTCGTCGTAGCGGAGCCGCTCGCAAGCTCCGAAAGCGCCGTCGTCGCGTGGAGTGCGTGGCTCACGAGCGGCTTCACGCTGAACACGGTGGAACACCCCGAGAGCGCCGCCGTGGACATCCGCGAAGTCGCTCCGTCGGTGGCGTTCGCGTCCGACGGCGCGTTGACGGATCTGCGAGACCGAACGGCGCTTCGCATCGGGGCCGCCGGATCGGCGAGGCGCCGACTATTCGATTGGGCGCTCCACAGGGCGAGCCCGGTTTCTTCGGAGGCGTCGCTCGCGACGCGCCCCGGCGGGTCGTCGTTCGCCGGCTGGGTTGCGCGCACCGCGGTGCTTGCACCGCTCGCCGATCGGCTCGGTTTGTCACGACTTCGCGTCGTGATCGGCACCGGCGAGGTCGGCGAGTATTCCCGGCGCTTCGTGGCTTCGCTCGGCGCGGACGTTCGCGAGGTCGCCGTTCCCTGGTCGTCGCACGCTCCTCTGCGAAGCGAACGGCGCGACGTCGAGACCGATACGAGCAAGCTGTCCGCGTCGTGGCCCCCGGCGAGCGGCACCGTTCAGGACCAGGTCGCGTGACGAGCGAAGCCGGCGTCTCAACTCTGCCCGGGCCGATTCTCGAGGTCGCCGGGGTTTCGCTGTCGTTCAAGGCGCTCGCCGCGCTCACCGACGTCGGGCTGTCCGTTCGGCGCGGAGAGATCTGCGCGATCATCGGTCCGAATGGCGCCGGCAAGAGCTCGCTCCTGAACGTCATCAACGGCGTCTACCGCGCCCAAGCTGGAACACTCACGTTCGAGGGCGTCGAGCGGCCATTCATGAAGCCGAGGGACGCCGCGCTCGCGGGAGTCGCACGAACGTTTCAGAACATCGCGCTCTTCAAGGGCATGAGCGTTCTCGACAACGTGATGACCGGGCGCACCTTGAAGTCCAAGGCGGGATTCTTCTCGCAAGCGCTCTACGTCGGTGCCGGCCTTCGCTCGGAGATCGCCGAACGCGAAGCCGTGGAGCGCATCCTCGAATTTCTCGAGGTGCAGGCGCACCGGCACGCGATCGTCCGGACCTTGCCGTACGGGCTCCAGAAGCGCGTCGAGCTCGCGCGTGCGCTCGCCGCGGAACCGAAGCTGCTCTTGCTCGACGAGCCGATGGCGGGAATGACGTTCGAAGAAAAAGAAGACATGTGCCGTTTCATCGTCGACGCGAACGACGCGCTCGGGACGACGGTCGTGCTCATCGAACACGACATGGGCGTCGTGATGGGCATCTCCGATCACGTCGTGGTGCTCGACTACGGCCAGAAGATCGCCGACGGAACTCCGGACTTCATTCGCACGAACCAGGCGGTCATCGACGCCTATCTCGGAGTCGCTGCCTGAGTCGCCCGGCGACGCTCGGCCGAGGTCTTTGATCCATGCAATTTTTCGCGGAAGTTCTCGTCGGTGGGCTCCTCGCCGGAATCATGTACTCGATGGTCGCGATCGGGTTCGTCCTCATTTACAAGGCGTCCGGCGTCTTCAACTTCGCGCAAGGCTCGATGGTGCTCTTCGCCGCGCTGACGTTCGTCAGCATCGTCGAAAAGGGCGTCGGGTTCTGGTCGTCTCTCGCCATCGCGCTCGCTGCGATGCTCGTCCTCGCGGTGCTCGTCGAGCGGTTCGTCCTCCGCGCGCTGGTCAATCGACCCCCGATCACGTTGTTCATGGCGACGCTCGGGCTGAGCTACGTCATCCAGGGCGTCGCCGAGATGCTCTGGGGTTCGCAGGTGCACGGGCTCGATCTCGGCATCGACGACGTGCCGGTCTACGTCGCGGGGATCTCGATCAGCCGCTTCGATCTGTTCGCCGCGGGCACCGCGACGGTGCTCGTCGCCGTCCTCGCATTGGTCTTCGACCGAACGCGGCTCGGCATCGCGCTCCGCGCCGTCGCGGACGACCCCTTGGCGGCCCTCGGGGTCGGCATCCACCTCGAACGGATCTGGGCGGCGGTGTGGGCCGCCGCCGGCGCGGTCGGCCTCGTCGCCGGGCTGCTCTGGGGCGCTCGCCTCGGGGTGCAGTTCTCGCTCTCGCTCGTGGTGTTGAAGGCGCTGCCCGTCCTCATCATCGGTGGGTTCTCGTCGATCACCGGCACCATCGTCGGCGGTCTCCTCGTCGGTGCTTCCGAGAAGCTCGCGGAGGTCTACGTCGGGAGCCATTTCGGTGGCGGCATCGAGAACTGGTTTCCGTACGTCTTCGCTCTCGCTTTTCTGCTCGTGCGCCCGACCGGGCTCTTTGGCGAGCAAGCGGTCGAAAGGGTCTGAGCCGTGTTTTATCGAGAAGCAGGCGTCTACGGCCCCAGCTACGCGTTCGACTTGCGCATTCTTCGCCTGCGTGAGGATCGCGTCGCGCTCGGCGCGCTCCTCGTGCTCGCGTTCGCCGTCGTTCCGTTCGTCGGGACCGACTACTGGTTCAGCGCGGTCCTGGTGCCGTTCCTGGTGCTCGCGCTCGCCGGTATCGGACTCAATTTGCTCACTGGCTACGCCGGTCAGCTCTCGATTGGCTCCGCGGCGTTCATGGCCGTCGGCGCGTTCGCTTCCTACAATCTGACGTTGCGCATTCCCGGCTTGCCGCTCCTCGCGAGCTTCGCGCTCGGCGGCGTGTTCGCGGCGCTCACCGGCGTCGTCTTCGGTTTGCCGAGCCTGCGGATCAAGGGCTTTTACCTGTGCGTGTCGACACTCGCCGCGCAGTTCTTCGTGGAATGGACGTTCACGAAGTTCTCTTGGTTTTCGAACGACAACGCGTCCGGGGTCATCACCGCGCCGCCGCTCGTCATCCTCGGACACGACTTCGGCACCCCGTCGGGACGTTACGTGCTCACGCTGTCGATCGTGGCGGTGCTCACGCTCATCGCGAAGAACCTCGTTCGTAGCCGCGTGGGTCGCAGCTTCATGGCGATCCGCGACATGGATACCGCTGCCGCCGTCATCGGCATTCCCATCTTTCGCACCAAGCTCCTCGCGTTCGCGACCAGCTCTTTCTATTGCGGCGTCGCCGGGGCGCTCTGGGCGTTCGCCTATCTCGGCACCGTCGAGCCGCACGGCTTCGACTTGAATCGCTCGTTTCAGATCCTCTTCATCATCATCATCGGCGGCATGGGGAGCATTGCCGGGGCGTTCCTCGGCGCGGCGTTCATCGTCCTGTTGCCGCTCTTGATGGACAACGTCGCGACGGCGTTCTTCGCCGGCGTGATCGACCCCGGAAACCTCGAAAACGTCCAGAAGATCGTCTTCGGGGGACTCATCATCTTCTTTCTGATCAAGGAACCCGACGGACTCGTGCGGTTGTTCCTGATCGCTCGTCAAAAAGTGCGGCTCTGGCCGCTCTCGAACTGAACCGTAGTGGAGGCATCGTGAACAGCATCGTGAAGCATTGGGCCGCCGTCACCGTCATCGCACTGTCCGTCGGGTGCCAATCGAAGAGCCAACCCTCGGCCGACTCGGTCGCCGCGGCGGCGACGCTCGACAAGGGCGGGTCGGGCGCGAAACCCAGCGCGTCGGGCGCACAATATTTCCCCCTGCAGAGCTATCGCGTTGGCCCGTACGCTGCGGGCGGCACCGGATTCTTCGGCGGCTTCATCGACTACATGCAGCTCGTCAATCTTCGCGACGGCGGAGTGAACGGGGTGAAGCTCACGTGGTCGGAGTGCGAGACCGAGTACGAGGTCGAGCGCGGCGTCGAGTGCTACGAGCGGCTCAAGAAGGGTCTCGACGGCGCGCCGCCGGCTGCGTTCAACCCACTCAGCGTGGGGATCGCGTACGCGCTCATCGACCGCGCGACCGTCGACAAGAACCCGATCATCACCATCAACCACGGCCGCACGGATTCGACCGACGGCCGCGTGTTTCCGTACATCTTCCCGCTTCAACTGAACCCGTACAGTGAAGTCTCCGCGATCACGAACTACATCGGACAGCGCGAAGGCGGGCTCGACAAGCTTGCCGGGAAGAAGATCGTCGCGCTCTATCACGGTTCGCCGTACGGCAAAGAGACGATCCCGGTCCTCGACATTCTCGCGAAGAAGTACGGCTTCGAGATTCATCACATCGAAGTGCCGCACCCGGGGAACGAGCAGCAGTCGCAGTGGCTCGAGATCCGCCGCATTCAGCCGAGCTGGGTCATCCTTCGCGGCTGGGGCGTGATGAACCCGGTCGCCATCAAGAGTGCCGCGAAAATCGGCTTTCCCGTCGATCACCTCATCGGCAACATCTGGAGCAACTCCGAAGAGGACGTCGCTCCCGCGGGCGCGGCAGGGAAGGGTTACCTGTCCATCACGACCCATCCCGCGGGCCGCGATTTCCCGGTGTTGAAAGACATCGACAAGTACGTGCTCTCCGCCGGCAAGGGCAACATGCAGGATCCGAAGCGGGTCGGCAGCGTCTACTACAACTTGGGCGTCATCAACGGCATCCTCAACGTGGAAGCCGTCCGCACCGCGCAGGCGAAGTTCGGGAAGAAGCCGCTCACCGGGCAAGAAGTGCGGTGGGGGTTCGAGAACCTGAACATCGACGACGCTCGCCTGAAGGAGCTCGGCGCGTTCGGTCTTCTTCAACAGATCAAGCTCTCGTGCGAAGACCACGAAGGCGGGGGTCGCATTCGCTTCCAGCAGTGGGACGGCGAAAAGTGGGTCGTCGTCAGTGACTGGATCTCGGCCGATCGCGCGCTCTTGCGCCCGATCATCGAGCAGAGCGCGGCGAAGTACGCGACCGAAAAGGGAATCAAGATCCGTGATTGCGCCGCGGAGGCCGCGGGAACGGCGCCCGCGCCGTAGAACGACCGTCCTTCGTTCGGCTCGTCCTCTCACCAGTCACCCAGCGACTCACGTATGACGATCAACGAAAATGCTCCGCTCCTCGCCGTCGACGGCATCGAGGTGGTGTACGACCACATCATCGTCGCGCTCCGCGGCGTGTCCCTCGAAGTGAACAAGGGCGCGATCGTGGCGCTTCTCGGCGCGAACGGCGCCGGCAAGAGCACGACGTTGAAGGCCATCTCCGGGCTCCTCGCCGCCGAGCGGGGAGCCGTCACGCGGGGAGCGATCGCGCTCGAGGGTGCGCCGCTGGGACAGTCGTCGGCGCGAGCCATCGTCAAGAGCGGCGTCGTTCAAGTCCTGGAAGGGCGGCATTGTTTTCCGCATCTGTCGGTCGAAGAAAACCTGATGACGGGCGCATTTCACCGAGGCCTCGGGCGCGCCGAGCTCCGTCGCGAGCTCGACCGCGTGTACGCCTACTTTCCGAAGCTGCAGGGTAAGCGGAAGGCGCTCGCCGGCTACGCCTCCGGCGGCGAACAACAGATGATCGCCATCGGCCGCGCGCTCATGTCGGCGCCGAGGTTGATACTCCTCGACGAGCCGTCGATGGGGCTCGCGCCGCTCGTCGTCGCCGAAATTTTTCGCATCGTCGTCGAGCTGAATACGCGCGAGCACACGAGTTTCCTGCTCGCCGAGCAGAACGCGACGCTCGCCCTCGCCCACGCCCACTTCGGGTACGTCCTCGAAAACGGCAGGGTCGCGGCGAGCGGTTCGTCGGAAGAGCTCCGCGGGCGCCCCGACGTCGCCGAGTTCTATCTCGGCACCGCGGGGCGCGTGACCCGTCGCGCCGCGCGGCGACCCCCGCCCGAAGCGCCGTGTCGAACGCTCGAGTGAAGACGGCTTAGCTCCGCATTCATTCGAGCTCGCGAGGACCCACGACGCGCGCGCCGCTGCGCACGAAGGCGAAGGTCCGTTTCGAGAAAGGCTCGTCAGAAGTGTCCACCAGAGTTGTCAAAATTGCTTCCATTTTAGCCGTGTTCGGCGCTCTTTCGCTCGAAAGCGCCGCGTTGGCGCAATCGACGCCCACCGCGCCGCTTCCTTCGTCGTCCGGAGCGGCCGCGCCACCGTCGCCGAACTCCGGGGCGGCGCCGGGCGCTACCCCGACACCGCCAGTTCCGTCCACGTCGCCGGCGGGCTCATCTCCGGCGTCTGCGGTTGCGCCCGCGACGACGTCCTCGGTCGCGCCGGTTCCGACCGCGCCACCTCCCGTCGAGAAGACCGCGGCGCCCGGCGTCGGAACGCCCGTCGAAGAAGCTCCGGGGTTTGCGGCCAGCCAAAGGGCCACGCCGGAGTCCGTCGAGACGAGATCGATCGAAGCGCCGCCGACCGAAGATCCGCTCGCCTGGGCGCGCTCGGTGCGAGTCGGCGGCGGCGCGACGCTCTACTACTACCAGCCGCTTCTTCCGCACGTGAAGAACAACCTCGAGTTTTACAACGTTCGTCTCTCGGTCGACGGCAAGTGGGGCATCTTCGGCTTTCACGTCGAGCCCCGCATTCGCGACACGAAGCTCAGGCCCTTCTACCAGGCGCCGGTGTGGATCCAGGAAGCGTACGCGTTCGCGGATCTGGGCGCGCTCGTGATCAAGGTCGGCAAGGAGTACAGCCGGCTCGGTCTCTTCTGGGACAACTCCTTCTACGGCAACGTCCAAGTTTACGACGGGCTGAAGCTGGCGCCGGACTACGGCATTTCCGCCGAAGGTCAGGTCGGCAACGGGCTCGGACTCCGGTACATCGGTCAGTTTTTCCTGGTCGACGGCGGCACGAACGTCTCTCTCCAGGGTCGCGACACGATCTCGATTCCCGGCGCGAGGCGACGGAACGAAGTGGTCGGGCGTCTCGAGCCGTACGTGAAACTCGGCGCGCAGAGCGAAGTCTCCGTCGGGCTCTCGGCGCAATACTTGCGCGCCGATTTTCCGACCCAGCACGACGACGTGGGGCGCTACGCCGCCGACGCGAAGTTCACGTATCACGGGCTCGGCGTCTGGGCGGAGCTCCTCCGTCAGAACGGCAAGACCGTCACCGATTTTCCGTATCCCGGCCGCGCCTCGGGCAAGAACAACTACGTGCTCCTCGGCGCCGAGTACACGCTCGCGCGCTTCACGCTCCGCTACAACGCGAGCCTCGGGAGCTACACCGACGTCTCGGTGAAGGAGTGGCTGCACGTTCCTGCGCTGGGCTACGCGATCAACGACCATCTGAGCGTGCTCGGCGAGCTCGTGTTCTGGAGACGGTTCGCTCCCGAGGGCAATAGCTGGAGCGACAAGAGCCTGAACTTCACGTTGAACGCGACGCTTTAGCCCGCTTTTCGGAGGCAACATGAACGCCGACGCACGGTTTCTCTGGCTCGCGATCGCGGAAGCACTTCACGCCGATCCGTTCCCGAATCCGCGCGTCGGCGCTCTCGTCGTCCTGAACGGCGAGCTCGTCTCGGTCGGCCACCACGAACGCGCGGGGGGTCCGCACGCCGAGGTCATTGCGCTCGCCCGCGCGGGTCGCGCCGCGCGGAACGCGACGCTCTACGTCACGCTCGAACCTTGCAATCATCATGGCCGAACCCCGCCGTGCGTCGACGCGGTGCTGCGCTCGGGGATCGCCCGCGTCGTCTACGGCTGCGACGATCCGAACCCGTTCGTGCCCGGTCGAGGAGCGGAGCGTCTTCGCGCGGCCGGCATCGACGTCGTCGCCGCACCCGACGACGAGCCGTTCAGACAGCTCATCGACGAATGGACGCGCGGGCTCCGCCGAACCCGCGACGCGACGCCTAGAGCGACCGTATTCAGACGCTGAGCGCCGACTCGTTCGGCGCGATCCTGTCGACTGCCCTTTCACGAATCAAAAAGGAGTGACTCATGAGCGACAAAGCCATCGACTACGACCAGGTCCGCGCCGACATCCGACAACTCGTCGACGACGTCATTCGTCCGAACGCCGACAAGTACGACAGCGGAGGCACCTACCCGCGGGAGAATCTCGAAGCGCTCGCCGAAACCGGATGGAACAGCGTCCTCTTCCCGCGAGAGCTCGACGGTCTCGGTCTCGATCACGTCGCGTTCGCCATCGCCGCGGAAGAAATCGCCGCGGCCGACGCCTCCACGGGACTCATTTACGTGATGCACGTGAGCGCCACCCAGGCGGTTTATTTGTTCGGTACCGACGACCAGAAGCGGCGCTGGGTGAAGCCGGCTCGGCGCGGAAAGATCGGCACGTTCTCGACGAGCGAGCGCGCGACCGGCGGACATTTTTGGCACAACCTCAGTCAGGCGAAGCGCAAAGGGAACGACTACGTGATCGACCTCGAAAAGTCGTTCACGACGAGCTCCGGTCACGCCGACTATTACGTGCTCACCACGCAAACGCCAGGCGCCGCCAAGGCCTCCGACGTCACGTGGTTCATCATCGACGGCAAGCAGCCCGGCATCACGCCGGGTCCGTGGGACGCGCTCGGCGTCCGGGCGAACCACAGCGGTTCGCTTCGCGTGGACAACGTCGTCGTGCCGGTCCGGGATCGCCTCGGGCAGGAAGGTCAGGGGAAGGAGATCATGTTCGACGGCGGCTCGCCCTCGTATCTCCTCGGTCTCGGCGCGGTCTGGCACGGCGTCGCGCGCGGCGCGCTCGCCGAAACCACGAGCTACGCGACGCGCACCGTGCATCGCGACTTCGATCGACGCCTCGCGGACTACCAGGTCCTTCGTCAGGAGCTCGGCCGCTCGAAAGTCGCCGTCGAAGGGCTCCGCGCGTGGCAGGAGGCGCTCGCCTCCCAGCTCGACCGTTATCAAGCGGCGAAAAAGCCGCAGGGTGAGCTCGTCTTGCCGCTCGTCGAATTCAAGGTGCAGGCGTCCGAGGTCGCCGCCGACGTCACGCGTGCCGGCCTCGATATTTCCGGCGGATACGGTTACAAGAAAGGGCCGCTCGAGCGTTTCTTCCGCGACGCGCGCGCCGGAGTCGTCATGGGACCGTCGAACAACATCGCCCGCGAGTGGCTCGGCAAGAGCCTCGTGGGGCTGCCGCTCGAGCTCTGGGAGATCGGCGGCGAATGAACGTCGGCAGCGACGCGCGGACGTCATCCCCTGACCGCGCGTCGCGGCTCGAACGTTATCGCGACGTGCGCGCCCGCGTCGCCGCGCTCCTCGACGGCGAAAGCGACTGGATCGCCGCGCTCGCCACCGTCGTCGCCGAGCTCCACAACGCCTTCGAGCACTTCGACTTCACCGGTTTCTATCGCGTCACCGCGCCGGAATGGCTCGTCGTCGGTCCGTACCAAGGCCCGCACGGTTGTCTTCGCATTCCGTTCTCGCGCGGCGTGTGCGGCGCCGCCGCGCGGACACGCGAGACCCAGCGCGTCGATCGCGTCTCCGAACGCGCCGATCACATCGCCTGCTCGTCTTCCACGCAGTCCGAGCTCGTCGTCCCGGTGCTCGCGCCGGACGGCTCGATGCTCGCCGTCCTCGACGTCGACTCCGACGACGAAGCCGCGTTCACCGACGTCGATCAATCGGAGCTCGAAGCCCTCTGCCGCGACCTCGCCGCGCAGTTTCCCCGCGGCGAAGGGCACCGGTGAGAGGACCTCAGTCGTTTCCGTAGCGCATCAGGTCGAGGATGCCCGCGTTGGAGGGATCGACTCTGGCGAAGTCCGCGTCGAAAAAGTCCGCGGTCGTCCAGAAGCGCGGGTCGTTCCGCCGGATACCGTAGTGATCGACGAAACGGCGGAAGCTGCCGTCGTCCGGCACGAGGCCGCGCCACTCGTCGAAAAAGCGGTCGAGCTCGTCCGCCGATACCGTGAGAAAGAGGTTCGGGCGCGCTACGGCGATGCCCCGGATGACGTGGAGCGTGTCCTCTTCCGGCACGAGGTAGTCCTGCTCGAGGAACATGAAGTCGATGTTCAGGTGTGAACGATTGCGGACGACGGTATAGACGAGGTCTTCGTCGCTCGTGCCGTGCTCGGCGCGCACCCGGAGCAAGGTTGCGTCGGGGAAAACCCGCACGAACGGCGCGGCGGTTGCTGCGACGGTCCGAGCTTCGCGCTCGAATCGCCCGCGAAGCGTGTCCGCTTCGAGCGGTTCGTCCTTCCATTGAACGGGCTCTCGCTCGCCGACGACTGTCGGCGGCAAGGCCTCGCCGAGGATGCGCCCTACTAGCTGTCCCTTGAGGTCCATGGGACTCGAGAAACGAATTTGCGGCTCGGGCCCGCCGTAGAACGGTTCGAGCACGTCCACGAGGGGCGAGACGCCGTGCCCTCGGTACCACGAGTCGCGCACCGATTTTCGCGCCGGCGTGGGCAAGAAGCGCAGAAACTGATCTTCGCCTTCGATGCGAAGGAGGTTCATGTATCGCCGCGTCGATGTCTGATGAATGACGTTGCCGAACACGTCGAAGCCCGCGACGAGGTCGTAGTACATGCGCTCGAGGATCGGAAAGTCCATGACCCAGGCGGTCTTCGGCACTCCGCCGATCGCGCCCTTGAGCACGACCGCGTTGTCGAAGTGGCGGTAGACCGTGAGCACCGCATCCGGATTCGTCCCATCGCCGTTCCATATGTCTGTGAGCGCGCGCCCGGGCGCCCCCTCGAGCTTTTCGGCTTGCGCCTTCAGGTACGTAATCTCGTCGAACTTGAAGCGCCCGTAGATCGCGTTCACGCCGTCGCCGCCCTCGGCCGGAACGGCGAGCCTCTCGGCGACGGATTGCAAGTACGCGTGGTCGGTGACGGCGACGTCGGCGGCCGGCGACAGGAAGAAAATGAGAAAATGTTCGTCGATGACGTTGAGCGCGACTTGTCCCTTGCACACGGGACCATGAATGAATGCTTTGACGAAATAGTACGCGTCGTCCAAGAGGAACTGGTAGCGCGCGCGAGCCGGGATGGCTTGGAAGGCGACGAACGGGTTCGCCGCGACCGAAGGATCGTACGACGGAAACCGGAGCGAAGCGTCGCCCCAGTCGGACTCGAAAAAGAGCTGGCGCAGACGCCCGAACTTTTCGTCGTCGAGGCTGTACGGCACATGCGTCTTTTCGACGATGGCTTCGCGGACGCGCCGGAAGCGATAGTACGGTCGCGCGACGCCGGGGTCGTCGTACGGACGCGCGGTAGCGATCTCCCGGATTTCCTCTGGCGCCCTCGTCCGCGAGCGAACGAGCCGAAACCAACCGTCGGAAGCGCTCCCGAACCGAAGATGCCCGGAAAACAGGTGCTCGAACAAGTACCGGGCCACGAGGCGCGATTTCGGATCGTCCGCGTTCAGGAAAGACTCCCACTTCGCGATCGCGTCGCGCTCGGATTCCGGAGGCACCGGCGGCTCGGGCGGACCCCCGCTGCCTCTTCGCATCCAATCGGCGAGGGCGTGCGTTTCGTCGTCGCTCAGCGGCGGAAAACCGAAGGGCATTCCCACCTCCGGGCGAGCGGCGAGCTCCTTCGCGAGCTCGTCTAGATTTTGCGGACACGCCGTCGCCGCATCGACGTCGAAAAAGCCTCCGAGCGGTTTCTCTCGCCGCTGTTCGACCAGCCGGTAGAGGAGCGAATCGGAGGGCCGCTCCGCGCCCGTTCGCTCGACCACCGGAAAAAAGCCGAAGCGGCGGCGCCACTCATCGGTCGAGTGCGCATCGATGAACATTCGCGTCGGTGCCATCGGCTCGAGCCGTTCCGGTCGATAGACTTGGGCCTTGTTCCCCCCGCGATCGACCCCTTCGAACGACTGCAGATTCAGCTGACAGGGCGAATCCAAGCAGGCATGGCAAACGACGCAGCGCCGATCGAAGATCGTCTGAATCTGCGACGCATACAGCGGGTCCACGGGGCCAGCCCTGACGGGCTCCGTCCGGCGTGGCCTCATCGAAGCCGCGATCGCGACCGCGACCCCGGCGATCACGAACACGAGCGCGAAGACCCGTCGCATCTCGGCCACCGTACTTCAACGCGGCGCCGATCGCAGCGAGAGCTTGGACTCTTGGAGAAACGAGTGCGGCAGCCGGCGGGCGGTCGACAATGACAACACTTTGGCCAGCGTGGCACCGCGACGCCGAGCAACCGATGACGAGGACGGGCCAACCCCTCGATCCGAAACGGCACTCGAGCGTGGAACGCTTTCTGCTCGAGAGGGCGGAACACCGAGTCCTTGCCGCACGGCAGGGCTTTCTACATTGGGAGGATGATCATGAACCTATTGGCAAGAACTGGAACCATGTGGATCGTTCGCGGGATCGCCAGCGTCGTCTTCGGCTTGCTCACGTTGCTCCGGCCCGCTTCGTCCATCGCCGCGATCGTCATTCTCTTCGGGGCCTACGCGCTGGTCGACGGGGCATTCCTCCTCGGCTTCGCGTTTCGCCACGAAGGACCGAAGGCGCAATACGTCGTCGCGGGGCTACTGGGCCTCGTCGCCGGCGCAGTCACCTTCATGTTCCCGGGGCTGACTGCGATCTCGCTCTACATCCTCATCGGGGCCTGGGCGATGAGCGCGGGTATCGCGGAGATCGTCATCGCGATCTCCATGCGAAAGGAAGCGGTGAACGTGGGCGGACTGACGCTGGCCGGCGTGCTCTCGCTCGCCTGTGGCGTCGCGCTGCTCGCCCTACCGATGGCGGGTGTCATCGCACTCCTCGGCCTTGTCGCCGCCTACGCAATCGTCAATGGAGTCTTCCTCGTCGGCGCGGGGTTCCGCATCCACAACCTCACCCGACCGCTCTCCGCGCCGCAAGGGTAGTCCGCTGCCCCACCCCGCCGCGCTCCGCGCGTCGACCCTCCCCAAATCCGCCGCCTCAAACCGCGGCGTCAGGGGAGGGTGAGACAAGGTCGCGCCGGCGTGTTGTCGCGGCGTGTCCGTCTTTTGAAGCGCAGAGTGCGACTCCGGGCCGGTCCAGGTTCGTCCCGATGGTAACTCGTGCGCGTTGGCCGTCGCGAATCGGTCACGGGGCGCGTGAGGGTCGCTTTCCGCGGCTCGGATTTTCGCCCTCGATTTCGAGGGGTGTGGAAGACCATCGTAGATACTTCGATGCATCGAAGTATCGCCAACGCGAGCTCCGGATGGACCGGCGCCCGATCGGACATTTCAGGAGATTTGAAGTGCAGAGTGCGTGTGCGCAACGGCGTCTAGGTTCGATTGGCGAAGACCGCGTACGGCGCCTTCAGTACGCCACGCGACCGGGAAGGGCCCCGGTCGCTGCCACTCCTCGATCAGTCTTGCAAGGCCAGATCGCGATCCGCCAATGAAGCGCGAGTGAGAATACCGGCGAGCCCGGCGCGGGTCGTTAGCAGTGCGCGAGGGTCGCGTGGCACGACGAGCGAATCACTAGAAATCCCCCCGCGTGCTCGAGCCAAGCGGACCTAGACGCCTAGTTCCAGCAATGCCGCGGCGGGATTGCATCATTCAACGCGTAGTTTCCGACGAGGTGGTACTTCCAGCGGACGGGGTCGTGCAGGGTGTGCGTTCGCGCGTTGCGCCAGTGACGATCGAGGTTGTACTCGGCGAGCGTCGATTGCGTGCCGGCGAGCTCGAAGAGCTTCGATGACGCCGCGAGTGCGACCTCGGTCGTGAGCACTTTCGCTTCCGCGACGGCGACGGAGGCGCGGGCGAGATCGTCGTCGGTGAGCGTCGGCGGGAGCGCGTCGAGGACCTTGCCGGCTTTTTCGAGGAGCGCTTCGGCGGCGTGGAGGCGAATCGTGAGATCGCCGACGTCGCGAATGGTGTGGGGATCCTCGCTCGCGCGGACGAGCCCGCTATCCGGCCACGGCCGCGAACGGGTGCGCACGAAGCGCACCGTGTCGGCGAGTGCGGCGCGCGCAATGCCGGCGTCGACGCCGGCCTGGATGATCTGCGCCACGGGACCGGTTCGCGTCGGGCGATCGAACGCGCGGTGCGCGAAGATCACCTGCTCTTTCGGAATGTGCACGCCTTCGGCGACGACCGACCCGCTCGCCGTCGTGCGCTGACCGAAGCCGGACCAATCGTCGATGACGGTGAGGCCCGGCGTTCCTTGACGCACGAACGCGAGGACGGCCTGGTCTTTTTCGTCGAGCGCAAGCACCGGCACCCAGTGCGCGAAGAGGGCGCCCGTCGAATAGAACTTCCGCCCGTTGACGCCGTAGCCGGCCCCGTCGGGGATCGCTCGCGCGGTGATCTCGAGGATGTCCTTGGTGCCGCGCTCGGAGAACGCGTTGCCGAATCGCTTCCCCGAAAGCACTTCGCCGTACCAGAAGCGCTTCTCTGCGTCGGTGCCGGTCTGCTCGATGATGTCGACGCAGCCGAAGTGATTTTGCGGCAATTGTCCGAGGGACGGATCTGCGGACGAAATGATTGCTACCACTTCGGCGAGCGTCGCGAACGAGACGCCGGGGCCGCCGTACGCCTTGGGGACGGTGATCGTCCACAAACCGCTCCGCGAAAATTCGTCGATTTCCGTCCACGGAAGCCGCCGATCGCGATCGCGCGCGGCGGCTTCTTCGGCGAACCGCACGGCGAGTCGTTCCGCGACGGCGACGGCGTGGGCGTCATCGACGATGCGGTCGGCGGTGGCGTCGAAAGAGATGCGGGCTCGGGCGTCACGTAGTGCCTTGGTCATGGGCGTCCGTTTGCCTCAGCTCTTCGTGCAATCGCGCGGGGTGATTCCTTTTTCCTTCGCGTACGCTTGCGCCTTCTTGTCGATGAGCGGACGGAGAAGCGCGCGATCGGCCTTCACCCAGTCGCTGATCGTCTTCCAGTGTTCGCCATCCCACTGCTGGATGCGCGCGGCCCCGCCGCCTTCGTGATCCGTGCAAGAGAGCGCGAGCGGCTGGAGCAACCCCTCGGCACCGAGCTCTTTCACGCGCGCGGCATCGACGTTCACGTGCTCGAGCCCCCAGGCCCCCTCTTCGCCGTTCAGCGGGCGATGACCGAAGTGCGCTTGCGCGGCGCGGATCGCCTCGACCGTGACGATCGCCATGATGACGCCCGAGTTGTAATAGACGCTCCCGAAGCTCTTCGGATCCTTCAGGTTGCTCTTGCCCTTGTCGAGCACGGCGGCCTTGATGCGCTGGTGGAGCGCGAAGTCCGTCCCCGCGGGGTACGTCGTGATCGACAAGTAACCCTTCGCGGCCGCTGCCGCCGGAATGACGTCCTCTTCCGAGCTCGACCACACGTCGCCCACGATGTGGTCGGCGGGATAGCCGACGCGCGCGGCCGTCTTGATCGCGACGGGAGTCATGACGCCCCAGCCGCGGAGAAATACCCAGTCCGGTTTGATGCGGCTGACCTCGGTCCATTGCGCCGACTGCTCGTTGCCGGGATGAGCGAGCGGGATCTGGACGTTCTCGAAGCCGTACTTTTGCGCGAGGAGCGCGAGCGGGTCGAGTGTTTCGCGGCCGTACGCGGAGTCGTGATAGAGGGTCGCGATCTTCTTCCCCTTGAGCTTGTCGAGACCGCCTTCGCGTTCGGCGACGTAGTTGATGAAGACGGATGCTTCGCTGTAGAAGGTGAGCATCACCGGGAAGTTGTAGGGAAACACCGAGCCGTCGGTCGCTTCGGTGCGGCCGTAGTCGAGCGTCACGAGGGGGATCTTGTCGTTCGCGGCCTTGTCGCTCAGCGCGTACGCGGCCGGGGCGCCCATCGGGTTGTAGACGGCGATGCTCTTCCCGTATTTGCCGGAGCGGAAACGTTCGTAGCACTCGACGCCGCGCTCCGCGGTCCACTCGGTTTCGCATTCCTCGTAGACGAGCTTCACGCCGTTCACGCCGCCTTCGGACTCGTTCACGTACGTGAGGTAGTCGATGAAGCCGCCCCATACCGGGATGCCGCTCGAAGCGTACGCACCGACGCGGAACGTCGGGAGCGGAATGAACTGAACGGCGTTTTCGGTCGGTGACGCGCTCGCCTTGTTCAACGTCGCGGCGGCGGCGACGGGATCGGTCGCGGAAGCGTTGCCGTCGCCGCTCGATCGGCGAGAGCAAGCCGGGTTGCTCGCGGCCAAGAGCAGCGCGACCAAAATGCCTTTTCCGAAGGCCTCGCGGCCCAACAAATTCTTCCTGATCATGATTCGATGACTCCTCGCGTGCGACGACGCGCTCGGTCTCTAACGACAGCCGTCGCGGGTCGAACGCACCCAGGCGCGTCGCGCGGCGTCGAACGAGTCGACGGTGCGTCGCGGCGAAATTTCGACTGTTGTCATGGTGCTATTTGCCGGCGGCATGTGCGCTCTCGGAAAAGCGCGACGTCGCGGGCACCTGAGTGAACGCGCGCCGATATTTCGCGGCGGGGTGCCGATCGAGGAGCCGCGCGTGCGCGGGGCCGTACAACTTTTGCCGTAGCGTGCCGGGCTGATAGTCGCGCTGCACGAGCCCGCGCCGTTCGAGCACGGGGACCACGCCGTCGACGAAATCGACGAAGCTTCCGGGCGTCGTCGCGTACGCGAGGTTGAAACCGTCGACCCCGGCCCCCATCCAGCGTTCGAGGTCGTCTGCGACTTGCTCGGGAGAGCCGACGATCACTGGGCCCGCGCCGCCGATGCCGACGTATTTTGCGAGATCGCGGAGCGTCCAGGAGCGAGTCGGATCGGCGTCGGTGAATCCGTGGACCAACGTCCGCACGGCGTTCGTCTCGATGTATTCGAGCTTCTGGTCCGGCTTGAATTGGCCGAAGTCGATCCCGGTCCAGCCCGAGAGCAGCGCCATGCTCGCGTCGTAGCTGATGCTATCGAGGAGCGACGCGTACTTCTTTCGCGCTTCCTCTTCGGTGCCGCCGGTGATCACCTTGACGTAGGTGAGGAACTTGACGTCGTCGGGGTGGCGGCCGAAAGCGCGCGCCTTGTCGCGGGTATCGGTGACGTATTGCGCGACGACGCCAGGGTTCGGTCCGAGCACGAACACGCACTCGGCGTGCTGCGCCGCGAAGGTGCGGCCGCGCGGAGACGAGCCGGCCTGGTAGAGCACCGGCGTGCGCTGCGGCGATGGCTCGGCGAGATGAACGCCGTGGATCTGGAAATGCTCTCCGTCGAAGTCGACCGGGTGCACCTTCGCCGGGTCCGCGTAAATGCCGCGGCGCCGATCCTTGACGACCGCGCCTTCTTCCCAGCTCGACTCCCAGAGCCGATAGCAAACTTCGAGATACTCGTCGGCGATCGCGTAGCGGCTGTCGTGCTCGGGGAGCGCGCTTCTTCCGAAGTTTCGCGCGCCGCTCTCGAGGTACCCGGTCACGATGTTCCAGGCGACTCGGCCTTTCGTGAGGTGATCGAGCGTCGACACCGTGCGGGAGAACGCGAAGGGGTGGTTATAGAGCACGGAGCTGGTCCACGCGAAGCCGAGGTGCTCGGTCGCGTGCGCCATCGCAGGGATGAGCGCGACCGGATCGTTCACCGGGATCTGCGCGGCGCTCGACACCGCGGCTTCACGATTGCCGTGGAAGACGTCGTAGACGCCGGTGACGTCGGCCAGGAACAGCGCGTCGAAGTGACCCTTCTCGAGCACCTTCGCGAGCGACACCCAGGTCTCGAGATCCGTGTAGCGCTCCATGTCGTTGCCCGGCAACACCCAGAGACCGGGCGACTGATGCACGACGCAGTTCATGTGGAACGCGTTGAGAATGATTCGCTTGGGCATGTTCGTCCGATTGCGGCTCAGGGAGAGAGCTCGACGCCGTTCCCCTCGTAGTGATCGGTGCGCTTCCGAGCCCGCGCCTTCTGCACGAGCGGGATCACCGTGCGTCCGAATTTCGGAAGCTCGTCTTGGTAGTGCAGGAACGCCGTCAGGATCAGGTCGACGCCGACCTCGTGATACTGCCGGATCCGATCGGCGATGAGTTCCGGCGGACCCATGAGCCGCGTCTTGAAGCCGTCGTTGGGTTGCACGAGGTTCGCGTAGTCGGAGTTCGCCCACATGCCGATCTTGTCGGCGGTGGACGCGCCGGCTTGCTTCACTTGCTCGCCGAACGCCTTGACGACCTCGGGGTCGGCGCTCTTCACGATCTCCTCGAGCTGGGCGAGGGCCTCGGCTTCGGTGTCGCGCTGGATGACGAAGCCGTTCAAGCCGAACTTCACGCGGCGTCCGTGACGGCGGGCGATCGCCGACACTTCGTCGATCTGTTCTTTCACCTTCTCGACGGAGTTGCCGTTCATGAAATACCAGTCGGAATATTTGCCGGCCATCTGGCGCGCGGCCTTCGAGTTGCCGCCTTGAAATATTTCCGGGTAGGGCTTGCTGATCGGACGCGGAACGAGCCAGGCGTCGTTGATGCGGAAAAAATCGCCCTTGAAGGTGAAGCGCTCTTGGGTCCACAGGCCCTTCAGCACCTGAATGAATTCTTCCGATTGCCGGTAACGTTCGTCGTGCTCGAGCCACGGCACGCCGAAGGCCTGGTACTCGCCCTTGAACCAGCCGGAGAGAATGTTGATCGCGAAGCGCCCGCCCGAGTACACGTCGAGCGTCGCGCCTTGCTTCGCGATCATCGCCGGATGCCAGAGTCCGGTGTGAACGGCGGTGATCAACTTGATGCGCTTGGTCTGCGTCGCGAGCACGGAGGTGCAGACGGTCGGCTCCTGCTGAAACTCCCAGCCGTGGCTTGCGATGAATCGCGCGGGGGCGAGGCCGTAGTCGTAACCGAGCGTCTCCGCGACCGCGGCCATCTGCGCGTTCCAGCCGAGCGTCCAATCCGTTCGCTGCGGCAAGCTGCTGATGACCATCCCGCCGCTGCCGAGCGGCATCCAATAACCGAATTGAACGTCCATGCGAGTCACTCCGAGCGCGACGATGCGACGTCGCTCTCGACGGTCGCTCTACGCAAGCGGCGTGCCGCGTTCGTCTCGTGCGAAGGTGGGAATTGGACGAGGCACGCGGTGGAATTCGGGCGCGGTTTTCCGCGCCGGAACTCGCCGTCATGCTGCGTGGGCAACACGCGCTCAACATTGCGTGCACGGCGGGCAACAGACGGCGTGCTCACAGAACGACCTGACGCCTCCTGAGGAACTCTCCCCGGACGCCGCGGCCCGGGGCGGCGGCCTTGGGGAGGGTCGACGCGCGAAGCGCGGCGGGGTGGGGCAACCCTCGCGACCCTCGCGTCTTGCAGCAACCCGAGTGCCGCGAAAACTCAGGGCCTTCTGACTCCGAGGTCGACCCCCGAATCTACTGCGAGTACCACGTGGCGCGCCGCCGACGCCCCTCGCGATCCGGCTCGAGGGCTCGCAGCCCATCGCACTTTGCCATGTCGCGTCCGAAGTCACCGGTTTCCGGGCCGTCCGTTCCGCTCGCCGACGCCGATTACGTCGTGACGCCGGGCCCCCGGCGACCGCTCGACCGGGCGCTTCGTGAGCTCCGTCCGGGGTCGAGCTGGGGCGAGGTGCGGCGCGCGATCGAGACGGGCAAGGTGAGGGTCGACGGGGAGCTCGTGACGGATCCGACCACACCGGTGGTCGAAAAATCGGCGATCGCGATTCGCGTCGCGGCGCCGCGACCGCCGGGCCCCGGTATGTCGCACCGCGTGTCGATTCTCCACGCCGATGCGCAGGTCGTCGTGGTGAGCAAGCCGGCCGGCATCGCGACCGTGCCGTTCGAGGACGAACGCGACACGCTCGATCGCGTCGTGCAGTCGCTGCTCCGGAAGACCGCGCGCCCGGGCACGAGCATCGCGCCGGTCGGCGTCGTACAGCGCCTCGACAAAGAGACGTCGGGGATCATCGTGTTCGCGCGCACCACGTCGGCCAAGCGGCATTTGCAGCAACAGTTCCGAGATCACACCGTGCACCGGCGTTACGTCGCGCTCGCCCACGGCAACGTGCAGAGCCGGATCATGCGGTCGCGCCTCGTCACCGATCGCGGCGACGGCCTTCGCGGCTCGACGTCGAATCCGCGTCTCGGTCGCGAAGCGGTGACGCGCGTCAAGGTGCTCGAACAGCTCGAGTCCGCGGCGCTCATCGAGTGCGCGCTCGAGACCGGACGCACCCATCAAATCCGCATCCACCTCGCCGAATCGGGCCATCCGATCCTCGGCGAACGGGTGTACGTGCGCGACTTTTCCGCGCCGCTCGTGCCGGCGCCGCGCCTGATGCTCCACGCGCGCGAGCTCGGGTTCGTGCATCCGGGAACCGGTCGCGACGTCGATTTTTCGGAGCCGCCTCCGGAGGATTTTCAGGGCGTGCTCGAACGACTCCGCGCGCTCAGATCCGCTCCCAGACGATGAATTGGTAGGCGACGAGCCGAGCGACGAGCGCGCGCTGCAGCGCGTCTCCGCCGACCCAGCTTCGCCATCGGTAGCCGCGCATCGGAAAACGGCGTCCGACCGTGACGGCGGCCGCGATGAGTCGATCGCGCACGCGCCGGAGCTCGAGGTGCGGCGTCAGATCGACGTTGCGCGCGAGGCGAAAGCCGGCGTTCGACGCCAATCGATCGACGGCGTCGGGCGTGAGGAGCGTGTTCGCGAGCCAACCGGTCTTCACGTCGTCGAGGACGCGGCGCGCCGCGGGCGACGTCGCTTCCGCGCCGAGCGGAGTGAGAAAGTCGTCACAAAGTACGATGGAACCCCCCGGAAGCACGAGCTCCGCCGCGGAAGCGAAGTAGCGCGACGGATCGGGAGCGTGCACGAACGCTTCGATCGAAAACGCGAGGTGTGCCGGCGCCACCGAGGACGGCAAATGGAGAAAATCGCCCTGCATGCAGGTGACGCGATCGGCGAGGCGTGCCGCGCGAACGAACGCGGCGGCGCGCGCCGCTTGGACGCCGCTGAGCGTCACGCCGGTGCCGCGAATGGGCGAACGCGACGCGAGAAAGACCAGGCTCGCGCCGACCCCGCACCCGAGATCGGCGATGTGGAGCGGCGCCTCGAACCGCCCCGTGAGCGCGCGCACTTCGCGCAGCACGAGCTCGTCGACGTACCGAAAAGCGCCGTCGCGCGAGGTGACGCCGGAGCCCCACACTGCGCGATGGATGGTGGCGTTGCCCTGTCCGAACCGCTGAAAAGCCGGCGTGTTCGCGTCGTAGTAGTTCCGAACGTCGTCGATCGCGTCCACGGCGGTGGAACTCTAGCGGAAGTTTTCGGTGCGACCTATCATGCGCCGCCTCTCGACCGGAAAAGGATGCGTTCGATGTTGAAGCACAACACCTACTTCGATGGAAAAGTTCAAAGCGTCGCCTTCGAGCGACTCGGGCGGAAGATGACCGTCGGGGTCATCGCGCCCGGCGAGTACCACTTCGGCACCGACGCGCCGGAGCGCATGACCGTCACGAGCGGCGAGCTCGAGGCGAAGATCGGCGACACCTGGCACGTGTATCCGGCGGGCACGACGTTCGAGGTCGCGGGCAAGAGTGGGTTCGATGTGCGCGCGAAGGAAGAGTCCGCGTACCTGTGCGAATTTCTTTGAACGCCGAGATTCTCGCGCGGGGCGCCTTGACGAACCGGCGTCGACTCTTCATGCTGTTCGTAGGTTCGCGCGGCGTACTGCCCGTGAATTCGAAAAACCGCTGGGCGCGAACAGCCCCGGCAAAGGGAAAAAATAATGCATCCGCATGTCATGGCCTGGTGGGGCCGACGCCACCGTCACGAAGCCGTTTGTCACCCCGATGGAGGCGTCGACGCTTCCGGAGAGGGCGGCTGGCACGGCCGAATGCACCGTCATCATCATGGGCATCACGCCCAGGGCGGTGACGAGGGCGCCTTCGGCGTTCGTCGTCCGCTCAGGTTTTTGAGCCACAAACTCGACCTGAACGAAAAACAAGCCGCGACGCTCGCGCGCATCCTGGACGAGCTCAAGACCGAGCGCGCTCAGGGGGCCGTCGACGACCGCCGGACCACGTCGGCGTTCGCGTCGGCGTTCGAAGGCGCCACCTTCGACGAAGCGCAAGCGACGGAAGCCGCCGAGCGCCGCGTCGAAAGCGCACGCCGTCTGAAAGACGCCGTGGTGAAAGCCCTGGGCCAAATCCACGCCGTCCTCGACGACGAACAACGCGAGACGTTCGCGTACTTGGTTCGCACCGGCGCATTGGGTCTCTGATCGACGAAACGGGGATTCAGGCTCGGCGCTCGGATCCCCGTTTTTCTCCCGGCGATGCTCCTGTTCGACCGGCAGAGCTAGAGGTAGAGGTAAAGCTAGAGGGAGAGGTTCAAGCGCGTCGCGTGCCCGCGCGACGCACAGAACTGGTGCACGCGGAGCTACCGCGAGGCAGCCCTTTTTTCCTCGTGCTCTCGCATTAGCTCTTGGCTCTACCGCGGCCTATCCTTCGGTAGGCGGCGATGCACGAGGACGCGACTTATCGGCTCGAGACACCGGACAACGTCGAGTTGCATTTCGACTTGGCCGGGCCGGGTTCGCGATTTTGCGCGATCTGCATCGATGCCGTCGTCGTCGGAGGCATGCTGCTCGCGCTGGTCCTCGTCGCGATCATCATCGACGCCGCGCTACCCGGCGCGCTCTCCGCCATCAAGGGCCTGAAGGCAGATCGAACGTTTCTGACGAGCGTCGGCGTCGCGGTGGTGCTGTTCGGGGTGGCGGTGATCAACGCGTCGTATCACCTGATCTTCGAGCTGTTCTGGCGCGGGCAAACGCCGGGCAAGCTCGCGATGAAGATCCGCGCCATCTCCGACGACGGTACGCCGATGGGGCCGACTCAGGTCCTGCTCCGGAACGTCCTCCGGATGGTCGATTTTTTGCCGGCCTGCTACGCCCTCGGCGGTGTCGTTTGCCTGCTGAGCGACGCGTCGAAACGCTTGGGCGATTTCGCTGCCGGAACCATCGTCGTCAAAGAAGGCGCGGTGAACTACCGGGCGAAGACCGACACCAAGAACGCTCCGCTCGCAGCGCCGGCGCTCGGTGCCAATCCGGAGCTACTCCCGGACGAGTCACGCCTCGTGCAAAATTTCTTGTCGCGACGCACCGAGCTGTTGCCGATTGCGCGCGGCCGTCTCGCCGACCAGATCGCCGGCCCGCTCTACGCCCGTTATGGCGGCAACTGGGACTACGCCGAATCGTACCTCGAGCGGATCGCCGTCGGTCGGCATCGTGACAAGTAGGATGGACGGAGCTTCCTCGACCCATTTCGTCGAAGAGCGCTCGTCGCGCTGGGACGAGCTCGACGCGATCGTCGAGAAGGCGACGAAAAAGGGGTTGAAGCGCGTCGCGCCCGCCGAGCTCGAGACGTTCTTGCGCCTCTATCGTTCGACCAGCGCCGATCTCGCGCGGGTCCGTACGCTCGGCGTGGACGGGACGGTCGTCGATCGAGTCAATCGCCTCGTCGGGCGCTCGCACGCGCTCCTCTATCGAACCCCGAGCGAGCCGCTCGCGATCGGCGCCTTCTATCGCACCGATTTTCCGCGGCTGTTCCGGCAAACTTGGCGATTTTCCGCGGCGAGCGTGCTCATCTCGATCGCATTCTTCCTGATGGCGAGATCGGTGGTCGGTGCACACCCGGAGATCGTCGCGGATCTGGTCGGCGGCGGTGGCGCCGAGTTTTCGACGAGCCACCACGCGGGAGATTTCTCGGAGCGGTTTCAAGCCGCGCCGGGGCCGCTCATCACGTCGTTCGTCACGACCAACAACATCGGCGTTGCCTTCCGCGCGTTCGCATTCGGGATCACTTTTGGTTTGGGTACCCTCTACGTCCTGATCGTCAATGGGGCGATGCTCGGCGGCTTCGCGGGCGCCTACGAACAATCGGGGCTCGGGCGCGAGTTCTGGTTCACCGTGTTGCCGCACGGCGCGCTCGAGCTCTCGGCGATCATGATCGCCGGCGGCGCCGGCCTCGCCGTGGGATGGGCGCTCTGGAGTCCCGGCCGGCGTCCGCGGATCGTGCGACTCAGAGAAGAATCGCTCCGCGCGGTACGCATCGCCGCGGGTCTGATCCCCGCATTCGTCGTCGCCGGCTCCTTCGAAGGCTTTCTCACGCCGAGCCGGGCGATTGCCGCACCCGTCAAGGTCGCGGTCGGCGCCGCCGCGGCCGTCGTGTTCTGGTTGTATCTGATCTTTGCGGGACGCGAGAACGCCGAAACTTGACGCAATCGCGATGAAAGCGGCCGATTTCCGGGGGTGCAACAAACGGCACTCCCAGAGCGGCGCGCCCATCGCGTAGACATTTCGAAGATGAACGTCGATCTCCTGATCGATTCGATCTTCCGGCAGACGACCGTGCTCATCGCCCAGCTCGCGACGGCCGCGGGCGGTCGCTCGACGCTCGCCCACGCCGCGAACCAGGTCATGGCCGATCTGATCCGCGAATTGAAGGATCAGGGAGTCGGCAACAAGGTCATCGCCGACATGTTCGGGTTGACACTGCGCACGTATCACAACCGCGTTCGCCGGCTGGCGGAGAGCTCGACGTTCAAGGGCCGCTCGCTCTGGGAAGCGGTGCTGTCGTTCATTCAGGAGAAGGGGTCCGTGCGTCGCGCGGAGCTCCTCCGCCGCTTCGCGAACGACGACGAGCGCGTCGTGCGCGCGGTGCTCTCGGATCTCGTCGATGGCGGCATGGTGTTTCACTCGGGTCGCGCCGACTCGGCCACCTATCGCGCGGCGTCTTCCGACGAGCTGGCGCTCTTCGACGACGAGCAGCGGCGCGAAGGGCTCGAGCATCTCCTGGTCGTGACCATCAGCCGCTTCGGTCCGCTGACGCGGCCCGAGCTCCGCGAGCAGTTGAGACTCGCTGAACCGCTCCTCGGAGCCGCGCTGGCGTCGCTCCTCGCGAGCGGTCGCGTTCGAGAAACGCCGGCCACTCCCGAACCGGTGCTCTCGTGCGACACGTGCGTCATCCCGTTCGAAGAGCCGTCGGGGTGGGAAGCCGCGGTGTTCGATCACTACCAGGCGATGGTGACCGCGATCTGCATCAAGCTTCGCCGCGGCCGTCTGAGCGCGACGCTCGGCGATTCGATCGGGGGCAGCACGTACACGTTCGACATCTGGAAGGGGCACCCGATGGAAAGCGAAGTGCTCGGCCTCCTCGGTGCGCTCCGCAATCACGCGCGCGCCGTTCGCGAACGGGTGGATCGCTACAATGCCGAGCACGCCGAGGAGCGCCCCACCGACGAAGGTCCGGAGCTTCGGGTGATTACTTACGTTGGACAAGGCTTCTTGGAATCCGAAAAAGAAGAAGGAGAGGGATGGTGAAGCGGTCGTTCTTGCGAAGCCTGTGGGTGCTCGGCGCGCTGGCGGCACCGTTCGCGGGCTGCTCCGGCAAGGTCATCGGAGTCTCGGGGGGCGAGACGAACTGGCTCGCCTCGTGCGCGAGCGACGCGAGCTGCGATTCCGGTCAGCGGTGCCTGTGCGGCGTGTGCACGAAGGAGTGCACCGACAGCTCGGCGTGCTCGGGAGCGATCTGCGCGACCCAGGGTACGGCGGTGTTTGCGTCGGCGTGCGCCGACAAGCCGACGCTCTCCGGCGTTTGCCTGGCGAGTTGTGCAAGCTCGAGCGACTGCAAGGGCGACCTCACTTGCGTCGACTCGGCGTGCATGCGTCCACCGCTGCGCAACCTCGACGGTTCCGCCGGCACCGGCGGGGCACCGAGCGCTGCCGGGGGTACCAGCGGAACTCCCCTCAGCGATAGCGGCGTGTCGACGGGCGGCGCTTCTTCGACAGGGCCGCTCGGTGACTCGTCGCCGGCGAGCGGTTGCACGCTCACCGTATTGTTCTCGCCGATGTATTCCGGTTACGACGGGGTTCACACCTACCAAGTCCCCGCGGTCGTGGCCGGCGTGAGCAATTCGTCCGTGACGTGGACCGCGTCAGACCCATCGATGGTGAGCATTCGACCCGATATCGCGATCGCCCAGGGCGGCGCGATGCTCACGACGCTGAAAGCCGGCACGGTGACCATCACGGCGACTGCAGGCACCCTTTGCGGCTCGTCCTTGCTGACGATCACCCAGTTCGCTCCCTCGGACTGGGAGAGCGGTAACACTCGCTACAATCTTTCGAACCCGGTCCCCAACCCGTTTCCCGACGGCGGCCTCTACATCAGTACCCTCCCCGACGCGGGCAACCCGCTCGACCCCGCCAACGCGCCCCCAGGCTGCGTCACGTGCCACGGCCCGACGGCCACGAGTGGCGGCTACCGCTACGTGGCGTTCACGCCGGAGCAGACCGGAGGCTTCAGCGACGACCAGCTCATCGCCACGTTCACGAAGGGCGAGGTTCCTGCTGGTGGGGCCTTCGATCTGGAGGTCGTGCCGCCGTACGTCTTTAGCTTTATCCACAAGTGGAACGACATCAGCACTCCCTCGCAGCAAAGGGGCATGGTCGCATACCTTCGCGCGCTTTCGCCCGCGCCCGGGAATAGCACGTTCGACTTCGGCAAAGGCCCGAGCCTTCCGCGGGAATGACTCAAATCCGCAATCGTTTCTTCAACTCCAAATAACGGTTGAGGAGGCGCGGACCGAGCTGACGCGGATCGACGTCGAGGACGTTCACGCCGGTGCGGCGCATTTCTTCGATCGCGACGCGGCGCCGCTGGAGGAGGTCGAGCGCGACCACTTGACGGTAGGGGTCGAGCTCGGTCACGGGTTCGGTGGCGGCGAGACGCTCGACGTCGAGGTTCCGGAGCGTGACGCACAGGGGCAGGTGATGGCGCGCGAATCGCGCGGCGTGGGCGAGGAGCATGGACGACGCTTCGTTGTCGACGACGTCGGTGATGATCACGACCAGGGAACGCTTTCGGTGCTTGAGCGCCAGAAACCGGCACGCGCGGTCGTAGTCGGCCTCGTGCGGTCGCGCTTCGATGCGATAGAGCGCCTCGTTCATGCGACCGAGTGCGGCCGCGCCGCGAACCGGTGGGACGTACGCTTCGATCGCGTCACTGAAGGCGAGGAGCCCGATATAGTCGCCCTGCTTCATGGCGACGTACGCGAGGAGCAACGTCGCGTTGATGGCGTGGTCGAGCCGACTCACGCCGTCGACCTCCGTCGTCATGAGTCGCCCGCAGTCGAGGACGACGAGGATGTTCTGGCTCCGCTCGACCTGGTAGTTGCGCGTGATGAGCCGCCCGCGGCGCGCCGTCGCCTTCCACGCGACGTCCGTCGGGTTGTCGCCCGGGACGTAGTCGCGGAGGCTCTCGAAGTCGCTCCCTTCGCCGTAGAGCCGCGTCGGCGCGACCCCGAGCTCCGACAACCGATGTCGCCGGGTTGCGAGCTCGTGGCGCGCGAGGTTCACGACGTTCGGGTAGACCTTCGACTCGTCGGACTCCCGGAGCTCCAGGCGCTTTACGACGAGGCCGAGGAGCGACGACAATCGCACGTGAACGTGTCCCCGGACATGAAGGCCGCGCTCGGTCGGACGCACGTCACGCGTCGCGACCGCGCGGCTCTCTGCAGGCACGATGCCGCGCACGATCTCCGGCGTCGCGACGAAGGTCGCCGGCAGATCCTCGACCAGCTCGAACGACACCGGGCGCCGAGAGCCGTTCCGGATCCGGAACTCGACTCGCTGGTTCGCTCCGAGCGCGAGCGACGGTCGCGCCTCGCGCGAGACGGCGACGTCGTTCGCTCGAGGGGGCAACCAGGCGTCCGCGAGCGCCGCGACGAGCAAGACGACGTCGTAGACGAGCGCGACGAACGACGTTCCACGTCCCGGTAGCACCAGGAGAAGTGGCAACGGCACCGCGAAGAGGACGATGAGCCGGCGCGACGGCAGCGCCCATTTTCGCGCCAGAGGCGGGGATTCGACGGCCGCCGACGTCATGGTTCGCTCAGCGCTGAAGACGCACCGCTAGAGACGCGGCACGTCGACACGTGACAGCGCGCGCCCGATGCATTCGTCGGCGGTCGTGCCGCCGATTTCCGTTTCCGGGCTCAGGATCACACGGTGCCGGAGCGCGGGCAGCGCCATATCGCGCACTTCGTCGGGAGTGACGAAGCTCTTGCCACGGAGGAGCGCCAGCGCGCGGCTCGCGCCGAGGAGCATCACCGACGCGCGCGGACTCGCCCCGAGCGAGAGCGCCGGCAATTCACGGGTGCCGCGCACGATCTGGTTCACGTAGTTCACGACCGCGTCGGCGACGCGGATGGTTCGCACCGCGGCCCGGAGCGCGAGCAATTCGGGCACCGATGCGACGACGGGGACGCCGAAGGTGCTCGGGTCAGCGGCGTCGAAGCCGTCGCGGTGCCGCTTCAGCATGTCGGCTTCGGCATCGATCGGCGGATAGCCGATGATCGTCTTCAAGAGGAACCGGTCGAGCTGCGCTTCGGGCAGCGGATACGTGCCCTCGTATTCGACGGGATTTTGCGTCGCCAGAACCGAGAACACCGGGCTCAACGGGTGCGGTTTGCCGTCGACGGTCGCGCGACGCTCTTGCATCGCCTCGAGGAGCGCCGATTGCGTCTTCGCCGGCGCGCGATTGATCTCGTCGGCGAGGACGATGTCGCCGAAGAGCGGCCCGGGTTGGAACTCGAAGCCCCGCGCTTCGTTCCGGTAGATGTTCACGCCGATGATGTCCGCGGGCATGAGGTCCGGCGTGAACTGGATGCGCCGAAAATCGCCGGAGACCGTCATCGACAGGGCGCGGGCGAGGAGCGTCTTGGCGGTGCCCGGCGGCCCTTCGAGGAGTAAATGGCCGCCGGCGACGAGAGCGACGACGGCGTGTTCGACGGCCGCGGGTTGTCCGATGACGACTTGGTCGAGCTCGCGGCGAATGCTGCCGGCGAGCCGAGTGGCTTCATCGAGATCCACGTTCGAGCGCCTCGAGGGTACGGTAGAGCAAGCGAGCGCTTTCGAGAACGTCTTTTCGCGACGCTTTCGTCGCGCCGGGCAGTCGCGCGAGCAGCGGTCCAAGGTCGACGCCCGTGCGACGTGCGATTTCGACGCCGAGGACGCCGTCGTCCGCTGCCGCGGAAAGATCGACGAGCTTCCTCGCTCGGAGCCGGAAATGCTCGACGAGCCGCTCTTCGACGAGAACGTTCGCGCCGGCGTCGTGGAGCAAACGACCCGCGGCGTCCGCGAACTCGCCGTGCTTGCGCCGCCGCTTTTGCACCGGCGTGACGGGGCTGCCGAATCGGACCACGGCGAAGAGCACCGCGAGCACGCAGGCGCCGAGCGCTTGCAAGGCCGCCGTGCGGTACTTCCCTTCCACGACGAGCTTCGCGAGCGCGACCGGAGACGTGTCGTGTTCGTCGAAGCCGAGGTGGTACTCATCGAACGCGATGCGCCCCGAGTCGCCGGGCGTCGCGCGGAGCCGGGCGAGGTTCGCGAGGAGCCGCGCGTCGTCGTCTTCGAGCAAGCCCTGATTCGTGAGCGGGTACGCGTCGGCGAGGGCGACGATCACGCCGTCGCCGTGACTCACCATGACGCCGAGCGTGCCCCGCGCATCCTTCCAGAAGAGCGAACTCTCCGCGCGCTCCAGGGGCCCGATGGCGGGGCCGCCGAGTACCTTCGTGAGCGGCCTGTCCATCGACAAAGCTCGAACGCCCGCGAGGATCGGGCTCGCGAGGTCGAGCTCCGCGACGCCTGGCTTTGCCTTGTCGGACACGCTGCTCGAGTCGAACCAATGTTCGAGACCGTCGCCTTCGCCCGGCGACACGACGAGGACGTGTCCGCCGGCAACCCAGTCGAGGAGCTCGCTTCGCGTGGCTTTGTCGAGCTCCACGATCGGACCGAGCACGAAGACCGTGCGAACGCCGGCGAGCCGGTCCTTTCGCGGCGACGTTCGGAGCCGCTCGACTGAAAACCCGAGGCGTCCGAGCGTCGTGTACGCGGCCTTGAGTCCGTAGCCTGCGGTAAAAAATGTGGAAGGCTGCTCCGCGGGGCCGCCGGACCGAGTCGCGGGGAAAAATCGAAAGAGCGCGAACGCGCCGAGGAGCGCGCTCACCACGAGCGCGCCGAGGAGCGTCCGATCAGCGCGCGAGAGACGAAACGGACTCATGGCGCAGGGTGGAGAGATCGAAAAGGACGCTGGAGGCGTCGGTCTCGGTGGGAAGAGCGCCGCCGTAGGCGATGCCTTCGAAGACTCCCGTCGCGCGGCAGAACGGTGCGCTGCGATCGTCGCCGCCGATTTCCTTCAGGTAGTCGCGGTTCGTCTTCCAGCTCTCGAACGCCACGCGCCCGACTCGATCGAGCCAGAGGATGCACGCCGCATAGCCGTAGCGAACGGCGCGCTCCCAGTTCTTTGCGTCGCGCGCGGCGAGGGCTTCGGCGTAGACCCGTTCGAAATCCAGATCGGAGATGCCGAGGAGCTCGCCGCGCAGCCGCTCTGCCTTCGGCGACGCGTGGCGGAACCCTGCGCCGAGCTTGAAGAGTCCGTACAGTGCGTGCAGCGCGATCGCCAGTAACGTCCCGATCACCCACACCACGATGAGCCAGGTGACCCACGTCGGCGTCTGTCGCATCCCTTCGCCGACGCGTTCGAAGAGCGACGAGAGCCAGTGGCTGAAACGCTCGAGGAAGTCGGGCGCCGGATCGTGGCCGCCGTATTCTCGCTCGCGGAGCACGGCCGCGGCGACTGCTTTCGCCGAATCGACCGGCTCCGGTCCGAGGACGGGGGTCACGGCCGCGACAGCCCTCCCATCCGCGACGCCAGGTGCTGCAGATCGAACCCCTCTTTTCTGATTCGAAGGTCGTAATAGAAGAGCACCACGACGCCGATCGAGAGCGGGATCACCAGCGCGCCCAGGATGTTCTCCAGAAAATCGCCGATGAACGCGATCGGCCAGGGAACGAGCCGCAAGATGGCGCCGCCGCCGGCGGTGACGACCATGCTCAGGAGCCACACGACGAAGCCGAGACGAAACCCTTTGCCCAGGTTGTCGGCCATGAGCGCGCGGGATCGCCCGAGCGCTGCCGACGCCTGATCGGTCGTCTCGAGGAGCGCGACCGCCGGGACCAGCATGAACCACAAAGAGGCGATGATTCCTGGAACGACGCACAAACAAAGGCCTGCAAAAACGACGAGCATGACGAGAAATTGGGCCCAGAGCAGGGTGCCGAGTTTCTTGAACACCCGCGAATACGATTCCGCGGCGCCCAGCTCTTCGCCGAGATAACCGGCGGAAATATTGACGAGGAGCGCGCCCGTGCAGAGTGGATAGACGAGGCTCAGAAAGACGAGCAGCCCGATGACGGAGCCGATCGCGCCGGCGATGAGCACGAGCGGCGGTACGGCCCCGGCTCCCGAGAATGACGGCCCGCGGAGCGAGAGCAGGTGGACCTCGCTGACGACGGCCGAAAGTGGAATGCGCGGGCGTTCGAGCAAACTCCAGACCCCGCCGATGCCGCCCGGCGAGACGGTTGGCGCGGGCATCATCGCGCGTGCCCACGACGTGATGGTCGCGACGAGCAGCGCGTAGGGCACGTACACTACGGCGGCGATCGTCGCGAACACGGCGAAGCGCTCCTTGTACAAACGAAACGCCGTGTCGAGGATGTCCCCGACCTCCATCGGTTTGAGTTCTCTGTTCACGGTCCGTTCCCTCTTTCTCGAATCAACTCGAACGGGTCGAGCCGACCCACTCAAGGGCTTCCTGCTCGTCGACGAACACGGCCATGGCGCCGTCGCCGCGACTCTTCGCCAGGCGGAGCACCTGCAAGCGCCCGACGGCGCTCTTCACCAGAAAGACATGCGCCGTGAATCGCGGCAGCATCGCCTTCACGGCTTCGGTCACCTCGAGCTCGAAAGGGTCGTCATTTCGCGCCGGCGCCTGGCGCATGTCCATGAGCAGCGCGAGCTTCCCCGACGGTAACGTCGCAAGTATCCGATGCAGCTCGTGATGCAGTTCGCGGACGACCTCGAGCGACGGGTACGGTTCGGCGCTCCGCACGTATCGGACGAGGTTCGATTGGTCGTCCACCGTGGCGGTCACATAAGGGCCGGTATAAAGTGCACGGACCATCGTCGTGCCATCGTACCTGAGTGGCGGGAAATTTTTCGCACCCCTCGCGAAGCTCCGCGGTTCGCGCACGCCGGCACAGGTTGGCACAGAGAAATTCCAGAAAATGCCGAGAAAAATCGACGATTCACTGGCGCGCACATTGCAGAAGTTCGACGCATGAATCGCGCTTTCTTCATTGCGGTAGTCGGCGGGGCGCTCGTCGTGGGGGCCTGTTCGAGCAATTCCGACGGCTCGCCCGGCAAGGTCGGCAGTGGCGGCAGCGCGGGCAAAGGAACGGGCGGCGCCGGGGGAACGACGATTCCGACCGGCGGAACCGGGGGAAGCGGCGGTCAAATCTCCGAGGGGTACGTGTGCAACAACGGAGATTTGATCTTCACGGACTTCCTGTCGGCACCTCCCTACACGATCTGTTTGCCTGAGGAGTCGTGCGGGATTTCTTGCGTCACGACCGGCGCCTGTCCGATCGGATGCGCCGAAGCCGGACTCGACGCGGCGACGCCGAATCGCGACGCCGCGGCGGTGAACCGCGATGCCGGCACGGCGCTCGACGCGGGCGACGCCGCGCGCCCCTGAGCCGAGAGCGCGCGCTCCGCTCCAGTCGGTTTGCCCGGCCGACTGGCCGCAATCGGATTCGCTCGACCCGCTCGATCACACTCGATATACGAAGCCCGTGCCGGCGTACGCAGGGTCTTGCACCCACGCCGAGCCCCGCACGTCGTGGAGTGAAACGCCGAGGAGCGCATCATGATTTACTTTGAATCCACACGGTCGAACCAAGGTCTCCCGGTCGTCACGCGCGGAAGTTCCGCGCTTCTCTCGGCCGTTGCGCTCGCTCTCGTCGTCGGGTGCGGCTCCGACAAATCGAGCGGCGCGTCGCCGTCGACCGGTGCCGTGACGGGACACGTGTACGTGTCGATGACGGGCGACAACGAGATCATAGTCATCGACCCGGCGACCCGTGCGATCACCGGCCACATTCCGGTCGGGGTGAACCCCGCGATCTTGCTCGGAACGCCGGACAACAAGAAGCTCTACACTGCGAACTGGGGCGACAACACGATGTCCGCCGTCGATGTGGCCACTCAGAAGGTCACGTCGATCGCGCTCGACAGCCGTCCCTGGGTCCAGGCGATGAGCCCCGACGGGAAATCGGTGTACGTCGGGCTCGGCTCGAACAAGATCGCCGTGATCGACACGGCGACCGACGCGATCGCGCGAAACATCACGTTCTCCACCTTGCCCGCGTCGATCATCGTGAGCCCGGACGGGAAGACGCTGTACGTCGCGAACGTTACCGGAAATTCGCTCCAGGCCGTCTCCGCCGATACCGGCGACGTGATTCATCCGTCGCTCGGCGTCGGAGTTTCGCCAGCGTGGATCACGATCTCGGTCGACGGCGCGTCGGTGTACACGCTGAACTTCCTCTCGGGAGACGTCACCGTCGTCGACACCGCTTCGTGGACGGTGAGCGCGACCGTCAAGGGTCCGATCGATCCGGACGGCGGCGGCACGAGCGCGGGCATCATCGGCAACGTCACGCCGAACGGCTCGATCCTCGGCGTGACCGACTATGGAACCGTCGACGTCTCGGCGATCGACACCAAGACGAACACGATCGCGTGGACCTTGCCAACGGTGGGCCGCCCCATCGGCATCGGGTTCAGTCCGGACAGTTCGCGCGGCTACGTCGGCGATCAGGGTCCGAGCTCGATCGCCGTGACCCCGTCGATCCTCGTCGGCGCACTCATCAGTGGCACCGTACTCAAGCCTACCGGCGACGGCCTCGTCACGGTGTTCGATCCGAAGACGGGAGCGAAGATGGGCGATTCGATCCCGGTCGGCAAGGGTCCGTCGAGCATCGTCGTGACGCCGAACTGACCGTCGCGCGATCGACCTCTCCGACCCAGTAGTCGCGTGCCGCGTTCGGCGCTTCGCGTGTATTGCGCCGTTCACACGTTGTGAACGAGCGTATCCGGGCGGCGTCACTTTTGCGGCGGCCGCGAGCCCGGGCGCAGGTTCGGCGCCATCGCTGAAACCGCATGAAAGCAGCTCGATCGGTGCAATTTCATGCTTGCGGCACGTCTCCTGCTCTGACGTCCCGACATGATTCGCGTTGCAACCGTTGCCTGCGCGCTCTGCGCCACCCTTCATTCCGTTCCTGCTTTAGCCGACGCGCAGCCGAACGCGCCGGTTCCGTCGACGCCTCCCGTGGTCGTCGCGGTTCCCGAGCCTCCGCTGCCGCGGTACGCGCCGAGCGGCTACTCCGCGCCGCGTTACGCGAACGGTTACTCCGCGCCGAGCTACGGTTATTACTCGCCGAGTTACTCGACGGGTGAGGACCGTCGCGCAGCGACGCTGCCTGCCGACGACGTGGTGCCTAAGCAGGATTGGCGCCTCACGGGTTACCTCGGTGGGTTCGGCGATCCGCAAGGCGGCGGAGTGAGCGCCGGAGCGAGCTTTCGCTATCGCAGGGGGCTGTTCGTCGTCGGCGGCGCCGTCGAAGACGGAGCGGCGGTCCTCGACTACGAATATTGGGGTGCGGCGCTGCAAGCCGGGCTCGCGCTCCGCCCCACACGACACGTGCGTCTCGAGCTGCTCGGCTCGATCGGCGAGCACTTCTACGAGAACGTCGGTCGCGACACGATCATCGGCAACGACCCCGGCGTGAAGGGCTCGACCGGGTACGCCGGAGGGCGTGCCACGGTGAGCTATCTGTTCGGCGCGCACCTCGGGCATTTCGAGCTCGGTGCCTACGCAGACTTCCAGGACGACCTGTCGCGCCAGCGCGTCACGGACGCCTACCCAGCGACGGGATCCGGGTTGTTTGACGGCGCCGGCACGGGCGAGCACGTCATCGGGACATCCCGTCTCGGGTTCGGTCTCGAAATCGGCGGCTCGCACGACATCTTCTGAGCGAGAGACGCACGGCGTCGCTCACCGGACGTCCTCGTGATAAGCCCGTCGCGTGAACGACGGCGAATCGAGGGGCGACGGCGAACGGCCCGATGACGTGAAGCTCGAGCGCCTGTTCGAGCTCCCGGGCTTACCCGAGTTCGACTTGCCGGCGCCGCTCGTCGAAAATTACGGCGGCCCGTTCGGCCTCCGTCGGCCTCGCCTCTACGCAAACTTCGTCGCCTCGGTGGACGGAGTGGTCGCGCTCCCGGACGGCGGCGAATCGGGAAAGATCATCAGCGGCGCGAGCCGCGCCGATCGGTTCGTCATGGGGCTTCTGCGGTGCTGCGCGGACGCGGTGATCGTCGGCGCAGGGACCTTCCGGCGAAGCCCGGGCGCGCTGTGGGACGCAGAGTCGATCGATCCGGCGCGCGCGACGTTGTACGCCGAATTCAGAGCGCGTCGCGGACTCCTGCCGAAACCTCCGCTCGTCCTCGTGACGGGTTCCGGCGACCTCGACGTCACGCGGCCTGCCGTCGCGAACGCGATCGTCGCGACGACGCGCGCGGGCGAGGACAAACTCCGCGATCGTCTTCCCTCGACGGCGCGGCTCTGGGTCATGGGCGAAGGCGCGGTTCGATTCGGTGATGTCGTCGCGCGGTGTCACGCCGAAGGGCTTCACTCGTTGCTCTGCGAAGGCGGCCCGTCGCTCATCGCCGAGGTCGTCGTCGCGAAGCTCCTGGACGAGCTGTTCGTCACGTCGTCGCCGAAATTGTTCGGACGATTTCCGAACGACGGTCGCAAATCACTGACCGACGGCCTCGACTTGGGCGGCGCGCCGCTCGAGCTCGCGAGCGTGCGCCGGAACGGCTCGCACCTGTTCCTTCGCTACGCATTCCGTCGAGACGGTTGACCGCGCGACCTCACGGGGCCCACGAGCTTCCGTCGTAGTGCAACGCGAAGGGCATGTTCCCGACGACCCAAGCGTCGTTCGGCGCGTCGGTCCACACCGACCACAACACGTCCTTCGTGTTGACGACTTGTCGCGTCCATTTGCTGCCGTCGAAGTGCATGAGGAGCCCGGCAAGACCGCACACCCAGACGTCGGTCGGCCCAGTGCCCCACAGGTTCAAGAGGCGACCTTGTTTCCCGCCCGGCGTCGGCGTCCACTTTTTGCCGTCCCAGTGCTGGATCACTCCTTCATATTCGGCGACCCAGACGTCGTCGGGGCTCGTTCCCCACACGCCGCGGAGCGGGCCACCCGGGTAGTCGAAGCGATCGAAGTGCTTGCCGTTGCCGTGCAAGATGAAGCCCTTCGCGTCAGGTGTGGAGCCCACCATCCAGACGTCGGTCGGGCTCGAGCCCCACGTGCGCCACAAACTGCTCGCGGCGGTGATCGGGTCGTCTTCCCACGTCTTGCCGTCGAAATGACGGAGCACGCCGGAGCCGTCGTCGACGATGACGCCGGCGACCCAGACGTCCTTGGGTCCGCTCGCCCAGATGCCGAGGAGCGTCTCGCCTTTTTTCGGCTCGCCTTGCGTCCAGACCTTGCCGTCCCAGTGCAAGGTCGTCGTGTCTTCGCCGACGGCCCACACGTCGTTCGGCGCGACGCCGTAGATCGATTGAACGGCGGCGGCCGTTCCACTCGGCGTGTTCTTCCACTCGGTGCCGTCGAAATGGACGATCCGTCCCTTGTTGCCGACCGCCCAGATGTCTTTCGGATTCAATCCCCACACGTGAATCAGGTCGGACTTCTGGGGAAGCTGGAGCATCTTCGGGACGTCGAGATCGGAGCTCGACGATCCCGTCGAGCCGTCGCCGTTCTTCGCATGACACCCGACCAACAGGGTCGTTGCGACGAGGAGCGAAGCGAACCGAGGTGCGAGACGACGAGCGCTGAATTTCAGGGGCATGCGAGACATGAACCGTCCTCGAAAGGCGGCCGAGATTAGTGGTCCCCTCCACGACCCGCAAGGCGCTCAGCCGTGCCGAGCCGCACCCTGCTGTGCGAACTCGAGGCGGGCGCGCGTGACGAGCTCATCGCCTTGCTTCACCAGCGCGAAATCGGCGACACCGGAAAGTTCCTCGTGGCGCCAAGTGAGCGCGCGGATCGTGTCGCCGACGCGGGCTTCGCGCTCGTAGACGATCGAGAAACGACGCACCGCGCCGCCGATGTCGTCTTTGCCATAGCCGCCCGCTTGGGCGCAGTGCCACCGCGTGTCGTCGACCAGGTCGGCGTATCGCGCGTGGTTCACGTGCTGCTGGAGATCCTGATCACTCGGTCTGAGCTCCACCGTGCGCTCCCAGGCCGACGCGGGCGCGGGCCGGGTGAGGTCGACTTTGGAGAGCGTCTCGCGTTCGGTGAGATAGTGGCGCGCCTCGTCGGAGATCGGCGCAGGCCGTCGATTGGTGTCGAGCGCCACGACGGTCGCGGTGCTGCGGCCGACGCGCGCGCCGTCGTCCACGCGCACGATGTCGTGCGAGTAGTCCATGCTCGTCTTGCCGACGCGGCTGAGCCACATCGTGATGTCGAGCGCGACGTCGAAGCTCACGTCTCGTTCGAGCTCGAGCGTCTGTGCCCGCACCACGCCCATCGCGAAAAATTGACGGAGCGGAAGCTTCTGCGATCGTGCAATCGTGCTCCAGCGGGTGTGCTCGAGATACCGGAGAAACGTCGCGACGGGGATGGTGCCTTCCGCCGAGAGCTCGTATCCGCGGGTCACGACGCGGACGGTTTCGATCTTGTCGTCGGCCATGGCGCGCCCCGCTCATAACAGCGCGCGCCTCCCGCGCGAAATCCGTTTGTGGACGCCGGGACTGAGCCGCTACGGTTTTTGCGAGAGTCGTTGCGCGCGTTTCTCGAGGTAGTCGCCGTATCGCGCGCGAAGCTCGAGTTTTTTGAATTTCCCCGTGGACGTGCGTGGGATCTCTCCGAGAAACAAATAGTCGTCCGGCATCCACCATTTGGCGAATTGGCCTTCGATGTGAGCGGCGAGCTCGGCCTTGGATGCGCTCTTGCCGGTCTTGAACACGACGGCGGCCAGCGGGCGTTCGCCCCATTTTTCGTGCTGCGCGGCGAACACGGCGGACTCGAGCACCGCGGGGTGGCTCATCAGGGCGTTCTCGAGCGCCTGGGTGCTGATCCATTCGCCGCCGCTCTTGATGACGTCCTTGGCGCGATCGGTGATCTGGACGTAACCCTCGGCGTCGATGGTAACCACGTCGCCGGTTCGGAACCAGCCGTCCTTCGTGAACTTGTCGTCGCCCTCGCTGTTCTCGTAATACGCCGAAGACACCCACGGACCGCGCACCTCGAGCTCGCCCATTTGCGTCCCGTCCCAGGGGAGCACGCGCCCTTCGTCGTCGACGTGGCGCTGGTCGACGAAGGGCACGACGAAGCCCTGCTTCGCGCGAAGCTCGAACTCGCGCGCGTCGCCGGTGTCGAGCCCGATCTTCATCCGTGAAATCGTCGCGAGCGGGTTCGTCTCGGTCATCCCCCACGTGTGCCGGATGTGAATGCCGTGACGTTTTTCGAAACCTTGAATCATCGCGATGGGCGCCGCGGCGCCTCCGACGGCGATCATGCGCACATGTGACAAATCCCAACGGCGCGGGTGCTCGTCGAGGAGGGCGAGCGCGCCGAGCCAGATCGTCGGGACGGCCGCGGCGAACGTCACGTGCTCGCCGGACATCAAGTCGAGGATCGCCTCCGGCCGCAAATCGGGCCCCGGAAACACGAGCTTCGCGCCGACCGCGAGCGCGGCGTGCGCCATGCCCCAGGCGTTCGCGTGGAACATCGGAACCACGGGCATCACGGCGTCGCGTTCGGAGATGCCCTTGGTGTCCACCATGCACAGCATCAGCGTGTGCAGCGCCGTCGAGCGATGCGAATAGAGCACGCCTTTCGGCGCGCCCGTCGTGCCCGACGTGTAGCACATCAGCGCCGCGCTCCGTTCGTCGAGGACCGGCCACTCGAACGTCGTCGGCTCGTTCGCGATCACGGCCTCGTAGTCGAGCGCGCCGTCGTCGGTGGGCCCGTCGTCGGGCACGACGATCACGTGCTTCAAGGTCGGCACGTCCTTCTTGAATCCGTTCAAGAGACCGAGCAGCGAACGGTCGACGATGATCACTGAATCACCGGCGTGCTTCGCGATGTACGAGAGCTCCGACGCATGCAGCCGCAAGTTCAAGGTGTGGAGCACCGCGCCCGTGCACGGCACCGCGAAGTACGCCTCGAAGTGCCGGTAGTGGTTCCACGAGAGCGTCGCGACGCGATCACCCGGCTTCACGCCGAGCTTGGCGAGCGCATGCGCCAGTTGACACGTGCGCGCGTAGTAGTCGGCGTACGTGTAGCGATGGAGCGCGCCGTTCGGCGTGCGACTCACGATTTCTCGCTTCGGAAAGAACGCCCGCGCTCGCTCGAGAAAATGCGTGAGCGTCAGCGGGTAGTCCATCATGAGTCCGGTGAGCATGGTTGGCCTCGTGGTGGGGGCTCGGCGCCTCGCCGAAACAAAGACTCCCCGCTGCCTACTTTCCGCCCCGATCGGGTGGCGGAGCAAGGGACAGCGCGCCTCCAAGAGCGCGATTCGGGGGGGCGCACGCCCGGCTAGAAAGCCGCCGGATGCCGGGGGAAGCTGCCGAAATCAGGCCTTTTCCTTGCGAGTTGGGGACGAGTGAGCTACATCCCGCGCACACATTTCCGGCGTTCCTGTCCTCTTCGATTTTCGTCGTTCAAGGACCGTAGCCCGCGAATCGAAAGAAGACCGATGTCGTTTTCGGAGCTCAAGCTCATTGAGCCACTTTGTCGCGCTCTCGCGGCGGAGGGCTATTCAGATCCCACCCCCATTCAACAAAAAGCCATTCCGGAAGTCCTAGCCGGGCGCGACCTCTTGGGTTGCGCACAGACGGGAACCGGAAAAACGGCGGCGTTCGCGCTGCCGCTCCTCCAGCGGCTCGCCGCGGAGAAGAAAGACCCGCGCATCCGCGCCCTCGTTCTCGCGCCGACGCGCGAGCTCGCCTCTCAGATCGGCGAGCGCATCTACGCCTACGGCAAGCACCTCGGGCTGCGCCATACCATCGTGTTCGGCGGCGTGAGCCAGTTCCACCAGGCGCGCGCGCTCCGGCCACCGCCGCCCATTCTCGTCGCGACGCCGGGTCGCTTACTCGACCTCTGCCAGCAGCGGCTCATCGACCTGTCGAAGGTCGAGATCCTCGTGCTCGACGAGGCCGACCGCATGCTCGACATGGGCTTCATCCACGACGTCAAAAAAGTCGTCGCGATGACGCCGAAGACCCGTCAGACCCTGTTCTTCTCGGCGACCATGCCGCCGGACATCGTCCAGCTGGTGAAGACCATCTTGACGGATCCGGTGCGAATCGACGTGGCGCCCACGTTGAAGACCGCCGAACGCGTCGAGCAATCGGTGTTCCACGTCTCGCGAACCGAGAAGCGGAACTTGCTCGAGCGACTCCTCCGCGATCCGGCGATCGAGCGCGTCCTGGTGTTCACCCGAACGAAGCGCGGCGCGAGCCGCGTTGCCGAGCAGCTCGACCGCGCCGGCATCGCCGCGGACGCCATTCACGGGGACAAGACCCAGGGTGCCCGCGAGCGAGCGCTCAACGCGTTCCGTCGCGGTCACACCCGCGTGCTCGTCGCAACGGACATCGCGGCGCGCGGTATCGACGTCGACGGCGTCTCGCACGTCGTCAATTACGACTTGCCGCACGTGCCGGAGAGCTACGTGCATCGCATCGGCCGCACCGGTCGCGCCGGCGCATCCGGCGTTGCCTTCTCGTTCTGCGATCCGGAGGAGCGTTCGATGCTCGTCGGGATCGAGCGGCTCATTGGTAAGCGCTTGCCCGCTGCCGAGCGACCGCCGGCTTTGCCGCCGAGCGAAGCGCCCGCGGCGCCCGCGACGGATGCTTTTGCGCGCGAACGCCCGTCGAGTGACGCCGCGGGTCGCGACGCGAACCGTGATTCGAATCGCGACGCGAACCGCGATCGAGGACCGCGTCCTCGTAGCGATGCGCCGCCCCGCGACGGCGGTTCGCGCTTCGCCCCTCGGGACCCGCGTCCGAGTGGAAACGGCGGATCGCGCGGCGGTTACTCGAGCGACGGCCCGCGACAGCGCGACGCCGGCCCGCCGCGAGAAAACCGCGGCTATCGCGCCGAACCGCGTGGCCCGCGTCCGGGTGATGCCCCGCGAAGTTTCTCGAACGGCGACGCGCCGCGCGGTCCGCGTCCGAACGGCGACGCGCCGCGCGGATATTCGAACGGCGACGCGCCGCGGAACCCTCGCCCGAGTGCACCGCCGCCCGCCGGGTCACCGCGCGCGGACGGCGATCGCAGGCCGCAGCGCGCCGACGTGCGCACCGAAGGATACGGCTTCGCTCCCAACGCAGGTTCGTGGAAACACGCCGAGCTGCGCGCGTCGGTTCCGGCCGAGCGCGCGACTCCTGTTGTCGTGAATCCGCCCCGGCCGACGACCCCTCCGTCCGAAGACCGCGGCGGATCGCCGGATCTCGGTCGCCGTCGCCGTCGTCGGACGCGCTACGCCGGCCCTCCCGGAAACTGATCCACGAGCGGGAGCCGTAGCGGGGCAAGGGCATCCTTGGCCCTGCCCGCTGCGGAGGCGTAGAACTGAGCCATGTTTCTGGTCGCGATCGCGGAGCTCGGTGGCCCGGTAGATGCGATCGGGCCGTTGGCGACCGATCTGAACACGACGCCGTACGAGTTGAAGTTGTTGCTCAACGCCGGCTTGCCGGCGGTCGTGCTCGCGACGGTCGACGAGGGGCTCGCGCGCGCGGCGACCGCCGTCGTGAAACGGCACAAGCACGTGCCGGTGACGTGCGATCGACGGTTGGTGGTGTCGAGCGCGCGCATGACGGCGCTCTCCGCGTTTTCGTTTTCGGCGAGCGGCGTGACGGCGGACGAGAGCGGTGGGGAAGAGCTGCCGTGGAGCGATATCGGCGCGCTGCTCCGCGCGACGCAACGTTCGACGACCGAGACGACGCAAGAAGTGAAGGAGCGGAAGTTCCGGCCCGGGATGGCGCTCGCGACGGGGGGAATGATCCTCTCGAAGAAGGTCACGCGCGAGATCACGACGCGGACCGAGCATCGCGAGCAGATCCTGTACCTGTTCCGGCGAAGCGGCGCGCCGCCGTGGGTGTTGAATGAGCGCGGGACGCGTTACGGCGGGCTCGGCGCGGATCTGCGCCCGACGAGCCTCGACAATTTTCAGATGACGATCCGGCGCATCCGCGAGCGCGCGCCGGGGGCGGCTTACGACGAACGACTCATGAACGGTCGACCGATGCGCGGCGTCGCGGAAGGTTCGAGCGCGACGGATCTGTTCGCGTACTTGCTCGCGAAGCACTTGATGCACGAACCGACGACGATCTAAGCAGTTGCCCACGCGAAGAGCACTTGCGCGAGGTAGTACGCGGGCAGTCCCCAGGCGCGATTGACGAATCGGTGGGCCACGAATCGATCGCGCGCGACGGAGAGGTCCGACGCGTAGAAAAGCAGCGCCCCCGTGAAGAGCTTCCCTGCATGAACGACGCCGGCGCGTTCCACGGCGAGCGCGCCGACGACCATGATCGTGATGGTCGCCATGTAGGCGATGACCGGCGCTTTCATGGAGCCGAGTCGCGGCGCGAGCCAGAGATACGCCGCGACGGTCGCGACGACCGGAGCCATCGACCATACGGATGGCCACTTCGCGATCGGGACGAGCTCCGCGAACGCAGCGACGTACGCGATGTGACCGCACAGGAACAGTGCGAGGCCGGCGAAGAAGGCGCGCGGTCCCGGCAATGCGAGCGCCACGTCGCCGCACGTCGCGAGCACCAAACCGACGACGACGATGCGCGATGCGTAGCCGTTCCGGAGCGCACCGACCGACAGCGCGAGCACCACGAATCCGAGCGATGCGGAACACTTCCAGAACAACGCCGCGCGCGGGCGTTCTCGCGCTTCAGACACCAGAAGACCGCTCACGGCAAGCGCGATGACGAAGGTCACGGCGATGGGCATTGCTCGACGATTCCGCCCAGAACGAACCGAAGCGTCAGATCGAGCAGCGGAGCCCTATGGGTCGGCCGAGCATCGGTTCAGTGGAGCCGGGCGGTCTCGGCTTCGGAGTCCGACGCGTGCTCCGTTTCGAGCAGCTGGTTGAGGGCGCTTGCCAGAGGCGCCACGCTCACCGGCTTCTGAAAAAAAGCGACGCGAGGATCCTCGAGCAACCCATCGAGTTCCGGAATTTCACGCTTCGCGCGGCCCGACACGAGCAGGAGCCCCGCGTGGGGGAAGCGTGCCCGAACCTGTTTCGCCAGCTCGACTCCCGAGACGTCCGGCAAGGAGACGTCGGTGATCAGCGCGTCGACGGACGCCGTCGTGTTCTCGTAGTGCGACGCGGCTTCCGTTGCGTTCGACGCCGTCACGACGTCGAAGCCGAAATCAGCGAGTAACTCGCCGAGGATCGCTCGAATCTCTTCGTGATCTTCGACCAGGAGCACGCGACGGCGATGGAGCGACGAGGGGACTCGCGGCGGCGGAGGCACGAACGGCCCGCCGCTCGCTTCACGGAGCCGACGGATGAGCGCAGACTCGGTGAACGGCTTCTGCAAGGTTTGCGTTCCGCCCGCCAACCTGCCGGTCGAGACGAGGGTTTCGTTCGAATGCGCAGAGATGAAGACCGTGCGAAGACGCGGTCGCATCGCGCGCACCTGTTCGGCGATCTGAGGGCCGCTCTGGCCGGGCAGCACCATGTCGCTCAAGAGGATGTCGATCGGGCCAGTGTACTCGTCGAGGATCTGCGCCACGTCACCGTCGTTGGCTGCCTCGAGCACGACATACCCGTGGCGTTTGAGGTAATGCCGGATGACGAGGCGGACGACGGGCTCGTCCTCCACGACGAGCACCGTCTCGCCGGAAGGCCGCACCGTGAGCGGTTCGCTGAACTCGAGCGGTGGCGGAACGAGACTCGGTTGCTCCTCGGACAACGGAAGCGACACGAAAAAGGTCGAACCCTCTCCGATCTGGCTCTCCACGTGGATGTCCCCGCCGTGGTCGGTGACGGTGGCGTACACCGACGACAAGCCCAATCCGGTGCCTCGTCCGGCCTCGTTGGTCGTGAAGAACGGCTCGAACAGCCGCTCGCGCGTCGCCGCATCCATTCCCGTTCCGCTGTCGGTGACCTCGATGAGGATGCGGTCTCGTCGAGCGGGCTCGGGTCGCACCGGTTCATCGCCCGAGCCCGATTCGCGCGTCACGATCTCGAGCCGGCCGCCGCTCGGCATCGCGTTCCGGGCGTTGACGCACAGGTTCAAGAGCACTTGCTCGATCTCGTCGGGCTGACAGAGCACGGCCGATCTCTCGGCGAGCAGCGACGTCCTGAGCTCGATGTCCTCGCCGAGCAGATGGCTCAGCATGGTCTCCATCCGGGCGATCAGCGCGTTCAAGTCCACCACTTTGCGTGCGTTGGGTTGCTTGCGTGCGAACGCCATGAGTTGGTGGATGACCTGCGCGCCGCTGAGCGCCGATGTTTTGACCTGGTCCAACGCGATCCGCGCCGGACTATCTCCGGCAACCTTCGAGAGCGCCATGTCCACACACCCGATGATGCCCGTGAGCACATTGTTGAAGTCGTGTGCGATGCCGCTCGCCAGGGTGCCGACGGCTTCCATCTTGTTGGTCTGCCGCCGGTCCTCTTCGATCCGTTCCCTCTCCGTGACGTCTACGCCGATGGCCGCCAGCCCGTTCGTCCGGGCGGATTGGCCGTCCATCGTGGCGAACCGCCACTCGATCTGCCGGAGCGCACCGCTCTTCACGACGATCGGCGCCGTGAACACGTCCGTGCTCGTTCCAGCCAATGCCTTCACGAATCGGTTCCGTACTTCGGCGCGCGCCTCGTCGGCGACGAACCGCTCGAGCCAGTCGTCGCCGATGACTTCTCCGATGAGATAGCCGGTCAACGACTCGGTTCGCGCGTTGAACCCGGTGATTCGGCCCCCCCCGTCGAGCGACAGGACAATCGCCGGCACCGCCTCGATCAGACGCTCCGCGAACCCGCGTTGGCGCTGCAGCGCTGCTTCCGCGTTCTGGCGCCGCGCCTCACGCTCGGCGAGCTCGCGCTCGACTTGTTTCAGATGGGTGACATCGACGAGCACCGACCGCGAATGCACTCCCGGGATGTCCGAACGAATGCTCTGCAGTTGGACGTCGATGATCTCACCGTCTCCGCGCAGGATCTGGAGCTCGGTCGTCCATTCGTCGTCGCGCTGACGGACTTCGCGTCGGTGAAGATGCAGAGCAGCGGCGCTCTCCGACGTCACGAAGCGCGCGAGCGGGAAACCGATGAGTTGAGAGGCGCGTTGCCCGAGTAGTATTTCGGCGGCTCGATTCGCTTCGAGGATCGCGCAGTTGAAATCCGTGGACAGGTAACCGACGGGAGCCAGCTCATAGAGGTCGCGGTATCGGTCTCGCGACTCGCGGAGGTCGTCCCGCGCTCTCGCGAGCTCTTCGGCCTGCATTTCGAGCTCGATCTGATGAACGAGGAGCTCGTAGACCGTGCGCTCGAGACTTTCCGCCGTAGGCCGAGTCGACGCTCCGTCGGCGACGATCTCTGCACGCGCCCGCAGTCCGCTCAGCGCCACCGTGCGTCCCGCTTTTTCTTGGTTCATCGCACTTCGCCCGTCTTGCAGATCCGGAAAAATCCCCGACGCTGCGGAAGAGTACGCTTACCCTCAATTGGGCTCAACCGGCGCGAAACGAGGTGACGGGATCCGATGCTCTCCGGCGAGCGGGCGGGGAAGAATGTCCGGGGAGCGGGTGGGGAAGAACGCCGTGGGTAACGAAATGCCACATCGATGGGCCCTTTTCCATTCAGGCGGATCGTTCCCGGATTAGGGTCTCGCGTCGGGATCGCCGATGGTACAGCGCCGCAATCCTCCTCTGGATCGAGACGACACGCGGCACGACACCGGTCTGGATCCCAGTCGGTTTCCGCTCGTGGGCATCGGTGCGTCCGCCGGTGGCCTCGAGGCGCTCGAACAGTTCGTCTCGCGTATCGTTCCCGACGCGAACATGGCCTACCTGGTGGTGACCCACCAGGCTCCCGGCGCGCCGACATTGCTCCCCGAGTTGCTTCAGCGGCGCTCTCCGATCGAGGTGGTAACCGTCCAGGACGGCGAGCGGTTGCTCCCGAATCGAATCTACCTTCCGCCGCCGGGCCTCTGCATCGCCGTGACGGACGAGCGCACGATCGTGACGCCGCCGAGCGCGGGCGAGCGCCACTTGCCGATCGACCATTTCTTTCGGTCGCTCGCGAAAAACGAGGGCGAGAACGCCGTCGGCATCGTGCTTTCGGGCACCGGTTCGGACGGAACCCTCGGCGTTCAGGAGATCAAGGGCGCCGGCGGCCTCGTCATGGCGCAGGATCCGGATACCGCGCGCTACGGAGGAATGCCCCGCAGTGCGATCGACAGCCAATCCGTCGACTACGTGCTTTCGCCGGAGATGATGCCGGAGCAGCTCGCCCGCTATGCGAGCGGGCGGTTCGCCCACTCCACGCCGCCGTCCGACAACGTACCGAGTCGCAGCGACGAGCTCGCGCGCGTGCTCCTGCACATCCGAGCGCGGACGCGCAACGACTTCAGCGGTTACAAAAGATCGACCGTCCTCCGTCGTGTCGAGCGCCGCATGGCGATCCACGGGCTGACCCGTCTTGCTGACTATGGGCGCTTCATCGAGAAGAATCCGACCGAAGCCGACGCTCTCTTCAAGGAACTGCTGATCAGCGTCACGAGCTTCTTTCGCGATCCGGAAGCCTTCGTCGCGCTCGAAGACGAGCTGCGCCGTCTGGTCGATCGAAAAAAGGACCATCAACCGCTTCGCATGTGGATCCCGGGCTGCGCCAACGGCGCCGAGGCGTATTCGATCGCGATATTGACCAGCGAGATTCTGCGCGCCTCGGGCAAGCACTTCGGTGCCCAGATTTTCGCGACCGACGTCGATCCCGAGGTCATCGAGGCTGCGCGCCTCGGGCGCTTCCCGGAAGGCATCGCCGCCGACGTGAGTCGCGAGCGGCTGGAGCGCTTCTTCGTCCGCGAAGACAGCGGGTATCGCATCAGCAAGGACATCCGCGGCCTTCTGATTTTCGCCGTTCAGAACGTGGTCAAGGACCCCCCCTTCACGAAGCTCGACCTGCTCTCGTGCCGAAATCTGCTCATCTATTTCGAGCCCGACCTTCAGCGCCGAGTCCTCGCTCTCTTCGGCTATTCGATTCGCCCGGGCGGCCTCTTGTTCCTCGGGAGCGCCGAGGGCATTTCCGGCTTCGAGGACCGCTTCACCGAGGTCGACAAGAAAGCGAAGGTCTACCAGGTCCAGGCCGGTCGTCTGCCGCCCTTGTACGAGCTGCCCTTGGCGACGTCGAGCGGCTCGATCGCCGAACCGCCGCACGAGGTCGCACGGCCGCCGCAACGAACCACCGGGAGCATCGGGCCCATCGCCGAGCGCATGCTCCTTGCCGAGCACGTCCCGCCGACGGCGATCATCGACGAGGCCGGGGAGCTCATTTACCTACACGGCCGAACGGGTCCGTTTCTCGAGCCCACGCCCGGCGAACCGAGCAACAACGTATTTCACATGGCGCGCGAAGGATTGCGCCTCGAACTGCCGATCGCGGTGCGCCAGGCGGGCGCGCAGCTCGAGCCCGTCGTGCGGCAACACGTCGTCGTCTCTTCCGAGGGCGGCGAGACCTCGATGCGCCTCACGGTGCGGCGGCTCGCTCACCCCGAGGCGTTGCGGGGGACCTTTTCCGTCACCTTCGAGACCGAGTCGGATTGGAAATCGCGTGAACTCAAGAAGGACACGGAGCGCGGGAAAAATCGCAAGGAACGAAAAGGCGGCCTCGAGCTCGAGCTCCAGCGAACCCGCGAGACGCTTCAGGGAACGATCGAGGAGCTCGAAACGTCGAACGAGGAGCTGAAGAGCACCAACGAGGAGCTCCAATCGACCAACGAGGAGCTGCAAAGCGCCAACGAAGAGCTCGAGACGTCGCGCGAAG
>CAZDNG010000063.1:0-33903 GCA_964506835.1 uncultured Polyangiaceae bacterium
GGGAATTTCGATGCCCTCCCCCATGCGGGGGCGTCGAAATTCCCATCGCTTCGATAGACTCGTCCTACTAGAGGCTCGCGTCAGGAGCGTCGAACACGGCGGGCGTGACCGCGGCGTTCGCGGGAGCCGGGTGGTGGTGCAGGCGCGGAACGACGGGAGCGCCGTGAGTCGCGGGCGCCGGGTCCGCAAGGAGTCGACGCCGGAGACCGTCGACGGCGTCGGCGACGTCACGAGTGGTTTCGCGGGCGGCCGGCGTCGCGAGAATGGCGCGCACGTGCTGGAGGCCGGTGCGGCGTCCGAGCGGTACGAACGCGAACGCGTAGAGCGCGAGGAAAAGAACCGCGAGATCGATCGCCCGCCGGGCGAGCAAGCCGAGCACGCGTGCATCCTACTTTCGCCGCGCGAGCCGGGCGAAATTCGCGCGAAGGCTTACTGAAGCGAGGTGCGGCTCACGGCGGGGCTGCGCCGGTTCGCGGCGCGAGCTTCAGAAGCGCGAGCGTGGCGTTCTGGTCGACGAGCTCGCCGAGGGGTGCGGCGACGCCGAAGTGTTCGGCCGTGGTGACCAGCGCGTCGGCGCGCAAGGACGCGAGCGTCTGGCGCAACGTGTCCTCGCTCGCGAAGGCGTCGAGCATCGGCGGATCGCGCGGGTCGTGACGGTCGAGCGGCTCGGCGCGCTCCGGCGCGCCGAACGCGGCGATGACGGCGAAATAACCGAAATCCGGCGTGTCGACCGCGAGGCGCTCGTCGTCGGGCAAGAGGACGCGCGCGGCGTGGCCGATGGCGAGCTCGCGCCGCCGATCGACGCCTCCTTCTTCGGGGGGGCGCGCCGCGCGAACGACGACTGCGGCGGCCGCGACGGCGAGCACCAGGGCTCGGCGCGTTCGCATTTCGGCTCCGCCGCCGAGGAGCGCACCCGCGGCGTCCGCGACGGCGATGGCGCCCCCCAAATAAATCGACAAGAGCGCCCGCTCAGGGTGATGCGTCGGAGCACCGCCGACGAGCTCTCCCACGACGAGAAAGACGAGGATGGAAGCGAGGACGAGGGCTGGGCGCGCGAGGCGTGCGCTGCCGACGTGGGCACGGCGTGCGACCGCGATCGCGACCGCGCCGCCGAGGACCAGCTCCGGTTCGGCGGAGACGAGGCGAACCGGCGTGCCGATGAGCGCCGACCACGTCGACTCGGTGACGCCGAGCGCGCGGCGGTAGGCGGCGACGCGATGGAGGAAAAAGAGTGCGTCCTGGTGATGCCGGACGCCGTGAAGCACCCAGCAGAGGGCAGGGAACAACGCAACGAGCGCGGCGAGCACCAGGGGAACCGCGGCGCGGCGCGAGCGGACGGCGTCGAGGAGCGCGAGCGCGGCGAACACCGCCGCGGCGGGCCACGCCTCGTAACGGCACAAGGTTGCGGCACCGAGAGCGACGCCCCCGAGCCAGCGCCGCGATCCGTCCAGGCAAGTGGCCGCAGCACCGAGCACGACGAGGCCGGCGGTGAGCGCCTCCGGTTGAAAGGAAACGCCGAGCACCGACGACGTCGGGATGACGGCTGCGAGCGCCCCGGCCCCGAACGCGGCGCCGCGCGACGCGCCGACCCACGACGCGGCGCGGTGCACGAGCAGCACCGAGGCGACGCCGAGGAACAGCGCCGCCGTCCGCGCGACGGCGAGGGTACGACCGAGGGCGAGCATCGCGGTGCCCATGAGCCAGAACGGGAGCGGCAGCCAGCTCGTGCCGCTCGGGTCGAGGCCGGGAGCGTGCGCGAACCGCTCGGCGATGACGACGCGCGAGAAATCGTCGTCGCTGAGTGCGACGAACCCCGAACGAAGGACGAGCGCTCCGACGACGAGCTTCAGTGCCGCGAGGACGAGCTGGTCGCGGGGCGACGCGCCGTCACTTCTTTGCAGGCGTGCTCTTCGTCGAGTGCGTGACGTGGGCGCGGTGCGACTTCTTGTCCTTGATCGAGTCGTCGGTCGACGACGAGATGTAGGCGAGCACCATCGCCGTGAGGAAGAAGGACGTCGCGAGGCCCCACGTGGCGCGCGTCAGGAAATTGCCCGCGCCGCGGCCCCCGAAGACCTGCTGCGTGCCGGCGCCGCCGAGCGCCGCCGTGAGGCCTCCGCTCTTCCCCGGTTGAATGAGGATGATCAGGATGAGCAGGAACGCGCCAAGCACGTGGAGAACGGTGAGGGGGGTCTCGAGGATCTCGAGCATGGGGACTATCCTTCGGCGGCGGCGCGGACGATCTTCAAGAAAGAGTCCGCTTCGAGTGAGGCGCCTCCGACGAGCGCGCCGTCGACGTCTTCACAGGCGATGAGCTTAGCAGCGTTGTCGGCCTTGACGCTGCCTCCATAGAGCAAGAGCGTCCGCTCGGCGAGGTCGGCCGAGCACTTCTGTTCGAGCCGCTTCCGGATTGCGGCGTGGGCTTCCTGGGCCTGGTCGGGACCGGCGACTTTTCCGGTTCCGATGGCCCAAACCGGCTCGTAGGCGACCACGCCGAACCCGGGTTCTTTCGCGAATTCGGCGCAAAATGCGTCGAGCTGACGGAAAATGACGTCGAGCGTCTTCCCGGCTTCGCGCTCGGCGAGGGTTTCTCCGATGCAGGCGATGGGCCGAAGCCGCGCGGCCATGGCCGCCGCGACTTTTTCGCGCACGCCGTCGTCGGTCTCGCCGAAGAATTGGCGGCGCTCGCTGTGTCCGATGATCACCCAGCGACACCCTGAGTCGAGGAGCATGGGCGCGTTGATCTCGCCGGTGTAAGGACCCTCGGGCTTCGGGTAGAGATTTTGCGCGGCGACCTCGATGCCGGAGCCGTCGACTTCGTGGGCGACGGCGGCGAGCGCGGTGAACGGCGGCGCGACGACGATGTCGACGTGCCCCGAAAACGACGACCCACGGACGCCTTTCGCGAGGGCCTGAGCGAGCAGCACGCCGTTGGCGCCGCCGTGGAACATCTTCCAGTTGCCGGCGACGAGAGGCGTTCGCGGTTTCGACATTCGATGCTCCGTTACTTCGCGACGCGCAGGGCTTCCACGCCCGGGAGCTTCTTGCCTTCGAGTAGCTCGAGGGAGGCGCCGCCGCCCGTCGAGATGAAACTTATTTTCGTCGCAATGTCGCCGCCCGCGGCGCGAATGGCCGCGGCGCTGTCGCCGCCGCCCACGACGCTGAACGCCGCCGAATCCGCGAGCGCTTGCGCGACGGCGAAGGTGCCGCCGGAGAACGCCGGATTTTCGAAGAGCCCCATGGGGCCGTTCCAGAAGACGGTTTTCGCGGTCGCGATGCGGTCGCCGAACAGCTTCGCGGTCTTCGGGCCGACGTCGAGGGCCATCTCTCCGTCGCGGAGCAACGTCGCTTCCGTCGCGCGACCCTCCGTCGCGTCGAGGCTCGTCGCGGCCACGACGTCGACCGGCAAGAGCACCTCGACGCCGCGACTGCGCGCCTTGTCGAGCAAGGTGCGGGACAGCGCGAGCTTGTCTTTTTCTATTTTCGAACCCTTCAAATCGACGCCTTGCGCGGCGAGGAGCGTGTTGGCCATCGCCCCGCCGATCGCGAGGACGTCGCACTTGTCGAAGAGCGACTCGATCACGCCGATCTTGTCGGCGACCTTCGCGCCGCCGAGGACGGCCACGAACGGTCGCTCCGGCGCGTCGGTGATCCGGCGCAGCGATGTGAGCTCTTCCTTGAGCAAGAACCCCATCCCGCGCTCGCGCTTCAGGAGCGGTAAGGCGTGGACCGAGGCATGCGCGCGGTGCGCGGCGCCGAACGCGTCGTTCACGTACACGTCGCAGAGGTCGGCGAGGGCGCGGGCGAAGGTCTCGTCGTCTTTCTCCTCTTCCGCGTGAAATCGCAGATTTTCGAGGAGCACGACCTGGTTCTTGCGAAGGTCGGCGATGACTTTTCGCGCCGCGTCGCCGAGGCAATCGTCGGGGAGCATCACGTCGTAACCCGTGAGCTCCGAGAGCCGCGCGCCGCACGGTTCGAGGCTGAACTCCGGCGTCGGTTTGCCCTTCGGGCGACCGAGGTGCGACGCGAGGATGACTCTCGCGCCCGCGTCCACCGCGAACTTGATCGTCGGCAGGGTCCGGACGATCCGCTCGTCGTCGGTGATCTTTCCCGCGTCGTCGAGCGGGACGTTGAAGTCGACGCGGATGAAAACTCGCTGGCCCTCGAGTTCCAGTTCGTCGAGGGACCGAATGCCGTCGAGCGCGACCATCACGCCTTCTTGGCGAGCAGTACGGCGAGATCGACCATGCGGTTCGAAAAGCCGTATTCGTTGTCGTACCAGGCGAACACCTTGGCGAACTTGTCGCCCATGATCTTCGTCTGCGTCGCGTCGAACACGCTGGAAGCGTGGCTACCGATGTAGTCGCTCGAGACGAGCTCCTCTTCGGTGTACTCGAGGAAGCCCTTGAGCGGCGCGGTCTCCGCGGCCGTCTTCATCGCGGTGTGGATCGCGTCGATCGAGAGCGGCTTCTCGCTCACGAACGTCAGATCGACGAGCGAGACGTCCACGGTGGGCACGCGGATCGCGGTACCGTCGAATTTGCCCTTCAACGCCGGAATCACCTCGGAGACGGCCTTCGCCGCGCCGGTGCTCGCCGGGATCATGCTGACGGCCGCGGCGCGCGCGCGACGAAGGTCGCCCTTCGCGTGCGGCAGGTCGAGCAGGTTCTGGTCGTTCGTGTACGAGTGAATCGTCGTCATCAAGCCGCGCTCGATGCCGAAATTATCGAGCAGCACCTTGGCGACCGGTGCGAGGCAATTCGTCGTGCACGAGGCGTTCGAGATGATGTGGTGTTTCTCGGCGTCGTAAGCGTCTTCGTTGACGCCCATCACGATGGTGAGGTCTTGGTTCTTCGCCGGAGCACTGATGATGACCTTCTTCGCGCCCGCACCGAGGTGAAGCTCGGCTTTCGCGCGATCGGTGAAGAGGCCCGTACACTCGAGCACGATGTCGACGCCGAGCACTCTCCACGGGAGCTCTTTCGGGTCGCGGATCGCCGTCACCTGGATGTCGTGTTTGCCGACCGAGATGCCCCTGTCGCTCCTGCCGACCGGCGCGGCGCGGAACGTCCGATGAATGCTGTCGTATTTGAGGAGATGAGCGAGCGTCTTGGTGTCCGTGAGGTCGTTGATGGCGACCACCTCGACGTCCTTCACGTTTCGCTCGATGAGCGACCTCAACACGCAGCGACCGATACGACCGAACCCGTTGATCCCGACCTTCACCGACATGAGAATTTTCGCTCCTTAAAGCGCGCGGAACGTAGCGTTGGCACTTCTGTCGGTCAAGCGAGCGCCCGGCCCCTGGATCGGGGACGCCATTGCGGCGCAATTCGGCGCAATTCGGCGCGATTTGGCGCGAAACTAGCGAGAGTTTTCGCGAAACAATGCCCCGAGCTCGTCGGCGACCACGCCGATGTCGCGCGGGCCTTTGAGGAACGCGGTACCGATCAACGCGGCGTGATAGCCCGCGTCGCGGACGCTCGCGAGCTCCTCTAACGTGGTGATGCCGCTCTCGGCGACGGCGAGGGCACTTGCCGGCACGAGCCCACGATACGCCCGATGCTGGCGCAAATCGGTCGGCAAGGAGTGGCGCGCGCTCGGATCCGCGTCGTTTCCCGGTTTCGACGTCGCGAACACCCGCGCGTTGATTCCGACGATTTGCGCTCCGGGCGGAACGAGTGCGACCAGATCTTCGAGGCGGCGCTCCGCGGCGCCGAGCTCGACGAGCACGTCGAGGTCGAGCGACCGGGCCAGCTCGTACAGCGACTGCATTCGACCCGGCCGATCGGCGAGCACCGACGCCATCAGTAAGATCGCGTCCGCGCCGAACGCGCGCGCTTCGAGCACCTGGTAGTCGTCGACGATGAAGTCCTTCCGCAAGATCGGTTTCTTCACGCGCTCGCGCGCGACGCCGAGATCGTCGAGGCTCCCCGCGAAATAGTCCTCGTCGGTGAGCACGCTGAGCGCGACGACCCAGGGCGCTGCGGCGTACGTCTCGTAAGCGCGGGCGACATTCGACGGCTCCATCGGTCCGCCGCTCGGCGAGCGCCGCTTGTGTTCGGCGATCACGCCGAAGCCGCGAGCAATTGCATCCCGGAACGATCGCGTCGGCGCCGCGTGACGAATCCGCGCCGCGAGCTCGCCCTCCGGAACCCGCACGCGCCGTTCCGCGACGCGCCGCACCGTATTTTCGACGATCGCCGTCAAAATCGACATCGCGCCGACCATAGTCCCGGCGTCAGCGTTCGCAAATTCGGGACGGGTTCAGGGTTTTCTTGGTGCCCGCGTCGCGCAGCGGTTACCTTGAGCGAAGCGAATACCAGGGGGACCGCCCTGAAAGGGCGAGGGGGGCGGGCACGCCCCCCAGGAACAATCTCACGACGTCAAAGTCGTCCTGTTTTTTGGTGCGCGCGTCGGGATTTCGTTTCGCGCGGATCCGAAAATCAAACCTCCCCGATCGCTGCCACCATGCGACCAAGCAAGTAGCTCGATCGGCGAAGACGCGCGAGCCGCTTGGCTAGAAGCCGTGTTCGCCGAAGGCGTAGTCCGTCGCGTCACTGCAGAGTCCGCAGCTCGAGCCGACGAACTCGTTCTTGGCGGTCGCACTGCCCTTGAGGACCATGTCCCAAAAGGCCACCGTGGGTTCGGTCACGCGCTCCGGCGTGAGCATGAGGACGAGGTGACCACGGAGGTTGTCGGTCGAGGCGCCGGCGGGGTTATGATAGAAGAGGTACGCGCCCTGCGGAGCCTGCATGACCGCGGTCGACATTTGTGCGGCCGTGTAATTGGTGATGTCGAGATCGCCGGAGATGGCCAGGAACGGCTTCGAGGCGTTCAGCGCGGCGTTGAAGATGATGACGTCCTTCACGCGGGCGTCCGAGGCCGCCGTGACCGTCGCGGCACCGCCCTGTGAATGTCCCATTGCGCCGACCTCGGTCATGTCGAGGTGACCGAAATACGGGCTCGACGAATCCATGTTGGCGGCCGCGGCATAATCGAGCCCGTGGAGCTGGTCCTGGCCGTTACCCACTTCGCGCGAGTTGGCCGCGACGACGAAGTAACCGAACGACGCCACGTACCGGAGTAGTCCGCCGTAGCCTTCGGGTTGCGCGCACGTCCCGTTGCCCCAGGTGATCACCGGGATCTTCCCGGCCGGCCATTTCGCCGGGCGATAGACCGTGTAGAGCTTGAAATCGAGCGTGCCGGTGTCGAGGAGCTGGTTCGTGACGGCGGCCGGCTCGCCGAAGATCGCCGCGAACGTGGGGCAGTTCGCCGAGTCCATCGGATCCGGGTTTTCGAAGCCGGTTCCGACGTTCACGTCCATCTGCGCGCCGTACGGTCCGAGCTTGATGTTCTTCCCCTCGACTGTCGTGAAGTCGCCGCAGGGTTGCTCCATGGGCGTCTTACCCGTCTCGGTTCGCTGATCACAGCTCTGCAACTTGACGCCGCCGCCGTCCGCCTCGGTGACCGTCCCCGCGTCGCCGCCGCCGCCCGACGTGGTGCCGCCGTTCCCCGTCGGAGTGCCGCCGCCGCCCGTCGTATCGCCGCCGTTGCCCGTCGGGGTACCGCCGCCACCCGTGAAGCTGCCGCCATTGCCCGTCGGGGTGCCGCCGCCGCCCGTGAAGCTGCCGCCGTTGCTCGTCGGCGATCCGCCGAAGCTCGACACGGAGCCGCCGTTGCTGCCGCCGCCGAAGCTCGAGCCGCCAGTGCTCTCGCCGTTGCTGCCGCTTCCCGTCTCCGGGCTCTTCGAGCTGCAACCACCGAGACCGAGTACCAAGCCGAGGCCAGCGGCGAACATCGCCGAGTGTGAACCAACGAGTATCGTCTTCATGAAAAGCCAGCTCCCGCGCGGTCAGTACCGACCTGTACGGCACACCCGCGCACTTCCCCTTACCAATGCAAAACTGACTTCGCCAGGAACAGTTGGCGCCCTTCTATTAGCCGTCAGCGACACTGCTTCTTGGTCGCGCGTCGCTTGAGACAATGAAAATTCACGCGAAGTGAAAACTCTTTTGCGCCACGAGAGAAGAAACGGTGGGCGAGTCACACGTGTACCTTGAAGGGGAATCTCCCATGCCCTCCCCGGCCTCTCATTCACGCGTTCAGCGTGAGATTTTTCCGACCGTTTTTTTGAGTCCCCTACACAGTCGAATTCGGCTCGCTGTCCGGATTCTGCGAACGCAGCGAGACGCACGCCCGCGTTCGGCTCAACACGAGGAGCGCCCTTTCGAGACGGAAAGATCCAATTCGAGCTGAGGAGTCAGAGAAGTGTGTGACTGGCTCGAACGGCGCTCGAATATTTACGGGCTGGTTATGGGGAGAGAGGGGGGGCGATCTCGAGCTCGAACGCCGGCGGAGAGAGCGTCACGTCGGCGCCGCTCCGGTTCAGCGCGATGGCTGCAAGATGAGACGCCGGGAACCGACATGGCCCTTCGAGCGTGTGCGCTACGTTCGCTCCGCGCTCCGAAGCGCGCACCCACGCGCTGTCTTGCGCCGACGGCGCGACGTCCGGGGCGACGTAATCGACGACGCGAATCGTCGCTCCGCTCGCCGCGACGCTACGAGCGACGTCGCAGAGACTCGCGGACGCGGCGGGCGTCACCTCGACCCCGTCCGCTTCGCGGAGTGCGGCCGCCGGGAACGTCACGAGCGCGTGGTCGTCCTTACTCGATATGGCGAGCGCGCCGTGTGACGCCGGGCCGGCGAGCTTGGTCGTCAGCGTCGCGCGAAGCTGCTCGGCGCCCGCGTGCGCGGCGGTGGCGCGCGCGTCTGCCTTGCCCGTCTTCGACTGAAGTGCGTCGCGCGTGGCAGTCGCCGTGGCGAGCTGCGCCTTCAAGTCTGCGACGCTCTTCGCGTCGGTGTCGTGCTCCTGACTGAGCGCGGCGAAGTCCGTCGTGAGCTCGCGATGAGCTCGGTAGAGCGGCACGTAGTAAGCGCCCGCGAGAGTGAGCGCTCCGATGCCGAGGAGCCGGACCAACCAGCGCCCGAGGGCCGCGGGGCCGCCGCCCGATCTGCTCATGTTCACCGCCGCCATTTCCTCGTCCGAGAGCGCGTTGTGGAAGGCTTGCTTACTCAATGTCTTGCTCCGTAGCTCACTGGCTCGACGGTCGAGCCCGCGTGAGCGCTCGCGATCAGGCCTGGCCCATGCGGCCCATGCTGATTGTCGCTTCGTGTCGAGCACGTTGCGGCGAATCGACGGCGCTCGTTGCCCGCAATTTCGGCCGGATCGGAGCCCCGCTTCGTCACGAAGTATGCGTGAAGGGCGGGGGGCCCACAATCCCGGACCACCCTCGGACCGAGCGGTTTGTGCCGACAACGAAAAGTTTCAGTTCTCTTTTCGGCTCGCCCATTTCCGAGCATGGCCTATTCTCAGAGCGCGTGCCGCGCGGAGACGTGCGGCCGGAGTGTCCGGGGCGCGCCTTGCGGCTTGCTTCGGTCTTTTCAGCTGTCGAGGAGAACAGGCGACGATGCCGCTCGAGCCGTACACGCCCCATTCGCGTTCGTCCCGTCGATCGAGCCCCGCGCTCGCCGCCAACGTCGTCGAGATTTGGCATGTCGCGGTGTCGTGGGACGACATCAAGACGATGACCGTCGATCAGCTCGACGACGCATTTCGTCTCGATATCGTCGATGCCTCGACGTCGGTGTGGAAGGAAGGCATGGACGAGTGGCTGCCGCTCGGAGTCATCGCCGGCATCGACGCGGCCGACGACGAAGACGAAGAAGAGATTTCGCAGGTCGAAGTCGTGTGGCCGATGGCGAGCGCATTGCCCGCGGTGCCACGCTTACCCGCGCCGTCACCCGCTCCGGTGCTGCGTGCCGTTCCCGCGCCCGCTCCAGCGCAGCGTCCACTTCCGGCCCCCGCGTCGCGTGCGGTTCCCGTGCCGGCATTGAAAGCGACGGTTCCGGGCCCCGCTGCGTCGCTTCGACCCGCGCCGGCTCCGCGTGCCGTGACGTCGTTGCCGCCCGCGCCGGTGCTCGTCGCGACGCATTCGTCATGGCCTCCCGCAGCTGCGCCCGTTTCTCGCGCTCAGGAACCCTGGGCCGGCGACTATCGCGCGCCGGCTCCCGATGACTGGGCGACGCCGCGCGGTGAGCTCCGGCCCGAGCGCGATCGCCCGACTGCACCGCCGGCCTCGGAGCGCAGGCCCGGTCAGAGCGTCGCGCCGAGCGGACCAGTCGCGTTCACGATTCCGCCTGCTCGCGCCAGGCGATCCGGCGGAAGCCGATTCGGGCAATGGCTGCTCGGCGTCGCGTTCATCGGTGGTGTGCTCGTGACGTTGTACCGCAACGACATCCTGCTCGACGCCGCGCGCTCGCTGCACGTCGAGTCGCGCTACCTCGACGCCGAGCGGACACTGCTCGGCGGGCCGAGCTTCGGCACTCCTCGGGCGCTCGACGCTTTCCGAGAGACGGCGCCCGTCGCCGCTGCCGCACCGGGTCTCGACGTCCAGTCCAAGACGGACTCGCTCGCCGACCGGCCCGCACCCGCGCTCGTCGAGGCTCCGACGCCGGCTCCCGCTGCGGTAGCGGCGCCGCCCGTCGAGGCAGCGCACGTGAAACAGGTGACGTCGCTGTCCGCGCTCCCCGTCGACACGGCGTCGGCCGTCCACTCTGCAGCGACGTCGACCCCCGCTGCGCCACTGGCCAAAGCGGTGGCCGCGCAGGCGTTCGCGCCGCCCTCGAAGCACGTGTCGTCCGACTCCGGCGTGAGCTCCGCGCCGAAGGCGACGCACGCTCAGAAGTCGGTCGCGACGTCCAAGGCGAGCGACGAAGAGGCGCGTCCGTCGAAGGCGGCCGCCCGCGAGAGCGAGAGTCACACGAAGAGCGCGAGTGCGAGTGCGAGCCATCCGTCGTCGGGAGAGACGGTCGGCATGCCGAAGTCGAGCCTCATGGACGCCATCGGGGAAGCCGCGAAGCGAAAGACGCCGAAGGGCAAGAACGCGCAATACGACCCGCTCAACGGCGAATTGTAAGCCGCCGCCGCGAGAAAAAGGCGTTTTCGAGGCCGGAGCGGGCGCCGTCAGGGCGCAGCGCTAGACTGGTAGCGAGCTTACCCTGATGGTCCGTTTCAAAAACCTGGGCAGATGGCTTCTGTTGGGCGCGGGCGTGGGGGCAGCCGCCTGGTCGTGGGCGCCGAAGGCGAAATCCAACACGCTTCACGCCAATCCGCATCATTCGTCGGGGGTGCCGCGGCTCACCGTGTTGCCGTGGAACGGCCACAAGGCGGCGTTCACGATGACGTTCGACGACGGTTCCCCGGCCGACGCGACGCTCGCGCTGCCTGCGCTCGAAGCGAAAGGCGTCAAAGGGACGTTCTTCCTCACCGAGGACAACACCGGGGAAAACGAAGCTGACTGGAGCCGCGCGGCACGCGAGGGCAACGAGCTCGGCAATCACACCGTCAATCACTGCCACGCCGCCGACCTCGGTCAGGGAAAGTGCGGCTCGGCCCGCGACGAGATCGCCCGCTGCAACGCTTACATCGAGTCGAAGCTCGGCGTGCCCGACGTGTACACGTTCGCGTACCCGTTCGTCGACACGTCGCCTGCGTATCGTTCCGCCGTCGAGAGCATGTTCCTGCTCGCCCGCGCCGGCGCGGGAAAGCTCGTCGACGCATCGGCCACGCCGGATTGGTTCGCGATCGATGCGAAGTTCGTCGAGCCCTCGCGCGGTCAAACCGTGAAGGATTGGTCGGGGTGGATCGACGACGCGGACGCGCAATCGAAATGGCTCGTCATGGTGTTCCACAGTATCTTGCCGGAGACCTGGTACGAGGGCGTCGCGCAAGCCGATCTCGAGACCATGATCGACCACGCGAAGGCCTCGGACGATCTCTGGATCGACACGTTCGTCGAGGTCGGCTCCTATCTCCGCGCCGAGAAAATGTTCGAAGCCGTGACGCCGGTGTCGCGCGGCAAGGGCGTGGCCTGGAAATGGACCTTGCCCCGTCATTTTCCGCCGAAGCACTCGCTCCGAGTCGTCGTCGACGGCGGTGCTTTGAGCCAGAACGGCGCTCGTATCGCTCGCGACGCGAGCGGCGCGTACGCCGTGTCGCTCGACTCCGGCTCCCTCGCCTGGGAACCCTGAAGCTACCTCATAAACCTACTACGCCCCTCGCTGCTTCGGTCGGCCTCCTCGAAGTACCAGCGTACGCCTGCGTCGGCCTTCCTATCATCGAGGGGCTCGCTACGGTTTCTGAGGTAGCTTCCAAGTCGTCTAGGTCGAGAGCGACGCGGGGACTTGGATGCTCGGCTTCGTGCCGGTGATCTGGAAGAGCTTGAAGGGTTTTTCTTTGCCCTTCAGATGCGCCGGCGGAAGCTCCAGATATTCGAAGCCCGCGCCGATGCGCGATAAGGTCGATTCGCTGACCAGGATCTGTCCTGCAGCGGCCACGCCGCACAGGCGCGCGCTGGTGTTCGCGGTGTCGCCGATGACGGTGTACGAGAGCGCCTTCGAGCTCCCGATGTAGCCCGCGACGAGCGGCCCGGTGTGAATACCGATGCCGATCGCGAGCGGATTGAGGTTTCGCTCGACGAGCTGCGCGTTCAAGCGAACGAGGACGTCCATTTGTTCGAGGGCGCAGTTCACGCTGCGAAGCGGATCGTCGTCGAGTTGAACGGGCGCGCCCCAGAGCGCCATGATCCCGTCGCCCATGAACTTGTCGAGCGTGCCGTCGTATTTGAAAATCGTCTCGACCATCTGCTCGAAGTAGTCGTTCAAGACTTCGACGAGGAAGGCCGGGTCGGCGCTCTCGCTCATCCGCGTGAACCCGCGGATGTCCGAGTTGAAGACCGTGCACTCCTCCACGAGCTTCCCGCCGCGTTGGACGATCATCTCGCCGGAGAGCACCTTGGCCGCCACGTTCGGCGACAAGAGTCGGCTGAAGCGCTCGCGCGCGACGATTTCCCGCTCGATCTTCTTCGCCAGGATGTTGATCTCGATGAACATCGCAGCCTGGGCGGCGATTGCCGTCACCATCTCCAGGTCTTTTTGCTGGAACTGCGCCAGCGTCTCGCTGTCGAGCCAGAGGACCCCGAGGATGTCGTCCTCGTGAAGGAGCGGCGCCACGATCGCCGAGCTGATCCGGTTCAGGATCATGCTTTTCCCCTTGGAACCGGCGAAATCCATCGCGGCGTCGTGGGTGAGCACCGTCGCGCGTTCCTTGATCACGTGATTCATGATCGTGGAAGACACGGTGATCGGCGCGTCCGAGCCGTCGCGCCGGAGGCTCGCGCCGGCGACGAGGTCGTCCTTCTCCTTCAAGAAGATGCACCCGCGATCGGCGTGCACGAACTTGAACATGCTGATGAGGATCTTGTTCAAGAGCGACGTCAGGTCGCGCTCCATGCAGATCTCGTGGGACAGCTCGTGCGAGAGGCGCAGCCGCTCGTAGTCGGCGGCGAGTTGCGCCGTGTTGGTGCGGATCTGGTCGTACGGCGAAAATCCCTTTTGCGTCGCCGCGATCTGCGTGCCGATCGCACGGCCCGCGTCGGTGACGTCGATGCGCGTCTGGTGCCCGATGCGGGGGCTCGCGCCTGGCGTCGGGGCAGAAACAGGCGCGAAACCACCCGCGACCGCGAAGCCGCTGTTGAGCGTGCCCGTCGACGCTTGCCCGACTCGCGGGTCGATCACCGGGGCAGCGGCCATCGGGGCCGAGGGCACGGCCGCTTGCACGGGGCGTTGCGCCGTCGTGGCGGGCCCGCGAAAGCTCGACTGGGGTTGGGACGGCGTCGGCGGATACGCGGCCGGCGTGGCCGCCGTCGGATCATCGAGCCGCGCGCGGGTCGAGCCGAGCGCAATTTCATCGCCGTGCTTTAGCGAGCGCTCGCCGTTCACGCGCTCGCCGTTGACGTACGTGCCGTTCAGGCTGCCGAGGTCGCGCAGCACGAACTGAAACCCGCGTCGCTCGATGACGCAGTGCTCCTTCGACACGATCTTGTCGAGGAGCTGGATCGAATTCGTCGGATGCCGGCCGAGCGTGTTGTGCGCGCCGAGTTCGACGACCTGTTGGCCATCCGGGGTCGACAGCTGCAACCGGGCCATCGGGTCGGAAGGCTACCGTCCGCGCAGCGCGACGACAAGCCAACAGCGATTTGATAGCCTGGGCGGCCCATGTCGCGGCATCTCCTCGCGATCGATCAGGGCACGACGGGCTCTACCGCGCTCGTCATGTCGACCGACGGCGCCACGCTCGGGCGGGCGAACCGTGAGTTTTCCCAGCATTTCCCCCAACCGGGATGGGTCGAGCACGACGCCGACGAGATCTGGCGGAGCGTCGTAGAATCCGTGGGCGAGGCGCTCCGCGCTGCCGGCGTCTCGGGAAACGACATTGGCGCCATCGGGATCACGAACCAGCGTGAAACCACCTTGCTTTGGGAGCGCGCCACGGATCGGCCCCTCCACCGGGCCATCGTCTGGCAGGACCGCCGTACGACCGAGGTCTGTGAACGGTTGAAGGCCGCGGGGCACGAGGAGCGCGTCCGCGACACGACGGGGCTCGTGCTCGATCCGTATTTCTCGGCGACGAAGATCGCGTGGCTCCTCGACGCGGTGCCCGGTTCGCGCGCTCGAGCGGCGAACGGCGAGCTCGCCTTCGGTAACATCGATTCGTTCCTGGTGTGGAGGCTCGCGGGCGGCGCCGCGCACCAAGCGCCGCACGTCACCGACGTCACGAACGCCTCGCGAACCCTGCTCATGGGCTTGAAGAGCCTCGCGTGGAACGACGAGATGGCGGCGCTGTTTTCGGTGCCACCGGCGCTCTTGCCGAGGATCGTCGACAGCGCCGGTCGCATCGCCGTAACGCGCGGCCTCGACGTCCTTCCCGACGGCATCCCGATCACCGGCATCGCCGGCGATCAGCAAGCCGCCCTGTTCGGGCAACGGTGCTTCGACAAGGGCGACGTGAAATGCACGTATGGCACCGGCGCGTTCGTCGTCATGAACACCGGCGACGAGATCGTCAAAAGTCGCTTCGGGCTCCTCGCGACCGTGGGGTGGAAAATCGGCGACCGCGTGGTCTATGCCCTCGAGGGAAGCTGCTTCATCGCCGGCGCCGCCGTTCAGTGGTTGAGGGACGGCCTCGGTATCATCCGGACGGCCGCCGAAGTGGAGACCCTGGCGAAGCAGGTGCCGTCGAGCGACGGCGTCGTGTTCGTGCCGGCGCTGTCGGGCCTCGGCGCGCCTCACTGGGACGCGGCCGCGCGCGGGACCATCGTCGGGCTCACCCGAGGCTCGACGCGCGCCCACTTGGCGCGAGCGACGCTCGAGGCCATCTCGCACCAAGTCGACGACCTGATCCGCGCCATGCGGGACGATCTAGGGAAGCCAATCTCCTGCCTGCGGGTTGACGGAGGAGCGGCCGCGAACGATGTTCTGATGCAGGATCAGAGTGACGTGTCGAACTTGGTCGTCGAGCGACCAGCCGAGCTCGAATCCACCGCGCGTGGAGCCGCCATGCTGGCGGGAGTCGGCGCGGGGTTTTTCGGAAGTGGAACGGACGCGTCGCGCATGGCCAAGGTCGAAAGGAAGTTCGAGCCGCGCCTGACCGCGAGCGATCGCGCGAGCCGTCTCGAGGCGTGGAACGACGCGCTCGACCGGGCGCGCGGCCGTGAACGGCGAGGACGATAGGTCGGGCAAACGATGGCAAACGATCACAACGAGAGCACCGTGGAGGGCGCGCCAGGAGCCCCCGTTCGCGACGTTCCAGTCGATTGGGAAGCGCTCGAAGACGCGTTCGAGAACAACGCTCCGGAGGTGCATAGCTACCTGCAGCTCGGCACGGGCGAGGTCCTCCGTGTCGTCGACGGCATCGCCGACCCCGAGATGCACACCCGCATCTCGTCGGACTCGAACTACATGCGGGTCGAGCCGGTCAGCTCGCGCGAGCAATACCGCTGGATGGAGCGGTTCATCCAGATGCTCGAGGAGAGCGAGCTGAAGGACAAGCTGACCGCCGCGATCGACGGCAAAGGCGCGTTTCGGCGTTTCAAAGACGTGCTCATGACCCACGGCCCGGAGCGCGAGCGCTGGTTCGCATTTCGGAGCGAGCGCTTGCGCGTATTCATGGAAGCCTGGCTCGGCACGCACGCCCTTCGCGCCGTCGCCAGACCGGTGTGGGCGAACGAAGGCGGCGAACCGGCGGCGCCGGGCGGCGTTGTGCCGCCGCCCGAAAGCGCCGCGACTCGCCGCGCTCGCACCGCGGACACCCTCCGTCATCGCCTCGCGGAAGTCGCCGAAGGGCTCGGTTCGCGCGATCTCGACAAGGTGCTCGCCTTCGCGGAGTTCGTGAAGGCGCGGCGTGCCGCGCGCGGCTTCGCCCATCGACACGGCTACGAGGAAGACGGACACGTCGACTCCCCCGACGGCCCCGAGAGCGAGGACTCCGCAGAGTCGTGATCGGGCGCGCGTCGGTCGGCGCCGTGGTGATGTCGCTGCTCCTCGTCGCGGTGAGCGCACGCGCCGAAGAAGCGCCGTTCGATCGAGCGATCGTGCGGTTCTTCGCGCGCGAGACCGGCGGCGTCGATGCTCCGCGGTTCATTTTCGAGCGTGAGCTCGCGTTCGAAGCGCGGCTCGAAGCGCTCTCCCAGGGTGAAGCGCGCGAAGGCGATCCGCCGTACCGGCCGCGCGACATCGGCGCGGCGCTCGAGCGCCACATCGCCGAGACCGTGCTCGAGAGTCAGAACATCGATCCCAAGCCGTCGGAGGTCGAGATTGGCGCGCGGGTCGATCAGGCGCGCCTCTCGCTCATCGAGCGCGTCGGCGGAGTCGTTCCCCTGTCGATCGCGGCGCGTGCCGAAGGCATGGACGACACCGAGATCGCGCGCTTGCTCCGGCGCCAAGCGCTCGCGAGCCTCTACCTCGACCGCATGGTGGCGCCGATGCTCGACCCTACCGACGCCGAGCTCCGCACCGTTCAGCGGACTCAACGAACGCCGTTTTCCGGTCAACCGTTTGCGACGGTCGAGGCGCCGCTACGCCGCTGGTACGTTCAGGGCCGCCTCGCCGCTGCGGTGTCGGCGTATTACGACGGCCTTCGCACCCGGCTCACGGTCGCTCTGCTTCACTAAGCGCGGATTCTGACCGTGCACCACCGTTTTCCCGTATCTTACGGTCGGGAAAATGCTGGGAATGAAGCGCCCACGGCTCGTTCGGTCGCTCTCTGCGATGGCCCTCGTCGTCGCGGTTACGGCGCCGGGGCGGGCGTCGGCGCAAACGTCGCTCGCGCAGGCCTATCCGCAAGGATTCGCGCTCAACGTGTTCGACCCGGCACCGGCCGGAGACCGCTTTTTCGCCGTTCCCGATGCCTCGAGCTTCACCGATCGGCGCCTGCGGCTCGCGTTGATCGGCGACTACGTCTACGGCACGAGCGTCGAGCGGACCGATGACGTCACCGGTGCGCAGCGAGCCATCGTCTCGAAGCAACTCTATCTGCACGCCGCGACCGCGTACCCGCTCACGACCTGGCTCCACGCGAACGCGGATCTGCCGTTTGCCGCGGTTCAAAAAGGCGGCGCGGGAGCGAACGCGCCTTCGAGCGGCAAGTTCGGCGACCTTCGGCTCGGCGTACGCGCGAACGTCATCTCGTCGAAGACCGAAGCCTTCGCGCTCGGACCCGGGGTCGACATGTACGTGCCGACCGGGAGCCCCGACAACCTGACCGGTGACGGCCGAGTGCGCGTGAACCCGCGAGCCGTCGCGAGCGGACGAGTCGGGCCGTTCTTCTACGAAGCGAACGGCGGCTTTCTCTTTCGACGGAAGATCGACGACGGTTCCCTCGAAACCGGCAATGCGTTCACCTTCGGCGCGGGCGCGGGGCTCTTCTTGTTCGACGACGTGCTCCAGTTCGGCCCCGAGCTCTGGGGCAATCATCAGGTGTCTCCGAAGTGGAACTACACGAAGATCACGCCGGTCTCCGGAGTCTTCGGCGTCAAGGTTCACCTCGGTGACGTCGCGATCGGCGTCGCGGGAGGCCCCGGTTTGTCGGACGCGCCCGGCGTCGCGCCGCGGGTGATCGCGACCGTCGCGCTCGCGCCGCCCACGCACGTGGTCGAAACGGCCCCGGCGTCGCTCGACACCGGCAACGCCGACCGCGACCACGACGGCCTGGTCGACAGCGAGGACGATTGTCCGGATCAGGCCGGTGTGACCTCCGGGGTGGCCGGACAGAACGGCTGCCCGGAAAAGGATCTGACCGGCGAGCTGGTCAAGAAAGAGCCGGACGGCGACGGCGACGGCGTCGTCGACAAAGACGACGCTTGCCCGACCGAGCCCGGCGTCGCGTCCGACGATCCGAAGGAGAACGGATGCCCAGAAAAACCCGTCGTCAAAGACACCGACGGTGACGGCATCGCCGACCCAGGCGACGCTTGCCCCGAGCAAGCCGGCGTGGCGTCGGACGATCCGAAGCAAAACGGTTGTCCGGCGAAACCGGCGCCGACGGTCGTCGAAAAACCGGAGCGGAAGCCTCGCGAAAAGCCCGCGAGGAAGGTCCACGAAAAAGCCGTCGCGAAATCGATGCGCCTCGAGGAATCGCCGTCGCCGGGCGCGGAAGTGACGTTCTCGGGGTTCGAAGAGCACGACGACGGCACGAGCCGGATCTTCGTCAAGCTCTCCGGCGAGGTCCCGGTCGAGGCTCGGGTGTTGGGCACGCGGGCGGAGTTCGTCCTCAAAGGGGCGACCATCCCCGTTCGAAACAACAAGAACCCGCTCCTCGCCGAGCACTTCGGCTCGATGGTGCTCTCGGCGCGACTGGTGCCCGAACACGTTCACGTTCGTCCAGGTCACAAGAAGACGAAGCAGCACTCGGGAGATGCGCGCCTCGTGGTCGTCATGCGCGAAGCGGCGACCCCGCCCACTCACTTCGAGTCCGGCGCGGACGGCACGACCAACTTCGTGGTCGATTTTCCGAAGCCGTCCGAGGCGTCGATGAACCCGCCCGAAAAAACTCGGACGAGGGCGCACCCGAGAGCGGAACGAAAGGCGCACGCGAAGGCGAACCGAAAAGCGCGCGGCGCCGAGCCGCCCAAGACCGTCCCGATCGACGACAAATGACGTCCGCGGGGCGTAGCCGCGCGGCTCTTCAGAGGCGCCGTTCGCCGCGCGATCTCGTGAGCGACGACGAGCGCGGCCTCACCACTTGACGGTCACGGTGGGCGGTTGGCACTCCGCTTCCGCGTTGTCGAGGTCGACCTGGACCTTCAACGTCGTCGAGCCGTGCGTCTCCGTTTTGAAGTCGAGACCGGCGGTCGAAACGTCGACGCGTGGCACGATCTGCTCGGGGCGAAGCGAGACGACGGTCTCCGGCGGTCCGTTCACCGCGACGTCGACCGTCGCAGGCACGACGTGCGCGTACGGGATGCCGACGACTTCGATCGGCCGATGCTCGAACTTCACCTGGGTCTGGCGCCGTACGACCACGACCGTGACGGTGGCGGCCTTCGAGCCCAGATAGCGAACGCGCGGCGGCGGATCGTCGATCGACAGGCGGCGCCGATAGACGCCGTCGGTGAGCCCGGAGACGTCGAAGGCGGCGAGCCGCGCAAATTGGAGCACTTCGACCAGGCTCTCGGGGCCCTTGACGGTAATCTCCTTCGGATCGACGTCGAAGACGTCCTTGATCTCGTAGCCCTTCGCGGGCTGGCCGGTGCGAGCGGCCTGGATCGGAATCGTTCGCTCGACGACGTCTTGCCACTCGAGGTTGATGCTCGGCGGATCGACGAACTTCAGCTCGACCTCGGGCGGCAGCGAAAACATCGTGCGCTCGAACGTGATGCTGTCGGTCGTGCCGTCTCGGAGATCGAGCTCGATGGGCGAGGGGACGAGCCGGTCGATGCTTCGCGTCGTACCGACGACCGTGACGTCCACGTTGGCCGGCATCTGCGTCATCAGTTCACGGTGCAATCGCTCGGGCGGCAACCGAAGGACGACCCCGACGGCGACCGTACGCTGCGTGCGATCGAGCTGCCCGCGGCTGTACGCGGCGAGCCCGAGCGCCACCGCGAGCGAGACGGCCTTGAGCCCGAGGTTCTCGGTGAAGGCGCCTTGCAGAAAGCGGCCGAACGACTTGAAGAGGCGCGTGACGTCGGTCACTCGAAGGTCTCACCTTCGCTCGAGTCCGGCGTTCGGTCTTCGGTCTTGGAAGGCTGCGGGCGTGTAGCGCCTTCGGCCGCGGGACGCTGCCCCAAGGTGGCTCGCATCGGCGTTGGTGCGATGAGCGGAACCCGCCCCGGCGCGGGAATCGCCGGGCTCGGTTCGAGCTCCGGCTTTTCCGCCTTGGCGCGGCGCAAGGGGGGCGGCGCGTGGCTCGGCGCCCGCGTTTCGACCTCGGGCTCCGTCGTGCGGATGCGCGTCGTCGAATCGATGGATTCCGGATCGAGCGACACCAACGTCGTCTCCTCGCCGGAATCGGCGAAGCGCTGCGAATCGACGGAGCGTGGCGCGGTCTCGGTGACGAGCCGCTGCGCGACCGAGGTCGGGACCGCTTCGCGCTTCGGCGCGCCCTTGCGGCGCCGTCGCGGCGCGAACACGCCTTCGAGGGCCCGCCGGAGCCCGGGTCCGTCGAGGTTCGCCACGATGTTGCCGTTGAAGCAGAAGCTGATCGTGCCGCGCTCTTCGCTGACGACGACCACGACCGCGTCGGTCTCCTCGGTGATGCCGAGCGCGGCGCGATGTCGCGAACCGAAGCTCGGATCGAGTACGCGCCCCTCGGGCATCGGGAAAAACACGCCGGCCTTGGCCACGCGAAGGTTCCGGATGATGACCGCGCCGTCGTGGAGCTTGTTCACGCCCTCGGGAATGAAGATCGACACCAAGAGCTCGCTCGACACCTTGGCGTCGAGGGTGTGGCCCTTGTTGATGCCCACGAACTCGTCGAGGTTCGCGTCCTGCTCGAACGCGATGAGCGCGCCGATGCGGTGTCTGGCCAGATCGGTGGACGCTTCGACGACCTCGTCGATCGCTTGCGACTCCTGAGCGCGCGCGAAGCCGAACCAGGGCTGGCTCCCCATGCGCATGAGGCCGCGGCGAATGTCGTTCTGGAAGACGATGACGACGATGATCACGGCGCCGGGGATCAGCGCGCCCATGATCGTGAGCAGGGTCGGCAGGTGGAGCTGCGCCGCGACCAGGTAAAGGACGAACACGAAGAGCAGCCCGATGCCGATCTGCATCGCGCGCGTGCCGCGCAAGACGAGAAGCGCGCGGTACACGATGTAGTAGACCGTCGCGACGTCCGCGACGTCCCGGAGACCGTCGAGCAGGCTCTTGCTCGCGAAGTAGTCGAGGATGCTAGAGAGCACTCCGGACCTCCTTCGGGGCAGGGCGCGCGGCCTGCATCACCGCGAGCGCTTGCCGCATCTCGCGGACGTCGTGCACGCGGACGATGTGGGCGCCGCGTTGAACGGCGAGGAGGCTCGCGGCGATCGTGCCGCCGAGCCGCTCTTCCGGCGGCGCGCCGTCCACCGACGCGATGAACGATTTTCGCCCCGGGCCGACGACGATGAAGGGGACGAGCGACGCGAACTCGCCGAGCCGCGACAGGAGCTCGAAGGATTGCCCCGCGTTCTTCGCGAAACCGAAGCCGGGATCGAACCAGACCGCGCTCTCGGGGAGCCCGGCTTCGATCGCGCGGGCGCGGGCGCGGACCCAGTCCGACCGCACGCCCCGGACGACGTCGGGATAATCTCCGTCGGGCCATTCTGAAAAGCCCGTCATCTTCGACATTCCGCCGCGCACGTGCGTCAGGATCAACGCGGCTCCCGCGCGGGCCGTGACGGCCGCGAGCTCGGGGTCGGCGAGGCACGAGACGTCGTTGACGATGCGGGCACCTTCACGAAGCGCGAACTCGGCGACTTCCGGGCTCGTCGTGTCGACGGAGACGAGGGCGCCGCGATTCACCGCGTGGCGGAGCGCGGGCGTGATCCGTTCGATCTGCTCGGCGGGCGGCACGGGGAGCGAACGCGGGCGCGACGATTCGCCGCCGATGTCCACGATGGTCGCACCCGCGTCGAGCACGGCGTCCACGCGAGCGACTGCGGCTTCGGAGGCGAGATACCGCCCGCCGTCGAAAAACGAATCGGGGGTCGTGTTCACCACGCCCATGAGCGCCGCGCCGCGTTCGACGACGGCAGACTCGATGATTGAAGAGAGCTCCGCCAACACCACTCCGAGTAGCTCCCGCTCGCCATCGAAGACAGCCCCGCGCCGAAAGCGCGGCTCCGCCTCTTCGGCGCCGCTCGCGCCGAAGCTTGGCTCGCACGGGAGCCGACATTTCTAGCGCTAGCAAGTCGAGCGCCTGCAAGCAAAGGATCTCGCTCGCGGTTCTCGTTTCCGTAAGAGTGGGGGGCCCGGACGCGGGGACGGGGACACGCCTCCTCAGTCCGAGTCCCCACTCTGCCGAGCGCGACGGGCCACGTGCCCATGCCTGACGCGCGGCGTTGCGGAGTATCCTAGGAGCGCGCTACGGTAGCTCGCGACTGGCGTTCGAGCCCCCCGCCGCGTCGCCACCGTCCTGGACCGAGCATGCTGCGCACCCGCGTGAGAGCTGGGCCGATCGAAGGGTTCATTCTGAGCCTGCTCGCGGCGTTCATTCTCACCGGCATTCAAGCGGGGGATCTGTTCGTCGAGGTCTGGGCACCGACGTGGGACCATCCGGTGCATACGGCGTTGCGCATCCCGTATGGCCCGCGCATCGTTCGCGATTCTTCCAGCGGCTCGAGCGAGCTCCGCTTCGAGAACTTTCGCGTCGTGGTCGCGCCGGGCACGGTGCTCACACGCAGCCGCGAGGACCATCGGGCCGCCCACCTCTACGAGTCGGTCCGGCGCCCGCCGCGGTGGGATCGCTTGGCCGGCGACTTCGTGATCTTTTTCACGCTGTCGATGGCGCTCACCGCCTACCTCAGAAAATTCGGGCAGTCGCGACTTCGGCTGATGCGCTCGCAGGTGGGCGTCCTTTTGTTGATCGGCATCGCGGCAGTGGCCGCGAAGCTGCTCCTCTTGTTCACCGCCTTGCCCGAATACTGGATTCCGATGGCGGCCGTGTCGCTGTCCGTTTCGACGAGCTTCGACCGGCGCACGGCGTTCGTCGTTTCGGTCGTCCTCTCCTTCGTCGTCGCGTCGCTGCTCCGGTTCGACCTGCTCCTCTTGACGGTGATGCTCACCCAGGGCCTCGCCGCGACGCTCACGCTCTTCGACGTGAAGCGCACGCGACACATGGTCTATTCCGGCGTGCTCGGCGGCGTGAGCGCGGGCGCGGTGCTCGTGTCACTCACCGTGATCATGGAAGGGGCGTTCGATTTCAGCGGCGACTTCGTGAGCCTGACTCAATCGCGGCTGGTCGCCTGCGTCGGGGGTGGGCTCGTGTCGGGGCTCCTCGCCGCCGTCTTCCGTTCGTCGGCGGAACGCCTGCTCGGGCACGTCTCGCGCGAACGACTCCTCGATCTCACCGACCTCGAACAGCCGCTGCTGAAGAAAATGGCGCGCGAGGCGCCGGGCTCGTGGGAGCACTCTCGCGCGATGGCGAACCTCGCGGAAGCGGCGTCGGCGGCCATCGGCGCGGACGCGCTCTTGACTCGAGTGGGCGCGTACTACCACGACCTCGGCAAAACGACGCAGCCCAAGTACTTCGTCGAAAACCTCGCGCCGGGCGAGCGCTCGCCCCACGACGACCTCGAGCCCGACGTCAGCGCGGACGCGATCATGGCGCACGTCGTGGTCGGCGCGAAGATCTTACGCGAGGGCGGCGTCCCGGAACCGGTCGTCGAGTTCGCGTACACCCACCACGGCACCCAGGTGGTCGAGTATTTCTGGAACAAGTGCCTGGAGCAGGGAAACCCCAAGCACCTGAGCCAACGGCACTTTCGTTATCCGGGCATGAAACCCGGAACCAAAGAGACGGCGATCCTCATGCTCGTCGACTCCATCGAAGCCGCGTCGCGGACGATCGATCCGCCCAACCGCGACCGATTCGAGACGATGATTCAACGCGTGCTCTTCACGAAGCTGAACAGCGGGCAGATCGATCAGTGCGGGCTCACGGTGGAGGATCTCCGTATCCTCGTCACGCGCATGACCGACACGCTCGTGAACATGCATCACCATCGCATCAAGTATCAATGGCAGGCGAAGCAGGCCGAAGAGTTCGGCGTGCCCGCCGAGGTCGCGCGCTCCTCGTCGCCGGATATTCAGATCAAGGAGAGCGTGCTCCCGAACTCGATCTCGCCGATGTCGAACGGCGACGGTTTCACTTCGCCCGCGCCGAACGGAGAGAAACCTTCGACCGTCGCGCCGACCCCGCCGCCCTCCGAGAGCGCGAAGGTCGAACAGAAGACCCCGCACCGACAGTGAGCGAGCCGAACGCCGCGCAACGGCGGGTGTCGCAAACCAGGCGTCGAGGTGCGGTCGCGTCGGGAAGTGCCGGGTGATCCGCTCCGTGTGGAATTAGCTGAAGAACAGAACGGGGTTGCCGTTTGGTCTGGGGTGCGCGCCCCTTTGACGACGGCATCGATCCCTCCGGTCAGCGCCGTGAGGTCGCGGACGGTCGAGGCTAGGGCCGATGAAATTCGCAAGCGGCCGTCTTTCATGGACTCGCTCGGGCCGCCGCGCCCCACGCTCACGTCGGCCACCGTCATCGAGCTTGGGCCGTTCGGCAGCACGCGCGTGAGCGCCGGCATCTTGAGCGGCGTCGCCGGCTTCGTCGACACGTCGGCGTTTCTCGCACTTTTCGGTCTGCTCCCGGCGCATCTCACCGGCAACCTCGTGACCGCGGGCGCGGCGCTCGGCACGAAGCAACACGTCGGGCTCTTCGGTCGGCTCTCCGTCGTGCCTTTGTTCATGATCGCCGTTGCGCTCGCGGCCATCGTCGCACGCGCGGCCAAGCGACGCGGTGCATCGATCCTCGCGCCCTTGCTCGCGTTCATGACGGTAACGCTAGCGGTCTTCGGCGCGAGCGGGACGCTCCTCAAGCGCTACGAAAGTTCCCCGGACGCCTGGGCGGTCATCCTCGTCGGTGCCGCGGCCGTCACTTCGATGGGCATTCAGAGCGCCTTGATGCGTGAAGTGCTCGGCAACCTGTGCCCGACGACGGTCATGACCGGAAACCTCACCCAGTTCACGATCGATCTCGTGAACCTCGCCTATTCGCTGGTCGATTCGGACCGCGAACAACGCGCCCGCGCACGAAGGCGGCTCCCAGGTCGGCTCATGAAATTCGGGCTTCCCGTCGCCAGCTTCACCTTCGGAGCGGGCCTCGGCGGTTATCTCACGAATCAGTTCGGCCTCACGAGCATCGCGCTGCCCACCGTCGTGGTCGGGTGCCTGACCGGCGTCGCGTGGCGTTCGAGCTCGGCCGTTTGAACGTCGCTCGCGCCGGGCTAAGCGAGAAAGTCAGTACCCGGATCAGAACCGTGGCTGAGTGCTGAATTTTCGAGGCCCTTGCCCCGTCGGGGCCTCGAAAATTCTCCGACGAATCTTGGATCCGGGGGACTAGAAGCCGACGTCGGGTTCGTCGCCGCCGTGCCCGCTCGGCTTGCCCGCGGGACGTTTCTGCTTCGAAGGATCGACGTGTATCGTGCGTTTGAGAGCCCCCGATATCGCCGACGCTTTCGTTCCGGCGACGGCCGCGGGGCGCCCGCTCGGGTCCGTCGTGGGATCGACGGCGGACGGCGCCGCGGCGAGCGCACGCACGACGGGCGCTTCCGAGGCCCCGGACTTCGACGCGGAGTCGATGCCGTCGTTCGGAAGGCCGGGCCGAGCCGCGAGGTGGCTCGAGCCGTCCGTTCCGCTATCCGATCCCGAAGCATGAACCCGCGCGGCGCCGTATCCGCCGGCCGCGACGAGGAGCGCCGCGCCGGCGAGCAGCGCGCTTCGCCAGCCGCTGGAGCGTGCCCGTTGGCCGCCGTTCGCGACGCTGATCGCCGAAGGGCCCGCGCTGATCGCCGGATCCGTCGACGTGGGCGTCGAGTCCCGGAGTCCTTTGGGCGGGGGAATGGTGGCTAGCTCCAGATCCTCTCGAGGCGAGGAGCCCTTCAAAAGGTAGTAGCAGCGCTCCGCCGAGATACGCGCGCGGCGAGGGCCGAACGGGTAGAGCGCGATCGCCAGCTCGGCGACGCTCTCGAAGCGGTCATTTCGATCCTTGGCGAGGCACCGTCGGACAATCTCTTCGAGCTCGGGCGGCGCGTCGGGAAGGCGCGAACGGAGCGGCGCAGGATCCTTTTCGAGGATCGTCGCGCTGAGTTGCATCAAGGACGGCGCGTCGAAGGCCGCGGTGCCCGTCAAGAGCTCGAAGAGCACGCAGCCGAGCGACCAGATGTCGGTGCGCGGGTCGACCTCGATCCCGCGGATCTGCTCGGGCGACATGTATACCGGCGAGCCGAGCGGCGCCATCGTGCGAACGAGCGGCACGCCACTGTCGAACGCCGATCCGGTGAGGGCGACCTTCGAGATGCCGAAGTCGAGCACCTTGATGATGTCCACGCCTTGCGCGCGGTGAGTCAAAAACAGATTTTCCGGTTTGATATCGCGATGGACCACGCCGAGCACGTGAGCTGCAGCGAGCGCCTCGCAGGTCTGCATGACGTACTCGACGGCTCGCTTCACCGGTAGCGAGCGCTCGACGCGCAGGAGGTCACACAGGTCGGTGCCCTCGAGGTACTCCATCACGATGTACGGGGTACCGTTGTCGAGCGAGCCCACGTCGAAGACGCGCGCCACGTACTCGCTCTTGATCCGCACCGACGCTTGCGCCTCGCGTGAGAAGCGACCGACGATTTCCGGATTGCTCATCGCCTGAGGTCGCAAGAACTTCAGCGCGACGGTTTCGCCGAGCTCCATGTGGAGCGCGGACACGACGAACCCCATGCCGCCGGTGCCGATGAGTCCCTTGACCTCGTACTTCGCGCCGATGATGTCGCCGGCCGAAAACGGGAGCTCCAGCGTCTCGTCTGGAACAGGGACGAGCTCACTAGAATCCAGTACCTCCCAGGAGGGCCTCTTTGACATGCCTGACTTCCCATACGTCGCCCCGGCCGGCGTCTTTAGACCCCGGCGGACTCAATCAAGGGCGCTAGGGCGGGCATCCAGTGTAGGCACCGTTCTTCATCATGGTCTCGATGTCGTACGTGAGGCCGGAGCTGCCGAACGCCGGAGTCGGAGTTCCTCCGTTGATGCACCACATTTCGATCCGCCCTCCGACAACCTCGCCTGTCTTGTCCCACGCCAAGGGTGCGAAGGTGCCGATAGCGGTAATCGGGCTACCGGAAATCAGCTGCTGGAACGAGGCGAGGATCTGAGTGCTCTGGATCGTGAAGGTGCTTCCCCCACCGGTCAGTTTCGAGAGACCCGAGGAGATGCCGGCGCCGGTGACGTTCGTCGCTCCCGTCGCGGCCATGGCGTAGGCAATCGCGTACGTGGCGTCGTAGGACTGCCCCATTCCGGAGATCTTCGCGGACGTTCCCGGATAACGCGCCAGGTAGTCGACCTGGAACTCGGAGTAGACCGGCACGGACTCAGGCTCCGGGGTAACGCCGGTGCCACGGACGCGGTGGCGCAGATCGTCGTTGCCGGTGACCGCCGTGATCAGCTCGGGGACCTTCACCGAATCGATGAGCACGTAGTAGGGGCGATTGCTCGGGCCAGCGTCGCCGCCCGGTGCCGCAGCCCATCCCTTCTCGAGGGGCACCATGACTTCGGTGATCGCCTCGGCAGTTCCGGCGAGAACGACGATATCTGGCGCGAACTTCACGTACTGCGCGACGACCGCATCCTGGTTCGGCTGCTTGAAGTCGTAGCCGGTTTCCTGGACGTTGGAGCCGAGATTGTCGGCGAGGGATTTCCCGTTCAGGGTGAGCGAGTTCAGCGCGGTGCGCGTGCCGACGCCGAGCGCGTCGTTGCGGAAGATGACGCCGAGCTTCACCGTGGTTTCGTTCCGCGCGTTCTTGAGCATCGTCTCGAGGTCGTTGATCTGGCTGATCATCAAGGGCGCGCGCTGAACGTCCGTCGGCACCATGAGCCAGGTCAGGTTGTTGTCGACGAGATCGCCGATGCTCGAAGCGACGCCCGTGGGACTGATGACCAGCGTTCCGGCCTTGGCCGTGAGTCCGTTCGAGACGTCGATCGTATCCTGGCTGGTGTTGGGCCCGACGATCGCCGGCACGCCGAGATCGTTCACGAGGTGTCCGGCGGCGCGGAGCAGATTCGTCGACTCGTCGCAGGACACCATCACGAGCGGACGGTCGGAGCCCGCGGCCTGGCCGAGCGGCACGCCGCCGGCGTTGTCGATCTCTTCGACGGCGAGGGTCGCGCTCTGCTGGCGCGGCAGATTCGTCGCGCCCTGCGTGCCCTTCGTCGAGAAGAGCGAGCCGATGATGATGGCGTTGTCGTTCGTGTAGTCGCCGGTAACGTAGCTGCAGTCGACCGAATACAGATTCACGCAGTGCTTGACCGCGCCGGTGCACACGGCGGGCACGGTGCCGCCGTCCCCGGCGTCCGCGGCGAGCCGGGTCGCGAGAGCCGTGCATTCGTTGTTCGTCGTGCACGTGGCCGACGCGTCGGTCATGGCGGTGCCGCCTCCGCTGCCACTCGCTCCCCCGCTGCTATTGCCGCCGCTCCCTCCGCTGCCGCCGCTGCCTCCGCTCGGATTGCCGCCGGTCCCGCCGTCCTTCGACGCTTGCTCGATCGATAGCTTGTTGAGACCGAGGATCGAGTCGCAGCTCGTATTCGAGATCCCGAGTGCAAGGACGCAGAGTCCTGCCACCGAACGCCATTGTTTCGCTCGCATGTCGTCGCTTCCGATGATTCGAGGGGTTCGATGGCGCCGCGCAGTTGCGGTCCAGCGCAGAGTCTCGTCCTCGTTTAGCAGCGTAGACGATTCCGCCGATGTCGGCAGCTTCCTCGCGGAGCCTCGCTGACGGAATGCGCTCGGTGCTCGGGCGCGGCCTCGCGGGCGCCCAAAGACAACACCCGCCGGCCGGATCGACAACCCGGCGGATTCGAATTGGCCCCCATGGGGGATCTTTCGTCCGTGCATCCGTCACGACCGCGACGATTTCGATGCGAGGCACCAGCGAGGTTCGACCTCGGTGCTCGTCGTGGAATGGATCTCGACCGTGAATGGATGCGAGGATCCGACAATGGTTCATCGCACGGCGATTCGCTTTCATCGCGTCGGGCAGCGCGTCGGGCCGGCTCGTCGGGCGCTCGCTCGCGCCTCGCTTCTCATGGTGGCGCTCGTCCCCGTGGCGGCGCACGCCGAAGACGATAGCGCGGCCGACGTGGCGGCCGCGCGTTCGCTCGCCGTCGACGGCGTCAAGCTGGCGCAATCGGGACATTGCGACGACGCGATCGACAAGCTCGAGCGCGCGGAGAAGCTGCACCACTCGGCGATCGTCCTCGAGCACCTCGGCGAATGTTACGTGACCCTGGGCCGGCTCGTGGACGGGACCGAAGCGCTGCGGAAGGTGCTGCGCGAGCCCGTCCCGCCCGACGCGTCCGCGACACTCAAGAAGGCGTACGAGCACGCGCAGACCGTGCTCGACGCGACGAAGCCGAAGATTGCGGCCCTGACGATCTCGGTGAACGTCGGTGCCGACGCGCACCCGACGGTCACCGTCGACGGCGAAGCCGTGCCGCCCGCGCTCATCGGCGCGGATCGCCCGACCGATCCCGGCGATCACGTGGTCGAGGCCACGGCGGCCGGCTACCTCAAAGCGTCGTCACACGTCAGCGTGGGGCCCGGCGAGAAGCAGAGCGTGTCCCTCGAGCTCGACGTCGATCCCGAAGCGGCGAAAGCCGCTCTGGCTGCCCAGGAAGCTGCGCCGGCGACCGCCCCCGCGGTTCCCACGCCGGGTGCCGAATCGCCCGCGACCGCATCCGTCCTCGACTCGAGCCAGACGGGACCGCCGCCTTCGCCGCCGAACCACGTCGCGGCTTACGTCTCGTGGGGCATCGGCGCCGCGGCGCTCGGCGTCGGCACGGTGTTCGGGATTCTCGCGATGAACGGCAAGAGCAAGCTCGACTCGCAGTGCAACGGGAACACGTGCCCTCCCGACGCGAGCGATCGGCTCGACTCGTCGAAGCGCGACGGCAACATCGCCACCATCGGATTCAGCGTCGGCGCGGTGGGCGCGGTGCTCGGCACCGTGCTGTTTTTCACCGTCGGCCAGGGCTCGCACGGCGGCGCGGATTCGGCGTCGTCGAAGGCCGCCCCGGGCACGTTCTCCGTCGGTTCGCGCGGAACGAATTTCGCTCTGCAATTCTGAACGCGAACAGTCTGAACGCGAGCGCCCTTGGACGCGAACGCTCACAGTCGCGGCGCGGGGCCGCCGCTCCGAGCGACTCGCGGGCCGTCCGCGGGAAGCGTCAGCTCGACGGTGTGAAAGCCCGGCTCGTTGCAGCGGTGATTCGGATCGATCACGAGACTGCCCGTCGCGCTCGAGCCGGCGCGCGCCGCGGTGATGTTCCAGGCTCCGACGCCGAGATAGGCGCGATAGCACGGTGAAAACTCGACGCGCTTGCCGTTCGATTCGGCCACGACGCGGGCGTCGCACACCGGGTGAGACGCGCCGCTCGTCCACACCGTGACGTCCACCGGTTCGTCGCAGGAGTACGCGAGGACCGCTGCGCCGACCCCCACCACGCCCACCCCGGCTCCGACCAGCGCGACGCCACAGCTCGTTCCCGCGAGCCCGAGTACCGCCGCGGCGATCGTCCAACGACGATGTCTAAGACGATTCGACATCCACGATCCATTCTCGACGTGCCCACTCGTGAAACCATCGACCGACCGACGTCTGAATGACGGCAGCGTCGTCGGGAAAACGCTCGGCGACCGCCTCGCACGCGGCGAGGAGCGGCTCGCCCTGGTGGAGCAAGCGAAGGAGAGCGGCCTCGACCGCGGTCACCTCGGTGTAGTGGAGGTTCCGGTCGCTGCCGCGATGAAGCACGAGGTGCGCCGGTTGCCGCTCCGGAATGGGCACGGGATTGTTGCTCGCCATGCGCAGCTTTCGCCGGAGCTCGACCACCGGGTAGCGAACGTCGAGGAGCGCGACGGCCGGCGCGAAGCGCATGCGCGCGTTTCGCCACGCCTCCGGCAATATGGCGGCGACGCGCGCTGGGGCGAGCCGCGACGCATCCTTCGCGTCGAAGATCTCGATGTATCGCCACTCGAGTCGCGCCATGTCGACCGCGAGCTCGTGGTGCTCGAGCCAGTCGCACCGCTCGACGTACGCCGGAAGTCGATCGCCGAGGTCGCGAAGCGACCACGACGTGGGAGCCACTTCGCCGAGGTACCCCTCGACGAGTCGCTCCCAGTCCTCTTGCCCGAGGATGCCCGAGAGCCCCGGGAAATCCTCGACGAGCGATGCCGTGTGGCGCAGCCAGAACTGCTCGCGGTAGATTTCGAGCTGCTCGGCCGGCGTGAGCCGATCGTTGCCGGCGATGTGCTGCGACGCCTCGACGCGCACCGTCGCGTCGAGCGGCAACGCGCGGTCGTGCCGGAGCAACGCGGCCATCCATTCCTGAACCTCGGCGAGATCGCTCACGCGGGTGTCTCGTTTCCTTGGTGGAGCGTCGGTTCGAAAACGGCTCGCCGGTTCATTCGCTTCTCGTCGAAATTTCGTCGAATGCCGCGTCACGCGGCCCCCCTTGGATCCACGGGCGGTCGTCGTCGGGCAGCGTTTCTCGCGCGAGGAGCGGCACTCGACGCTCTTCGGGGATCCCTCGCACGCTCGACTCGCGGACGCCGAGCGCGTCGTCGCGAATGCCGCGCGCCCGCTCCGCCTCGGCGAGCACCACGTCGAGCGGCGGAATCTCGTCGTCCCACTCGACGATGGTCGAGACCGGACCCGCGAGCTCGATCGTCTCGCGATAGAGATCCCACACCGGTTCGATGACCGGACCCCGGTGCGTGTCGACGATGTATTTGCCGAGGTTCGTGTGCCCGGCGACGTGCACCTGCACGATGCGCTCGTGCGGGACCGCTCGGACGAACTCGAGCGGATCGAAGCCGTGATTGTACGCGTTCACGTAGACGTTGTTCACGTCGAACAGAATTCCGATGTCCGCCCGTTCGACGATCTCCGACACGAAATCCCATTCCGCCATCGTGCTCGTCGCGAACGTGAGATAGCTCGAGGTATTTTCGAGCGCGAAGCGCACTTCGAGGTGGTCCTGGATCGCCCGCGCGCGCTCGACGACGACGCGCACCGCCTCTTCCGTGAAGGGCATGGGCAAGAGATCGTGCAGGTGCACGCCGCGTGCGCCCGAAAAGCAGAGGTGGTCGGTCACCCAGGCCGTCTTCGTGTACCGAACGAGGTCCTTGAGCTCGTTCAGATACTCGCGAGACGGCGGCGACGGTCCCCCGATGCCCATCGACACGCCGTGCAGCACGATCGGGTAGTTCTCGAGCACCCGGTCGAGGTGATGGCGCGGCTTTCCGCCGCCCACCATGAAGTTTTCGCTGATGACCTCGAAGAAATCCACCTTCGGGCGCCGCCGGAAAATCGCCGGATAGTGCGGCACTCGTAGGCCGATCCCGACGCCCAAATCGGGCTGTCCGAGGCGAGGCGAGTGCATGGGCGGACTATACTCTTCTCCCATGTCCTGGCCTCATCGGAGCCCTGCTGCGGCGTTCGCTCGGCGGCGCTCGCGACTCGACGCGCTGCTTTCCGGTCCGAAGGTGTTCGTCTCCGGTTACGCGCGCCCGAGAAATTTCGCGCACAACCCGTATCCGTTCCGAGCGGAGAGCCACTTCTTGTATTTCGTCGGCGCCAATCTGGAGGGCGCCGTGCTCGTCGTCGACGGCAAAGACACGGCCCTCTACGTGGAGCCGCCCCATCCCGACGATGCAATCTGGTTCGGCGAAAAGCCGACGCTCGACGAGCTCGCTTCGGACCTCGGGCTCGACGTGCGTCCGCTCGAGCGCTTCGCCACCACCGAGTCGGCCGCCCTGTTACCTCCGCAGGACGCCGAGAGCGCGTTCTTTTTGGCGGATCTGCTCGGGCGCGACGTCGAAGCCGGCGGAGGCGACGGCTTGGCGGGCCCCGATCTCGCGCTCGCCGACGCCGTCATCGAGCTCCGTCTCCAGCACGACGCCGCGGCGATCGAGCAGCTCGAGCTCGCGGCGAAAGTGACGGCGGAGGCCCACGCCGCGGGGTTCGCCGCGACGCGACCGGGCGTCCGCGAAGCGCTGGTCCGCGCCGCGATGGAGGCGGTCATCGTGCGAAACGGCATGACGACCGCGTACGGATCCATCGTGACGGTGCACGGCGAGATCTTGCACGCGACCACGCATCATCGCGAGCTCGGGCAAACGGATCTGCTCCTCGCCGACGTCGGCGCGGAGACTCCCGAGGGGTGGGCAGGCGACGTCACGCGGACGTGGCCGGTATCGGGCCGGTTCTCGACGACGCAACGCGAGCTCTACGAGGTCGTGCTCTCGTCGCAGCGCGCCGCGCTCGCGGGCGTGCGGCCCGGCGCGCGCTTTCTCGACGTCCACCGCGCCGCCGGTCGCGAGCTCGTCCGCGGGTTGGTCGAGCTCGGCGTCCTGCGCGGCGATCCGGCGGAGCTCTACGAGAGCGGAGCCGGCGCGCTGTTTTTTCCGCACGGCATCGGACACCTGCTCGGGCTCGACGTGCACGACATGGAGGACCTCGGCGATCGCGCCGGATACGCGCCGGGCCGCACGCGCGCGACGAGCGCGGGCGATCGGCTCTTGCGTCTCGATCGCGATTTGTCGCCCGGCATGTGCGTCACGATCGAACCCGGGTTTTACAAGATCCCGACGCTCCTCGACGACCCCGATACCGTGGCCGAGTGGTCCGGCGCCATTCATCGACCCACGCTCGACCGGTTCTCGGACGTTCGCGGCATTCGCATCGAAGACGACGTGCTCGTCACCGAGGACGGTTC
>CAZDNG010000063.1:34003-55445 GCA_964506835.1 uncultured Polyangiaceae bacterium
CGCTTCCGGCGTTGCCAGGCGACGACGAATGCGCCGGCCACGAGCGCGCCTATCGAGACGTCGCGGTCGCCCGCGCCGCCGCTCACTCGGCAGCCGCACCCCGTCGTTTTCTTCGCCGGGGACGGCGTCGATCGCGCCGGCGGCGAAGACGAGCCGGAGCTCGTGCCCCCCGTACCGAGGTCGACGAGCCGCGTTCCCCCGTCGGGTACGACCGCGACGATGCCCGTGCCCGGATCCGCCGCGGGTTCTTTGCAGATCCCATTTTCGCAGGCGGCGCCTCCGGGGCACGCCGCGCCCGCGCACGGATCGACGCAGGTTCCCGGCGCCGCGCACGCCTGGCCCGCGGGGCAGGGTTGCGCGCCGCACCCGGGGGCGACGCAGCGACCACTGGTCTTGTCACATTCGAGCCCGGTCGGGCAGAGACGGCAGCCGCAAGGCGCGACGCAGACCCCTTGTTCGCAGACTTCGTCCCCTGCACACTCGACGCCGTCGCACGGATTTTCGCAGCGACCACTGCCGGGGTCGCAGTTCTGCCCGAGCGGACACGTCACGCCGTCGCACGCGGCGACGCAGTTTCCGGCGCGGCATACGGTGCCGACGTCGCAGGTCTTGTCCCTGCACGCCGCGTCGATGCAGAAGCCCCGGTCGCACACCGTCGTTCCCGGGCACGGGAATTCGCCGCCGAGACAGTTTCCGACGCACGTGCCGTGTTGGCAGACGTATCCGGGGTCGCAGAGGTTGCCGTCGTCGACCGTGCCGTTGCAGTCGTTGTCGACGTTGTCGCACTTCTCGGGGCTCGGCGTGACCGTCGGCTTGCATACCAGCGCGCCGCCGAGCCCGCACTCGGTGAGGCCCGGCTTGCAGAGCCCGAGCCCCGACGTTTGACAGGGCTGCCCACCGCCGGTGCAGGTGACCCCCTGAATCTCGAACACCTTGTCGTTGAAGTCGCCGTCGTTGCCGAACCACGTCGAGTCGTTCGCGCCCTCCCAATCTTCGAACGCGAGGTAGTAAGCGTTCGCCACCGTCGACGATTGGTAGGTGAGCGACATCTTCCAGTAGCCCGGCGTGCTGCACATCGAGCAAAAGACGTTGCGCCGGTACTCCGAGTAGTAGACCGGCGTCGGATCGGGGAGATTCTTCATCAAGGCGAACCCGACGAGCCCGCTCTGGTAGTTCGGATCCGAAATGATGTCGCCGCTCGTGATGACCTGGCCCACGGTCGCCGCGGCGGGGCCGATCGGGTGCACGACGGGAGTGGCGGTCGGGTCGGCGGGAACGTTGTACCAAGCGAGGCCGGCGGTCGCGCTCGATTGGCTGAGCACGAGCGTCGCGGTGAAGTTGCAGAGCGGCGAAAACACACCGGGGTCCGTGCTCGCCTGCGCGACGGCGTCGATCTTTTCTCCTGCGGTATCGAAATAACTCTGGAGGCTCGTCTCGTTCGGATTGGCGCTCGGCCCCGGGACTTGCACGCCGTTCGGTTCGACGACTTGGGCGTCCGCGCGGCTCGGGACGAGGACGCCGCACGCGACGACCGCCGCGATGAAATGCTGCCCGCGCGGAGGCTCGCGAAAAATGCTCATACTTGCCCCCCGGTAGTTGCCGACGGACCGCACGACAGCTCAGGTTCCTTACATTTCGTGGCGTATCCGGGGGAATTGCAGGGGTCCCGGAGCGGGTTTCCCGTCGCTTTCGGATAAGTTCGCGCCCACCGTTGGGGGGGGAACGTTGGTCACGAACTGGTTCCGGCACTCGGTTCCGGCGCGCCGCGTCGCGCGCCGTTGCGCGCCGCCGAGAGCAAGGTATTCATGAAGGTTGGGGAGACCTACTCGTTGAACACTCGTGACGCCGCCGTGACCGCCAATCCCATCATGCCCGAAGGCCCGCCCTCTACCGCTACTCTTCTCACCGCTCGCGACCCGACTCGCATCGCCGATCGCTACGACGTGCAACGACTGCTCGGCCGCGGAGGCATGGCCTCCGTCTATCGCGCGCTGGACACGCAGACCGGGCGCACCGTCGCGCTGAAGCTCCTGTCTTCGAACGGCGGCGGGATCACCGAGGAGCGGAGCGTCGAGCTGCTCGAACGCGAATTCCACACCCTGGTTCAGCTCGCCCACCCGCGCGTCGTGCAGGCCTACGACTACGGCGTCGACGGCGGTGCGCACTACTACACGATGGAGCTCCTCGATGGGGGCGATCTCCAAGAGCTCTCGCCGATGCCGTGGCGCCAGGTTTGCACGGCGGCGTACGAGATCTGCTCGGCGCTGTCGCTCCTTCATTCTCGCCGGCTCGTTCATCGAGACCTCACGCCGCGAAACATCCGTCGGACCACCGACGGCAAAGCGAAGCTCATCGATTTCGGCCTGCTCTCGCCGATGGGACCCGCGGGTCTCATCGCGGGGACGCCGCCGTTCGTGGCGCCCGAGTTGCTCAACGTCATGTCTCTCGACGGCCGGAGCGATCTGTTCTCGCTCGGCGCTACCTTGTACTTCGCGCTGACCGGTCGTCTGGCATACTCCGCAAACCGAATCGAGCGACTCCGAGATGCGTGGCGCTCGAGCCCGGCAGCGCCGTCACGGCTGATCGAGGGGATCCCCACCGCCCTCGACGACGTCATTCTCGCGATGCTCCGCATCGACGCCGGTTCGCGTCCGAAGAGCGCCGCCGAGGTGATGGACCGGCTCCTGCCGCTCCTCGACGCGCGCCCCGACGACGATCTCCGCGTCGCCAGCGCGTACTTGACCGCGCCGCGACTCGTCGGACGCGAGGACGCTCTCGCCCAGTTCAGAAAGCAACTCGTCCGCGCGGCGCGACGACAGGGCGGCGGCTTCGTCCTTTCCGGTGAACCGGGCACCGGGCGATCGCGGATGCTCGACGCCTTCGTTCTCGAAGCGAAATTGATCGGCGCTACGACGATCCGCGCCGGCGCGGCGGGCGCGACCGGGAGATTCGGCGTCGCGGCGGCCCTGGCCAAGCAATTGCACACCGCGGCGCCGGGGGCGTCGTGGGCGGCGGCTCAAGTGGACCCCAAGGCGTGCGCGCTCCTCTTCGGCGTGACGCCCGACGCGGCTTCTCCCGAGTCCGAGCCTCCGGCCAGCCTGGTGGACATTTCGGACCCGAGCCTCGACCGCTCGGCGTTGCAGGCCGCGCTTCGCGGGTGGATCCTGGAGTTCGCCAATCGACGCCCGTTGGCGATCGCCGTCGACGACGTCGATCAGATCGACGAGCCGTCGGCTTCGCTGCTCGCGTCGTTGACCTGGGAGGCCCCCACGAGCCGGCTCGTGTACGCCGTGACGCTCGACCCCGGCGCGCGAGGCACGGCCGCGACGGCGCTCGCCGTCGTGCAGAAGCACGCCGCGAGCGTCGAGCTTTCGCCGCTCAGCCCGCAAGAGACGACGGAGCTTCTCGGATCGGTGTTCGGCGACGTCCCGAATCTGCACTTCGTCAGCCATCGACTGCACGCGCTCTGCGTCGGCCGTCCGCGCGAGTGCATGGCGCTCGCGCAGTTCCTCGTCGATCGCGGCGCGATCACCTACGCGGGGGGAAGCTTTACCCTTCCCACCGCGCTTCCCGAAGGATTGCTCCCCGCCAGCATTCAGGAGGCTCTCGATGGGCAAGTGGCGCTGCTCAGTCCGCTCTCGCGGCGGATCGGGGCTCTCCTCGCGCTCGGGTTCGTCGGAACGCTGAGCCGCGCGCAGCTGATGCGGCTCGACGCCTCTCCCGCCGCCATCGACGCGGCGCTCGACGAGTTGCTCTCGGTGCGTCTCCTCACCGGCGACACGACCGCGTACGGTCTCAGTCACGGAAGCCTCGCGCGCCTCCTGACCTCGACGTTGACCGAGGCCCAGATACGCCAGATCCACGGCGAGCTCGCCGAGATTTACGAGCGCTCCGAGGTTCATCCCCTCGCGATCGTGCATCACAAGTTGATGGGCCCTCGCCCCGAGGAGGGGGTCGACTATTTCGTCGCACGGACGCAAGACAGCGAGGCGCGAACCGAGATGAGTATGAGCGCCGCCATCCAGCTCGGCACGGAGCGGACGGGGCCCACGCTCGAGGTAGCGCTCAAGGAGGCCACGCGACTCTCGCGGCCTCGCCGCGAACAGCAAGCAATCTGGGTCATGCTCGCGGGCGTCAGTGCCCAAGGCGAGGACCCCGCTTACTACTTCGGCGTGCCGCCGGAATGGCTCGAACAGTTGAAGCGAGACAGCGGGTGGAACGACTGGCAATCGCTCGACCCGACGATGGATCCGGCGACGCGCGCCATGTTCGCGGTGGGGGCGGCCGCCGGCCGATACGGCGAGACACCGGAGGCGGAGCGCGTGCTGTCTCCGCCCGACGCGATCAAGCAGCTCGTGTCCTACGCGGTGTTCTCGATCGCCGTTTCCGTACGCGTGTTCGACCTGAAGCTGATGGCGTCGATCCCGCCGCTCCTCGAGCCGTTCGCGCCGCTCAATCCGATGGTGGCCGCGATGCTCGGGAACGCGCGCGGCACGCTCTTGAACGGTGAGGGGAAGCGAGAAGAGGCGCGTGAAGTATTCTTGGGGGTTTACCGGCAACTCGACGACGTCTCGGGTGCCGATCTTGCGTACGTGAACAAGGTGCGGGCCGCGATTTCGCAGACGTTGGCCGAAATCGACGCCTCGCTCGGCGTCCAATCGACCTGGACTCAGCGACTCGAAGAAGAGGAGCAAGACTCGAATCAGAGGGTCGGCGCCCGCTACATCAGAAAAGTCGAAGCGCTCCAGCAGGGTGACTGGGAACGAGCGGAGCTTCACCGGCAGGAGGCCGAGCTCGTCACGTTGCAGAGCAAGGCTCGCCCGATGTTCTCGACGCTCGGGCAAGAGCTCGAAGCGCACGCGATCGCCCGCGACCTCACCGGGTTGAAGCAGGTGCGAACCGGAATCCACGCGATGGCGGCGCGATACCCGGGTTGGGTCCCGGTGATGCACGTCGCCGACGCACACTATCTTCGACTCTGTGGCGACCTCGCGAGCGCCGAAGCGGCCGCCGAGCTCGGGCGCTCGACGGGGACCGACGGGGACGTGGTTTCCCCGTGGGTCTTCCAGGCCGTCATCGTCGAGATCGAAATCCTGGTCGAGATGGGACGCGCCGACGAGGCGCTTCGTCTCGGCGAATCGGTCCTCCTGCAATGCGAGAACAGCGGAATGCGCTATTTCGCGCGCGGCCTCGGGAGCGCCGTCGCGTTCGCCGAAGCGAAACTCGGGCGCACCGACCAAGCGATGGATCGCGTGAATCGGATCATCGCCGAACAGCTCGCGCTCGGCGTGACCGGGTTGCAGCTCGGCCGTTCGTATCAACTCGCGGCACGCATCGCGATGCTCGCGGGCGACGTCAACGCGTTCCGTCGATTCGTGGCCCTCACCGCCGAGCAATATCGTCCGGGCCAGAGCTCGGTGCTCGGCGCGCTGTACGAGCGCATGTTGGAAGAGGCGCGCCAGGCGGGCTTCGACGTTGCCGCGATCAACGTGGATCCGGCGGCTCGAATCGTGACCGATCAGACGACGTCCACGCTCATGCGCATCACGACGGCGCTCGCCGGCTGCACCGATGCCGAAGAGCGTTCGCGTCGAGCTCTGGGCCTCCTCTGCGACGGCGACCCGCCGAACCGCGGGCACCTCTTCCTTCTCTCCGACCGCGGCCTCGTGCTCGCCGCGTCGAACACCGTTTGCGACTTTCCGGCGGAGCTCAACGCCTTCGCGAACGCCTGCATCGAAGACGAGGTGCAGAAGGAGAGCGCGATGACCGCCGTCCTCGATACCGGCGCGTTCGAGTCGGCGCTCGACTTCAGCCAGTGGCGCGACCCGAGCGGCCGGCGTCACCAGGTGGTCCCGCTCGGCGTCACGATGGACAACGCGTTCCACGTCGTCGGCGTCGCGGTCTTCGAGGACGAGCATGGGCGCGGACCCGGCGACGTTCGCCGAGTGGCGGAGGCGCTCGCCAAGCACCTCGTCGAATCCGGCGACGTGCGAAGCATCTGCGCCGCTTAGCGAGCTTCCGGGAGTGTGATATCGACGGCTGGGAGCCCTCGCATGCGCCTCTACGACTCGACCATCCCCTCGGGCAACGTGTACAAGGTGCAGCTCTTGCTCGCGCAACTCGACGTCTCCTACGAGACCGTCGAGATGAACATCTTGGCGACACCGTCCGAGACGCGGCGCACCGAGTTTCTTGCGAAGAACCCGAACGGCCGCGTTCCCGTTCTCGAGCTCGACGACGGGCGCAACTTGCCCGAGTCGAACGCGATATTGTTCTACCTCGCCGAAGGCACGCCGTTTTTGCCCGACGACTCTTGGCTGCGCGCCGAGGTTCTGAAGTGGATGTTTTTCGAGCAGTACAGCCACGAGCCGTACGTCGCGGTGCTGAAGTTCTGGACGTATTGGGGCGGCCTCGCGAACCTCCGAGCGGACGAGCTCGAGCGGCTCCGCGTGCGCGGACAGGCTGCGCTCGACGTCATGGCCGTCGGTCTCGGCGGTCACCCGTTTTTCGTCGGTGACCGCTACTCCATCGCGGACATCGCGCTCTTCGCGTACACGCAGAGCGCCGTCGCTATCGGCTTGTCGTTGGACCCAAAACTCGAGGCGTGGCTCGACCGCGTCCGCAGCCAGCCCGGGTACGTCCCGATCAAGCGCGACCCGTACGGCAAAGCCCCTTAGCGCCGGTCAGGCGTGCGCGCCGTTCAGGACGCGGGCTTCGGCGCGCTCGACTTCTTGACGCCACTCGGGGGGCACCGGGGTCACGAGGTCGATCAACGCGTTCGCCGACGCGCCGGAGAGGAGCGCTTCCCGCGCCTCCGACGAACCGGTGAGCAGGTCGAACGCCGGGCGCGTGTGCTCGAATTCGTAGGGTGTGGTCCGGAAAGCGAACGCCTCGGGGGCTTGCGCGCGAACGAGCGCGAGCAACGTGAGGTACGTCGTGAGCGGCCGAAAGCTCGCCGGATCGGTCACGTGGAGCATGACGCCGTGGCAATGCTCGCCGGCGTGTTTCTCGAAGGTCGGCCGAAACGAGACGGGTCGCACGAGCACGCCGGGAAGGATCGCGTCGCGCATCGCCTGCGCGAGGTCGTCGCTGCGCAAGAACGGCGCGCCGACGATTTGAAACGGCGCCGTCGTGCCGCGCCCTTCCGACAGGTTCGTCCCTTCGACGAGGCAGCCGCCGGGGTACACGAGCGCCGTCTCGGCCGTCGGCATGTTCGGCGATGGCATCACGAAGGGACGATCCCACGCGGCCGCCGTGCGGTGACGCTCCCAGCCGAGCACGGGCACGACCGACAGGGCACCGTCCGGTCCGAGGGGAACGCCGTCGCGTTCGAAAAAATGCGCGAGGAGCTCGCCGATGGTGAGGCCGTGGCGGGTTGGAATGGGCTCGAGCCCGACGAACGACAGAAAGCCTTCTTTCTGAGGTGCGCCCTCGGCGAGCACGGCGTCGCCGCCGATCGGGTTCGGTCGATCGAGCACCACGACGTGAACGCCTCGCGCTCGCGCCGCGCGCGCGACGAGCAGCGCCGTCCACACGTACGTGTAGTAGCGGCTCCCGACGTCGGCGAGATCGATCACCAGGACGCCGAGTCCATCGAGGGCTTCCGCCTTCGGGCTGAGCGACTCCGCGTCGTGACCGTAGAGGCTCACGACGGGCGCCGTCGCGGCGCCGGCCTCGCGCTCCGGCGACGGAACGGCTTCTTCAGCTTGAAGGGCACCATCGAAGCCGTGCTCCGGCGTAAACACGACGCGGGCTTCGATGCCGAGCTCCTCGAGCGAGCGGAGTACGTTGCGCCCCCGGCGGTCGACGGCCGCGCCGTGCGTCAGGACTCCCACCTCCGAGCCGCGAAGACGACGACGAAGTCCCGAGAGCTGTCCGCCTGAAAGCCGATCGATTCCCCAGAGCATTCAGAAGTTCCTTTGCGAAGAAGCCGGTCGCCCTCGGGAGCGAAACGGGGCGAGATACGAACATCGCCATAGCGCGCCGGTTCGGGGTTCCGCAACCGCATCGAACAAGTTCCGACGAGGCGCGACTTTCGACGCGAGCTCGCGCGGCCGGATGCACGCTATTTGAGTACGAAAGCGAAGCCCGCGTAGTCCGCGCTGCTCGGGCTCGACGTTTGATCGCCGTCGCTCATGACGCCGAGGCCGAGCAGATCCGGCACGTCGGCGTGCGCGTCGCCGCCTTCGAAGTGATTTCGGAACTCCGCGTCGGGGTCGACTTCCACGGTGCGCCATTGTCCGAGCGGCGGCCCACTGTCCACGATGATCGTGTCCTGGGCCCGGAACGGGTTCCGCTTCTTGTCGCACGTAATGCCTTTGTGGCCCACGCTGCTCCAGACGTATTTGAGCGAGTACCACCTGAGGCCGCGTCGCCACGTGACGTAAACGACTGCGGCGGAGTCCGCCTTCGCACTCACGCATTCGTCGCCGCCTTTCGGAAGGGTGACCGCGCGCCATTTCCAACGGATCTTCGCGACGGAGCGTTTTTCACCGTCGGGGAGCTGATAGCCGAGCACGGCGGTGTCCCACGGCGGTTCATACGCGGCGTGCCAGTGCGCGTCGTCACCGCCGACCAGGTGGTAGTAGTTGACGGATCCCGACTCGCTCGAGATGACGTGAAACGAATCGAGCGCGACGGCGTCGACGTAGCCGCTTCCGTTCGCCGCCGAAGCCGGCGCGGCGCACCACGCGACGACGAGCGCCGTGCTTCCGAGCCCGATGGCGAAACGCTCCCTCATGCCGCCCTTTCTTTGGACGGTCGAACCCGAACGTCGAGCGTACGGAGGACGGCCACGTCGCGCCGTCGTCCGGGTCCCCACTGCGGTGGAATGCGCATTAAAGTGAGCAAATACAAATATTTACAACTCGATACCGGGCGCCGGGGCACTATGCAGTCATTGCGTGATCGGGCCCCGCTCGGTTAGCATTTTTTGCAGAGTGCGACGTGTTCTCATCGTAGACGACGAGGAAAACATCCGCCTCGTCCTCCGGACCTTGCTTCGCCGGCACGGCTACGAAGTCGAAGCGGCGGCGAGCGGGGAGGCCGCGTTACCGCTCGTCGAGTCGTTCGGGCCCGACGTGGTGCTCGCCGACGTGCGCATGCCGAAGATGGGCGGGCTCGACTTGCTCGCGACGTTGCGCGCGAAGGGACACGACGCGACGGTCATCGTCATGAGCGCGTACGGCAACCTCGACCAGGCGATCGAGGCCATGAAGGCCGGCGCGTACGACTACATCCAGAAGCCGTTCAAGAACGACGAGATCGTGCTCGCGTTGAAGAAGGCCGAAGAGCGCGAGAGCTTGCGACGCGAGAATCGCGCACTCAGGGAAGAGATCCGCAAAGAGAACCGCTTCGAGGACATTCTCGCGAAGAGCGGCAAGATGCAGGACATCTTCCGCACGATCACGAAGATCTCCGACTACAAGACCACCGTGCTGGTCACCGGCGAGAGCGGCGTCGGCAAGGAGCTCGTCGCGCGCGCCGTTCACCGGCGCTCGGGCCGTCGCGGGCCGTTCGTCGCCGTGAACTGCGGCGCGATCCCGGAAAATCTGCTCGAAAGCGAGCTCTTCGGCCACAAGAAAGGCGCCTTCACCGACGCGATCCACGACCGGCACGGGCTCTTCGAAGACGCGGACACCGGGACGCTGTTCCTCGACGAGATCGGCGAGCTGCCGCTCGGGCTACAAGTGAAGCTCCTGCGCGTTCTCGAGGACGAAATGATCCGGCGCCTCGGCGAGACCAAGGACATCAAGGTCGACGTGCGCATCATCGCCGCGACGCACCGCGATCTCCTCGCCGAGACCAAGGCCGGCCGTTTTCGCGAAGACTTGTTCTACCGGTTGAACGTGCTCTTGATCCACGTGCCGCCGCTTCGCGACCGGCGCGAAGACATTCCGCTCCTCATCGACTACTTCGTGTCGCGCAACAACACGCGCCTCCGGAGCCACATCGTCGGCGTCGACTCCGAGGCGCGACGCTTGCTCTTCGAATACGGCTGGCCGGGCAACGTGCGCGAGCTCGAGAACACCGTGGAACGCGCGATGGTGCTCTCCGAGGGCGACCAGATCGTCGTGACCGATCTGCCGGAGCGGATCCGCGAAGCCCAGGATCCGGTGCAGATGCAGCTCGCGACGGGCGAGCTCAGCGTGAAGAAAACGACGCGGATCATCGAGGAGATCCTCATTCGTCGCGCGCTCCAGAAGACGAACGGGAACCGCACCCGCGCGGCCGAGCTCCTCGAGATCAGCCACCGCGCGCTGCTCTACAAGATCAAGGACTACAAGGTGACCGACTTATAGGAGGTTGCGGTGACCCGTGAGGACGCCCGGAGATCCTGGGCCGGCTTCTTGGGGGGGCGCCTGGCTCGGTGCGGGCGTCGCGGGCTCGTTACATCAAAAGGTTCCAGCCCTAGCAGGCCGTTGAAAAACGGCCTGCTACTGGTTGGCGGCACCACGGCGAGGACCCCCGCATCACGAAAGCCCACGAAAGTGAGGCTTTCGTGACGCTAGCCTCGACCCCGAGTGTGTGCCTGGCAGGGTCTGTTCGTGACGCAGGGTGTTTTCAACACCCTGCTAGAGACCGGGGTGCGGCTCGGCGCCTTTCGGTACAACGCGCCTGGAAATGCGCGGCGAAGCGAGGGTACGATGGCGTCCCATGAAACGCCTCTGCGTCTGCTTGTTCGTGCTCGGTGCTTCCGGTTGCGGTCCGTCCTACGGCGGTCAGGACGTCAAGACGCCCGACCAGCTCGTCGATGAACAGGAACAGATCGCCGCGCAAGACGAGAAGGACAAGAAGGCGAAGGGCAACGATGACCTCGGCTCGACGGAAGAGACCGACGCCGAGAAGAAGCGCGAGTTCGATCAGAAACAGACGAAGCTCGAGCTCCAGCGCGCGACGATCTCCGCGGAGAGTTGCCCCGGGGTGGTCGCGGGCACCGAGACCAAAGACCATCCGCGCGGCGACACCCGCGTGACCGTCACCTTCCAGCAAGACGGCACGGTGAAAGAAGTCACGATCCCGTCGCCCTTCGACGGAACGCCGATCGGCGACTGCGTGCTTCAGGCCTACAAGAAGGTCCTCGTGCCGCCCTACGACACGGGAGGCGATCAGATCATGGACTGGGACGTCTCGCTCAAGGACGCCAAAGGCGACAAGGGCAAGAAGGGCAAGAAGGGCAAGAAAGACAAAGCCACCCAAGCCCCCGCCAGCGACGACTCGAGCGACCCGACGAAGTAGTCAGCGCACGGCAAGGCGGACCAAGGTGCCGATGACTTGCCGAAACAGCGCGGCGATTTCGGGCTCGAGTGGCCCGACCCAGCCGAATGCCTGAGCGGTCTCCCAACAAGCGAGCACTTCACGTGCGGAGGCGAGTGCCGATTGATAGCGAGCCTCGCGATTTTTCCCTCGCGAGTACGCACCTTCCGCGACGTTGAGCGGCACCGAGATGAGCGCGCGCTCCATTTGATCTCCGAGCGCCGAAGAACGTTTGCGCAGCGAGGGCAATAGCGGCGCCAGCCTTCGGACCAGCTCGAGCACGACGGGATAGATCTTGAGCGTCATTCGGAACCTCCGTGGTTGCTGTCCCGACCGAGACGACTCGTCCCCACCCGCGCGCGCAGGCCGGCTCCAGGCTGCTCGCGAGCAAAGCGAGCGAGCACCGCCGGCTGCCGGCGGCTCAGGCCTGGAACCGGCCGAGCACGCGGGTACGCTCAAAAGTCCCGGCGGCGGTGTCAGCGATCTCCTGGCCGGCTCCGCTCCCCGCTCTCCCCCTTAGCCTTAGCCCGCGTCCTGCTCTCGCCCCCTCAAGCTGCGCCGCATGGCGAAGCGTCGAACAGGACTGGTGCACGCGATCGACCGCGAGGCAGCACCCTTTTCCCTGTGCTCTCGCTCTCAGCTCTCCCGCGATCAGTAAACCCAGGCCGCGACGACGAGCGCTACCGCGACGCAGCCGACGACGGCGCCCACGACGATCTCCCAGCGATCGTTCGTGGGTTGCTCGGTGCGGAGCTCGATCGACGCGAAGCTCGAGGCTTCCCGCCGCCTGCGGCCACTGAGGGCCACGTTGGCGGCCAAAATCGCGGTCTCGACTTCGGGGCGGTCCATCGGAGGGACATCGTCCATACCGAGCGCGCCTTCCGATGGCAAGCGCTCCCGTCGGGCGCCCACGAGAGCGACTTCGGTCTATCTCGAAAAGCGACCCTTGCCGACCGTCTCCCACCATTGCCGATAGCGTTTCTGCGCCTTGGCGCGCTCGCTCTTCGTGAGGTCGTCGTAGTAGCCGAAATACTCCTTCGTCAGCGTCTTCAGCTCTTCGCCCGCGGCGCGTCGAACCTCGACGTCTTCGTGCATGAGCGCGTCGATGAGCCACTCGATGCGATGACGATCGCGGTTGTCGCGCCACCACGCTTCCCACGCCGGGCCGTCGTCGCCGAAGGTCTGACGGGTGATCACGCCGAGTGCCCACTGCGCGGATTTGCCGATCTCGTCGGGCTCCGTCGCGAGCCGCGCGAGCCGGTACACCGAGCGCGGTTCGCGGAAATACGCGAGCGCTTCGAGCGCTTCGTGGCGAGATTCGACGGAGAGCGCCTTGTCTTCCGCGGCGATGCCGATCCGATCGACGAGCGTATTTTTTGCGTCTTCGTGGGCCTGCAATAGCCGGCCCGCCTCGAGGGCTGCGCGTCGCACGTCGGGGTAAGCGTCGATGACTCGCCTCGCGACGGCTTGCGCGGCCTCGACCGTCGGAATCTCGCCGAGCAAGCGAGTCGCCCAGGCGCGCACCTCGGCGTCCGCGTCGTTGCTTCGCACGGCGATGAACGGGACGGCGGGGCCGCCGATGCGCGCGAGCGCGCGGAGCACCGGACCTTGTTGCGACGCGAGCGGAAACGCGCCGAGGTCGTTCGGGTCGGACTTCACGGGGCCGGGAAATTTGGCGACGAGCACCGCGGCAGCGCGAGCGCCCATGGCCGTCAGTCGCTCGAGCACGCTCTCGTCGCCCGCCGCGAGGCGGCGGGCCAACCCTTCCGCGTCGTCGTCGAGGTTCAAGATCACCGTCGGAAGCCGGAGCTCCGACGAGCTGTGTCGCTTCTGCGGCACCTGGATCGCGACGACGACCTGGGACTCCGGGCGCTCGCTCGCTCGCGCTGCGTCCGTGGGCCAATCGACTCCAGCTTCGACCAGTCCGACGGCCAGATCAGGGCTCTCGTCCGGGAGCACGGGCGGCGATTTCTTCTTCGGAACGTCGAGCGGGATCGCGACCTCGTGAGCCTCGGGCACGGGCGCGTTCACGATCGGCGACTCGTACGACTGCACCGCGGCCATGCCGGGCACGGTCACGCGCCGGGAGATCGGCGGCGCCGACGGGATCGAAGACGGGCGGAGCTGCGTCTCGAGCGCGTGCGCGAGCGCCTCGGCGCGGTCTTCGCGCGAAGCCCGGGACATGTTCCGCACCGGCACGCGCGACGCGGGCTTCGCGTCGTCTCGGGTGATGCCCTTCTTTCGTAGAATGACGTTCTCGAGCGCCGTCGCCGCCAGCGGCGCGAACGCGAGCACGTCGCCGATCTCCGAGAGGTCGACGTCGCTGTCGCCGTCGTCACCGTAGAAGATGAGCACGGCGCGCCGGCGCACGACGACCGGAAGGACCAGCGCACGCTTGCCCGACGTTCGCCGGAGATCCTTCGCGAGCTGTTCGTCGATGCCGCTCGCGGTGAGGGTCGCGAAGGCCCATTGATTGGTGTCGCGCGCCGAGGCGAGGGCGCCGGGGAGATCGAGCGGCACGCCGATGCCCATGACGTCGCTGCGATCCGCCCCCGGACCCGAGGCGTCTCGGCCTTCGGCGAGGTCGCCATGAATGGCGAAGAGCGCCGAGTACTCGAAGTACTGCGAGCAAAAATCGAAGAACGCCACGAGCACGTCGTCCCGCGCCTCGGCGGCCAAGATGTCTCGCTCGGCGGCCTGGGACGTGTACGGACCTCGGCGGCGACTTCGTCTTCCGCTCGACTCCTTGCTGCGCTCGCTCCACGCCGCGAAATCTCCGGCGGCTTTTTGCGAGCGGCTCGACGGCGCCTCGGTGATCACGACGTGCGGCGGTACGACGACGTTCGGCGCTTTCGCCGTCACCATATCGTGGATCGACGTTTCCTCCATGGCCGACATCGAATGGATTTCGGGGACGACGGCGTCCATCGCCGGGCTGGGCTCGGTGTGCGTCGTCGCTCTCGCTGCACGCGGCGCCTGCGCCATCTCCGCGTAGAGCGGCGTCATGTCCGTCGGAAGCGGAAGCCCGAGGGGCGGAATCGACGGCGGGCGAGGGAGCGACGTGATGTCCGACGCGGACGACATCGGCGCCGGCATGAGACTCGGGTTCGGATCGGGACGTCCTTCGATCTTCGCGAGCACGCGTTGACTGCGCCGGTCGAGCGGCAAGCCGTAGTCGCGGCTGATCGCCTGACGGATCCGGACGAGCGGCGCGACGCGCTGGACGATGCTCACGCCGAGACCGAAACCGAGGTCTTGCTCGACGTCGGGTTTCAGCGCTTCGCTGACGGCGACGATGAGCGTGCCTTCACCTTGTTCGAGCGGATAGATCCCGTGGCGCAGCGCGACGTCGCCGGGGACGAGTTGAAGCGCGCCGGGGAGCGCGCTCGGAATCTCCCCGGAGGGTGCCGCGGGAAGACCTTGAGTCTCGGCGAGCAGATCCGACAGCGATTGTTCGCTAACCGTCGGCGATTGCTCGAGCAGGTTCGTCGCGAGGTCGCCGCCGTAGAGCACCTGGCGGGCGAGAGCTTCTTCCACGTCCCGGAGCGACGCGAGCCGGCGCTGCACGATCGCTGAGCTCAGCTTGCCCATATTTCAACCTAAAGATTTCTATTCACGCTGACGGATGTCAAACCGATCTTCCCCGCCGGCCGTTTGCGCGGCGGAACGGAGGTGGCGGACGGCGGCGCCCCGAACCGGCGTTTCCCTGGTTTTCGGGGCCTCGACGGTGTGCAAGTCGTGCCCTAGTCTCCCCCCGTGCGGCGCTTCCGCTCTCTAGCCACGTGCGTGGCGGTGACGCTGCTGGTCCCTTCTGCTCACGCCCAGGAGTCCGACCGGCCCCCGCCTCACGAGCCCGATCCCGCGCTCGGGTTCATCACCGGCGCGTCGGTGTTTCTCGTCGGCTTTGGCCTCGGCGGCGTGCTCCTCACGGCGAGCTCGCAGAGCCGCGCGGACCAGAACGCCGGATGGCTCACCATTCAGTCCGGGTTCGCGCTGGCGCCCCTGGCGGCCCACGCCGTCACCGGCGAGTGGACGCGCGGCGCGCTGTTCGCGACCGTGCCGACCGCGGCCGCGCTCACGTCGGGGACGGTCATCGCCGTCTTTCCGGACGCCGTCGCGAACGGCCAGCTCCCGAAGCAGCGCGTACTCTGGGGGTCGTTCGGAGTGGGCCTTTTCTCGTCCGTCGTCGGCATCGTCGATGCGACGTTCGTGAGGAAGCGACTGCACGCCGTGACCCTGTCGCCGAGCGTCGGCGCGGGCACGGTCGGGCTCGACGTCGGAGGGACGCTCTGGTGAAGACCGCGCTCGCGCTCCTCATCGCGCTCTCGGGTCTGCCCGCGTGCGCAACGGTCTCGCAAAACCGCCGCGCCCGGTTCGCCGATCCCATGATGAGCATCGGTCCCCGGCCGCTCGATGCGGCTCGACATCAGAAGCTCTACGATGCTCGCGAAGGTGCTTCCGGCGGCGACGGCACCACCGCGGGTGGCGGCTGCGGCTGTCAATGAAGCACGCCGTCCGAGCGGGGGTCGCGCTCCTCGCGTGCGCGGTATTGCTCTCCGTTGGCTCGTCGTCCGCCCGCGCGCAAGCCGACGATACGGCGACGAACGCCGCTCCGGCGACGCCGTTCAGCGACTCGGAGATCTTCGGACCGCCGAGCGACCGGCTGAAGCTCGAGTCGGTCACGACGCGCATCACGGCGTTCGACCAGTCCGGCTACGGCTACCAATCGCAGGCCGGGCCGCTCCTCGGTCCTGGGTCCGAGCGCACGACGATCCTGGAGCCGATCACGGAGATCGTCGCGACCCAGGGAGAGCGACTGACTCATCGGGTCGTCATTCCCGTCGATATCGTCACCGCCGCCTCCGCGGACGCCCTCGACAAGTATCGGAAAAAGCCGGACGTGCTCAGTCACGCCTCTCGTTACAACGAAGCGGGTGCGATCGACTGGACGGCGACGTACAAGACGACGGCGACGACCGACGTCTCTATCCGGAGCGCGGTTCATCTCGAAGAGCCGCTCAGGTCGTGGAACGGCTCGCTCTCCGCGACGCAGACCATCGCCGACGGCGACGCGACGTTGTCCGAATCGCTCCTCGAGGTGTTCGACTGGTTCGATCATTTCGACATCCTCGGATTTCGTCACGGGCGCACGCAGCGCTCGACCACGACGGGGAGCTTCGGCATCACCCAGATCCTCACCGAGACGACCGCGGTGGCCGTCAACTACGGGCTCTCGGTGCAGAAGGGCGAGCTCGGGAACACCTGGAACAGCGTGCCGCTCGCGAACGGCAAGCGCGGCGCCGAACAACTGCCGACCGAGCGCGTCCGTCACGCGGCGGTCGCGCGGGTGTCGCAGTTTTTGCCGTGGAACGGCGCGCTCCACGTCTACTACCGTCTCTATCACGACGATTGGGGCATCACCGCGCACTCCGTCGAGGGCGAACTCATGCAACGGATCGCGCCGTTCCTCTACGTGTCCGGTCTCTATCGCTTTCACCACCAGACGGGCGCCGAATTTTTCACGACGCTCGCGCCGACGGCCGCGCAATATCGTACCGCCGACAGCGACCTCGCCCCGCTCGACGCCGACACGATCGGTGGCAGGGTCGTCGTCGACGTGCCGCTCGACGCTCGGACGAAGAGCCTCCACTTCGAGGCCGGCTACGAGCGATACTTCCGCAGCAACGACCTTCAAGTGAACGTGCTTACATGGGAAACCGGTTACCACTTCTGATTTTTGCCGCTCTGTACGGCGCGCTCGGGTGCACCTCGACTCCGCCGGAAGCTCCGGCGAGCGGCGCGGCGAGCACGATTCCGCCCGCGCCGCTGGCGACGCTCGACGGTGCTTCGACGGATTTGCCCGACTACCTGCATGGTCGGACCGCGCTCGTCAGCTTTTGGGCAACCTGGTGCGACGCGTGCGTGAAAGAAATGGGCGCACTGAATCGCGTTTCGTCCGAGGCGCGCTCGCGCCCCGACGCTTTGGTCGTGGGCGTCGCGGTAGGCGACACTCGCGAGGCCGTCCGAGCCTTCGCCGCGAATCATCCGTTCGCGTACGCGCAGCTCGTCGACGAACACTTTGCGCTCGCCGACGCCCTCGGTGAACGCAACGTCCCCGCGACGTTGGTCGTCGATCGCCACGGACACGTCGTCTTCCGCGGCGGCGCGCTCGACCGCGACGGCCTGGCCGCGTTTCGCGACGCGCTCTGACCACAAAGCACGCGCTTCAAATTCGCACCAACAACGAAGCTATCTCATAAACCTACTACGCCCCCCGCTGCTTCGGTCGGCCTCCTCGAAATACCAGCGTATGCCTGCGTCGGCCTTCCTAGCTTCGGGGGGCTCGCTACGGTTTCTGAGATAGCTTTCAGTCAAAGGCGCGCTCCTCACGCGTCGGCGCGCGGCAAGAGGTTTCGCGCGAGCTCGGTGCGTTCGAGGTACGCCTTGCGGACGAGCTCCAGGTCGCGAACGAAGTGCTCGAGCTCGGTGAGCAAGAGGGCCTGCGGTCCGTCGCAGAGCGCTTCTTCGGGGTGCGGATGGAAGTCGACCAGGACGCCGTTGGCGCCCGCGATGACGCCTTGCGCGGCGACGTGGTGGATGTCGAGGAGGCCGTCGTCGCCGACGAAGCGCTTGCCGACGGAGTGCGACGGATCGACGCACACGGGGAGACGAGTGAGCCGGCGAAGCACCGGCACTTGCGCGAAGTCGACGAAGTTACGATGCGGATCGCCGAGGTTCGTCTTCATGCCGCGGAGACAGAAGACGATGCGATGGTTGCCGCTCGAGGCGATGTACTCGCAGGCGTTGAGGGATTCGTCGAGGGTGATGCCCATGCCGCGCTTGAAGAGCACGGGGAGCCTTTCTTGCTGCCCGACCATCTTCAGGAGCTCGAAATTTTGGGCGTTCCGCGTGCCGATCTGCAGCATGACGCCCGTCGCTTGGCCGCTCATCTCGAGCGCGTCGAGGATCTCGAGCACGTGCGACTCGTGCGTGACCTCCATGGCGATCACGCGGATGTCGTATTTGCCCGCGTACTCGAACAGGTACGGCAAGCACGACTTTCCGTGCCCTTGGAATTCGTACGGGCTCGTGCGCGGCTTGTAGGCGCCGGCGCGCGTGGTCTGGATGCCGAACGATTTCAGCGCGCGGAACATCTCTTCGACGTTCTTCGGCGTGTCGACGGCGCAGAGGCCGGGCATGACGTGGAACGTGTTCTGACTGAACTCGACGCCGTTGTAGACGAACCCGATCGCTTCCGCGGCGCCTTCGTGTCGGCCGATGGCGCGATACTTTGCGCGAATGCGGATCGCCCGCTCGACGCCGGTCATTTCCTCGAACGGTTCGCTCGGCACCGTCGCGGTCGACCCGAGGAGGTACACTTCCGTCAGGCTCCGCGTCGCGCCCTCGATGCTCCGCACCTGGGTTTTCACCCCGGGATACCGCTCGGCGAGCCGTACGACGTCCTGGACGGCCGCCGAGTCGGCGGTCACGTCCCCGCGCATCACGATGATCATGCGGCGGACGTTAGCACTTACTGGCGCTCGGGGCGGTCGTGCTCGACGAACGCGCGGATCGACGGGCGCTGCCATTGCGCCTGGGCATAGCGCCGGACTTTGTCGGTCACCGGTTCGTCGTTCAGAAGGAGCCGGTGGAGCATGAACGTGAAATCCGCGTCGGCGATGCACCAGCTGCCGTAGAGCGGCCCACCGCTTTCGGGGATGACTTGCTCCGCGACGTAAAAGAGCTTTTCGGCCGCGTCGCGGCCTTCCTTGCTGAGCGGCTCGGTGGCCCGCGCGTAGAACATGGTCGAGGTCGGGCGCTCCTCGCGGATCGCCATGAGATCGCTCCTCACCCAGGCCATGAGCTGGCGCGCCAGGCCGCGCTCCTTCGGAGCGTCCGGCAAGAGACGTGGCCACTTCGGCGCCGGGAACGTCTCGTCGAGATATTCGACGATGGCGCTCGATTCGCCGAGCGTGAAGCCGTCGTGGTCGAGCGCCGGAACTCGTCCGGTGAGCATGCGGGCGCGGTACGCCGGTTGCTTGTGCTCGCCCGCGAACAGGTCGAGGTTCACCTCGCCGAACGGAAGCCCTTTTTCGCGCAGCGCGACGAACACCGAGAAGACGTACGGGCTGTACCAGAATTTCTCGGCGTAGAGCGTGAGCTTCGGGGCGTCGGCCATGCCCGGAGCCTACACGATTCGGGTGACGCTCAACGCACCATGAACCACTTCACGTCGGGGGTGAGCTCGAGGTGGAAATGGTCGTGATGGGCGCGATTGAAATGCGGCGTGAGCATCGCGCTGAACAAGCGTGAGTCCGCGGCTTCGCAAAGAATACTCATGAGCTCGCGACCGCGACGGGTCGGAAGCCGCCGGGCGCCGGGTCCACATGTTTTCGCGCCGATCGACGGCGGCCAATGCGGTTCGACGCTCATCAACGCGCCGCTGCGTTTGCGGAGCGCTCCCACGTCGATCGCCATGCCGCCCGGGTGACGAAGGGTGCCGGTTCCCGTTTCGATCGGGTGCGGATCGGAGGGTCGGTACATAGTGAAATGGACGAGCTCGACGACGTCGTGGTTCGACAGGATCGCGCAGAAGTCGTCCAAGGCGAGCGCGAGGCGCGCGTCGAGAATTTCGAAGGGCGTCGTGTCGCGTTCGGCCGGCGGCAAGCTCGAATGAACCGTCACGCCGTGAAGTGCGCCGCGGAGCCGAATCGGAAGGCGCACGCCCGTGGCCCCTTCGGTGACGCGAACGAACGCGATGTTCCGGCGCGCGAGCTCCGCGAGCGCCTCGTCGTTCGCGAGATTCGCGTAGCGGTGCGCCGGCGAGGCTTCGAGCACTTCGGTCGGCGGCAGATCGATTGGATCCGCGAGGACGACGTGCAGCCAGAGCAAGACCGCCGCCGCGAGCGTCATCGTGTCGTCGCGCCCGGGGCGAGCCCGAAATCGGATTCGCCGTCAATGACCTCACCCGCGAGATAGCGCCGGAGGAGCGGCGTGATTTCTTTTTCGTACACCGTTCCGCCCCAGAAATACCGAAGCTTCGCCGTTCGATCGAACAGGAACGTCGCAGGCAGCATGCCCGGCCAGCGCGGATTCATCGCGGTCTTGAAGGCGTCGAGCGGCTCGTCGACGACGAAGCTCGGGCCGTCGTTGAACAGCTCGTGAAGCATCGCCTTCGCCGCCGGTTGTCCATCGGGCTCGTCGACCGAGACGAGCCAGACGTCGATGTCGGTGCCGAACGCACCCTTGAGTTGCAACAGGAGCGGTAGCTCTTCCTTACAAGAGCCGCACCAGCTCGCCCATGCGTTCACCACCACACCGCGCGCGCTCGAACGCCGGATGCGCTCTTTCAATCCGGCCGCGTCCACTGCGATCAAGCCGCTCTCGGTCACTCGATCGCGCGGCGGAGGCTTCGGAAGCGCGACGCTGCCGTTGTTGCGGTTCGGGCGCGAGCCCGTCGGACGCACGAGTGCGGCCGTAACCAGCGCGGTGGCTCCGATGACGACGACGGCGCGCAAGAGCGTTTTCGGGCGAACGGCCATGGCGAAGCGGGAACATATTCCGACGCGCGGAGCTTGTCGTCGAGCTTGCCGTGCCGGGCGTGTTCGACGAGGATGCGCGCCTAACGTGGTGGACCTCATCGCTTTTACGGACGGCGGATGCCGGGGCAACCCGGGAGTGGGTGCGTGGGCCTTCGTGCTCGTCGAACCCGATACTCGAAAGGCCCTCGAGCGCACCAACGGCGAAGGGGAGACCACCAACAACCGGATGGAAATGTTCGCCGCGATCGAGGCGCTTTCTGCGGTGAAAAAGCCGAAAACGCGGGTTCTCGTTTGCACCGACAGCAAATACCTGATCGGTTGTTGCACCGAGTGGATGGAGGGTTGGAAGGCCAAAGGCTGGAAGCGCAAGGGCGCGCCCCTCAAGAACCTCGACCTCATCCAACGCCTCGACGAGCTGATCAGCCACCTCCACGTCGAATGGAAATGGGTCGCCGGTCACTCGGGCCACCACGGCAACGAACACGTCGACGCGCTCGCCAACCAAGCCATGGATCGGATCCAGTCGGGCCGTGACGCGTTTCACGAGCGGCGGTTCGAATGGAAGGGCAACTTGTAAGCCCTCGCCGCCTAAGGAGCCCGATCGAAATTATCGCTCCCGATTCGCACTTCGTACGGTGTAGTTC